>JBEKSA010000013.1:0-104116 GCA_049517515.1 Occallatibacter sp.
AGCCCAGGCTGAGAACGGCCTGAAAAACCTCACCTAGCCCTTGTCGCCGTCCACAAACAACCGCCGCACTTCCCGCAATCAACTCGTTACCGCCAAAAAACAGGGCGTGTGAGAAATACAGGTTAAGTGGTGGGTGCGGGCTGGTGCGGCTACGAAGGACGTAGAGACGAAAACGGCCACTGGCGAAGGTGGTGGGCGCGGAGGAGATAGATTGCGGTTCCGCTGATAGCGATGGCGATGGCTCCGTAGAGTTCGAAGAGGCCGCTGCCTCCTTTTGCCTGAGCGCGGCGCGGATCGAAGAGCATGAAGGCGAAGCCGGCCATGGCGACGAGGGGCGGGAGCGGATAGAGAGGAATGCGGAAGGGGCGCGGGAGATCGGGGCGGCGGATGCGGAGCAGGATTACGCCGACCTGCTGCAGCGAGAACTGCAGGAGTATGCGCGTAATGACGAGCATGGTGATGACCTGGGCGAGCGAGAAGAAGCAGAAGAGAGCTCCAACGAGGCCGAGAGCAACGAGGGAGCGGTGGGGAATTCCGTGCTTAGGATGGACGGCGGCGAGGAAGCGGAAGTAGTTGCCGTCGCGGGCGGCGGCGTAGGGGACGCGCGAGTAGCCGAGGAGCAGAGAGAAGACGCTGGCGAAGGCGGTCCAGACGATGAGGGCGGCGATCAGGTAGCCGGCCCAGCGGCCGAAGGCTGAAGCTGCGATGTCGGCGACGAGCTGCGCGGGGAGGGCGGCTTCTGCTGCGTGCGTCGCGGCTGAGTGGAGTGAGGGCAGGACCGCGAGGTTCACGAGGACATAGAAAGCGGCGACAAAGAGGATGGAAAGCAGAATGGCGCGGGGGATGGTGCGCTCGGGTTGGCGAACTTCGCCACCGAGGAAGGTGATGTTGTAGTAGCCCCAATAACAATAAGTGGCGAGGAGAGTGGCCTGGGCGAGGCCGCCTACGGCAAGTGCGGTGGAGAGCGCGGGGGCCTGGGGCATGTGCCAGCCGCCGGTGGCGGCAGCGTGGGCGAAGCCGGAGACGATGACGCCGGTGAGGGCGGCGATGACTCCGGCGAAGAGCACCCAGGCGAGACGAGTAATGGAACTGAGGTTGCGATAGAGGAGCGCGGTGACGAGAAGGCACGCGGCGGCGGCGGCGAAGTTCGAATAGTGAAGCGCGGGGAGCGCGGTGATGGGGGCCGTGTCGAGGTTGGGCCAGAAGACGGCGAGAAAACCGGAAAGGCCGATGCAGCCGGAGGCAATGGAAAGCGGCGCTGTGAAGCCGACCTGCCAGACATAGAGAAAGCTGAGCCAATTACCGGGGCCCTTGGGGCCGTAGATCTCCTGGAGGAAGGCATAGCTGCCGCCGGCGCGCGGAAAGGCTGCGCCGAGCTCAGCCCAAACGAGGCCGTCAGCGATGGCGATGACGGCGCCGAGCACCCAGGCCCAAACGGAGAGGCGATAGCCCGCGGCGGCGATGACGAGCGGGAGGGTGATGAAGGGGCCGACGCCGATCATCTCGAGCATGTTGAAGAGGACGGCGGAGCGGAGGCCGATGCGGCGCTCAAGAGTTGCGGAGGTCGATGCGGGCGAGATCATCGGACGGCTGCACTCAGCTTATTACGGCGAGGCGAGAGGGGCTTAGACAGGAGACGCACGATGACCGCATGGTTGAACGAAAGGCAACCGCAGATCCCCGTTCGACTCCGATCGCTTCACGATCTTCGCTCAGGGCAGGCTTTCGGCTCCCGGTCGTCTCTCTTCGCTCGCCGACCGTTTGCTCAGGATGACAACCACCCCTTTTGTTTGTCATCTGTTTCCGCAAATCGCGTGGCGGGCATTGACGAGTCAGAGGGCGTTCAGGGAGACTGGGTGCTGCCGCAAACGTGTGCAATTGGGAGTTTTTGAGGATGTTGGAGAAGGACAGGGGCAATCCGGCGCGAATTGCGGAGGCTGGCGCGGGCCGGCGAGCGCCGCGGCAGCCTTCAATCAAAGACATTGCGCGACTGGCACGCGTGTCGCATCCGACGGTGTCGCGCGCGCTGCAAAACAGCCCACTGGTGAACGCGGCGACGGCAGCCAGGATCCGCAAGATTGCAGAAGCCGCGGGGTACAGGCCCAGCGCGGTGGCGCGCGGCCTGGTGACGCGGCGGACGCGGACGGTGGGGCTGGTGGTGACGACGGTGGCCGATCCGTTTGCCGGCGAGGTGGCGTGCGGGATCGAGCAGGCGGCCAACGATCACGGGTATGCCGTGTTTCTGGCCAACTCAAACGCCAATGCGGAGAATGAGCGCAAGGTGGTGCAGGCGCTTGCTGAACGGCGCGTGGATGGGATCATCGTGACGTCGTCGCGCGTGGGGTCGGATTATCTGCCGATGCTGGCGAAGCTGAACGTACCGATGGTGCTGGTGAACGACCAGTATCCGGGGGAGTTTGTGCACTCGGTGATGATCGCGAATGAGGATGGAAGCCGGGCGGCAACGGAGCATCTGATCGAGCTGGGCCACCGGCGGATTGCGTATGTGGGCGACCGCAGCGGCTATCAGACGGAGACGGAACGGCTGGAGGGGTACAAACAGGCGCTGGCGGCGGCGGGAATCGAATTTGCCCACGAGCTTGCGGTGCACGGGGATGGACGGCCCGAGGGAGCTGTCGAAGCGATGGAGGCGCTGCTGAGGCTGGCCGATCCGCCGACGGCTGTTTGCTGCTACAACGACATGACGGCGCTGGGAGCGATGCGGGCGATTCGCGCGCGGGGGCTGCGGGTGCCGGAAGATGTGTCTGTGACGGGATTCGACGATCTGTTTTTTGCGGAGTATCTTGAGCCACAGTTGACCACCGTGCGGCAGCCGATGCGGCGCATGGGACAGATGGCGATGGAGAATCTGTTGAAACTGATGTCGGGGGAGGATTCGGTGGCGCAAGTGAAGGTGGAGGCGGAGTTGATTGTGAGAGGTTCGACGGCGAAGGCGAATGCACAGGGTGCAGGGCGACGCCTTGGGTGAAACGGGAGCCAGATACGGAGGGCCGGCGCCGCTGACGCCGCTGAGCGTCTTCTGCAAGGACACGCCGATCATTCCGGCGATACGGAAGCCGGAACTGGTGGAGCAGGCGATTGCATCGCGCAGCAAGCTGATCTATTTGCTCACGGGCGATCCGGACAACGTGGAGTCGATGATCAGAAAGATTGTTGCCGCGGAGAAGATTCCGCTGGTGAATCTCGATTTGCTGAACGGATTCTCGCGCGATAAGTATGCGGTGAACTACCTGAAGCGGGTGGGCGCGCTGGGCATTATTTCTACGCATCTCGATCCGCTGCGGCATGCGCTGGCGATTGGGCTGTACGGGATTCAGCGGACGTTTCTGCTGGACTCGGGCGCGATGGACACGATTTCGAACCAGCTAAGAAACACGCCGGTGCATGCGCTGGAGATTTTGCCGGCGCTGGTGGCGCCGAAGATGCTGGCGCGGGTGCGGGCGATTTCGCCCGATCTGCCGGTGGTGGGCGGGGGGCTCATCGAGACGATGAAGGAAGTGGAAGAGCTGCTGGCACAGGGGCTGAGCGCGGTGTCGACGAGCAACCCGGTGATGTGGCTGAAGTAGAGCGGAGCTATTCCGTGTCGGGGTTTGGAAGAATGATGTCGCGAACGATGGAGTTCATCTCGACGACGGCGGAGATGAACTGGCGGAGGGTGCGGCGCGTGGACCCGAAGGTGTCGAACTCCGCGGGCGTGAGGCCGTTTTCAGAATAGGCGCGCGCGAAGTCGGGGAATTTGGCCAAGAGCGTGCCGACGATCCGCGGGTCGACTGGATTATCGATGCGCGGAATGACTTCGATGTCGCTCTCGTTGTAGCGGCGCTGCCAGGCACAGGGCGGAGAGATGACGACGTCGCCGCCGATGAACTCGCTCCAGTGCATGTGATTGCGGAAGGCCGCGCTAAGAAGACGCAGGCGGTAGCCGCGGGCGCGATAGATTTTGTAGGCCTTTTTGAAGACGGCGACGCCGGCCCACTCGAGGTAGCCGGGATCGACGGAGAGATTGCGCTTGTCGTGGAGGACCTTGAGCCAGTCATCGAGGCGGCCGACCATGAGGGTGCAGATGGGGCCCATGGTTGAGATATCGAGGCCTTCGGCTTCGCGGCGCTTGAGTCCACGCTCGACGGCCTCAGCGACGGCGATGGCCTGGGGGAGGGTGAAACTGACGGTGGCGTTGATGCTGATGCCGCGATAGGTGGCTTCCTCAATGGCGGGAATGCCGGCGCGCGTGGCGGCGATTTTGACGATCATGTTGGGCGCGAGCCGGCTGAAGCGGACGGCCTGCTCGAGCATGGCTTCGGTATTGCGGTAGTTGCGCGGATCGGTTTGGATTGAGAGGCGGCCGTTACGGCCTTTTTCGCGATCGAAGATGGGCAGGAGCAGGCGCGCGGCGTTGGTGGAGATTTCTTCGACGATGCGCCAAGAGAGCTGATCTTCATTGAGGTTGGGGTCACTCGCGGCCATTTCGAGGATGCGCGGCTTCCAGACGGCGAGCTCCTGTTTGAGCACGGTGACGGCGATGGAGGGGTTGCAGGTAGCGCCGACTGCGCCGTGCGAGATGGAGTACGTGAGCTCTTCGATAGAGGCCGAGTCGTTCCAGAGACAGGTGGGGGTGGTCTGGGTCATTTTGTGGAGCGGGCTCTTGTATAGGGTCATATGGGCGACGGATGGGCTGCATCCTCCGGGAGATGCAAACGTGTGCAGAGAAACCCTACCACCGGAGAAAGTTTACGGTCAAGGAGGGCGAGACGGGAAACTTTTTCACGGTTGACAGGAAGGGTAGGGATGTAGATGATGCTAGGGGTGCACACGTGTGCACCAGGTGCGTTGTTTTGTCGGTGATTCGAATGATCCGGTGAAGCCATAAGCCGGAAATCTGGCGTTGCTTTGTCGTTGACTTGATCTTTTTCCCAGGAGAGATGATGAGTGATTTGCTGGTCCGGCCGGAGAAATTCCGCAACCGGATTGAAGATTTTGGATACGAGTTTTTATCCTTTGAGACGCGCAAGCTGGAGGTGGGACAGAAATACAAGAGCGAGACGGCTGCGAGAGAACTGGCGATGGTGGTGCTGGGCGGAGTTTGCTCGGTGACCAGCTCGCGCGGCGAGTGGCAAGGGATCGGCCAGCGCGAAACGGTTTTCGATGGGTTGCCGTACACGCTTTATTTGCCGATCGGGACCAGCTTTACGGTGAGTGCCGATACGGCGTGCGATTTGGCTTTTTGCTACTGCAAGGCTGAAGAGGAGTACCCGGCGCGGCTGGTGACGCCCGCCCATGTGTCGATCGAGATTCGCGGGGGCGGAAACGCCACGCGGCAGATCAACTCCATGCTGCCGCCAACGTTTCTGGCGCAGAGGCTGATGGTGGTGGAGGTCTTCACGCCGGCGGGCAACTGGTCGAGCTATCCGCCGCACAAGCACGACGTGCACAACCCGCCGGATGAGGTGGATCTCGAGGAGATTTACTACTACCGGATCGAACGCCCGGAGGGATTCGCGATGCAGAAGGTGTACACCGCGGATCGGCGCATTGATGAGACGATGACGGTGCGCGACGGCGAGCTGGTGCTGGTTCCGGAGGGATACCATCCGGTGGTGGCTGCGCACGGATACAGCGTGTATTATCTGAACGCGCTGGCGGGTTCGGCGCGGTCCATGGCGTGCTCGGACGATCCGGATTACGCGTGGGTGAAGGGCGGCTGGAAGGAAAAGGACCCGCGGCTGCCGATGGTGAAGAGATAGGGACGTAGGGACTACGGGACCTAGGGACTACGGGACTACGGGACTTAGGGACGTAGAGACTAGGGCAGCGACGGCGGCGGAATCGAAGTGCAGCGGGGAGCGGGCATGAAGACGCGGCGCATGACGATGGCTCAGGCGCTTATCGAGTTCCTGAAGCAACAGCATGTGGAACGGGACGGCCGCGAACATGCGTTCTTCGCCGGAGTCGTGGGGATCTTCGGACACGGGAACGTGGCGGGAATCGGCCAGGCGTTGCAGGAGAATTCCGACTTTCCTTACATTCTGATGCGCAATGAGCAGGCGGGCGTGCATGTGGCCGCGGGGTTTGCCAAGGCGAGCAACCGGCTGCGCACGTTTGCGTGCACATCGTCCATTGGGCCGGGCGCGACGAATATGATCACGGGCGCGGCGCTGGCGACGATCAACCGGTTGCCGGTGCTGCTGCTGCCGGGGGACATTTTTGCGCGGCGCAACGTTGCGCCGGTGCTGCAGCAACTGGAGTCGCCGACGACGCAGGACATTGGCGTGAACGACTGCTTCAAGCCGGTGTCGCGCTACTGGGACCGCATCTGCCGGCCGGAACAACTCATCACTTCCCTTCCCGAGGCGATGCGTGTGCTGACTTCGCCGTCGGATTGCGGCGCGGTGACGCTGGCGCTGCCGCAGGATGTGCAGACCGAAGCCTACGACTATCCAGAAGAGCTGTTTCGCAAGCGGGTGTGGCTGATCCGGCGCGGCGAGCCGGACAGAATTTCACTGGAGCGCGCGGCGAAGGCGATTCGCGCGGCGGAGCGGCCGATAATCGTGTGTGGCGGCGGCGTACTGATGAGCGAAGCGTCGCGGGCGCTGAGCGATTTTGTGGCGAAGAGCGGCATTCCCGTGGCAGAGACGCAGGCGGGCAAGGGCGCGCTCGCATGGAACCATGCGCAGGTGGTGGGAGCGATCGGAGCGACCGGGTCGCTGGCGGCGAACCGACTGGCAAGAGCAGCCGATGTGGTGATCGGGATTGGCACGAGGTATTCCGATTTCACGACGGCGTCGATGACGGCGTTCCAGAATTCCAACGTAAAGTTTGTGAACATCAACACCGCGGAGTTTGACGCATTCAAGGTCGGTGCGATTCCGGTGGTGGCCGACGCGCGCGTGGCGTTGGAACAATTGGGCGCGGGACTCTGCACGGGATCGGGCGGGCACAAGGTGAGCGCGGCGTACGCGGCTGAGATTGCGGATCTGAAGGCGATTTGGGACGCGGAGGTCGATCGGCTCTTCCATTTGAACGGGCAAGGTTCGGGCGGGCAGGGCAAGCCGGCGCAGAGCGAAGTGATTGGCGCGATGTGGGAGGCGGCGGGCGAGCGCGACGTGCTGCTGTCGGCGGCGGGCAGCCATCCCGGCGATCTGCACAAGCTGTGGCGCACGCGCACGCCGAACGGATACCACATGGAATACGGCTACTCCTGCATGGGGTACGAGATTCCCGGGGCGATGGGCGCGAAGATGGCGGACCCGAGCCGCGAGGTGTTTGTATTCCTCGGGGACGGAACGTATTTGATGGCACCCTCGGAGATTGCGACCAGCGTGCAGGAGGGCGTGAAGATCATCATTGTGCTGGTGGACAATGGCGGGTTCGCGAGCATCGGCAGTTTGAGCCGGTCGCTGGGGCAGGGCGGGTTTGGAACGCGCTATCGCGTGCGCGACGCAAAGTCAGGCCAGTTGGATGGCGAGACGTTGAAGGTGGACTTTGCGGCCAATGCGCGCAGTCTCGGCGCTCATGCCGTCAAGGCTGGAACGCTGGACGAATTGAAGCAAGCGCTGAAGGAAGCAAAAGGGATGGATCGCACGACGGTGATCGTGGTGGAGACGGATGTGACGGTGGGCGTGCCGGGATACGATTCATGGTGGGACGTTGCGGTGGCAGAAGTTTCAGAGATGGAGAGCGTGCGCGAGGCGCGGGCACGCTACGAAGAGGCGCGCAAGCGCGAACGGCATTTCGTTTGAGGAGAGGTCGAGATGGAGCGGTTGCAGAATTTCATCGGAGGCGAGTGGCGCGGGTCGAGCGCGAGCGAAACGCTGAACGTGATCAACCCGGCGTCGGCCACGGTGCTGGCGGAGGTTCCGCTATCGCCGGCGGCGGATGTGAATGCGGCGGCGGAAGTGGCGCAGCGGGCGTTCATCGAGTGGCGGCGCACGCCGGTGGTGGATCGCGTTCAGCCGCTGTTCCGGCTAAAGACGCTGCTGGAGCAGCACCGCGATGAGCTGGCGCTTTCGATCACCAACGAGTGCGGCAAGACGCTGACGGAGAGCAAGGCGGAGATTCTGCGCGCCGTGGAGAACGTGGAGACGGCGTGTGGCATGCCGATGATGATGCAGGGGACCAATTGTGAAGATGTCGCCGCGGGCATCGACGAGCACATGATCCGGCAGCCGCTGGGTGTGGTGGCGGCGATTGTGCCATTTAATTTTCCGGGGATGATTGCGTTCTGGTTCTTTCCTTATGCGGTAGCAGCGGGAAATTGCTTTTTGCTTAAGCCGTCGGAGCGCGTGCCCATCACTTCGCAAAAGCTGTTTGCCCTGATTCAGGCGGCGGGTTTTCCGGCGGGCGTGATGCAGCTTGTGAACGGGGGGCGCGAGACGGTCAACGCGATTCTCGATCATCCGGGAATTCGCGCGGTGAGCTTTGTGGGATCGACGGCAACGGCGAAGTACATTTACAGCCGCGCGGCGGCCAACGGAAAACGCGCGCAGTGCCAGGGCGGGGCGAAGAATCCGGTGGTGGTGATGCCGGACGCGGATATGGAGATGACGACGCGGATTCTGGCTGATTCCGCATTTGGTTGCGCGGGGCAACGCTGCCTGGCTGCGTCGGTGGCGATTACGGTGAGCGGCGCGCGGCCGAGCTTCACGGAGCAGATTGCGGCGGCGGCGAAGAACCGTAAAACAGGCTACGGCGCGGCGCCAGGCGTGGAGATGGGGCCGGTGATCTCCGCGGAGAGCAAAACGCGGATCGAGGGACTGATTGCCAAGGGCGAGCAGGCGGGAGCGCGCGTGATCGTGGATGGGCGGGGAAAGAAGGTTCCGGAGTACGAGGACGGATATTTTGTGCTGCCCACGGTGCTCGATGACGTTCCGCCGGATTCGGAGACGGCGCGAACGGAGATTTTCGGGCCGGTGCTGAGCCTGATCCACGCGCAGACGATCGAAGAGGCGATTGCGCTGGTGAACGGCCGCAGCTACGGAAATATGGCGTGCATCTTCACGACCGACGGCGCCAATGCGCGGCGCTTCCGCTACGAAGTGAACGCGGGGAATGTGGGCATCAACGTGGGCGTGGCCGCGCCGATGTCGACGTTTCCGTTCAGCGGATGGGGCGAGAGCTTTTTCGGCGACCTGCACGCACAGGCGCATCATGCAGTGGAGTTCTTTACGCAGACGAAGGTTGTGGTGGAACGCTGGCCGAAGGAGTGGAGCCGGAAGTTCTAAAAAGCAGGGAACAAGGGACCAAGGGACCAAGGGAACAAGACGACGAGGGACTTAAGAACTAGGCAAGGAGCACGTATGAAGGAACTGTTGGTGGGGAATGCGCCCTGTTCGTGGGGCACGCTGGAGCATCAGGATCAAAGCCAATCGATTCCGTTTAACCAGATGCTGGACGAGCTGGTGGAGACGGGATACACGGGAACGGAACTGGGCGATTGGGGCTATATGCCAACCGACCCGGTGCGCCTGAGCGAGGAGCTGGCCAAGCGAAACAACGTGGTGATGCTGGGCGCGTATGTGCCGGTGGCGATGAAAAACCAGGCAACGCATGCGGCGGGCGTGACGGCGGCGGTGAGGACGGCAAAGCTGCTGGCGGCCGTGGCGACAACGCAGTCGCCCTACCTGGTGCTGGCCGACGATGCGGGCACCGATCCAGCGCGCACGAAGCTGGCCGGGCGCGTGACGGCGAAGGACGGATTGACGAAGGACGAGTGGAGGACGTTTGCGAGCGGCGCGGACAGGATTGCGCACGCAGTGTTCGATGAGACCGGGTTGCGGACGGTGTTTCATCACCACTGCGCCGGCTATGTGGAGACGCCGGACGAGATTGCGACGCTGCTTGATATGACCAACCCGGACCGGCTGGGACTGGTGTTCGATACCGGCCACTACGTGCACGGAACAGGCAGAGAAGATGGCGACCTGGTGCCCGCGCTGAACCGATTCAAGGAGCGGATCTGGTACATCCATTTGAAGGACCTGGAGCCGCATGTTGCGCGCCGCAGCCGCGAGGAGGAGTGGGATTACTTCACGGCGATGCGGAATGGACTGTACCCCGAGCTGGGCAAGGGGTGCATCGACTTCCCTGCCCTGTTGCGCTGGCTGGCCGCGCGCGACTACAAAGGATATGCCCTGGTGGAACAGGATATTCTGCCCGGAATGGGAACTCCCAAGGAGAGCGCGGCGCGAAGCCGGAAGTATCTAAGGTCAATTGAGGCGAATTTCACGGAGAAGCAGCTTCTAGCCTCTAGCTTCTAGCTGCCAGCTTCTTTGAGCAGCGGGAACGTCGGACGCCCCGACACCGCGTGAGCCTTGTGTCTGAAAGCTGGCAGCTGATAGTGTGGGAAATCCGAATTTCGCTCGAAAACAACCGCAGATCCTTCGACTCCGGTCGCTCGCCACGGCGAGTGACCTCCGCTCAGGATGACAGCGGTTTTTAAGTTGCGAACATTTGAGATGGAACACGAACCGCATTTTTGAGGATGTTATGAGCGGAAAGAAACTGCATTTCGGAATCATTGGGGCAGGACGGATCGGGAAGGTTCACGCGGAGACGCTGGCGTTTCGGTTGCCGGAGGCGGAGATCGTTTGTATCGCCGACGTGAATCGCGAAGCTGCGGAGCAGTTGGCGGCGCGGTGCGGGATTTCCAAGGTCGTTGCGACGGCTGAAGAGGTCATCGGCGATCCCAAAGTTGAGGCAGTGCTGATCTGCACGCCCACAGGGACGCACGCGGATCTGATTGTGCAGGCGGCGAGGGCGGGCAAGCAGATTTTCTGCGAGAAGCCGATCGCGTTCAGCCTGGACAAGATCGACATGGCGCTGGCGGCGGTGGAGAAAGCCGGGGTGAAACTGCAGATCGGGTTCAACCGGCGGTTCGATTCGAATTTCAGGCGTGTGCGGCAGGCGGTTGCCAGTGGCGAGATCGGCCAACCTGCTCTGTTGCATCTGATCAGCCGCGATCCGGCGCCGCCGTCGATCTCCTATATCCGAACCTCGGGCGGAATTTTTCTCGACATGATGATTCACGACTTCGATATGGCGCGATTCCTGATCGGCGACGAGGTGGAGGAAATGTATACCGCGGCGGGCGTGCTGGCCGATCCGGAAATCGGCGAGGCCGGCGACCTGGACACGGCGGTTGTGGTGTTGCGCTTCAAAAACGGCACGATCGGCACGATCGATAACAGCCGCAAAGCGGTGTTCGGCTACGACCAGCGCGTGGAGATTCTGGGGAGCAAGGGCAAGATCGCGAGCGAAAATCGATTCGCCAACGAGGTTGTGGTCAGCACTGGCGAATCGGTGTATTCCGATCTGCCGCTGAAGTTCTTTATGGACCGCTACCCGGAGAGCTTTGCGCTGGAGCTCGAAATGTTTGTTCAGGCCGTAATTGAAGGAAAGCCAACTCCCGTCACGGGCGCCGATGGCCGCGTGCCGGTGGTCATGGCGCTGGCGGCGAAGAAATCCTTTGACGAACACCGGCCAGTGAAGCTTGCCGAGGTGTCGGCGTGAAGCGCGGGCATCTGACCTCCATTCTGACCGACGTGCACCTTTGGGTGCCTGTTGTCGTGCTCATTCTGGGAACCACGCTGTTGATGATGCTGAGGTGAACGGATGAGCGACACGACGACCACCGCGGCAGCGAGGTCCACGATTTCCTTGCACAAACTGGGCGTGTTCTGCGGGCTTTCGGCGGCGGTGTGGCTGGGAAGCGCGGAAGCGCCGACGAAGCTGGTGAACGAAGGTTTCTCTCCATTTCTGATTTCGATGGGGATGGTGATGGGCGCGTTTGTGGCGCGCTGGACGATTCCCACGATGCTGAAGGGCACGGGATTCGTGTTCGACGATCTGCGCGAAAAGCCGCACCTGATGGTGTGGGCGCTGGTGGGCGGAATGCTGTGGGCCGTTGCGAATACGCTGACGATTTTTGCGGTGCGCAACGTGGGTTTGGCGATTGCGTTTCCGCTGTGGAATACGAATAGCCTGGTGGGGCTTTTCTGGGGCTGCCTGCTGTTCAAGGAGCTACGCGGCTCGCGGGCCCAGGACTGGGCCAAGGTGATCGGCGGCGCGGCGGCGATTGTGAGTGGCGCGGCGGTGCTGGCCGTGGCGACGGCGCAGCAGAATGCAGGCACACCGGGCAAGGCGGCGATCGGCATTATCGCCGCGCTGGGCGCGGGCGTGCTGCTGGGCACGATGTACATTCCCTACCGCAAGGCGTACATCAGCGGCATGAATCCGCTGTCGTTTGTGACGATTTTTACTTTCGGCGAACTGGGAACGGTGTTTTTGCTGGGATGGATTTTTTACGGCGGCACGGGGCCGCTGCTTGCGGAACTCAATCGTGCGCGGCCTATGTTGTTCTGGCCGTTCGTGGGCGGATTCTGCTGGGTGATCGGCGATCTGTTCCAGCAGTACGCGGCGAAGTACATCGGCATCGGGCGCGGCATTCCGCTCTCAAATACCAATCAGCTTTGGGGATTGGCGTGGGGCGCGCTGGTGTTCGGCGAGTTCGTCGGACTGACGACTGGCGGAAAGCTGCTGATCCTGACCGGATCGATCATCATGATCGCCGGAGCGGTCTCGATCAGCATGGCCGCGCCGCCGCCCGGGGAGATGGAGAACTGGAACGCGGCGATGCATCGCGAGTGCGACCGCTATGGATTAGATAAGGAGAACGTAGCCGCTGTGGTGGGTGGCAACGATCCGCTGGCCGATAACAAGCACCCGCGCCGCTGGTGGGAGGTTCTGATCGTGTGCGTGGCAAGCGGGATCTTCCTTTGGCTCGCCGTGGGCACACGCGCGCAACACATCTATGTGAACCTGCCGTGGATGATTGTACTGATTGTGGGCACGATTATTCCGCTGGGCCTGTGCGGAACGCTGCTGTGGAGGAGGACGCGGTTCTCGTAGGCGTGGCGAGTTAGCGTGCGCTGGCGCGCACGTTGGCGAGTTGGCAAGTCAGCGGATTCCCAGATACACCAGCAATTCAATTGAGCTGAGTTCGCCGGCCATCTTCGCCGACGGCGAAGCCGCAAGGCCACAACTCTCCGTATCTGATTGAAACAGTGTGCATTAAGTACATTCCCGCGCGCTCTCGCCAGGCGACATCCCGTCGATCAAATAGAGTCCGCCGCGCACAACGGAGCGCGCGTTTTCGGCGCAAGAAACTCCGCAAATTCGCGACTCTTCCGATGGCCATGAAGAGTGAACCTTGTCACATCTGGTGATGCCTGCGGGGGCATAGAATGACGGCGGTGCGAGGAGGGTGCTCCGCACTCTTGAGCTTCGGAGAAGCGGAGTCTCCACACAGATGCCCCAGGTGCGGACATGGCAACAGAAATGGAGATCGAGAAGAAGGCGACGATCGGCGACAAGGTCGCGGAGCTGGCGGCGAGGCGCGCAGAACTTGAACTGGGCGGTGGCAAGGAACGGATCGACCGGCAGCACGCTTCGGGCAAGCTTTCGGCGCGCGAGCGCGTGGAGCGGCTGGTGGACCGCGGCAGCTTTGAAGAGATCGGGCTGTTTAGCCAGCATCGCGCGACGTACTTCGGCATGGCCGAGAAGGAACTGCCGGCCGACGGCGTGGTGACAGGATGCGCAACCATTGACGGGCGACTGGTGCATCTGGCGAGCCAGGATTTCACGGTGGCGGGCGGAGCCGCGGGCGAGACGCACTGCAACAAAGTGGCCGAGATGATGGCCATGAGCCTGAAGACGGGCAGCCCGTTTGTCTTTATCAACGATTCGGGCGGGGCGCGTGTGCAGGAGGGGATCGACAGCCTAGCGGGATACGCGCGGGTGTTCTATCACAACGTGATGCTGTCGGGGACTGTGCCGCAGATCTCGCTGATTTGCGGGCCCTGCGCGGGCGGCGCGGCATACAGCCCGGCGCTGACGGATTTTGTGATCCAGACCGAGCAGGCGAGGATGTTCATCACCGGGCCGCAGGTGATCAAGCAGGTGACGGGCGAAGAGGTGAGCGCCGAGGAGCTGGGCGGAGCGCAATCGCAGATGCACTACTCCGGGGTGGTGCACCTGATCGCGCGCGACGACGAGGAGGCGATCGAGCTTTGCCGGCGGCTGCTGAGCTTTCTGCCGGCAAACAATGTCGAGGACCCGCCGCGGCTGCCCTTCAGCGGGCGGATGCGCGCCGACGCGGAGATGAGCGGGACTGTTCCTGTCGATCCGAAGGTGGCCTACGACGTTCGCGACGTGATTGTGCGCGTGGTGGACAACCAGGATTTCTTCGAGATTCAACCGGAATTTGCCGCGAACATGGTGATTGGGTTCGGGCGCTTGCAGGGGCGGCCGGTGGGAATTGTAGCCAATCAGCCGTGCGTGCAGGCCGGCGCGCTGGACATCGATGCGTCGGACAAGTCTGCGCGGTTCGTACGATTCTGCAACGCATTCAACATTCCGCTGCTGACGTTTGTGGACGTGCCGGGATTTTTGCCGGGCGTGGAGCAGGAGCGAGGGGGAATCATCCGGCATGGGGCAAAGCTGCTGTTCGCCTACTCGGCGGCAACAGTTCCGAAGATCACCGTGGTTCTGCGCAAGGCGTATGGCGGCGCATACATTGCCATGTGCTCGAAGGGGCTGGGGGCGGACCGTGTGGTGGCCTGGCCTACAGCGGAGATTGCGGTGATGGGGGCCGAGGGCGCGGCGGAGATCGTCTTCCGCAGGGAGATTGATGCGGCTGAGGACAAGGCGGCCCGGCGCAAGGAACTGGTGGACGAGTACCGGGAGACGTTTTCGAATCCATATGTGGCGGCGGGCCGGCGGCTGGTGGACGACATTATTGACCCCGCGGAAACGCGTCGATACGTGGCGCGGGCGTTGGAATCGCTGCACGGAAAGCGCGAGCTGCGGCCGCAGAAAAAACATGGATTGATTCCGCTGTAAGACACCACCCCGGCGACCCCGGCTCTTCGAGCCACCCATCGCCGGAGCGCAGTAAGGAGGCGGAGCTTGAAGCTTCATTGGACGGAATGGTTGGTCGTGACGGCGCTAGCAGGTGCGGCTTGCTTGGCAGTTTATGCCGCAATGACGCGCGTGATGCGGCGCGCCGTGGCCGAGAAGCAACGGGAGACCGAACGGCAGTTAAGCGCGATGGCCACGACCGTGAAGGCACTGCAGGCACGCGTGGTGGAGCTTGGCGGACGGAACGCGATGCCCGCACCGCAGGGTGAGAGCGCAGCAACCTCCATTACAGCGGAAAGCGAAGGCGGACAGAAACAAGAAACGCCCGAGCCGGAGATTGTCGCGGTGCTGACCGCGGCGGCGAGCACGTTCCTGGGCAAGAAAGCGCACATTCGCTCGGCGCAACCGGCGCCGACGGAGCAGAGCAGCGCGGGCGCCTGGGCGCAGCAGGGACGCGCGTTTGTGCAGACCTCGCATAACCCGCGTTCGAGAGGCTGAGCGCGGCAGCACTTTTTGAAGGAAAGGAAGCGGCACGTTGAAGCTTCAGATCACGATCGACGGAAAGGCGTACGAGGTTGACGTAGAGGTTCTGGAAGACGAGGAGAGCGCACCGGCGGCGAGTTACTCTTCGCACCACGTGACGCACGCGGCAAATGCGGCCGGCTCACATGGAGCCGGCCCGCATGCACAGGACCACTCGGCCGCGTGGGACAGCGAGGGTAAGATTTGCCACAGCCCGGTGATGGGTTTGGTGATCAAGGTGAATGTGAGGCCGGGACAGGCAGTGGAAGCCGGCGAGCTGGTTCTGGTTCTGGAAGCGATGAAGATGGAGACGAACGTGACCGCGCCGCGCGCCGCAACTGTAAAGAGCGTTCACGTCGCAGCGGGTGATCCAGTGAAACTGAACCAGGTGTTGCTCGAGTTGGAATGAGAGAGCGCGAGGCGGGTTCGCCGGCAACAGAGCAAGGGGTCGTGATGGGCGATATGCAGGAGGATCTGAAGCGGGTTCCCGGGATCAGATTCGTGGATCACGTGGCGATCGCGGTGAAGCAGGGCGAGCTTGAGACCCAAGTGAGAGCGTACGAGAGGCTCGGCTTCAGGGAGATTCACCGCGAGGAAGTGCGGGGCGGGGATCAGGTGCGCGAGGCGCTTCTGCAGATTGGCGAGGGACCGAATCTGATTCAGCTTCTTGAGCCGCTATCTCCGGACTCACCGGTGCAGAAGCTCATCGATAGAAACGGCGGACGTGGGGGGCTGGCACACGTTGCCTTTCGCGTGGAGAGCGCAGAGCGCGCCTTCGACGCGATGCAGGCTGACGGTTTTCAACTGATTGACAAGGCTCCGCGCAAGGGCTCGCGGGGCACGACGGTGTTCTTTGTGCATCCCAAGTCGCGGGCTGAGGGAGCATTTGGGTTTCTCATCGAGATGGTGGAAGACCCCGAGGGCAGGTGAGAGAAGGCGGCGATGGATCATTTGCTTGAGGAGTTTCCCCCGGTCAGCACAGCGGAATGGGAGTCGGCGATTGCGCGGGACCTGAAGGGCGTCGACTACGAGAAACGGCTGATCTGGCGCAGCGAAGAGGGACTCGCGGTGAAGCCGTATTATCGCGCCGAGGATTTGAAGGGTCTGGCGTCGATGGATTCGGCGCCGGGAGCGTTTCCTTACCGGCGCGGGACGCGCACGACAGGCGATTGGCAGATTCGCGAGGAGATTGACGCGGCGGATGTGGAAAGCGCCAATCGCACGGCATGCGCCGCCGTTGGCGCCGGCGCCGAGGGAATTGCATTCAGCGGGCTTTTGGTTGAGCGCGCGGATGAATTGGCTGTGCTGCTCACGAATCTCGATGAAACTCCCGTTCATTTCGAGCTCGCTGACAAGCGATTGTTACGGCTGCTGATCGAGTGGCTCGGCGAGAGGAGCAGAGCAGCGCGAATCTCAACCGGATGCGAAGCGACGGCGAGCGTCGAGTTTGCGGCGGAAGTGATCGGCGACGCGCCAAAAGGGTTTGTGCCGTTCACGATTCATGGCGAGGCATTCGATGAAGCCGGAGCGACGGGAGTGGAAGAAGTTGGATTCACTCTGGCGGCAGGGGTTGATTTTCTAGCTGCAATGCGTGAGCGCGGCGTGGAAGCGGAGCGCGCGGCAGCGGCGCTTGAGTTCAACTTTGCCATGGGCTCGAAAACCTTTTTCCAGATTGCCAAGCTGCGCGCATTCCGCATGGTGTGGGCGCGAGCGATCGAGAGCTTTGGCGGAACACGTTCAGCGGCTCGGGCACGCATTGCGGCGCACACTTCGCGTTGGAACAAGACGGTCTACGGTCCGCATGTGAATATTCTGCGCGCCACCACCGAAGCGATCGCCGCGGTGCTGGGCGGCGCGGACTCAGTGACGGTTGCGCCCTTTGACGCGTGCTACAAACAGCCCGATGAGGCGAGCCAAAGGCTGGCGCGCAATACGCAGCTCCTGCTGAAGCATGAGGCGTGGCTGGGTCGCGTGGCCGATGCGGGAGGCGGGTCGTATTTCATCGAGGCGCTGACAGACTTTCTGGCGCGCGAGGGCTGGAAGCGCATGCAAGAGATCGAGGCACACGGCGGCTACCGGAAGGCGCAAGCAGAAGGGCTGATCGCGCAGATGTTGGGACCCTCGATGGCTGGGAGGGAAAAGGCGGTTGCGTTGCGCAAGCGGGTGCTGGTGGGAACGAATCAATTCGCGAATCCGGCCGAACGGGCGCTGGACCGGATCGAGGTTTCTCGAGTGAGCGAGACGAAGCGCGGAGCGCAACCGTATGAGGAACTGCGCATGCGTACCGAGCGGCACGCGGCCTTGACGGGCTCGACGCCGCGGGTATTGCTGGCTGAAATCGGCGACGTGAAGATGCGCACGACGCGTTCGAATTTCGCGGCGAACTTTTTTGCCTGCGCCGGATTCGAAACCGTGACGCGGCGGTTCAGAAAGGCAGGGGAGATCGCCGCGGCGGAAGGCGACCTGATCGTGCTGTGCAGCGCCAATGCGGAATACGCCGCGATTACCGCGGAGCTGATGGCGAAACTGAAGGAGCTGGGCCGAACGACGCCGGTGATTGTGGCGGGAACTCCCGAGGACGCCGAAAAGCTTGCGGCGGCGGGGGTGGCGGCTTTTGTGCACGTGCGCAGCAATCCGGTGGAAGTGTTGACGAAGTGGCAGGAACAGATGGGGATCAAAAGCTGACGATGCGACCTGACTTTACAAAGATCGATTGGCAGCCGGCGGCAGGAACACTCGCGCCGCACGAGGCTGAGGCGTGGCTTTCGCCAGAGCACATCGAGCTGAAAAGCTTTTACACACGGGCGGACCTGGCGGGACTCGAGCACCTGGAATACGCGGCCGGCATTCCGCCTTACTTGCGCGGGCCATACGCGACGATGTATGCAATGCGCCCGTGGACGATCCGGCAGTATGCAGGGTTTTCAACCGCGGAGGAGTCGAACGCGTTCTATCGCCGCAACCTGGCGGCGGGGCAGCGCGGGCTTTCGGTGGCCTTCGATTTGGCGACGCACCGCGGCTACGACTCCGATCATGAGCGCGTAGCGGGCGATGTGGGCAAGGCGGGCGTGGCCGTCGACTCTATTCTTGACATGAAGATATTGTTCCACCGCATTCCGCTGGACCAGATGTCGGTTTCAATGACTATGAACGGCGCGGTTTTGCCGATTATGGCGTTCTATATTGTTGCAGCGGAAGAACAGGGCGTGACGCCGGAGGCGCTGAGCGGAACCATTCAGAACGACATTCTGAAGGAGTTCATGGTCCGCAACACGTACATCTATCCGCCGGCGGGATCGATGCGCATCATCGGCGATATTTTCCGCTACTGCGCGGCGAAGATGCCGAAGTTCAACTGCATCAGCGTAAGCGGATACCACATGCAGGAAGCGGGGGCGACGGCCGACCTGGAGCTGGCCTACACACTGGCCGATGGACTCGAATATCTGCGCGCGGGCGTTGGCGCAGGGCTGGATGTGGATGAGTTTGCGCCGCGGATTTCGTTTTTCTGGGGCGTGGGCATGAACCATTTTATGGAGATTGCCAAGATGAGGGCGGCGCGCATGATTTGGGCGAAGCTGGTAAAGAGCTTCGGCGCAAAGAATCCGAAATCGCTGGCGCTGCGCGCGCACTCGCAGACATCGGGATGGAGCCTGACGGCGCAGGATCCGTATAACAACGTGGTGCGGACGTGCGTCGAGGCGCTGGCCGCGGCATTCGGGGGCACGCAATCGCTGCACACGAACGGGCTCGACGAGGCGTTGGCGTTGCCCACGGATTTCTCGGCGCGGATCGCGCGCAACACACAGCTCTATCTACAACTGGAGACGGGGATCACGCATGTGGTGGATCCGTGGGCGGGATCGTATTACGTGGAGCGGCTGACGCACGAACTCATGCACAAGGCCTGGGGCCTTATCGAGGAGATTGAGCGGCTGGGTGGAATGGCAAAGGCGATTGAGACGGGGGTGCCAAAGATGCGCATCGAAGAGGCGGCCGCGCGCAGGCAGGCGGGCATCGATGCGGGGCGCGACGTGATTGTCGGCGTGAACGCCTACCCTGCGCCCGAGGAGCCGGAGATTCCCGTGCTCGATATCGACAACGACGCGGTGCGCACCGCGCAGATAAAGCGCCTTGAGCAGTTGAAGCGCAAGCGCAATGCGAGCGCAGTGCGCGAGGCGCTGGAGAAGCTTGAGCGCTCGGCGAAAACCGGTGACGGAAATCTACTGGAGTGCGCGGTGGAAGCAACGCGCAAACGAGCAACGCTGGGCGAGATTTCGATGGCTCTGGAAAACGTGTGGGGACGCTACGAGGCAACGACGCGCACCATCGCAGGCGTGTACCTAGCGGAAAGCGCCAATGGAGAGGAATTCAAGAAAGCGCGGCGAATGGTGGAAGAGTTCGAGCGCGAAGAAGGAAGGCGGCCACGCATTCTGGTGGCGAAGATGGGCCAGGATGGGCACGATCGCGGAGCGAAAGTGATTGCGACGGCTTTTGCGGACATCGGATTCGACGTGGACGTCGGACCGCTTTTCCAAACGCCGCGCGAGGTGGCGCGATTTGCCATGGACAGCGACGTGCACGTGGTGGGCGTGTCAAGCCTGGCCGCGGGCCACAAGACGCTGGTGCCGCAACTGATCGATGAGCTGCGCGCGCTGAGCCGGGACGACATTCTGGTGGTTGTGGGCGGCGTGATTCCGCCGCAGGACTACCGGTTCCTGTATGACGCGGGTGTGGCGGGAATCTACGGGCCGGGTACGGTGATTCCGATGGCGGCACAAAAGATTGTGGAGATGCTGTGCGCCGCCGTGATCGGTTAGGTGAATGCGATGAGAAGCGCGCTGCGCGAATTGCCGGGATGCGGAACGCCGGAGGCGCCGAAGCCGGGAAGAAGGCCTCGCTCGCTGTCGCGCGAAGAGTACCGCGAGGGAATTCTACTCGGCGACCGCACTGTGCTGGCGCGCGCCGTGACGCTGATCGAGAGTACTCGCGAGGCGGATCGCGAGGTGGCCGAGCAGATTGTGGAAGATTGCCTGCCGCATTGCAAAGATTCGATTCGCGTGGGGATTACGGGCGTGCCCGGCGCCGGCAAGAGCAGCTTGATTGAGACACTGGGCGGATTTCTGATCGCGGAAAAAAAAGAGAAAGTCGCGGTACTGGCGATCGACCCCAGCAGCCAGATTTCAGGCGGAAGCATTCTAGGCGACAAGACGCGGATGCCCACGCTGGCCGCGAGCGAGATGGCGTTTATCCGGCCGTCGCCCTCACGCGGCATGGCCGGCGGCGTGGCGCAGCGAACGCGCGAGGCGATGCTGCTGTGCGAGGCGGCGGGATACCGGAACATCCTGGTGGAGACGATCGGCGTAGGGCAGTCAGAGACGGCAGTGCATGAGATGGTGGACTTCTTTCTGCTGATCACGCTGGCCGGCGCGGGCGATGAGTTGCAGGGAATCAAGCGCGGGGTGATGGAGCTGGCCGACCTGGTGGCGGTTAACAAGGCCGATGGAGCGAACGTGGCTGCGGCGGAGCGCGCACGCGCTGAGGCGCAGAACGCTCTGCACTTCTTTCCGGCATCGGGGTCGGAATGGACGCCGCGCGCGATGACCTGCTCTGCACTAACAGGCGCGGGGATTCGCGAATTGTGGGAGTGCGTGCATGAGTATGCGGCGATGACGCGGGGCAACGGCTGGTTTGCCGCAAGCCGGCGTGAGCAACAGCGGCGATGGATGCACGAGATGATCGATCAGTCCCTGCGGCAGCGATTCTTGGCGCATCCGGCGGTGCGCGGCCGGATGGAGGCACTGGAATGCGATGTGGTGGAGGGTCGAACGACGTCGTTTCGCGCGGCGCGGACGCTGCTTGCAGCTTATTGCGATCCCGAGCGCCCCTGAAGACAAGCGATCACTTCATCCAGCGCGGACTGCCACGGGGGAAGCTGTAAACCGAAGCGGGCGTGGAGTTTGGCGTTGGACAGGACGGAGTTGCGAGGGCGCGCGGCGGGGGTGGGATAGTCTTTCGTGCCAATCGGAACCAGCTCCGGCGCTTTCACGCCGAGACGCGCGGACGCGCGGGCGAAGATGGCCTGCGCAAAACCGAACCAGGAGACGGAGCCGGCGCAAGTCATGTGGTAAAGGCCGCTCCAGTGTTGTGGCGAGCCAAAGCGGCCAGCCAACACACCCGTGACGATCGCATGCGTCGCGCGGGCCAGTTCGATCGAGGTTGTTGGTGCGCCGACCTGATCGTCAACAATGGAGAGCCGGTCGCGCTCGCGTGCCAAGCGGAGCATCGTGAGCAAGAAATTGCTGCCGTGCGGCCCGTAGACCCAACTGGTGCGAAAGATGAGGTAGCAGGCGCGGGAGTTCTGGACGGCCTGCTCGCCGGCCAGCTTACTGGCGCCGTAGACACTGAGCGGCGCGGGAGGATCGTTTTCCGTCCACGGCTCTTGCTTGCGGCCGTCGAAGACGTAATCCGTGGAGTAATGGACGAGGAGGGCGTTGCGTTCGGCTGCTTCCTCCGCAAGGACGCGAGGGGCGAGGGCGTTGATGGCGTGAGCGAGGGGCATCTCCGACTCAGCGCGATCGACGGCGGTGTAGGCGGCAGCGTTGAGAATCACGTCGGGCGCGGAGCGGCGGACAAGGTCGCGCGTCTGATCGGGATCGGCGAGATCGACGGATTCGCGATCGACAGCGACGATGGGACCGACGGAGGCAAAGACATGTTCGAGCTCGCGGCCGAGCTGACCAGCGTTGCCAACGATGAGAACGCGGGGCTTGCCCGATGGACTTGCGAAGGGAGTTTGGGTTGGCGTATCCGTCACGCGAGAGAGCTCCAAAAAGCGAGGGAGTGCACTTCCCGCATTCTAGAGCACTTCTCCTTCACATGTAGCCCTTTTAGCTTCTGTGTAAGGTGGCGCTTCCTTGAGGGAACCGCCACCTCGACTTGCAGGTTTCGGGATACAGCAGAAGGAGAAGTGCTGTAATTGGCCTAGCTGGAAAGGAATCGTCCGGAGCGCGAATCGATTGGCGCGGTTGGGCCGCCCTGGTTCGCGCTGCAACGCGATTCCCGTACAATTTAAGGCAGGAGTTCTTCCGCGATGCGACAGGTTTATTGCGATGCCAATGCCACCACGCCCCTGCTGCCTGAGGTGGTGGAGGCAATGCGCCCGTACTGGATGGAGGAGTTTGGGAACGCTTCGTCGATTCATTTGCAGGGCCAGAAGGCGCGCACGGCCGTGGACCATGCGCGGGAGACGCTGGCGCGATTTTTCCATTGCCGCGAGGCGGAGGTGGTGTTCAACTCCGGCGGCACGGAGGGAGACAACACGGCGATTTTCGGGCTGCTGCGTCCGGGCGATCACTTCATCACGACGTCGATTGAGCACTCGGCTGTGTTGCGTGCTGCCGATCGAGTGGCGGAGCGCGGCGTGGAAGTGACGTTTGTGGCGCCAAGGAGGGATGGACTGATCGATCCCGAAGAGATTCGGCGCGCAATGCGGCCTGCGACGCGGCTGGGCGATTCCCGCAGGACCCTGGTCAGTGTGATGCTGGCAAATAATGAGACGGGCGTGCTGCAGCCGGTGGAGGAGATCGGCAGAATCGCCACGGAGGCCAAGGCCTTCTTCCACATCGACGCGGTACAGGGCGCGGGAAAGGTTGCGTTCGACGTGCGGCGCTTCAGCTGCCATCTGTGCTCGATCAGCGCGCACAAGATACACGGGCCGAAGGGCGTGGGAGCAATGTACGTGCGGCGCGGAACGCCATTGGAGCCGCTGATTGTGGGCGGCAGCCACGAACGTCGCCAGCGCGCCGGGACGCAGAATGTGCCAGGCATTGTGGGACTCGGTAAGGCCGTAGAACTGGCGATGGAGAGCCTTGAGGATAGGACGATGGAGCGCGTTGCCCGGCTGCGCGACCGGCTGGAGGCGGGGATTCTCGCAATTCCCGGCACCCAAGTGAATGGCGCGGGCGCGACGCGCGTAAGGAACACGACGAACATTCACTTCGAGCAGGCGGAGGGAGAGGCGCTGGTGATCGCGCTGGATTTGAAGGGCGTTGCCGTGAGCGGAGGGTCGGCGTGCCATTCTGGTTCGACAGAACCGAGCCACGTGCTGATGGCGATGGGAATGGACAAGAACGCGGCGCGGGCGAGCTTGCGGTTCAGTTTGCTGAAGACGGCGACGCATGAAGATGTGGACCACGTGTTGCGCGTGGTTCCGGAGGCCGTGGAGCACTTGCGGGCGCTCGCGCCGGAGGTTGCGGGAAGAGTTGGATAGAACAAGTAGGCTGAGGTGGGCGGGAAAGGCAATGACGGGAATAAGGCGATTCGCAGTTTTTTTTGTGGTGATGTCGTGGGCGGCGATTCCGCCGGCTGTGGCTCAAATATCATCGAGCAACTTCGAAATCGACGATACAAAGCCGTTCGTATACCTAAAATTCGATCACCTCGGGAGCCGGAAACCCGTCAATGATTCGGAGAGTTCGAAAGGATTGTGGCTACGGCTGGTGAATAATTGTAGGCTTCCGATCTCAATAAGCGTGCTTGACCCAGGGACGGGTGACCCGGGTGTGATTGTGAACTACGAAGTTGTCCCGGTGCCGGGCTGGAACGTCCCAGATTCGGAGCAAAGAAAGAAAATGCCATTTGGATTGGAGGCTGATATTGGAACGCTGGTAACAATCTCTCCAGGGGGGAGCTTGCTGTTTAGCGTCCCAGCGGAAAGCGTCACAGCACAGTGGTACATCCAGGTCCGGTTCGATTTTGTATTTCCGGCCCCCAAGTCAAGAAATTACCAACCTTCAGGCAATTACGAGCCTTATAGTGTGGCTGATTTCACCTGGTATAACATTCCAGAGAAATACAGGCCGAACGACGCAGCTTCTCAGAGTCGTTGAAACGCGGGTGGCAGACGTCGAACCTAAGCCGGAGTCCATTCGTCAGAAGCCGACAGGTCTCGCCTATGACTGAGCGCACAACCATTGCGGTAGCCATGTCCGGAGGGGTGGACTCCTCGACGGCGGCGGCGATTCTCGCTCGTGAGGACGACGGCTCCGCTGTTTCGCGGAACACAGTGGTTGGGCTGACGCTGCAACTTTGGGATCAGACGCGACTGGCGGGAAAGCACGGCATTCCCGATACGCCGAAGGCGGGGCGCTGCTGCTCGCTGGAGGATGTGTACGATGCGCGGCGCGTGGCCGAGCACTTGGGGATTCCGTATTACGTGGTGAACCAGGAGGAGCGGTTCGAGCGCGACGTGGTGCGGCCGTTTGTCGATGAGTATCTGGCCGGACGCACGCCGATTCCCTGCTCTCTCTGCAACAACCACATCAAGTTCGATCAACTGCTCAAGACGGCGCGCAGCATTGGCGCGGAGCGAATCGCGACGGGACACTACGCGGTGAATGAGTTCGACGACAAGCGCGGGCGATGGATTTTGAAGCGGCCCGCGGATCTGGCCAAGGACCAGACATATTTTTTGTTCGGACTGACGCAGGAGCAGCTTGCGCGCACGCTGTTTCCGCTTGGGCACATGACCAAGCCGGAAGTGCGCGAGGCGGCGCGGCGACACGGATTGGCGCTGGCCGAAAAGCCGGATTCGCAGGAGATCTGCTTCGTCCCGGGCGGCGACTACAAGCAGTTCATCGCGGCGTATCTCGAGGAGCAGGGCGAGGAAACGTCAGAGACGGCGGGCGCGCTGGTGGCTGCGAACGGCGAGGTGATTGGCCGGCACGCGGGCATCCACAACTTTACCGTGGGGCAGCGCAAGGGGTTGGGCGTGGCAAGTGCAGCGCCGCTGTACGTGCTCAACATCGATCCGGCGAGTCATCGCGTGACGGTGGGCGCAGACGCCGAGCTGGCGACGCGCACACTACGCGCGCGGCAACTGAACTGGATCAGCATTGCCGGGCTGACGGAGCCGATACGCGTGCGCGCGAAGATCCGGCACCGGCACGAGCCTGCGTGGGCCACGCTGGAGCCGGCAGGAATCGACGAGGCGGTTGCGACATTTGATGAGCCGCAGCGCGCGGTGACGCCAGGACAGGCAGCGGTCTTCTACGACGGCGACGAAGTGGTGGGCGGCGGCTGGATCGTCTGACGCCGGCTCGGACCGCATGACTTCAGCGGATCAAGCAGCACGCAAACATCACTTAGCGGGGCGCGACTCTGCTACTTCGGCCTCTGCATGTTAAAGCGGTCGCGGGTGCGGACGTAGGTTGGACCGCCCATGCGACCGATTGCATTCAACTTATCGGGATCGATTTTGTAGCCGTCGAGCAACGACTCAAGCACATGGAATCGCAAGACCTGGCCGAGCACGAGGATGCCGCCTCCGGGCCTGTCGCTGACGGGCACGATCTGGTACAGGCGGCATTCCATCTGCGCCTTGCTCTCGGCTACGCGCGGCGGCTCGACGAGATCGCTGGCGATCGGCGTAAGGCCAGATAGCTCAAACTCGTCCACTTCGGGCGCAACCTCAGCCGAGCACATATTCATCTGCGCGGCGAACTCCTCAGAGACGATGTTGACGACGAACTCACCGGTGGCCTTGACGTTTTCGAGCGTGTCCTTATACGGACGCGGGCCGGAACGAACGGCTGTCGAGAAGCAGACGACGGGCGGATTGGAGCCGCAGGCGGTGAAGTAACTGAAGGGAGCCAGATTCCTGACGCCGGCCGCATCGACGGTGGAGACGAAAGCGATGGGCCGCGGCACAATCATGCCGATCATGAGCTTGTAAATGTCATTGGCCGCGATTCCGGCAGGATCCAGAGCGCGCATTCGTCAAACCTATATCGATCGGCCTCGCGTTTCTTGAGGAACGCGGGCGAGCCCTAGACAAACATGTCGTGATCGCGCGACTGCGCGTTGGAATGCGAACCGGGCTCGGGCACTCCGCTGCGCAAGGATTCGACAACCGCTTTCACGGAGGCCAATATCGCCGAGAATTGGCGGATGGGCTTATTGACGGCATCGGTCATGAAGTGGCCAGTGCGGTCGAGAGTGTCAAGAACGTGAGACAGCATCGCGTCAAGGCGGGTGGCCTGGTTGCGTGCGCGCGCAATGATTTCGTTAGCCGCGCATTGCACATCGGCGGTCTGCACGCGCAGGGAATGAGTGAGGGCGGCCAGATCGTCGGCGGTTTGTTCTATCTTCGGGGTCAGGCGCGTGACCAGGGCGCGTGTATTGTCAATGAGCGGCGTTACCGAGGATTGGAACGCCTCGAACTTCTCGTCGGCGGCACGTGCCGCCTTGCGCATGACAATAAAAGCGGCGAACAGGACGATCGCCTGGACCAGCATGGCCAATGCGACTAGTGCGAAAAGGGCGAGCTGAATGGTTTGATTATCTAGCTTTGACATGATGACGATCTCGCGCAGGAACTCTGCGGGCTTGCAGCATTCGGCTGAGGCACGCTCCCTTCGTGAAGGGAACGGCCTTTTTGCCGGAGCCAGCGCGGGCGGCCGGTTCGATCACACTCGCGTTCAGCGCCGGAAGGGGTGATAAGAATTGAGGCCGGCAGGGGCAGGGTGAAAACGGCCGGATCTCAATACTCGTGCGTTTCGGGCTCGCCGCTTGCGGACTTGTACGCCGTGCGGCCAGCGTCCACGGCCGCACTGACACGAGTCGTCTGATCGGCTACCAGATTCTTGCCGCGCTCGACAAACTCCTCCCACTGTGCCCGTCCGCGATCGACGTAGTCGCCAACCTGTTCCTTGCCGCGATCGACAAATGCATTGACCTGCTCCTTACCGCGATCGACGATGGCGCCGACGTTCTCCGCAGCCTCGCGCGTGCGAGCGCGGAGGTACTCGGCGCTCTCGCGGGCTCCGGTGGCGATGTCCTCGCGCGTTTCCTTGCCGCTTTTCGGCGCATAAAGAATGCCGACAAGAGCTCCGACACCTAATCCGGCCAAAAACCAAGCCAAACCGTAAGACTTGCTATCCTCTGCCATGGCGAAACCTCCTCTTTCCACTTTGTTCGATGAATGCCTGAGACTACCAAACCTGTCCAGTTTACCGCAAACCGGCCCGGGACCGCAGATTGGGGTAGCGGGTCAGTTTGAGAAACCGTTCGCCGCCCGGACTGAAGCCCACAAACGTTCCGTTGAATTCATGTACGACTGAAGTTCGTACCGTTGACTTGAAACCGGACCCCAAACTAACCCACCACCGGATTGGATGCGCCGCGCCGGGATGGGATCATTCGCCGCAGGCGCAGGTGTGGGCCAGGAGTTGAGCGAAATGGAGGGCCTGGCGATTAGACAACTGCGCGATCTGCTCGCGGCAACTGAAACCGTCGGCAAGGATGATGGTGGTTGGGCCGGCGGATTGAACGGCGGGGAGCAGGCCCTGGTTGGCGATGGCCTTGGAGATCTCGAATTTGCCGGCTTCGAAGCCGAAGGGGCCTGCCATTCCACAGCAGCCGGCCTGGATGGACTCGACTGTGGCGCCGGCTTTGCGGAGCATGGCGACCTCGCTGGCCGGGCCGCCGAAGACAGCTTTGTGGTGGCAGTGGCCGTGAACCAGGATGTGTGCGCCTTGAAGGCGGCCGGCGGCAAATTCCGGCGCGCGATCGGCGAGCCAGTCAGCGAGCAGCCAGACTTGCCGGCTCAGGAGCCGGGCGCGCGGGTCGTCGGGGAAGAGCTCCGGCAGTTCATCTTTGAAGACGCTGGCACAGCTTGGCTCGAGGAAGATGAAGGGCAGACCAGCCTCAATTTGCGGGGCCATGCGGTCGAGGACGCGAGAGAGATAGGAGCGGGCCGCGCCGAGAAGACCGAAGTCGTAAAGCGGACGCCCGCAGCAGATGTGGCCTTGCAGAGCTTCGACCTGAAATCCGGCCTGAGTGAGGATGGTTTCGGCGGCGGAAAGCGACTGTGGGTGGTAGTAGTTGTTCCATGTGTCAGGCCACAGCACCAGGACTGGCCGTCCAGGCAATCGCGCTTCGCGCGAAGAGGTCCCGTTCGAAGAGCCAGCACCCCGCATCCTTTGATAGCTTTTCGCCGCGAGGCGCGGCAACTGGCGTTCGCGGGCTACACCGGCGATGCGCTTGACGAGCGGGCTCAAGAGCGGGCCGGTCAAGATCGCATTGGTGAGGGACGGGGCGAGCGAGCCGTAGCGGGCGAGGCGGTCGGCAAAGCCGAAGATGTAGTGGTGGAGCGGGTGCAGGCGGCCTTTGTAGCGCTGCGCGAGAAACTCCGACTTGTAAGCAGCCATGTCCACCTGCACCGGGCACTCGGATTTGCAGGCCTTGCAACTCAAGCAGAGGTCGAGGGCCTCGTCGACGGCGCGGCTTTGGAAGCCTTCTTGGCGCAGAGAGCCGGCGAGCATCTCCCACAAAAGATGAGCGCGGCCGCGAGTGGAGTGCTGCTCCTCTCCGGTGGCGCGGTAGCTGGGACACATAACGCCGCCTTCCGTGTTGCGGCACGCGCCCACGCCCACGCACCGCTCCGTGGCGCGTTCCAATGAGCCATCGTCTTTGGCGAATGCGAAGTTGGGCTCCCAGGTCTCGGAATCGAGACCTCCACCCCACGGACCAAGACCTGTCCGTGGGGACCCCGGACCTGGGGCACCCGGCTGGTCGGATGGGGCAGTCGGTGCGTGGCGCAGGTTTTCCGTGGGGTCATAGACACGCGCGGCATCTGAAAGCTTGCCCGGATTCATGCGGTTGTCCGGATCCCAGAGCGCTTTGAATTCGCGGAAGGCCTCGATGAGCTTGGGACCGAACATCTTGGGCAGCAGTGCGGCGCGCGCCTGGCCGTCACCGTGCTCGCCGGAGAGCGAACCGCCGAAGGAGAGCACGATTTCAGCGGCGCGCTCGATGAATTCGCGGAAGGTGCGAATGCCCTCAGTGCTGCGAAAGTCGAAGTTGATGCGGGTATGCACGCAGCCCTGCCCGTAGTGGCCGTAGAGCGGGCTGCGGAAGCCGTATTCGGCCATAAGCCGGGTGATGGCGCGCAGATAGTCGCCGAGGCGCGCGGGCGGGACGGCGGCGTCCTCCCAACCTTCCCAGCGATCGGGCTCGCCGGGCACGAAGACCATGGCGCCGAGCGCGGATTCACGGACGTGCCACACCGATCTGGCTTCATCAGGCGTGCAGATGTGAGCGACGGGCGGCGACGGCCACGACTGCGATGCGCGCGCCAGAGAATCGGCTTTGGCGCGGGCCTCCTCGGCGGACCACGCGCCCATTTCGACGAGCAGAAAGCCGACACCGGGGGGAAGCTGGTCGAGCTCGCGCAGCGCCAGGCCCTTGCGGCGCATGAAATCGATCAGTAGAAAATCGAACCCTTCAAGGCCGATTGGTTTGTGCTCGAGGGCGAGCGGAACCGCGTCGGCGGCAAGGAAGGGATCGTTGAAGCCGAGCACGGTGAGCACGCGAAAGGGCGGGCTGGCGGTGAGATTCAGAGTGGCGGAAACAACGTTGGCGCAGGTGCCCTCGGAGCCGACCAGCGCGCGCGCCACGTGGAAGTTGTTTTCGGGCAGCAGCTCGTCGAGGTTGTAGCCGGAGACGCGGCGCGGGATGCGGGGAAACTTTTCGCGGACGAGGGACGCGTAGCGGTCACGGATGCGCGCGAGGCCCGAGTAGATTTGGCCGACGCGGCCGCCGGCATGGATGAGAGCTTCGAGGCGATCCGGCGGAGTGGCGCCGACGGTCATGCGCGTGCCGTCGTAGAGGACAATGTCGAGCGATTCCACGTTGTCAACGACTTTGCCGCCGAGCAGGCCATGAACGCCGCAACTGTTGTTGCCGATCATGCCGCCGAGGGTGCAGCGGGAATGCGTTGCCGGATCGGGGGCGTAGGTGAGGTGGTGGAGTTCTGCCGCGTCGCGAAGGCGGTCGAGAACAATGCCTGGCTCAACACGGGCAAGCCGCTTCGCGGGGTCTAGCTCCTGGAGCGAATTCATGAAACGAGAAAAGTCAAAGACTACGGCCACGTTGACGCACTGACCGGCGAGGCTGGTACCCGCGCCGCGCGGAAGAACGGCAGCGCCCGTGGCGCGGCAGGCGGCCAGAGCGGCCTCAACGTCGGCCGCATCGCGCGGAAAAATGACGCCGATGGGAAGTTGTCTATAATTTGAAGCGTCGGTCGCGTAAAGCGCCCGCGAACCAAGATCGAAGCGCACTTCGCCGCGAAGCGATTTCTTCAGCAAGGCCTCAAGCTCACGGTGAGCCGAGAATTGCTCATGGCCCAGCGGTGAGGGATTGGAGAGGATGGCAAACGAGGAAGAGCTCACGCTGGAATGGTAGCGCGTTGGGGGCGTGGGTGCCGCCGTTTACTGCGCGGGATGCTCCTCGCGCCACCAAACCCCGACGATCAACATTCCGATGGTATTGAACGTGTACGCGTCAAGAATGCGAGACACGGGACGATCCCACACCTGGAGCCGCCTCCTGGTGGGCATGGACTGACGCAGAAGCAACAGGTTCGCCAACGAGAGGATCATGCCGGCGGAATCAGTGTAGACCAGCCACTCCAGATGCAGGGCTGGTGGCATGACGTTCAGCACCATCCTGCGGTTGCATCTCCGGAAATGTCCGATTGCCTCATCAAGCGGATGCAACGAGCTCAGCAGGCGCCGCGTCTGCGATGAAGATGATCACAACGTCCATGTCAGGGAGGGCTAACGATTGCGAGCCGCCATCAAGAAGTACCTGCCTGCGCTCACTTGTGCGACGACACTGCTCGTCTGCTATTTCGTGATCCGGCCGTATGCCGAGATCGGCATCGGTGATGATTTTTCGTATATCAAGACAGCGCAGGTGCTCGCCCAAACCGGCCACATTGCCTATAACGGCTTCGCGACCGCGATGTTGGGCTGGCAGCTTTATTCCGGAGCGTTGTTCATCAAGCTCTTTGGATTCTCCTTCACGATCGTCCGCCTCAGTACGCTAATCGAGGCTATGGCGACCGCATTCCTGCTCGAGCGCACTCTCGAGCGGGCGGGTCTGAACGCCTGGAATGCCGCGCTGGCCACGATAGTCTTTGTCCTCTCGCCGCTGTTTATCCCATTTGCTTATACATTCATGACGGATGTTTCGGGTGTGTTGTGCATCCTGCTCTGTTTTTATATGTGCCTGCGCGCGGTAGAGGCGGAGAGCGAACGCTCCGCCATGGTCTGGATCAGCCTGGCTGCGCTGGTGAATGCGGTGGGAGGAACGGCACGGCAGATTGCCTGGCTAGGCGTGCTGGTCATGGTTCCTTCCACGCTCTGGCTGCTAAGAAAGAGCCGGCGAGTGCTTGTGGCGGGGAGCTTATCGTGCGTTGCCGGAGCAATCTTTGTCGCGGCGGCAATGCAGTGGTTTGGCCGGCAGCCGTACAGCCTTCCGGAGCCGCTTTTCCCAATCGTCATTGGCTGGAGGTCCGCGAAACTGCTCGCCGGAGTGGGCTTGTTAGGCACGGGACTACTGGCGCTGCTGGCGCTGCCGGTGCTGCTGGCATTCGCAGGATTGCTCCGTTCATGGAATCGCCGAATGGCCGCCGTAATTGCGATTGGATTGTCGTGTTTCGCCGGCCTGGGAATGATTCTGATCTGCGCCGGAAGGTTGCGCGTGGGGCTCGCGAGATTCATCGGCTACTACATGGCCGATTCCGTATACGGATGGTTGTTCGCGGCCGCGGCGGATCAAACTGAATTCTCCTTCGCAAAGAACACCCTTGTTTTCCTGCTCGCTGGCGCGGTTTTGGTTGGCATCCTCAGCCTTGTGACCTGTTTCGTCCCAAATACGCATCGGCATTCGGCTTCCTGGCAAACGAAAAACATGCTGTCATGGCAGAAACTCGGTGTCATGCTTGGACCGTTCAGCGCGGCTTACATCGTAGTTCTGGGTTTGAATGAAATGCGCAACCAGATTTTTGTTGATCGCTATCTCCTGCCGCTCTTGCTCATTCTTCTTCTTGTCCTGGCCCGAGCCTACCAGGAAAGGGTGAAAGCAAGTCTTCCATGGGCGTGCGCTTTCCTGACGATCATCTTCTGCGGATTCGGCGTTGTGGCTACGCACGACACATTTGCTGCTTATCGCGGCTGGGTGACTGCAATTGATGAGGTCCGTTCAATGGGTGTGCCTGCGACCGCAATCATGGGGTCAGCGGAATTTATGGGATGGACGCAAATCGAGGCCTCGGGATACGTGAACGATTCTCGGATTCAGGTTCCCGCAGGCGCCTACAAAGCGCCGCGACCACGGCCACTTCCGGAAGGCTGTGACCCACCGTCTGCCAGCTTTCTGGATTGGACGCCAGCAATCAAACCGGTTTACGGTGTCTTTGCCGATGCGGAAACATGCGGCGGCCAAGCTGCGATCACGCCGGTCATGTTTCACACGTGGATTGCGCCGCACACGCATTGGGTTTATGGCGTGCGATTGCCGGCCGCTCTCGCGCGCTGAGACGGACGACAGCGTCTTGCGAGTGAATCACAGCGAAGTCAGCGCGACGGCCACTCTTCGACTACGACGCCGAGGTCGTTGAGCTGACGGATGACGGCTTCGACGTTGCGGCGGACCCTGGGGCGATCTTTGGGCGCGGCGGAGGGAGATTCGGCGACAGCGATTACCCGGCCATAGGGCCATGCGCCTGCAGGAATAGCGGCCACAGCAGAGCTCAGGTCGGAGAGGCGCAATTCGAGCTCCTGGCGGCGCGCGGCCTCAGGGCGAAACATCGTTCCCTGCCCTACCGGGCTGGGGTTCGCGTCGGGCATGATGATGCGCAGGTCGATTGTGTCGGCGCCAACCGAGAGAAACGGATTGACCCATTGCGCCGGGTCATGGACATCGATGTAGAGGCTCTTGGTGGGCAGCGCAATCTGGTCGAGCTCAGCGCGCTCCTGATCGCGCTCGGTAGCCGCTGCCTGCGCCTTATGCTCGGCTTTTTCAGCGTCCTTTTCGACGCCCACCACAACCTGTTCTTCCTTGTGGCAGGCAGCGATTGCCAGGGCTGGAAGCAGGACCAGCGCCAGCATTCTTTTGTGGCAGGTGCGCGGAATCACGAGATCAAGGATAGCAGGGCGGCCGCGGCGGGTTGCATCCGGGGACAGAGTTGGAGTGTTGGCCGCGGACTGGTTTCGCGTCACTGCTTGGCGGCAATCACGCTTCGCGCGATGGAGTCGAGGACACCGTTAAGGAAGTTGATCGACTCCGTGGCGCAGTAGCGGCGGCCGATTTCAAGCGCCTCATTGATGACCACGGGAAACGGCGTGGATTTGACGCCGACGAGTTCGGCCACGGCCATGCGCAGCAAATTGCGATCGACGGCGGGCATCCGTTCCAGCCGCCAGTGTGCCGAGTGCTCAGCGATCAGCCCGTCGATCTTCGACTGCTGTTCATGGGCAATCCGAAAAAGTTCCTCGGCAAAATCGCGCACTTCGGGTTCGACGGGATCGCCGGCCTTCCAGAACGTGGCCTGGACTTCGCCGGGAGTCTGGCGGCCGATGTCGGCCTGAAACAGCATCTGCATGGCGAGCTCGCGGGACTTGCGGCGATGGCGCGAGGTCAAGCGGGGCCGCCTTGCTCGAGCTTCCTGCGCAAGCTGACCATTTCGATGGCTGCGGTGGCGGCCTCAAATCCCTTGTTGCCGCCCTTGATGCCGGCGCGGTCGAGCGCCTGTTCCAAGGTCTCGCAAGTGAGCACGCCAAAGGTGTGTGGCACGCCGGTCTCCTGCTGGGACTGACCGATGCCGCGCGCGACCTCGTTGTAGATGGCTTCATAATGGGAGGTTTCACCGCGCAACAGGCAACCCAGAGTGACGACGGCATCGACGCGACCGGCGGCGGCGCATGTGCGAGCCGCACCTGGAATTTCCCATGCGCCGGGGACGCGCACAACCTGAATATCGGAGCGGTCTGCGCCGCTGCGCAGGAGTGCGTCCAGAGCGCCGTCGAGCAGACGGTCGGTCACGACTGCATTCCAGCGCGCGACCACGATGGCGAACTTCATTCCCGCGGCCGATAGATCGCCCTCCAGGGCGACAGGCTTTCCCTGCACGGGATCGGTCCACGCCCAGAAGCTGAAGCGGAAGCCCGGCTCGGGCTCGACAGTGAAGAGGCGCGAACGCCAATCCGTCTCAGCGATGGGTGATAGCCGCGAGACCGCCGCATCACCAGACTGGCCTGGAACTAGATGGGCGCGGAGCCATGCTTCCGCGACCTGATGGACGGAGTCGAGCGAGGTGACTTCGACGAGGATATCGGCGGTGGATGGGAACTTTCCGTCGACGAACTCCAGATTGCCGAGCGGAGCGAGAAACGAAGCGCCGCGGGATCCCTCTTCCTGCCAACCCTTGCCCGGCGCGAAGCCCAGCGCGGCAAAGAAGCCTGCAAGCCGGTCATAGGCCGCGGCACTACCTGCAGGCCGCAGAAAAGAGATTCCCTTGATCATGAGTCGATTGTAGAAGACAGGGACCGAGGGACCAAGGGATCAAGGGACCAAGGGAGCAAGGGACCAAGGGAGCAAGGGAGTGGAAGAACAAGGTCATGAGAAAACAGCGGAGTTAGCGGAGTTAGAGAGACCCCACGCAAGCAGAGCATTGGTGATGTACCCGTCAGGCTGGTAAGTTCGCGAGCCTGCGCTTGGTTGTTCGCCGCGGCTATGTGATGCTGCGCGGCTTGACCGTTATCGCCGTCGCCGGAACCACGGTGGTTGGGCCCGGAGCCGTCGGGTAGAGACAGCCGGCATCGTTGCCGCCGGCGGAGACTGGTGTGCACGCCGGCAAACCGGGGCTCAACTGCTGCGTATCGGTGGGAGGCGAAGCGAGACTGAGGCTGGCGGGAATGCTGATGAAGTGAATTTCGTTGTCGCCCGCGGTGGAGACGAAGAAGATCGAATGGTCGGGCGAGAATGCGCCGGCCAGCGGAGCGGTGGGCTGCGGGGTGGGCGGCGGATTGACGGACGAGGCGTCAGCAAAGGCAACGTATCCGACCTGGCCCGCGCCGCTCGGCTGGGGCAGATAGAAAGGAAGTTGCGCTGCCGTGGTGGAGGTGGCGGGCGTCGAGTAGGTGACGAACGCGATGGGCGCGGCAGTGGTCACAGAGGCGGTAGTGGGCGCGGTGCCGGTAACGACCTGATTGATCGCGGTCGCATTCGTCACGCCGGTCAGGTTGACGGTGCCGTTGATCGTGTAATTGGTAGAGAGCGGCGATAGTGTCTGTGGTGTCGCAGTGAGATCTTCCGGGCACTCGGCGGCCGGATAGGCCAGCGTCGGCGGGATGCTGACGCCGATGTCGTTGAGCTGAATGCTCGGTGCTGTGAGCGTCGCGCCGAGGATATGATCGCCGTCTGACGTAGCGCCGAGTACGTCTGTCGTGACAGGGACCGAATCGCTTTGGGGATAGAACTGAATGGTGGCGTTGTTGCCAACCATTCCGGAAGGGCACCACGTGTGCGCAACGGTTGGATTGCCGGCGAGATAAGCGCCCAAACCGGGAACGGTGATGGCCAGATTCTGCGAGCCGCCGGAGCCGCTCAGGTCGTAGGTGCTCCAGCCGGCGTTGAGGTCGTGCACATAGAGGGTATTCGTGTGATTGCCGCCGAGGGCCGCGCTATCGACGATATAGAGAGTGTTCGAATCCTGCGTCCATGCGGCAGCGGCCCCGAGACCGCCGAAGGTGGAGGCGACAGTGCCAGAGGTGTTGTACAGGTAGAAGAGACCACGCACCTGATCATTGATGAGCAATTGGTTGGCATTCGGAGAAACTGCGAGCACCACACCGGGAACCGACGTGTCCTGCCGGGTGATGGAGTTGTTGAGGGTGGAGTAAACCATCAGTTCGTGGAGCGAGCCGAAGTAGAGAGAGTTTCCCACCTGGTCCATGACCATGGAGTTGGGCACGTAGGGCAGGCGAGCAGTGGAGCCGGGCGAGCCGGTAAGCAGCTCGACTGAATAAAAGTATTGCGACTGGTTTGGCGCCGCTAACCATACAAAGTCGCTGGTAGTGCCGGGAACAATCACGTCGACAGGGTTGGAAGCAATGGACAATCCGGTCCCATTCAAACCAAGCTCGTTGATTGGAGCTGGATTGCATCCCGGTGGCTTGCAGAGTGCAGTTAACGTAGCGACGCCAGGGAAAGATGGAGCGATAGAGCTGGACCCTAAGATATCGATCGGGTTAGTGGACTCGTAGTTCAGCGTAAGGCCGGTGATGGTCTGGCCCCGGGTATCGGTCACCGTGGTGGTGAGGTTTTGCGCAACGCCTTGCGTGACGATGCCCCTGGTGCTTCCGTTAGCCAAAGCAATACTGATCGATTTGGGCGGACAGGTGGAAAAGTATCCGGCCGAGGAAGCGGTTTGCGCGATGGTCGCGGTGATGACGGTTGTGCCCGGCTGCTGCGCGGTGATGACATTGGTGGCGGAATTAATGGTGGCCACAGCGGAATTGCCGGTGGCAAAGCTGAGCGTTCCGATGGAGGAGGAGCACTCGGGAAGCGTGCTGGAACCCGGAGCGCAGAGGAGGGTCTGCGCTCCATTGGAGCTGTAAAATGCCTGCGCGTCAAGCAGCGCCTGTTGGTTCTGCGAGTAGCAATCCTGGGACGCAGAGCCAGAGAGCGGAGTAGTGACCAGGTTAATGCTAGAGATGGGGGCGTGGATGTAGACCGTGACTGGATTGGAAGTGACCGCATCGGCCGTCGCCGTGATATAGGCGATGGCGTAGGGCAGGCCTTTCGTCGAAGGCAGGGGATTGGGGTAGTTGCAGTAGGTGTAGTCGGCGATGCCGCCGCCGCTGTTTCGGTTCCAGGTGCCGGCGCAAATACTGCCACTGGGCGAGATGTCGACCAACTGATTGTTGGAGGTGCCGTAACTGAGCGATCCGGATGCGATCGATGCCTGGTCGCCTTTGCAGGTGGTGGCTTGCGGCTGCAGAATCTGGGTGGTCTGTCCGTAGGCCAATGAAATGCCAGCGATCTGCGGCTGCAGCGTGAGGTTGGCCACCTGGGTGAGGGTTAGCCCGTACCCGAGGCCGTTGCAATATTTGCCCGCTGGATTGCGCACGCAGCCGGAGACCGATATTCCGGCCGGTAAGGCCAGGCCAAGCAAACAAACAAGCGTTAAGAACCGCCGCATGAATCCTCCCCGTCCCGCCTTAAAACCGCGGAACGGATTTCAAAAAAAGACACGAAAAGAAGAATGAGTGATCACCGCACCTGCCGAAGCTCACGGCCGGACGGTCGATAGGCCAGCGCCGGGTGAGTCGCACCGCGGCAGCAGATTCCCGGCGTCACACTGCCGCGTGCGGCCGGAAGGACGAAACACATGCTTAAGACTCCAAGAAAAAAGTGTATCAGGATGGGCCTGCCTCTACGGCGGTTCTCCAATTAATGTGGAGTTTTGAGGGGCTTGCAAGGTGGCATTTACTTCCACCCCCCAGACGAGGACCTGTCTGTGGGGACCCCGGTTGAGGAAAATGCCACTTAAGATTCCAGGCTCCGCTCTACACCAATTGGAGAACCGCTATAGCATTGGCCGGAATTGCCACAAGACTCTGCCAAATAGACTGCCGCGGAACCGGTTGGGCAGCGGAAATACAGGGAGTAGCCAATAGGGGGTAGGGAGTAGAAAGAGTGCGGCTCGTGGGCTATGGGTTGGGCGGCATGTAGCGGGCGAACCAATCGACAGCGCGCCGAAGGGCGTCGCGGCGGTCGGCTGGATCGGAGAAGCCGTGGCCTTCGTTGGGGTAGACGACTAACTGCGCAGGAATATGCAGATCGCGGAGTGCATGCCAGAACTCGAAGGACTGCGGCGCGGGACATTCGCCGTCGCGGTCGCCCACGACGGTGAGGGTTGGAGTGGAGACGCTTTTGATGAACGTGATGGCCGAACTCTTCGCATAAATCGCAGGGTCGTCATAAACGGAGGCGCCGAAGTAGGGAATCATCCACTGATCGATGGAGTTTTCGCCGTAGTAGGAAAGCCAATCGGAAATGCCCGCTCCGGCGACCGCGGCGCGGAAGCGATGGGTCTGGGTGACGGCGAACATGGTCATGAAGCCGCCATAGCTCCAGCCGGCGATGCCGACGCGATTGGGATCGACGGGGTACTTGGCGAGGATCGTATCGACGCCGGCGAGTATGTCGCGCAGGTCGCCGTATCCGAAGTCCTTGCGATTGGCCTGGGTGAAGGCCTCGCCCTGGCCGTAGCTGCCACGGGGATTGGGCATGAGGACGAAGTAGCCGAGCGCAGAAAAAGCGGTGGCGCTGAAGCCACCGGCACCCCCGTCCCAGCGCGAAGTGACCAACGAGGCAGGCCCGCCGTGGACTTCGACGAGAAGCGGATATTTCTTCGCCGGATCGTAGTGCGCGGGCAACAAGAGCCAGCCCTGAATCTGGAAGCCATCGTTGTTCCATGAGAGCGAAACGGAATCACCCCAGGAAGGGTTGAGGCCGTCGTTGAAGTGGGAGAGCTGGAAGAGGCGCGCGGAGTCGGCAGAATGGACGGACGAATCCTGTTTGGCGCGGGCGGCGAAGATTTCGGGCGGGGAATTGAACGTGCTGGCCTGAAAGACGAAGAGGGAGCGATCGGCGGAGGCGGAGAGGCTGGGATCAAATTGGCTGGAACCCACATCGTCCGGAATGCTGAAGATGGTTTGGCCAAAGGTTGCTGTAGCGGCGTCGTGATCGGGAATCTGCAGCCGAATCAGCCGGGAGTCGCCTCCGGAAAGTTCGCTGACATAGAGGGACTGATTGTCGTCCCAGACAAAGGATTGGGCCGAGGTGGGACGGTTGGAAGTGAGGTCGATTGGCTGGGCGCCGGTGGAGGGTACGACCCAGACGTCGCCACCGGTGACGCCCTGGTCGCTCATGAGGCCGCCGATGAAGGCGATTGTTTTGCCGTCGGGCGACCAGCGAGGAACGGCGATCTGGAGGCCGTGGAGCGGGCCGGAGATGTCAGCGGGAGACAGGATCGGAATTGAGTTCCCTTCCCATCCAATACGTCCGCCGCTTGAGGCGTCGGACGTATTGGATGGGGCACCCACTGTTGAGGTTGATAGGGCATCCCTGGAGATGTGCTGTGTGTAGAGTTTGGCGACCCACCAGTTGTTTTCTCCGGGAGGATCGGCGGCGATGAAGGCGAGGGATTGGGAATCGGGCGACCAGTCGAACTCGAAGACATGAAGGTTGGGCGGTGTGAGCAAGGCCGGAGCAGCGGGTTGGGAAGTTCCGGCGGCGACTGCGGCCACGCGCTGAATTTCGATGTGATCTTCTCCGATGACGCCGGAGGGCGGAGTTTCGGCGGCGAGCGCTCCGGAGGGACGTGTGGCGCCTTCAACGTAAAGAAACGCGATGTTCTTTCCGTCCGGAGAGAAAGCCGGCGCGTCGACGTAACCATGGAGCTCGGTGAGGCGAAGGGCGGGGTTGCCGTCGAGATGAGAGAGAAAGAGATCGGGTTGCTCGCCGGGATCCTCGCAGTCGGAAAGGAAGGCGATTGAGGTGGAGTCGGGCGACCAGATTAGATTGGAGGCGTTGCAGGACTGGCCGGGCGCTGCGGCGGTGACGGACTGGCTCTGGGCGAGATTGTCGAATGGAGCGACGCGAAGGTGGCCGGCTTCAAGCCATGCAATGCGCTTGCCATCGGGCGAAACAGCGGCCTGAGCGATGGTGCGGGCGCGGTTTTGGCTGGAGAGGATCTGTTCGAGCTGGGCTGGGGGCGGGGCGACGGTGGTCTGCGCGGGGGCGGGGGTTTGCGCGCAGGCAACGGCGATGGAGGCCGTGCAGAGAGCCAGAGAAAGAACTCCACACCGGAATCTGCGATGGGAGAAAAGCATATGGGAAATGCTAACAGCAGGGAACAGGGAGCATGGAACAGAAAGGCGGGGAGACAGCGAGCGAGGTTGGTTCGTGGTGGCCCATCCGGTGCGGGCTAGCGGTCCAGTCCACGGTCAGGGGCGGTTGACTGCGCGCGAGCCGTAGGGGTAGAGAAGATTGGCGACGATGGGCGTGACCACCGGCGACGCGGCGCCGACGAACTGAGTGACAGTGTTGAGCGTGTCATTCGAAACCCAGACATTTCCGGGGCCTGTCTCCGCTTCACCAACCGCAGACCAGTCTGCCGGAGAACCAACAAAATGAAAACCATTTCTCAACCAACCGCAACCTGTCAAAATACAAACTGTCTCACTCGAGGGGTTCACCCCAAAATTTGTCAAATGCCAAAAAGGCCGAAAACCTGTTAAGTGATTGAAAACACGCAGAAGATTCAGGGTGGCGAAGTTTGCAGGTAATTTATGCGGTTTGGAGTAAGCTGAAAGCATTCGTACAGAAATGATTCTGACTGACGGAGAAGCCGAGAGGTTTTTCCGATCTTCTTCGGGCCATCACCGCGGAGCGCGCGGGCACGAGGAAAGAAGAAGAGAGCGGAGGGGCGACTCGATGGGCGAGTTGCCCCTTTTCCTTTTCCGCGGCACAGGAAGGACCGTGGATGGGTGGCCGGAATGGTGGAGCAATGGGAAAAAGCAAGGTGGGCAAGGAAAAGCACGAACAGAAGAGCAAGGTGGTGACGATGCCGCGGACAGACGGCGGCGAAGACGCGGAGGCGGGCGGCAACGGCGAAGAGAAGGATGCGGCGGAAAAGCCGGGCAGAGGGAAGGCGACGGAGACAATTGAGAAAGAACATCACAAGGGGGCGAGTAAAGCGCTGCGCCACGCGGTGAAGAAGGCAGTGAAAGAGAGCAAGGGGCAGATAGCCGATTCACTAGTAACTCGCACCGTAGGCGGGGACATGCACTGCGCGGCATTTGTGATGGAGTTGATGGAGAAGAAGAAAAAAGACGGCGAAGACGACGATGATTGGGACGGGCCGGGTCTGGCTGACATTCTGGTGCCGGGCCAGTTGTGGAGAGAGAAGACCGCGACAAAGCAAACGGAGAATGAAGAAGGGGAGAAGACGGAGGCAGCGTAAGAACAGCTTCTAGCTTCTAGCTTCTAGCTTTTGGCTTTTAGCTTTTAGCTTTTAGCTTTTAGCTCGGGGCTACTGGCGAACGGTTGATGGTAGCTAAGCTTTTTGATTTGCTGCATATTGAGTGGCTAGAGCGGTTCCGCAGTTGTTGTAGCCGTTTCCGGCTTCGGTGCAGGGTGGATTTTGCTTCCGCCCCACAGACGAAGACCAGTCTTTGGGAGGCTAGTCAGGGGACGATCCACGCGGCGGCAATGGATTGAGGAGACAGTAACTGCGGAACCGCTGTGGGGCAGACCGATCCGCTGCGGTCGGCCCCAGCGAATTGAGTTTGCGAATTGCAGTGAGAAGAGGGATGCGATGGGAATGAAGCTCATGAAGGACGAATGGTTGCGGATAGTGCGCGGGATTGCGGTGTGCGCAGTGGCGATGTTGCTGGCGGCGATGGCGATGGCGCAGGCAGTGAGCACGACGACGGTGCAGGGGACGGTGTATTTGGCGAACGGGCAGCCGGGCGCAGGGACACTGGCGGTCAGTTGGCCGTCGTTCACGACCGCGGCGGGCCAGGCGGTAGCTGCGGACACGACGACGGTGACCATTGGGCCGGACGGATTTGTGAGCGTGAACCTCGCGCCGAATGTGGGCGCGACGCCCGCGGGAGAGTACTACACGGCCGTGTATTACATGAGTGATGGGACGACGAGCACGCAGTACTGGGTGGTTCCGGCGGCGGCGCAGGCCAGCCTGGCGCAGGTGCAGGCGAAGGTGATGCCCGCGGCACAGGCGGTGCAGGCGGTGAGCAAGGCGTATGTGGACCAGGCGATTGCGCAGGCGAGCCAGAGCAGCGGGCTGACAGCGACAGGCGGAACGCTGACCGGACCACTGTATTTGAGCAGCGATCCGACGCAACCACTGCAGGCGGCGGACAAGCATTACGTGGATACGCAGATGGCCACAGCGGTGCCGTTGGCGGGGGGAAACATGACGGGCGCGCTGACAACGCCCGCGGTGAACGGCGTGCAGGCTCCGGCGGCGGCGAGTGCGCAGACAACGCTGCAAGCCGCGATGAATGCGGCGGAGACGAATGGGGCGATGGAGATTCCGCCGACGTACGCGGGGAAGGACACGTTCACGAACACGAGCGGCGTGAAAGTGACAGACCTGCGCACGGGGGGCGCGCAACAGGCGGAGCGCAGCGTGAAGGAGTTCGGCGCGGTGTGCGACGGAGTGAACGACGATACGAACGCGCTGCAGGCGGCGCTGAGCTACGCGAACGCGCACGGCGTGGCACTGACGATTCCGCAAGGGACGTGCAAAACGCGTGCGCTGAGCTGGCGTGGGGAATCGATTGGAGGATTGGGCAAGCAGGTGTCGGCGCTGATGGGATTTCCGGGGCAGGATGTGCTGGTGAGCGGCATGGACGCGACGAACATCCTGACCTACACCCGGGTGCACGATCTGACGATTTATGTGGACCAGAGCGCGGATGTGTCGTGTTCGCCGGCAGAGGGGCGCGCGGCGGCGGGAAGCTGCCAGCAGAACCGGCCGATGGAAGCGAACTCAATTTTTTCGCCGGGCGGAAACGGACTGACAGGAACAGCGGGAACGGGCGCGGCGTGGAACATCGGTAACTGCGCGATCGCGATGCAGGCGACGACGGGCGCAGGGGGGAACGGGCTGCGCGTGGCGGAGATCGAGAACGTGGAGATTGCGGCGACGGGCGTGGATCCGATGGCAGCACAGTACCCGGGCGCGCACTCGACGCACACGTGCGGCATTTATCTGGCGCAGTGGCCGCAGTGGAGCGAGTTCCGGAACATCGACATTCGCGGAATGAACACGGGCGTGGCGATTCCGGCGCTGCCAATGACTGCGCCGGCAGGATTGAATGCGGATTCGAACCGCTGGCAAAACGTGACGATCCAGGCAACGCACGGGTTTACGGCGGCCGCGGGATCGAACAATGTGCTGGATAACGTGGTGGCGCTGGCGGGAAATTCTTCGGCGACTGGCGAGCCGCCGACAGGCCTGGTGCTGGATCTCGATGGAAGCGGGCAAAATCCGCAACAAGGATGGACGGTACGGAACGCGATTGTGATTCCAGCGTGGAACGCGCTGCAGCCGGCGTTGGCGGTGACGACGGCGGGCGGCGCAGTGACGGCGGTGACGGTGGGCAGCGAACACGGCCTAGGATGGGATCCGTACGGAACGAGCGTGCCGGTCGGGTTCAGCGGGTTGTGCTCGGCGCAGGCAACCGCGGCCGTGAATGCAAACGGATCGATTGCAAGCGTGAGCGTGACACAAGGCGGAGTGGGCTGCTCGGCGACTACTACGGCGAGCCTGAATGCGGCGGGGACATGGGATACGGCGGCGCCGGTGAACCTGATCGGCGGACAGAATATGACGTTCTTTGCCGGAAATTTGCTGAAGGGCAGCGGCGGATACACGGTGTGGAACGCAGGAAGCTCGGCGAGTTACGGAACGCAATTGGACGGCGGAGGAGGGACGCTGCCCAGCGGCGGGGCTTACGCCGCTCTGGTCGGGAGCAGTCGAGTTGGGGCGGCTTTCCAGGTGGACCAATTTCCGGGCGCGGACATTGGAGCGAAGATCCAGGCTTGCGTGAACGCTGTGAATGCGAGCTACGGCGGAACATGCGACGCGCGGAACTTCACGGCCAATCTGACGATGGGATCGAATCTAACGATCTCGGCGGGGAATGTGGCGATCCTGCTGCCGTGCGCAACGATTACGACGGCGAACCAGATTATTGTGACGGCGGGGACGCGGAACGTGTCGTTGCGCGGGTGCGCTCTGCGCGGCGGGACGCAGGCAAGCGGGAGCACGGGTGGAACGGCGCTCGCCTACACGGGATCGAGCGCGATGGTGCAGGTGGGCGACGCGACGTATGCGACGGATACGCCGGGCTTCCACATGGACGACGTAGTGATCAACACAACGGGAGCTACAAGCGCGACGGCACAGGGATTAGCAGCGTACCGGACGCAGGAGATGGACTTAGAAAGCTTGTATTTCCTTGGTAACTCGAACCAGACTGGAATGACTTTGGACGGGACCGGAAATTATACCGGTGGCACGTACCTGGATAACGAGTTCAGCGGATTTGGGACGGCTGTGAATACGATCGGGCACCAAGTTACAACTCCCGCGACGACGGATTGGGCAAATGCAAGCACATTTGTGCGGCTGCACATCGATTGCCCGACGAGCGGCGGGAATCCGATCAGCGGCACTTACGGGATCAACTTACAACAGGGCGACGGAAACACGTTTACCGGAGGAGATGTAGAGGGATGCTCGACAGCGCTGCACTTAGGACCGAACGCGCAGAACAACACAATTGTGGGGCTGCGGAACGAGAACTCGACGAACCAGGTGGTGGCGGATGCGGGGAGCGCTTACAACAACTGGATCACGGGCGGCACGATGTTCACCGGAAAGCTGACCGACAACGGAACGCGCAACAGCTTCCTCGATACGTTTCACAGGAGTTTCAACGCATTGAATGGTGACTGGTACATGAGCCAGCAGGACGCGACTCTGACCAATCACTTCCGGTTGGGAATTGGGGCGGGGAACGAGCGCGGGCTGCTGAACGAGATCCAGACCGACTATGGCTACCGCTGGCTCTATGGATTCAGCGACGCGACGGGCGGCCAGCAGCTCTATCAGATGCAAGACCTGCTGAACAATGTGTACCGGCTGCAGATCCAGCAGTGGAATTCCGGACAGAGCAGCACCAACAATCAAACGGCGCTAAACGCCGCGGGTACGGGCACTGTGTGCTTCAATTGCTCGACGAATTCCGGCACGGGCGGAGTGACGTTTGCCAGCGGCGGCACTTCACCGGCAGCAGTGGCCACGGTCGACAAGGCCGGAGATGCACAGTTTGTGGGAAATCTTCTGGTCGGCGGGACGACGCAATCGGCGGGAACGCTGTCGCTACGCAACAGTGCCGATGCCGAAGTGGATTACTACCTGTGGCCAGGACTTTCAACGAGCCAGAAAGGATCGTTTACTTACAAGGACTGGAACGGGGCCAGCCAGTGGTACCTGGTGAAGGACGCGAGCAATAACTGGGCGCTTAACTCGGCAACCGGAGGGTTAGACAGCTTCAAGGCCTATCAAAACACAAACAGCGGCGATACGTACATAGACGCGAGTAACTCGACGGGACACATCCGATTGAATTATGAAGGCGGCTCGGGAGCGGAGACGGATATCTATTCAGGATCGAGTTCGAGCCTCGACGCCGCATTTGTGGCGCCGAATGCGATTAAGTTTCCCGGACTGGCAGCTTCGTCGGGGGACTTTTGCCTGCAGATCGATAACTCGGGATATATCACGAATACCGGATCACCCTGCGGGAATGGATCAGGATCCGGCGGCGTGAACGGGACCATCAATTCAGCAAGCTCGGGACAGATTGCGTACTACACGACGAATGGCACGGCGATCGGCGGCATGAATGCAGTTCCACTTGCGTCGGGAGGGACGGGAGCAACGAGCGCGAGCGGCGCGCTGGCGAACCTGGGCGCTCTTTCCGCTTCAGCGACAACCCCACAGACTTTTGCAAGCCGACTGACCGGGCCCTCCATCAATGCCAGCGTCAACTCGCAAATCAACGTGATGGCCCCTCCGTACAACGCCACGGGCAGCTGCTCAACGGATGACCACAACGCGATTCTTGCAGCGGAAAACGCGGCCGATGCAACGACTCCCCCGGCAGTCCTATACTTTCCGGTGCCTCCGGGCGGCTGCTATCTGACCAGCACGCTTCCTTGGTACGGACTTTCGATGATCGGCCAGCCCCCGGCAGGATTTGAAGGCCAAGCTGGCACGGCCGGGGTCACGATCAAAGGCCAGCCAGGTGAAGACATCTTTGAAGCGCCCGACCCGACGACAGTAACAACAGCGGCTCCGCGCATCACATGGAACATTTCGGACATTACGTTTCAAGTTGACGATTCAGTAAACGCCTCTGCAAGTTTCCCGCATCGCTGGCCTGGACGCTGGACCTCTGGATGCTCGATGACACTAGGCAGTGCCGTCATTACGTGTCCAACCGGCTATTTCGTCCCCGGCGATGTGGGACAGGCCATTCAGGTCAACGGGGCTGGAGCGGGTGGCTCTAATCTTGTCACTACCGTTGCCTCACTTACGCCGCCGATTGCGGTTCCACAAACGGTTTCAGGAGCTTCCGGTCCGCTCGCTACGGTAACTTTATCTGCTGCTGCATCAACAACTGTTTCAAGCGCAGCAGTCTACATCTCCGTCATGGGGCTGCCAGTTACGCAAACCATCGGGAATGCTGCGATTGCATTCGATTGCAAAGATGAAAATAGTGCCCATTGGACCATGAGCGGGAATCCGCAGAACTACAACGACGTTTTGACTAATGTGCACATCATAAACACCACCGGTGGCCTGAACTACAGCGCTGGGCTTTTCTTTCAAGGCTGCTATGGACCTTACTTTCTCCGTGTGATAAATCCTCACATTTGGGGGCCGGATTTTGGTGCTGCTTTTGTTCCTTCCGAACTTGATCCTGGAGTATCCCCTGGCGTGCAGGACTACTTGACTTGGGAGGGAGGGCAAATCCTTGGCAACTATCCGTTTATTGCCTATGGCGGAGGAGGCGGTCGGCTCACCGGCAATGAATGGTACGGCACGGCTGGATGGGGACCGCAGATTCTGTGGTCATGGACCGCTGACGGCGACGGTCCTGGCGGATGGTATATCGAAGGACAGGAAAGCGAGTTTGCCGGAAGTAATCCGCCCGGTTGGAGGATTGAAGGACAAGGAAACCATATCCTTGATTCTAGCCTGCAAACGACATCGCCTGATACTAACGGCCTCATCTGGGATGCGTCTGGCTCTATCTGCGATAACTGCTTCGTTACAGGTACAGTGCAGCTTAATGGATCGCGGAACAAGATGGACTTCGGCGAAAGTCATGCCGATTCCGGTGCTATGACGGTCGTAAATAACGGCATCGGAAACTTGACCAGCATCAATGGCTACATCGCTGCTTATGGACTATCTGCGAGCAGAAAGGGATTGGCTCAAGGCGCGAAGCAAATCTTACAGCAACTAGCGGGCGTTCAGACCTCGGACTTCATTCGTGGTGGCAACGTCACGGCCATATACCCCAACGACAACGATCTTCTGTTCACGCCGGAAGACTTTGCTGAAGATCAGTTGACCGATCCTGCAAAAGTTCATCTCGATTCGACCGCCCTGTTTGGCAAGTATTTCCTGTGGGGCAATACCTACGTCTATAAGTTCTACAACCTGATGACGCAGACTGCGGGAGGAGTTGCTGTTGTCGGCACGCAAGTTCCGCTGACAAAGGCGACGGTATACGCCGCAGTCGAATGCCCTACATCGGCTTCCTTCACTCTCACCATTAAGGCCGGAAGCACTTTGGGATCAAATAGCCAGACCTGCTCCCCATCGAGCTACAACGTTGTTTCTGTTCCAGTGGACTTTTCAGCCTCTTCAGGGCAGGACCTTCAGTTCTTATTCTCAACCGTAAATGCAGATCAGAAGGTCGCTTGGGTGGCCGTTCGGCCTTACCAACACGATTACAACGGCCAACAGCCGGTGCTCAGCTCTACGCCGATCAATACAACGGGCAGCGGCGCGGCGGTGCCCACGGGCCCAGCAACTTCCGCCTCCGGCGACCTGGTTACTTACACCGGCACCTCCGGCCAAGAGCAAGATAGCGGAGTGTCGCTTTCGAGCGTGACCGCAAAGGCCGGGACAAGCTCTTGCCCCACGGGCCAATACGAGACGGGAGACACGACCGCGGGTCCATCGTGCGCGCAGGTGGCGTACTCACAGATCTCGGGCACGCCTTCGGGGCTAGCTCCGAGCGGCGCGGCTGGCGGCGATCTTGGGGGGAGCTATCCGAACCCCATCGTTACCCAGATCAATGGCGGAGCGGTGCCGACTTCGGCGAGCGTGCTGGGAACGAATGCGAGCGGGCAGCCGGTGAGCGCGGCGACGACGGGAAGCGGCAGCGTGGTACTGGCGACGAGCCCGACGCTGTCTGCGCCCACGGTGAGCGGAACGCTGAGCGTGAGTGGAGTGACGAACCTGCAGGGCAACGCGACGTTGCAAAACGGAGCGAACTCGAATCAGACACTGGCGATTCAGCCGGGAACGAGCGCGGACCAGATCGGAGCCGTGCAGTTCAACAACTATTCGGACACCGCGGAGTGGCAACTGCGCAAAGACGCGACCAACTACCTGCGGGTGACCGATGCAGTGAATTCTCTGGACCGGATAATTCTTCCGGCGAATGCGAATACAACGATTAACGGAGGAGCCGGCGCGAACGCGGTGGTGATCAACAACACGAACGGATCGGGGACGGGCGGGTTCATTGTGTATGAGGGCGGGTCGAATTCTTCGACTGCCGCACTTCAGGTGACGGGCAGCGGGAACACGACGGCGACGGGATTTCTGCAAGGCAAATTCATCATGGGGACGGGGACGATGGGCGTGGCAGCGGGCGCGGCAGCTGGATCGAGCCCGACCATTGCGTGCGCGACCAGCCACCTGTGCGACGGAGTGAGCGGGACGGTGACACTGACGACGGGGACGAGTCCGACGACGGGAACACTGGCGACGCTGAACTTCCCGAACACGCACTCGAACCAGGCCAACTGCATTGTGAGCACGCTGAGCGCGACGGGAATGATCACCAGCAACACGTGGACGGAGAGCACGACGGCAATCACGATTACAGCGAACGCGGCGCTGACGGCATCGACGGCCTACACGATCAAGTACTGGTGCGGCGGGTACTAGGAAGACAGGGAACAAGGGACCAAGGGACCAAGGGAACGATGGACGTAGGGACTCGGGACGTAGGGACTCGGGACGTAGGACTTAGGGACTGTGAGACTGAGGGGCTTAGGGGCTAGGGGCCGAAGTGCGAGAGGGACGATGGCGCCCTGAGCGCGACAACGCGGCGGCGAGGGTGCGGCGCACGTAACAAAGATAACCCACATTGATGGATCGAGATGGGAGGTGCGGCTCGGGGGCGGAGTTGCGCCTTCGCTTGGCGCGCGACCTGGGCAGTCGCGCGCCAAGCCTGCGAGTGTGCGCACGAATGCCGGACGAGCAGGAGGGACAGGTGGCGGAAGTGGATGTGGAAGGCGCGGCCGGGATTCCTTCGATGAAGGAGATCTTGAGGAACCTGGACAGAGAGCAGTTGGAGATACTCGGAAAGAATCTGGACGGGCCGTCGGTTCCTAATGGCGGAATCACTGTGGCGATGGCTCTGGCGGAAGCGTTGCTGGTGGTGAGGACGCGCGACGGAAAGCCGACAAATCTGAAGGCCAATGCCGTGCAGCAGGCGTTTGAGCAGAAACGCGGGCAGCGGAATATTGTGCTGAAGGCGCGGCAGATGGGGCTGACGACGTGGGTGGCTGCGCGGTTCTTTCTGAAGACAATCACGCAGCCGGGAACGCTGACGCTGGAAGTGGCGCACACGCAGGAAGCGGCGGAGGACATTTTCCGCATCGTGCACCGGTTTGTGGATTGGCTGCCGGACAGGGTGCGCAGGGGGGCGCTGAGGACGGCACGGTCGAATGTGCGGCAGATCGTGTTTCCGCGGATCGATGCGCAGTATCGCGTAGTGAGCGCGGCTGACCGGAACGCGGGGCGGGGATTGACGGTGCAGAACCTGCACTGCTCGGAGATTGCGCGCTGGCCCGGGGATGCAGCGGAGATTCTGGCGGGACTGCGCGCGGCGCTGGCGCCGGGAGCAGAGATGGTGCTGGAGTCGACGCCAATGGGAGTGGGAGGGTGCTTCCACGAAGAGTGGCTGAAGGCCAATGAGACGGGGATGGTGCGGCACTTTTTTCCGTGGTGGATGGAGCCGCGTTACCGGGCAAGGGCCGTGGCCGAGGCGAGCCTGACCGAGGAAGAGCGGGCGCTGATGGCGGAGCGAGGGCTCGATCTGAAACAGATCGGGTACCGGCGACAGATTCGCGCGGATTTTCGCGGGCTGGCGCGACAGGAGTTTGCCGAAGACGAGGACAGCTGCTTTTTGGCGAGTGGCGAGAGCGTGTTTGAGCTGGCGGCGGTGGAGGCGCGGATGAAGACGGTTCCCGAGCCGGTGAAGCGGAGATGGAATGGGGAGCTGGAGATCTGGCTGCCGCCGGTTAAGGGCAGGGAGTATGTGGTGGCGGTGGATCCGGCGGGAGGCGGGAGCGAAGGCGACTACTCCGCGGCCGAGGTGCTGGAGATCGAGACGGGCTTGCAGTGCGCAGAGTTTGCCGGGCACCTGGGCGGGCTGGAACTGGCGCGGTTTGTGACCGAGCTGGCGACGGAATACAACGGCGCGTGGCTAGTGGTGGAGCGGAATAACCACGGGAGCGGCGTGCTGGCGCTGGCGGAGACGGCGTGCAAGTATGGGCGAATTTACCGGCAGGGTGGGCAGGCGGGTTGGCTGACGACAAGCGTGAGCCGACCGGCAATGCTGGGATGGCTGAATGCGGCACTGGTGGAGGAGCCGGAGCGGTTCCAGAGCCAGCGGCTGCTGGGGGAATGCCGGAGCTTTGTGCGGCAGGCGAATGGGAGCAGCGGGGCGCAGGCCGGGACGCACGACGACCGGGTGATGGCCATGGCGATTGGGCTGGCGGCGAGGGCGGAGCTGGTGGGAAAGCGTTCCAAAGCAGCGAGTTAGCGAGTCAGCGAGTTAGCAGGTCAGCACTTCAGCGGCCAAAATCATTGGAAAAATCTGTGGATTTGTACTTTGACAGGTGGGGTATTTTGGCGGTACATTAGGCGAACAAAAGGCGAATAACTAGAAACGCCTCGAATCGTATGCCTACTGCCGCCGCACTTCGTTTGGAGATCGAGCACGCGCTGGAACGCAAGTTTCCCGCGGCGCTGACGCCTGCGCCGCGCACGATGCACGAGGTTGCGACGACGGGAATTGCGACGGTCGACGAGCTGCTGCATGGCGGGCTGCCGGTGGGGGCGATCAGTGAGCTGACAGGAGCCGCGTCGTCGGGGCGGACGAGCCTGGCGCTCCAGTTTGTGGCGCAGAGGACGGCGGAGGAGCGGGCATGCGCGTGGGTCGACGTATCGGACGCGTTCGATCCTGAGTCGGCCGCGGCGAATGGGGTGCGGCTGAAGCAACTGCTGTGGATGCTGTGTGGGGCAAGCCACCCCATCGGGCACAAATCGCCCGCTGGGGGCCCCGGTAGGGAGCGAGGGAGCGAGGGAGCTAGATCCCACCCTTCGCGCGATCAGACGGCGCGAAAGTGTGGGGCAACCACACGGTGGGTGAGTCCAAACTGGGCGCGATTGGACCAGGGGCTGCGGGCGACGGACCTGCTGCTGCAGGCCGGAGGATTTGCGGCGATTGTGCTGGACCTGGGCGATACGGCGCCGGAGCAAGCGAGCCGCATTCCGCTGGCGACGTGGTTCCGATACAGGCAGGCGGCGGAGCGGACGCAGTGCAGCCTGGTTGTTGTAGGGGCGCGGGGGTATGCAAAGTCGGCTGCAGCGGTGGTGCTGGAGTGCTCGGCGCGGAACGCGGAGCCAGCGGGCGGAACGGTGCTGCGGGGCTTCGAGTTTGCGGTGCGGCGCGAGAGAGAGCGGCAGGCTCCCATTGACATTACGACGCGAAAGCCGTCGATGGCGACCTGGCAGGCAAACGCGGGGTGGGACACCGACGCGGGGAGGCTTGAATGAATGGCAAGCTTTTTGCATGCGCATGGGCGGCGGAGTTTCCCACGCAGGCACTGCTGCGGCTGCGGACCGATTGGCAGACGGAGCCGGTGGTGGTGCTGGATGGGCGCGCGTCCGAAGAGTGGGTCTGCTCACTGAATCGGCTGGCCGAGCGGAGGGGCGCGGCGGCGGGGATGACGCGGCTCGAAGCGGAGAGCATGGGCGGGCTATCACCCCAACGACGAGGACCTGTCGTTGGGGGCCCCGGGCTACGGCTGCTGAAGCGCTCGGCGGAGTGCGAGGCGGCGGCGCGGGCGGTGATGCGGGAGTGCGCGGCGAAGTTTTCTCCGCGGATTGAGGAGGTGGGCGGCGGCGCGGGCTTGAATGAGGCGAGCACGCTTGGGGCAGGTGGCGGAACGGCGTGCGCGTTTGTGCTGGACATTGCAGGCACGGAGCGGCTGTTTGGGCCGCCGGCACAGTTGGCGGAACGGCTGAGGGAGGAGTTGGCCGCGGCTGGGTTTCGCGCGGCTATTGCGGTGAGCGCGAACTACCATGCAGCGCGGATGAAGGCTGCGAGCATGCGCGGGATCGCCGTGATTGCCGAAGGCGCGGAGGCGGAGGCACTTGCGAAGCTGCCAATTGCGGCATTGGGACTGGACGAAGAGTACGCGGCGACCTTTGCGCTGTGGGGCATTGGCACGCTGGGTGAGTTGGCTGCGCTGCCGGAGTCGGAGCTGGTGGCGCGGATGGGGCCGCAGGCGCGACGTTGGCGGGCGCTGGCGCACGGCGAGGCGGAGCACACGTTCGAACCGATCGAGGCGGAGTTTGCGCTCAAGGAATTTTGCGAGTTCGAGACACCGGTGGAGCAGATCGATTCCCTGCTCTTTGTGGGCGCACGGATGATCGATTGCCTGGTGACGCGAGCTGCGGGACGAGCGCTGGCGCTGCGCTCGCTGACGGCCGAGATGGGACTGGAGGGCGGAGGGACGCATGGTTGCGCGATCCGGCCGGCGGTGCCGACGATCGACCGGAAATTTCTGCTCAAGCTGCTGCAACTGGAGATTGGAACGCATCCGCCGCAGGCGGCGGTGGTGCGGCTCACGCTCCGGGCGGAGGCGGGAGCGCAGAGCAAGGTGCAACTGGGATTGTTTGCGCCGCAGACGCCCGAGCCCTCGCGGCTGGATGTGACGCTGGCGCGGTTGCGGGCGATGGTGGGCGAGGAGCGCGTGGGGTCGCCGGTGCTTGAGGATACGCATCGCGCGGGCGGATTCCGGATGGAGGGGTTTGCTATCCCAGATCCCAAAGTCGGGACCTCCACCCCACGGACGAAGACCAGTCCGTGGGGACCCCGGACCTGGGGCACCCATAATCGTGGCGAAGCGGAGATGGAGGCGACGCCACGGATGGCGCTGCGGCGGGTGAGGCCGGCGCGGTCGGTGCGGGTGACGGTGTGCGCGGCGAAGCCGGCGGTTTTTCGCGACCAGGAAAATTCTTACGAGATTGCGGCGGCGTATGGGCCGTGGAGGACGAGCGGTTGCTGGTGGGCGATGGAGGCGTGGGACGCGGAGGAGTGGGATGTGCTGGCGGTGCGCTCAGAAAAGCTTCCCTCAGGGGCTAAAGCCCCAACCTATTTGGCTGATCATACGGCACGGCTAAAGCCGTGCCCTGATACAAAACTCGCCGATGATCAGGCTCGTCAGCAAGTTTTAAAGCAGAGCCATTTCAATATGTGCGATTCAGCAACTTTTTCCAGCTGTGGCGGTGGCGCGACGATCGCGTGCCTGCTGACGCGCGATCGGGCGCGGAATGCGTGGCGGCTGGAGGCGTTTTACGACTGACCAAAGCATCGATATTCCGAATACGCACTCGGTGCCGAATACACGTTCGCCCGGGACACCAGTTTGCCATCCGAACGATGCGTACAGGCCTGCGGCTGCGGGGGAGCCGTGCGCAGGTACGACGGCGCGTGCCGCGGCGTTGGCGCGAGACGGCGAATACATCGAGCTGCACGCGACGAGCGCATTCAGCTTTCTTGCCGGAGCGACGCTGCCAGAGCAGTTGATCCAGCGCGCAGTGGAGCTGGAGATGCCGGCGATGGCGCTGGCCGACCGGAACGGCGTGTACGGCGCGGCGCGCTTTCATACGGCGGCGCAACCGTGCCGCGTGAAGGCGCACATTGGCGCGGAGATTGCCGTGTCATCGCTGGGCAGCCGCGCGACGCCGCCGGAATGGCTGCCGCACCAGTTTCCCGAGGAGCCGGCACGGGTGGTGCTGTTGTGCGCGTCGCAGGTGGGCTACCAGAACCTGTGCCAACTGATTACGCGTTTCAAGATGAGGGAGGCGACGAAGGCCGAGGGCGCGGCAACGGTTGAGGACCTGGAGGAATTTTCGGCCGGACTGATTTGCCTGACGGGCGGTGAGGAAGGTCCGCTGGCGGCGGCGCTCGCGCGCGGCGGAGAATGCGAGGCGCGGAAGACGGCCGAGCGGCTGACGGCGATTTACGGACGCGGCAATTTGTATCTCGAATTGCAGCGGTACCAGGAGCGCGAAGAGGAGTGCCGCAACCAGGCTCTTCTCAGAATTGCAGAGAGCCTGGGCCTGCCGGTGATTGCGACCAACGGCGTGCGCTATGCGGAAGAGAAGGACCGCGAGATGCTCGACGTGTTCACGGCGATTCGCCATCACACGACGCTCGACCAGGCGGGGCGGCTGCTCGCACGCAACGATGCGCGGCACTTGCGCACGGCGCGCGAGATGGCGGCGCTGTTCCGCGACATTCCCGAGGCGATTGCCAACACGCGCATTGTGAGCGACAGGCTGGAATTCACGCTCGCAAATCTGGGCTACGAATTTCCGCATTACCCGATGCCAGAGGGCGAGACGATGGACAGCTTTCTGGCCAAGCGCGTGGAAGAGGGCGTGCGCAAGCGGTACGGATCTCCGGCGAAGCGGCATTTGCTCGCGAAGGCGCGGGCGCAGGTGCGGCACGAGCTGGCGCTGATCGCGAAGCTGGGGTTTGCCGGGTACTTTCTGATCGTGTGGGACATTATTCGCTACTGCCAGTGGCGCGGATTTCTGGTGCAGGGACGCGGGTCGGCGGCGAATTCTGCGGTGTGTTATGCGCTGGAGATTACGGCGGTGGATCCGGTGGGGATGGAGCTTTTGTTCGAGCGATTCCTGAGCGAGAATCGCGGCGAGTGGCCGGACATCGATCTCGACCTGGCATCGGGCGACGAGCGCGAGCAGGTGATCCAGTATGTGTACGAGCGTTACGGCGGGCTGGGCGCGGCGATGACGGCGAATGTGATCACGTATCACGGGCGGTCATCGGCGCGCGAGGTGGGCAAGGCGCTGGGATTCGAGGAGGAGCAGTCGGCGCGGCTGTCAGGGTTGATGGGCCACTGGGAGTGGCGCGGCCCGAACGACACGATGGAGAAGCATTTTGCGCAGGCGGGCTTCGACGTGCAGCATCCGCGGATTGCGCGCTATCTGGACCTGTGCCTGCGCATGAAGAATCTGCCGCGGCACCTGGGGCAGCATTCGGGCGGCATGGTGATTTGCGCGGGGCTTTTGAATCGTGTCGTTCCGATTGAGCGCGCGTCGATGCCGGGGCGCACGGTGATCCAGTGGGACAAGGAAGACTGCGCGGACATGGGGCTGATCAAAGTGGACCTGCTCGGGCTGGGAATGCTGGCCGCGGTCAAGGACACGATCGAGATGATCCCGCGGCACTACGGAAAGCAGGTGGATTTGGCGCTGCTGCCCGAAGATCCGCTGGTGTACGAGACGTTGTGCAAGGCGGACACGGTGGGAATGTTCCAAGTGGAGAGCCGCGCGCAGATGGCGTCGATTCCGCATAACGCGCCGGTGCGTTTTTACGATCTTGTTGTGCAAGTGGCGATCATCCGGCCGGGACCGATTGTGGGCAAGATGATGCACCCATATATGCGGCGCAGGCAGGGCAAGGAGGAAGTGACGTATCCGCACCCGCTGCTGGAGCCGGTGCTGAAGCGGACGCTGGGCGTGCCGCTGTTTCAGGAGCAACTGCTGCGCATGGCAATGACGGTCGCGAGCTTTACGGGCGCGGAGGCTGAAGAACTGCGGCGCGCGGTGGGCATGCGGCGGTCGATGCAGCGGATGAAGGACCTGGAAGGACGGCTGCGCACGGGGATGACGCGCAACGGCGTGGATGCGGCGGCGCAGGAAAACATCGTGCAGGGAATTTCGTCGTTTGCCATGTACGGATTTCCCGAGAGCCACGCGGCGAGCTTCGCGCTGATCGCGTATGCGTCGGCGTATCTGAAGGTGCATTTTCTGGCGGCGTTCACGTGCGGGTTGCTGAATAACCAGCCGATGGGGTTCTATTCGCCGGCGGTGCTGGTGAAGGATGCGCAGCGGCACGGGCTGCGGGTGAGGCCGATCGACGTGCAGCGGTCGGAGTGGCTGTGCAGTTTGGAGAAGGAAGAGAATGGGTCGGTCTCGCTGCGGCTGGGGATGAATTACGCGAAGGGATTACGGCAGAGCTCGGCAGAGGCGCTGATGGCGGCGCGCGGCGCGGGAGGATTCGCGAGCGTGGACGATCTGACGCGGCGCGTGCCGGAGCTGAATCGCAAAGAGCTGGTGGCGCTGGCGCAGATTGGAGCGCTGAATGCGCTGGGCGAAGTGGAGCACAGGCGTGATGCGCTGTGGCAGGTGGAGTGGGCGGGAAGGCCGGTGGGTCCATTGCTGCGCGGAGCGGAAGCGGAGAGTGGGCGTGAGCGAAATGCGGCGCGAGACGAAAAGGAGTTGGGCGGGGCGTCAGCGCGGGGTGAGAAAAATTCCGGCGGTAGGGCCGCAATGCCGTTGAGGCAGATGACGACGGAGGAGCGGCTGGCGGCGGATTATGCGGGGACGGGACTGACGACAGGACCGCATCCCATGGCGTATCACCGCGCGGCGCTGCGTGCGGAGGGGATTTTTTCGGCGAGGGATCTGGAGGCGTTGAGGAGCGGCAGGCGCGTTGCGATTGCCGGATGCGTGATTGCGCGGCAGCGGCCGGGCACGGCCAAGGGATTTGTGTTTTTGTCGCTCGAGGACGAGACGGGAATCGCCAACGTGATTCTGACGCCGGATGTGTTTGAGCGCGACCGGCTGGTGGTGACGCGGAACCGATTCCTGCGCATCGAGGGGCCGGTGCAGAACCAGGAGGGCGTGATTCATGTGAAGGCACAGCGAATAGTGCCGCTGGAGGTTACGCGAGTGGAGGTGGGGTCGAGGGATTTTCACTAATGCAGTTCCCTGCCCCGGAATTGCGCAAGCGGGCAAATCCCCCTACAATATTGAAAGAGAAGAATTATAGGAAAGGTCTGTTTTTAGATGCCCAAGGAAAAGATTCATCCCAATTACGCCGCGGTGCGGGTGATGTGCGCCTGCGGAAACAGCTTTGAGACGCGGTCGACCCACAAGGGCGACATTCACGTGGAAATTTGCTCGGTTTGCCACCCGTTCTTTACAGGCAAACAACGGTTGGTCGACACGGCGGGACGCGTGGAGCGGTTCCGGCGGAAGTACGCGAAGAGCGACAAGGCAATCGCGGCGGACGCGGCGAAGTAAGCCGAGGCAAGGAGTTGGACCAGTGAGCCTCCGCTGCGGCGGAGGCTCACGTTTGTTTGGAGGAAGTCGCCGCTCGCTGCCGATGACGAGGAGCTCAACGAAATGCCACGCCGCGGATTCACGGTGAAGAAGAACTGGGACAACCCGGTAGAACACGCGATGCCTGCGGAGGCGCGGGTTCCGGCGGAGGTACGGCTGGGCGCGGTGGTTGTGCGGCCGGCGACAGTTCTGGCGCCAATGGCAGGCGTGACGGACACGGTGTTCCGGCGATTCATCCGGCATGCGAGTTTGTTTTCGGCCTCTGGAGCAGCTGAATCCCACCCTAGCCACAAAGACAAAGACGCCGCGACGGTGGAACACCCGCAATCCCAGGTCTCAAATTCGAGACCAGGGGCACCCACACCCGCACCTAATTCTGTCGACGAGTCGCAAATCGATGCTGCGATCAGCAATGTGGAGTCGGGGTGCGGGCTCATCATGACCGAGTTCACGTCTGCGGATGGGCTGGCGCGGATGCGGGAGACGAAGCGGCGGCGGTATCTGACGTTCTACGACGATGAGCATCCGATCGGAGCGCAACTGTTCGGTTCGAATCCCGAGACACTGGCGGAAGCGGCACGCATTGTGCAAGAGACAGGCTTCGACACGGTGGATTTGAATCTGGGCTGCCCGGCGAAGCGCGTGGTGGGGTCGAACGGAGGGTCGGGTTTGTTGCGCGATCTGCCGAAGATCGGCGAGATTTTCCGGGCGATCCGCAAGGCAGTGACGATTCCCTTCACGGTGAAGTTCCGCATGGGCTGGAACGACGAGCAGATTGTGTGCGTGGAGCTGGCGCGGATGGCCGAGGCCGAGGGGCTGAACGGCCTGGCGCTGCATGCGCGGACGCGCGAACAGGGCTACAGCGGGCAGGCGCAATGGCATTGGATTGCCGAAGTGAAGCGGGCGGTGGGGATTCCGGTAATGGGCAACGGCGATATCCGTACGCCGGAGGACGCGGCTGCGATGGTGGCTCAAACCGGCTGTGACGCGGTGATGATCGGGCGGGCGGCGCCGGCGAATCCGTGGATCTTCAGGCAGATTGCGCAGTACACGGCGATGGGCAGCTACGAGCGGCCGATGAATCAGGATCGATATAGAATGATTCGCGCCTACTTCGAGATGCTGCTGGCAGAGGCCGAAGCGACCAAAGATCTGCCGCGCGACGCGAGGATGGGCGATCCGGTGGGAAAGATGAAGCAATTTGCCACGTGGTTTACGCACGGTGTGCCGGGCGGCGCCAAGCTGCGCGCAGCAATTTACCAGGCGCGAACGGGGCCGGACGTGCTGGGCGAGGTGGAGCGCTTCTTTGCGGCGCGGACTGCGGCGGGCGAATCGGCGGGGCCGGAAGATTCAGAAGAGGCAGAGTTCCCGGATGCAGCGTTGGTGTGCGACTGACGCGACTGCGCTGAACAATCCCTCGTTGAAGGAGCAACCGCAGATCCTTCGACTCCGTCTCGCTAACGCGAATCGTCGCTCAGGATGACAACTCATTGATTATTGCGTTTTGTGCGATCAAAGGCGCGCATTTTCCACATTCGGGCACGGGGTGTGCACCGGGTGCGCGAGAAGCTGAGTGCGCTAGGCTGGAAAAACGATATGACGGAATGCGCGATTTGCGATGGGGTGGGCCTGGTTCGGGTGATGGATGCGGCCGGGCACTGGGTGAGCCGCCCATGCGAGTGCCAGGCGGCGGAGCGGGAACAGCGAAGGATCCAGGCGGCGCAGATTCCGGCGCGGTACAAGGATTGCACGCTGGACGCCTTCGATCCCTCCTATCCCGGCGCTGACCCCTCGCTGGGCAGGGCGCTTCAGAAGGCGCGGAAATTCGCGGAGACCTATCCTGTTGACACGGCGGGACGCGGGCTGCTCTTTGTCGGCTCAGCGGGTTTGGGTAAGACTCACCTGGCGGCCGGCATTCTGCGGCGCCTGATCCAGGAACGTGGAGTGAAGGGGCTGTTCTGCGACTATCGGGAACTGCTGAAGAGCATCCAGAACAGCTATAACTCCGAGGTGCGGACGACGGAGCTTGAGCTGCTGAAGCCGGTATTTGCCGCCGAGGTGCTGGTGCTGGACGACCTGGGCGCGCAAAAGCCCAACGAGTGGGTGTGGGACACGGTGGCGCTGATCCTGAACACGCGCTACAACGACCGCCAGACCACCATCATTACAACGAATTATCCGGACTTGCCGGCAGGAGCAGGCGCAAAGTTTGACAGGACCGGGGCCAAAGCCGCCGTCCTTGAAGACACGCTGGGCGACCGAATCGGCGACCGGATGAGATCGCGGCTGGCCGAGATGTGCGTCCGCGTGGAGATGCAGGGCGATGACTTCCGGCAATCGGTAAAGAGGGCGCGGTTCGGGTGACGAAGGCAGCTTCTAGCTTCTAGCTTCTAGCTCCTAGCCTCTTGCGTCGGCGCCCTTCCGCGGGGAAAACTACCAGAACGCGACAAGGCTCAAGAGAATCACGAGCATGGCGGCGATGGTGAGGCCCTGGTAGGCCCTTTCGGCGAGCAGGCTGGGCTGCGCAGAGTCGCTTATGCGGGTGGGTGGCGAGGTGAATGCGTGGCTTGGGGAGGGATGCATTGGCTGGCCTGCCTTTGAAATGCAATTCGATAAGGATTACGGCGCGATCACGTTGCTGGTTCCCTTGTCTTGAGGTTGAGTCTTCAAGAGACCCGCCAACACCGGCTTGCCGGCATTGAGATCTCTTTTGTCAGCTTAGACGCGAGAGACATGCGCTGGATTCAAAGAAGAATGTAGATTGAATGAAAAACTCTCCGTGCGCGCCGGAATGGCGGCACGGAAGTGCGAGGTGCGGCCACGGTCGATAGTGGAAGGGCCGCGAGGCAGGAGTGGAAGGGCCGCGAGGCAGGCAAAAACGGGTGTACAATCGCGCTCGTGAGCACAGGTCCACAACTCATTCGTCCTGCCGAGGCGCAGGAGCGCAATTGGCTGCCGGTAGCGATCGCTGTGGCGATTGTGCTGGCGGTGGCGGTGGGACTGGTGCTGATCTTTGAGCACGGGAAGAGCGCGCCCGCAGCGACGCCGATCTCCGCGGCCCTGGACCCGTACGCGGGGAATCTGCCGATCAGCAACCTCGAGATGAGCGAGTCAGCGAACCTTGCCGGCGGGAAAGTGACCTATGTCGATGGGTCGGTCAGCAATACAGGAAGCCGGACGGTGACTGCGATCACCGTGCAGGTGCTCTTTCGCGATCCGGCTCACGAAGTGGCGCAAAACGAAACCGAGCCGCTGAAGATCATTCGCACGCGGCAACCCTATGTGGATGTGGAGCCGGTGTCGGCCTCACCCCTGAAGCCGGGCGACAGCGCAGACTTCCGATTGGTGTTCGACACAGTTGCGCAGGACTGGGATGGCGCTTTCCCAGAGATCCGGATCATTCACGTCGACTCGAAGTAGGGCACGTGGACTCGAAGTAGAGCGAGGATTTCGGGGGCAGAGTAGAAACTACGCAAACGTGCAAAATTTACCCGCAAACAGGGGTATACAGGGCGCGAAACGCACCGACTCCGCACCGAACCCGCCCCATCGAATGACTTTATTTTCAACTAGATAGGTGTTTTCCCAATCCCTCTCCACTTTTGGCACCGGTATTGCTCTTACTAAGGGCAAGCGGATAGCAGGCTCAACCTGCGAGCGCGACTTTATAGCCGCGAACCAAGAGGGATTGAACCGATGATGAAATCTGCGAATGAAGTGAAATTGTTTCCCCGCCATCTGGCAGTGATTGTGTTGGCATCAGCGATCGCGATTCCCGTTTGGGCCCAGGATCAGGTGTCAACTGGCACATCGTCCGGGGTTTCGACACAGAGCACGGCCTCTTCTTCAAACACGCAAGCTCAGCCCTCCCCCATGCCGATGACCGAACAGCCGTTGAGCGCCTCGAAGGAAGGTTTCTGGGGCCGCATCTATCCCTTTGCCCGCAAGAAGTGGGTGAAGAGACAGACAGATCCGATTAACGACCGGCTCAGCGAACTGGATGATCTGAACGCCAAGAACGCGCAGTACATCAAGGACGTGGATGCGCGGGCGCAGGCGGGAATCCGGAAGGCGCAGTCCGCGGCCGATGCGGCGAACCAGTTGGCGATGGCTGCCAACACGCAGGCGGAGAACGCCAACAGCGCCGCCCAATCAGCGTCGACTCACGTGAACCAGATCAACAGCACAGTGAACGGCCTCGATCAGTACAGCCAAGCGACGGACATTGTGATCAAGTTCCATGGGTCGAACCCGACGCTGACTTCGGATTCGAAGGAGGATTTGGATCGGCTAGCCTCAAGCCTTACCGGGCGCGAAGGCTACATCCTGGAAATGGACGCGCACTCGCCTCTGGCGGGTAGCGCAGGCATACAGAGTTCCGAGCGCCTGTCAGAAGCAGTCAAGCGCTATCTTGTGACGGAACATCAGATTCCCGTCTACCGCATGCACTCCGTGGCCCTCGGCAATGAAGCAGAGGTGGCCTCAACCGGAACCGGCGATCAAGACCAAAAGCCGGAACGGATTCGGGTCAGCAGCGTGCATCTGCGGTTGATGGAAAACAGTTTGGCGGCCCGGGCAGGAGCGTCACCCCAAAGCGCTCCCGTCGCAGCTGGCGCAGAGCAGCCGTAACATAGCGGCCAACTCCTCCCCCGAGGCTCTGCTCCTGCGCCAACGGCCACCCCGCCGTTAGGCCGCCAACCAAGCTCTCGCAACGCGAGAGAACCAAGGCAACTTGGCCCCCGTGGAAACGGGGGCCGTTTTTTTTGATACAGGGAACAAGGGGACCAAGGAACAAGGTGCCGAGGGAACGAGTCTCAGGTGTCCGGCGGCGGACTCGCTTACCGGAATGCTAACCATTTGCGTCAGTATTACATATGTTATAATGATAAGAATGGGGGATCGGTGCCGATGATTAAGCTCAAGGTGACAACGGTGGGAAGTTCCGCGGGAATCGTGCTGCCCAAGGAAGCCCTGGCGATTTTGAAGGTCGCGAAAGGCGACTCAGTGTTTTTAACTGAGTCGCCGGACGGCGTTCGGATCACTCCGTATGACCCAGCGTTTGAGGAACAGATGTCGCTGGCGCGAAGCTTCATGCGAGAGCGGCGCGATGTATTGAGGGAGCTCGCGAAGTGAGCGACGAGGAATGGCGCTGGGTAGGAAAGGAAGTGGTTCTTGCAATTCACGATGAGCAGCTCGCGGAGCATGGCGGCATGAAAGGGCTGCGAGATGAATCTTTGCTGCTTTCGGCCCTCGCCCGCCCACAGAATCTCGCGGCATACGGGAGTCCGGATGTCGCCGATCTTGCGGCTTCCTACGCTGTTGGCATTGCCCGCAACCACGCATTCATCGACGGAAACAAGCGCACGGCCTTAGTTGTGGCGGCCGGCGTGTTCCTGCCATTGAACGGCTACAAGCTCACTGCCAGCGATGGGGAGACCGTGAGGGTGATGCTGTCGGTTGCAGACGGCTCGATGGCGGAGCAAGAGCTGGCATCGTGGATTCGCACTCATAGCACCCCATTACCGCCTGTATGACAATCTTCTTCGTGATGGCAGCGCAAGTTCAGCACGCTACAATGCTTCCATCGCACGCATGGAGGCATGATGACTAATTGGACGCGCAGGATTGTTGTCGCTCTGGTGGGATTGGCGTTTGCAGCGGGATTTGCGGGACGGGTTTGGGCGCAGGGCGCGCCGCCGCAGTCGAGCGCCGGTCAGCCGTACACGATTGAGTACTACTACAAGTGCCAATGGGGCCATCAGCAGGAGTTCCTCGACCTGTTCCTGAAGAACCATTGGCCGCTGCTCAAGAAGATTCAGTCGACGGGGCGGATTCTGTCGCTGAAGATTGAGTCGCCGGCCTACCACACGACCGAGGACGGCCGTTGGGACTACCGCGTGACGATCGTCTACAAAGACTCGACGGTCGCGACGAGCTCGAACCCGGATGAAGCGGCGTTTATCAGGGAGCTTTGGCCGGACCAGGAGACGTACAAGAAGGAAGAGCAGCGGCGATTCGAGATTCTGCTCGGGCACTGGGATTTGCCGGTGACGGATATAACGCCGAAGTAGCAGAGATCAGAGAACAGAGCTCAGAGATCAGTGTCCGCGGGTCAGAGATCGTCGCGGGCCCGCCATTGGCGGACGAGGTCGGCAGCGGCTTCGGGCCAATCGGGAAACTCAAACTGGAATCCGGATTGAAGGAGGCGGCCGGGCACGACGCGGCGGCTTTTGAGGACCAGTTCGGGCTCGGTGCGCAGGAAGAACATCCCGATGGCCAGGAGCGGCGCGGGCGCAGGCAGGCCATTGGGCATCTCCCAAGCCTCGCGCAGCGCGGCCACAAACTCACGGTTGGGCAGCGGATTGGGCGCGGCGAGATTGATTGGGCCGTCGATTTCTTCATGCGCAATGAGGAATTCGAGGGCGCGGGCGAAGTCGGACTCGTGAATCCAGGAAACATATTGGCGGCCGTTGCCTTGGGTTCCGCCCAGGCCGGCGCGGACGAGATTTGAGAGTACGGCGAAGACACTTCCCGGCTCAGGGCCAAAGACGAGCGAGGTGCGCAGCGCGATCCTGCGCGTGCGCGGCGTTTCAGCGGAGAAGAAGGCGGCCTCCCAGTCCTTGACGAGCTGGATGGTCCAATTCCACTTGGCAGGAGCGCGGCGGCGGCGCGAGATCCACTCATTGTCGCCCAGCTCGCCAGTGGCTTCGTCCATGGCCCGGTCAAGTGAGTGCCGGTAGATAGTGGCCGATGAGGCGTTCATCCAGAGGCGCGGCGGATTGGCCAGCATGGCGAAGGCCCGGTGCAGCAGGAGCGTTGGCCCGATGCGCGAATCGTAAAGCTCGCGGCGGTTGCGGGCAGTGTAGCGGCAGTTGATGCTGCGGCCGGAGAGATGGATGCAGACGTCAGCGCCTTCAAGCGTCTCAACCCACGGGCCGAGCTCGATTCCGTCCCAATACACTGTCTGCCAGGGCGCGGTGTACGGCCCACGGGTGAGCACCGTGACGTGATGGCCGCGCTCCTGGAAGAAACGCGCCAACATGCGGCCTACCTGGCCGCTGCCGCCGGGTAGGATGATGCGCAAGGGGCGAGGGCTCAAGAGGCCTAGATTATCCATGCGAAAAGCTTAACGCCCCGACAGGCTTTTGATGGCGCTATTGCCTTGGCGGAAGCGGGTAGGCCTGAGCGAACCGGCGCTGGCGATGGACGCGGATCTCGTGGACGATGACAAACACCACGAGGAAGATGATCAGCAGCGGGCCAAAGAGAATCCAGGGCGAGAACACGAGGTGGTCCTGGCCGATGGAAACGCTGGCCGGAGTGTGGACCGTACCGAACATGGCGACCATGTCCTGATTCACTCTGACGTTTTCGCCCAGCCGGATTGAGCCGAAGAACGAGACGAGGTCGCCACCGATGGCGGAGTTATCGGCTGCGGTCACATTGCCGAAAAAGTTGACGACATCCTGGTGTGCCTGGCCGTCGAGGCGGACGTTGCCGAAGAAGACGACGATGTCGCCTCTCACGTCGCCGTGGGCGTCGACGTTGCAGAAAAAACAGACGGCGTCGTTGACGGGTGCGTCGGGGGTGACTTCAATGTTGTTGAAGAACTGAACCGCGTCATTTTCAGCGCACGCGGGCACAGCGGCGACTGCCAGGGCGGCGCCGAAGAGGCAAAGGGCGAGAAATCTCTTCTGCATGGGCGTCTGATCCTCGCTACAGGCCAATATACGCCACGGAGAGCGAGAAAGTTCCCGCGGAATTCGCATCGGATAACTAGTTTATTTTGAAATATTTACGATGGACTCAGGGCTCGTGTCCACTCCGCGGCGGACGAGACGAGGATATCGGGAGGGATATCCATCAGGTTCTGCGGGCCGAATCCGAAGGCGCAGCCGACGGACCAGGCTCCGGCGTTGCGGGCTGTCTCGACGTCTACTTTGCTGTCGCCGATCATCACAGTCTCGTCGGGTGCGGCGCCGGTCTCTTTCATGAGCGAGCGGAGGCCTTGCGGATCGGGTTTCTTGAGGGGGAAGCTGTCGCCGCCATAGATATGGAGGAAGTAATCGGCGAGGCCCAATCCTTCGCAGATGCCGCGCGCTGGACGCACCGGCTTGTTGGTGAGGACGGCCATGGTTCTGTGCGGGTTGCCGGGCGCGTCATGCAGCTCATGCAATGCCTTGAGCGCGTCGAGAACGCCTTCGTAGGCGTAGGTGAAGTCGAGCTTGTGCTCGCGGTAGTACTGCAGAAAGAACGCGTAGGCTTTGGCGAAGAGATCCTCGTTGACCTGGTCGGAAGCGATGTTACCGGCGAGAGCCAGCGAGCGGCGCACGAGCATGGGCGCGCCGTTGCCGACAAAGCCGGCGATTGCGGGATCGGGCAGAGGGCCCAGGTTGAATTCCCTGAGAGTCGCATTCACGCTGTTGCACAGGTCCTGCGCCGAGTCAATCAGCGTGCCGTCGAGATCGAAGACGAGCAGCTTGAGCCGCTCGACGGGAATGGGGCGAAAGACGCGAATCATCTTCCTTTCAGTTTAAAGGGCGGGCGAGCCGCATTGTTTACACTGAGCAAGCAAAGGAATGGAGAGGAGTTCCGCATGATGAACAAATGTGCGACCGTTCTTGCGGCGCCGCTCATTCTTGCGACGGGGCTCGCGATGGGGCTGGCGATTGGACTGAGTTCCCTTTCCGCGCAGCAGCAGCCGCGTCCGGCTTTCAGCACCGACACGGCAGCGGAGCGCATCCCCAACCTCGGCACGCTCAAGACCGAGCTGAAGCAATATCACGATTGCACATGCAGGTGCGGCTGTTACGCGCACGACCTGGACATGCAGGCCGATCGGGCGATCGAATTCCTGCACCGGCTTGCCACACATCGCGGCCCGCACCAGAAACCGGCGCTGATTCTGGACATCGACGACACCGCGCTGTCGACCTACCCGGAGATGTTGGGTGCGGACTTCGCGTACAACAAGCCCGAATTCGATCAGTGGCTTGATACCGCGCAGGCACCGGCCATTCCAGGCACGTTGCGGCTCTACAAGGAAGCGCAGCGGTTGGGGATAAGCGTCATCTTTATTACGGGCCGTTACGAAACACAGCGCGCCGCAACAGAGCGCAATTTGCGCGCACAGGGTTTCGACAACTGGAAGCTGCTGGTGATGCGCCCGACGGAACCCGGCTCACAGACCATTGGCGCCTTCAAGGCTCAAGCGCGCGGGGAGATTGCCGCGGCGGGTTACACACTTGCCCTCAATGTGGGCGACCAGTGGAGCGACCTGAAGGGCAAGCCGGAAGCGGAGTTTTCGGTGAAATATCCTGACCCGTTCTATTTCATTCCTTAAGGTCTGCTAACAGACCTTAGCATTCCGCTAGTGAATGCGGATGTTGCCGGAACCGGTTCCGATGTGCACGGCCGGCCCTCCGCCGGCAATCGCGCCCTTCAAGTGGTGGTGGTCGGTTGTCCCTTGCGTCACGATCGCACGATCGCAGTGGATGTTGCCTGAGCCAGCCCCGGCATCCAGCGTTAGCGCGGCATTGCCTGTCCAGAGTTCTACACTTCCCGAACCCGTGTTGATGCGCCACGACGCAGCCGGCGTGCCGTCCACCTTGATATTGCCCGATCCGGTTCCGGCACGCAGTCCGCCGTGCAGGTTCTTTAGTTCGATCGATCCTGAGCCTGTTTCGGCCTTTACGTCGCCAGAGCCCGTCTGTGCGGCATCGATGTTGCCCGATCCGGTTTGCACCGTGAATCCGCCTTGCAAGCCCGTAGCGTGAATCGATCCCGAGCCTGTACTCAACCTGGCGTTTGCGCCCACGCCCTCGTCGGTCACGTTGCCTGAGCCTGACGCTGCATCCAGATAGGCATCGGGCGGAGCCTGAATTTCATAGTCGATGCTGATGTTGCCGAGATTGCGGTGATCCCCTCCGAGGCGGACGATGTTGCCGGTCTGCTGGATGGGAGGATGGGCCGCGATCTCCTGAACCATTTCATCGCTTCCGCCCCAGCCCGACTTTACGCGTGCGAAGACATGGACGCGCCCCTCGGGGCCGCTGGTTAGATGGATGGAACCCGAACCGGTGTGGACCGACAGATCGACTTTTCCGGTGACGGTCAGGTCGCGCTCAAATGTCGCTTCGGCGGCTCGCGCCGGAACCGTTGCCGTGAACACAACTGCAACAAATATGGTGACTGCTGCACAAAAAAGCCTCATCGCGCTCCTCATTTTGCCACCCGAATGATTCTACGCACCCGACAGCCCACCGGTTCCATAGAAATGTCAAGCGTGAGGCCACTCCTGACCCCACGCGCACCGTCCAATGCTATCCTCACTGCGAGATGCACGAGCTTCTGCTCATCAAGCCAGTTGCCGTGGCCATGCTGATCCTGGCCAACGCCTACTTTGTCGCGGTCGAATTCGCGCTGATCTCGATCCGCGAAACGCGCGTGGAGCAGTTGCTGGCTGCGCGGGTGCCGGGAGCGCGGGCGGTGCGGAGCCTGCAGCGCAATCTTGACGACCTGCTCCCCGCGGTGCAGCTCGGCGTGACCCTTTGCTCGCTGGCGCTTGGCTGGCTGGGCGAGCCGCTGGCGGCACAGATGCTGGCAGGGTGGATGGGTGCACTGCCCCACGCGAATATCTACGGTCACGTAGTGGCCGTGGCACTCGGATTTGCCATCATCACTTACTTTCACGTTGTGGCCGGCGAACTGGTGCCCAAAGCGCTGGCGCTGCGCCGGGCCGAGGCGCTGGCTGTGGCAGTGGCGCCGCCCATGCTGGTGTTCATGGCCGTCACTCGACCCGCGGTGCGCCTGCTCAGCCGCTCTGCTGCAGCCGTTCTGCACGCGTTCGATATTCCAGCCGGCGAACGTGCCGCTTCCATTCACTCCGCCGAGGAGCTGAAGCTCATCGCGACGGCAGCCAGGCGGCTGGGGCTGCTGCCAGAGTTTCAGGAGATGCTGGTGCACCGCGCTCTGGAACTCGGCGATGTGCCAGTGCGCGAGATCATGACGCCCCGCCAGAAGATTTTCTCCTTGCCGTCTAACATGCTTCTTGAAGATGCATGCATGCGCGTTTTCGGCCGCAATCACTCGCGCATTCCTGTTTACGACGAGGCTCGCGGTCCCGAGTGCATCGTCGGAGCGGTGTATGCGCGGGACCTGGCCCGGCTGTTTTATCTTCGCACGTCGAAGGCCGCGGCTGGCGCGCCAGAGGGCGAGGTTCGGCTCGGGCAGATCATGCACGAGGTGCTGGTGGTGCCAGAGTCGAAGTCGGCACTGGATCTGCTGCGCGACTTCAAGCAGAATCGGCGGCACCTGGCGATCGCGGTAGACGAGTATGGATCGACCGTGGGCCTGGTGACCGCTGAGGATGCGATCGAACAGCTTGCGGGCGAGCTCGAGGACGAATTCGACACACCCTCGCAACCGCTGCTGAGCAGCGCCGGGGGCGCGGTGGTGATGGATGGCAGCGTCAATCTGCGCGACCTGGAAACACAGATGCATTGGAGCTTGCCGCGCGACGGAGGCGTGGAAACGCTGGCGGGGTTCGTGCTGGCGCGTCTGGGGCACATTCCAGAGGCGGGCGAATCCATCGTGTTTGAAGACCGGCGATTGACTGTGGTGGAGATGGATGCGAGGCGCATCGCGAAAATTCGCGTGGAGCCGGTCGAACGAATCTCTCCTGCATCGGAATAGCTGCGGGCAGGCTGAATGCAGGAAATCTGACCTAGGAAGCAGCGAACGCAGGCTGCTGCGCATGGGCCCCGGCAATCGCGGCAGGGGCAAACGACGCCCGTCACGACTGAAGCGGCGCGAAGCTGCTGAGGCGCGTACATCATCCATTAACCTCGCGCAGATGCAAGAACCGGTCTGCATGGATGAGAATAGAAATGGATGAATTCCGCAGACGGCACGAAGAAACGGTTGGCACCCAAAGAGACTGATGCTCACCCATGGACAGTCGAGGAGTTTGAGCGGCTGGTATTCGAGTGCAAGCCCAGAGTCGCGGTTTTCGACTGCGACGGAACCCTTTGGAGCGGCGACGCCGGCTACGGGTTCATGGCATGGTCGCTGGAGCAGGGGCTGGTGTCGCGGTCGACGAACGACTGGATCGATACGCGCTATCGCGCATATCGCGCGGGAGCAGTGAGCGAAGTGGAGATGTGCGGCGAAATGGTGCAGATGTACGCCGGACTGCGTGACAGCGAATTGCAGGCGGCCGCCGCACGATACGTGGAAGAGTTTGTGCGGAAGCGCGTCTTTGCCGAGATGACGGCGCTGGTGGAGAAGATGCGGCAGGCCGGGGTTGAGATTTGGGCTGTGAGCTCGACGAACCGTTGGGTGATCGCTGAAGGTCTGCGCGATTTCGGCATCACAGAGGAGCACATTCTGGCGGCTGAGGTGCGCGTCAAGGACGGCATCATTACCAGCGAGATCGTCGATGTGCCGACGGACGAGGCGAAGGCGGCTGCGCTCAAGCGAGTGGGACTGCCCGCGCCTGATGCCGTGTTTGCCAACTCAATTCACGACCTGGCGATGCTGGAGATGGCGCGATGCCCGTTTCCTGTGAATCCGTCTCCGGCGCTCAAGGAAGCGTGCGCGAAGAGAGGCTGGTGCTACTTCAGGCCCCATGCCGCCGAGGGCGTTGAAGCAGCGGTGGGTGGGGAGTAGATTTGGGATTGCCGGGTCCCCGAATTCCAGCAATTGTTACGGCTGCTGAAACTGGCTTCTGGCGCGTTGATTCTTCAGTTCGCACGCTCTTTTCTGTCATTTAAACTGGAATGCGTGACGGAGGGCCCGCCCAAGCCGAAGAAACATACTCCTGGTCCCGCACTTCGTTTTGTGGCGGCGGCGCTGATCGTTCGTGACCGCGAAGTGCTGATCGGCCAGCGTCGTGCCGACCAGCCCATGGGATCGCTGTGGGAGTTTCCCGGCGGGAAGATTGAGCCGGGAGAGAGTCCGCAGGAGGCGCTGACGCGAGAATTGGTCGAAGAACTGGGCATTCGCGCAGAGGTTGGCCCCGCAGTGACGCGCATTCGCCACAACTATCGCGGTGGCGGCGCTGTGGATCTGCAGTTCTTCGCGGTGCGCAACTTTGCAGGCGACATCGATAACCAAATCTACCAGCAGGTGCGGTGGGTGAAGCTTGAGGAACTGCCCAGCTACAAATTTCTGGCCGCGGATCGCGGGTTGATCCGGGACTTGGCTGCGGGCAAGCTGCTGTAAGGCAAGTGCTGGCTTCTAGCTTCTGGCTCCTAGCTTTTACACTTCAGCTCTCAGCTCTGGACCTTACTGCCCTCAGTGCCCGGGCATCATGCCCCAGAGCATGGCAAACGTCATCCCGATCACGATGATGCTGGTGGCCCAGGCGATCCAGTTCCAGAGGCGCGAGTTCTTGTATTCGCCCATGAGGTCGGCACGGTTGATAAGCAGCAGCATGAGAATGATGACCACGGGAAGCAGGACGCCATTCAGAACCTGCGAAAGAATCGCAACGTTGATCAATTGCGCGTCTGGCAGAACAAGTACTGTGATGGCTCCGCCGGCGATGAGCAACGCGTAAAGCCAGTAAAAGAACGGCGCCTCCTTGAAGCTTTTGTCCACGCCCGATTCGACGCCGAGGCCCTCGCAGACCGTATAGGCCGTGGAGAGCGGCAATATGGAGGCCGCGAAGATCGATGCATTGAAGAGCCCGAAGGCGAAGAGGAGGAAGGCATAATCGCCAGCCAGGGGGCGCATGGCTTCGGCAGCGTCGGCTGCGACCTGAATGGCGCCCATGCCGTGCACGAAGAGCGTGGCCGCACAGGCCACCACGATGAACCAGGCGATAAAATCGGTGAACAAGCAGCCCACAATCACGTCGAGGCGCGAGGCGGCGTAGTCTTTTACGCGAATACCCTTCTCGACAATGGACGATTGGAGGTAGAACTGCATCCAAGGGGAGATGGTCGTGCCGATGACGCCAATGGTCATGTAGATGTAGGCTTTGTCGTGCCAGACCGATGCGGCGGGCAGCTTGATCGTGGCCAACACCGCCTCGTGCCAGTTAGGCTCCGAGAGCACGCCGGCAAAAACATAGGTGATATAGACGAGGGAGGCCACAATAAAGATCTTTTCGGTGCTCTTGTAGTCGCCGCGCAGCACCAGCACCCACACCAGAAACGCGCAGAGGGGCACGGAGATGAGTTTGGAGACGTGGAACAGGTGCATGGAGCCGGCGATGCCGATGAACTCAGTGACCACGTTGGTGTAGTTGACCACGACGAGCAGCACCATGAGGACGACGGTGATGCGCAGGCCGAATTCCTCGCGGATGAGGTCGCTGAGGCCCTTGCCGGTGACCACGCCCATGCGGGAACACATCTCCTGCACCACGATGAGTGCGATGGTGATGGGAATCATGGTCCAGAGGAGGGTGTAGCCGAACTGCGCGCCTGCTTGAGAATAGGTGAGGATGCCGCCGGAGTCGGTATCGACATTGGCGGTAATGAATCCGGGGCCAAGAACGGCCAGAAAAAGCAGGATCCGGATTCGCCAGCGCTTCCACATGGTAATGCGAGTTCCTAGGGTGGATTCATTGTGGTTGAAGATTGCGATTAAAAACTTCCTCACTGACCATAACAGGCCGGAGCCGAATGCGTGAAGCCGGCAAACGAAATCGATGTGCAAGGCGCGATATTGTGCAAGCGCAGACGCTTTGGCGCGGTTGGGCACAGCGTGGTTCGATTAGAATTCCCTTTCACGGCTAGCGCCTTCAGGAGGAACCTCGTATGTACCCATTCAACGCCAAGGTGAATCTCCGTTCCCGGCGGAGATTGCTGGGCTCTCTGGCCACGGCCGCCGGCGTTTCAACGGCTGCGCTGCTGGGGATGAATGCGGCTGGCGCTTCCGCCGCTCCAGGCGAACCGGAGGTTTCGGAAGAGATCTTCGCGCTGGCTCGTCTGCGTAATTACAAGAATCTTCGTTCCTCGAGCTGGGACCGCACTGGCGGCAACGCCGATTGGGTCGCCATCGAGCCGGGCCAGGCGACCACGGTTCTCGATGCAAAAGGCGCTGGGGTGGTCACACACATCTGGTTCACCATCAACTCACCCGATCCCGTGCACTTGAAGAATCTGGTGCTTCGCGCTTGGTGGGATGGCGAACCGACACCCTCCGTCGAGGTTCCCGTTGGCGACTTCTTCGGCCTCGGACTGGGCGAGTATTTCATTTATCAGTCGGCTCTGCTTGCAGTTGCGCCCATGAAGGCTCTGAACGCTTACTTCCAGATGCCTTTCGCGACTGCGGCACGCCTCACGCTGGCAAATGAAGGAACGGTGCGCACGAAGAACCTTTATTTCGCGGTTGACTATGTGGCGCTGGCGAGTCTTCCCCAAGGCTTGGGCCGCTTTCACGCGCAGTATCGCCAGGCCGCGCCGTGCAAAGCAGTTAGGAGCGACGGCAAAAACCTGAGCGGGCGGGACAATTATGTGTTTTTGGAGGCCACGGGGAAAGGACATTTTGTGGGCGTGACGCAGGCCGTGGTGCAGAACGAAAACGGCTGGTTTGGCGAGGGCGATGACATGATTTTTGTCGACGGTGACGCGATGCCCACGATCAACGGCACCGGAACGGAAGATTATTACAACGGCGCCTGGGACTTTGGCGGCGAGCCCTTCGCGAACCTTCACCAGGGCGCCCCCTATATTGCGAACCCCGAGCGCATTGGCGGCCGCTACTGCCTCTATCGCTGGCACATTGAAAGCCCCATCGCGTTTGAGGGGTCCATCCGAGTAACGATCGAACACGGCACGGCGAATGATCGCTCTGACGACTTCTATTCGACGGCGTACTGGTATCAGACCGAGCCGCACGCGCCATTCCCCGCGCTGCCCACGCCAGCGGAGCGGGTTCCAGGGGTGTTCGCGGTGGGCGTAGAGGAGGGCAAGCCGCAGACGTAGCCCGTTTCGCTATGCGCTAGCCGCCAGCACGGGCTCTGTTTGCTGCTCCGCCGCCACGCCGTTGCCGAGCAAGTTCTCGACCACGTCTGCCGCGCTGTAACTGCTGCGCCCCGGCGCAAGGAACTGCACAATCGTATTCAGGTCGTCGCCCACCGTGACCAAAGCCGGTTCAACGAAACCATTCTTGCGCGTCTGCGCGTACCCGATATTTGCCAGCAGAGTATTGCACAGGCACTTGCGTCCCACGGTGTCCTCAATCTTGCCGCCCTTGGCCATGTAGTTTTCTACCGGCTCCGCCGAGCAGCGGTAGCCAATCTGGTCTTCGCCCGCCGCGTACGGCTCGCGCAGATAACCGAGATCGCAGACCCGGTTCCGCCGATCATAGACCTTGCGCTCCGAAGAGGTGCCCTCGAGCTGAGCAACCTTGAACGGAAATCCCGTCGGCGAGGCCAGCGGATCGGTAAACACTTCGCCGGCGCCTGCAATCGCCTGCTCGATCAGCCGCGCTTTCAGGTCTGCCCTCATGCCCGATTCCCGGCTGAACGCAAACGCGGTTCCCACCTGCACTCCAGTCGCACCCTGGTCCAGCGCCTCGCGCAGTTTCATCGGGCTGCCATACCCACCTGCGAGCCAGAAAGGAACTCCCAGAGCCCGCAACTCCTCGATGTTCACCCGGTCGCGCTCGCCATAGAGCGGCTCTCCGGCGGCGTTGAGTTGCAGCTTACCCCGTGGCGGCGCATTGTGCCCGCCTGCTGTCGGGCTCTCGATCACCAGTCCATCAACGCGGCCGCTTGCGCGGCGCAGCATGGTGGCCGCCAAGGTGTTGGAAGAGACGATCGCCAAGAATCTTGGCCGGTCGAGCACCGGCAACGGCCCTTCCGCGTAGTCGGCCGGATCGAGCCGCATTGGCGCGTCCAAATTCGCAGACTGCCCGTGCGCCGCGCCGGTAACGGCCAGGCGGTACTCAGCGGCCTGGTGCGCGGCAAAAGCATCAAGAACACCAGGGATGTGCAGGGGAATTCCCGCACCCATCAGCACATAGCCTACGCCCGCCAACATGGCGCCGTAGATTGAAGGCAAATGGGGGATCTGCACTTTCTCAAGATAGTTGATGCCCACAGGATTGTTGTGGCCTTCCTTCGCCAGAAAAACCTCAACGAAGTTGCTCACGATACAGAGTTCGATGAGCTTGCGCGAATCGTGTTTCTGATGCATGGGAAGCGCTTTGTAAGGCGCACCTGCAGCCGTGCCGCCATGCACGAAATACTCCTGCCAGATGCGTTTCGCCATCTCCTGAAACGGAAACGCGTCCAGTCCACGGCGCATGTGTCCGCCCTGGTCGCCGTCCGCGAGGCGGCGTACAAAGACCGCGTCCAGCGCCGTGCCCGACACAACGCCCAACTGGCCGAGTTTTGAGACGGCCTGAGCGAGGCGCCAATTCGACACACCTACGCCCATTCCGCCCTGAATGATTTTAGGAAATGGGATCATCTATGAATTGTTTCACAGATTTAGTTGCGACCGGAGTTTTTCCCGAAAATTGGCAACAAAAGCATCGTAGGCAATTCAAGGAGATGGAAGAAGAAGGGTCTCGAACGACAGCTGTTTCGACTAGAATCTAAAGCTTTTCGCGCAGAAAGCTGATCACGCGTTCGGCCTGCACCACGCCAACCATGCGGCCCTGCGAGTCAACGACGGGAAGCGCGTGGAGGTTGTATTTGTCGAACATCTCAGCCAGCTCGTTCTGCTTAAGGTCAGGCGGGCAAGAGATGACGCGGGGCTCGGCCAGGACGCTCAGGCGCGATTCAGGTTGAGCCATGACCAAGCGCGCCAGCGGGATGGCCCCGCGAAGCATGCGCTTCTCGTCGAGCAGAAAGACTTCGGTCACGCTTTCCGGATCGCCGTCGAAGCTGCGCAGCGCCTGCACGGCCTGCGCAACGGTGGCATCCACGCCCAGATAGACGAACTCCGTGGTCATGCAGCCGGCGGCGGAGTCCTCGTCGAACTCGAGCAACTCCTCGACCTCCTGCCGCTCCTCCGGCTCCATCTCCTCGAGGATTGCATCGGACTGCTCCTCTGGCAGCTCGGAGAGCAGATCGGCTGCGGCGCCGGGGTCCATCTCTTCCACGATGTCGGCGATGCGCTCTTCGTCGAGCTTTTCGAGCAGCGCCTTTTGCAACTTGGGCTCGACCTCTTCCAGAGTCTCGGCAGCCACCTCCTGGTTGAGTGAGGTGAAGACGGCCTCGCGCTCGGCGGGCGCCAGATCTTCCAGAATGTCGGCCAGCTCAGAGGGATGGATGCCGGCCAGGCGCTCGTGCTCGATGCGCAGTTTGACGCGCCGCGCGGGATCGGGCTCAATGACATCGACAAACTGCCAGGGAATGGCGCGCGCGCTGAACCTGCGCGAGATGGATTCGAGCCGCGCGCGCGGCAAGACGCCTTTGAAAACCCTGCGAAATGCTCCCCTCAGTCCGACTTCGACTTCAGCCACGCGCAGATGGTGAACCGCTCCCTGATCGGTCCATTCCAGATCGACATCGTTGACGCGAACCACTTTTCTGCCGTTGATGTCGATGATCTGGCGGTCGACGAGGTCCCGCTGCAAAAAGAGATAGCTGCCTTCGTCCTTGAGGGGAGCGAGCGCATCAGCCGAGCGCAATTCGAGCGTGCCGGCAGGGGTCTCCATCACTTCCTGCGAAGGCACAATGGAAAGGCCGGAGCGAGTCTTGAGAGCAATCCCTGCCACCCTGCCGCCGTCCGGTCCCGTGGACACCACAATATCCTTGAGCTTGCCCCTCAACTGTCCGTGCGCGTCAGTCACCGGCGTGCCAAGAAGCGCCGTCAGGCTGACGCGGATTGGGGTGCGCTGGTTCATTTGCGGCTCCGTGGAGTAAGTGTCGACCTATCGACCGCAGTTTACTCCCCGAGACGAGGCGCATGCCGGCGTGAATCCGCGCCATGGCCAACGAAAGTAATCCATGTCCGCTTGACACAATCGCATCCAGACTTGAAACTGCCAGCTAGGTTGATGGGGCTCGGGGCGGCGTTTGCTGCGCCCCCAAGTGGAGGCAAAAGGCAGCCAGGTGTCTGGACCGAGTAGAGAACGGCAGAGTTTCCGGCTGAGCTCCACCATGGAAAGCGTCAGCGAGGTGGAAGAGGCCGCGGATCATTTGGCCACCGCGGCAGGCTTGGACGAGGATCAGCGCTTCCACATCGGCATGGCTGTTCGCGAAGCCGCCATCAATGCCGTGCTGCACGGCAACGAGTACGATCCCGCACGGCAGATCGAAGTTTCGCTGGAAAACACAGGTAAGGACCTGGTGATTGTGATTGCCGACCAGGGTCACGGGTTTAATCCTGACAGTGTGCCCGATCCGCTGGCGGCCGAGAATCTTCTCCGCGGCACCGGCCGCGGCATCTTTCTCATCCGGTCTCTCATGGATGAGGTACACTTTCGACAATTGCATCCAGGAACCGAGTTGACGCTGATCAAGCATCTGGCGCCAACGGCCAAAAACACTTAGCATGGTGGCGAGAGCGGGAAGCAATGAATCATCGTTTTTCCCGCGAAGGGGCCGGGCGAGGAGTTTTCCGCAAGCCGGCGGCGGCAAAGATGCTATAACCGAAGTACCAACAAGGAGGGATTTTCCGTGGCACTTGCGATAGCTTCCAGGGAAGTGGATGGCGTCACTGTTTTGGAACTCAGCGGGCGGATCACATTAGGCGAGGGCAGCGTGCAGCTGCGCGACGCCATTCGCGACCTGATCGGCAAAGGGCAGCGAAACATCCTGCTGGATGTGGGCGAAGTGAGCTACATTGACAGCTCGGGCCTGGGTGAACTGGTGAGCGCCTACACCACAGCCAGGAATCAGGGCGCGAAGCTGAAACTGCTCAAACTGACCAAGAAGGTCCACGACCTGCTGCAGTTGACCAAGTTGTATACCGTCTTCGACATCTACGATGACGAGGCCAGCGCCATCGCATCCTTCAAATAGCCCCATTCGGGCGAAGCTCTGAGACAAAAAGGCCATCCCGCTCATCCGGAATGGCCTTTTGCGTGTTCCTCGGCTCGGACGCCCGAGCGGCAGCGCGAATCTAAAAGCTCACGTTGGGCACGGTTTGCGCCGACGGGCTTGCAGTGAAGTAGGCATTGTTCTGGTGGAAGCCGGCAATTCCCGCCCAGATGTTGTTGGGGAATTGCAAAATAAATGTGTTGTAGTCCTGGATTGCGTCGTTGTAGCGCTTGCGCGCCACACTGATCCGGTTCTCGGTGCCCGAAAGCTCATCCTGCAAGCGCATGAATTGATCGCTGGAACGCAGTTGCGGGTAGTTCTCGGTCAGGACGAGAACCTTGGCAAGAGAACCATCGAGCTGATTGTTCGCGGCGATCTTGGCTTCCGGGGTCTGGGCATTCATCAGTCCTTCCCGGGCCTGCGCGATGTCGGCGAACACGCTGCTTTCCTCCTTGGTGAAGCCCTTCACGGTCGACACCAGGTTGGGAATGAGGTCAGCGCGCCGCTCCAGTTGAACATCCACCTCAGACCATGTGGATTTTACTGCCTGATCCTTGGTCACCATCTGATTTCTGGCACTGACATAGCTGCCAAAGACCATGAGGACCACGAGAAGCAGGACGCCCAAAACGGCCAGCGTAATTCCAAGTCCACGGCTCATACAGTTTGATTCTCCTTCGCAAAACAGCTATCGGCTTTCAACTTGTGCCCTGTCGCCTCCTACAGTTCAGAATAAGCTGAAGGCCGAGAGCTGAAAGCCAAGAGTTGAAGTACTACCAACTTCCTCCGGCGCCGCCGCCCCCAAATCCGCCGCCGCCACCACCAAATCCACCGAAACCTCCGCCACCCCCACCGCCGCTGAAACCACCACCGCCGAATCCGCCGCCACCCATCCCGGAGCCTCCACGCCAACCGCCGCGGCCCCAGCCGCCAAAAAACAGACCGGCGCCGAAGAGCATCCTGAGGAGCGAGAATCCGCCGAAAAAGACCAGCACGATGATAAGAAGGATTAGCTTGCCAGCTGACGAACCCTGGTCCACGGGTTGGCTCGGAGCCACAGGCTCATCTTGATTGAGCGTGATTTTGGCGTCGTCGGCGATCACCTTGGCGACTTCGCCCACCGCGAGCGTCACTGCGCCGTCATAATCGCTGGCCTTCAGGTCAGGCACCATCTCGCGGCCGATGTCGCCGGTTTTGCCATCCGGCAGGATCCCTTCCAACCCGTAGCCGACCTCGATGCGGTATTTGTGGTCGGCGACGGCCAGCAGCACCATGGCGTAGCGATTCAGGCCTTTGTTGCCCATTTTCCAGTGGTCTTCAAGCTGGTTTGCATAGTCGGCCGCGTCGTCGCCGTTGAGGTCGTGCACGGTGACGACTGCGATCTGCGCGTTGGCTTGTGAGTGATCAAGTTGTGCACAGATCGAGTCCAGTCGCGCGATCGCTTCAGGCGACAGCACGTGCGCAAAATCGCTCACATAGTCGGTGGGTTGGGGAAGGCTTGCGACGGGCTCGGCGCGCGAGGGAATGGGGAGAAATGTAAAAAGAACCGCCAGCAACGGCGGAAGTACGGCGAAACGCGCGCGGCGAAGGCCTCTCATTCCTATTCCATTGTACGTGGGCGGGGTGCGGCGAGTTCCCGAGGCTCCCGTCGCTGCACGCGCGTATATGTCGAAACACCCTAGGCTCTACACTGGGATAGAAATGAGCCAGAATCCGCTGCCCACGCCCCCAATCGCCCGCAAACGCCACACGGAAACGAAATTGCACGGAGTTGTCCTCGCCGACGATTATGCCTGGCTGCGCGATAAAGAAAACCCGGATGTGGCCGCGTACCTGGAGGCCGAGAACGCCTATGCTGACGCGGTGATGGCGCCCCTCGCCCCACTGCGCGAAACGCTCTACGAGGAGATGCTGAGCCACATCAAGCAGACCGACGTCTCAGTTCCCTACCGCGATGGCGCCTGGTGGTACTACTCGCGCACTGAGGAGGGGCTACAGTACGGCATCCATTGCCGCAAGCGGGGAGGGCCGGCGGGAGCGAATGCCGATGCGGCGGAGGAGGTGCTGCTGGATGGAAATCAGCTGGCGCAGGGGCAAGCGTTTTTTGCGATCGGCGACACCGATATCACGGATGATGGCCGCTGGCTGGCTTATACGACCGACACCAAGGGCTTTCGCCAATACACGCTGCACATCAAGGACCTCGAGACCGGCGAGACTTTGGCGGGCGAGGTGGAGCGTGTGGGGTCCGTAGTCTGGGCGGCGGACAATCGCACGCTTTTTTACACCGTTGAGGACGAACAGCAGAAGCGGCAATACCAATTGTGGCGGCACGGTCTGGGCACACCGCATGCGGAAGATGTGCTGGTCTACCAGGATGACGACGAGCGCTTCAACCTGGCTGCCGGGCGGACGCGCGATGGCAAGTACATCGTGGTGGAGTCGGCAAGCCACACGACGAGCGAGGCGCGGGTGCTGCGAGCGGACGAACCGGCCGGCAGCTTTTCGCTCATCTGCGCGCGCGTGGATGAGCACGAGTACTCGGTCGACCACCGCAACGGGCTATGGTTTATCCGGACGAATGATCGCGGGCGGAACTTCCGGCTGGTGACGGCGCCCGAGGCCACGCCGGGCCGCGAGCACTGGACCGAGCTCATTCCGCACCGCGGCGCGGTGATGCTCGAAGACGTCGATCTCTTCGCGGGGTTCTTCATTACCTGCGAGCGCGAAGACGGGCTGCCGCGGCTGAGGCTATGGAACTTCGCGGGCGAGGGCGCGGAGGCTGCGCCTGCCGGCGAGATCGCCTTTCCCGAGCCGGCCTACAGCGCACACCCGCACATCAATCGCATCTTTGAGACGATGACTTTCCGCTACGCATACCAATCGCTGGTCACGCCAAGCTCGGTGTATGAGTACGACGTATCGACAGGCGCGTCAACGCTGCTCAAGCAACTCGAGATTCCGGGCGGATTCGACCGCACGCTCTACGCAAGCGAGAGGATTCACGCAAAGGCGCCGGATGGGGTCGAAGTTCCGGTCTCGGTTGTGTACCGCAAGGACAAGTTCGCTGGGAACAGCTCGGGCACGAAAAGTTCAGCAGTTTCCCGGGTCCCAGAATCGGGACCCGGGGCACCCAAGAATCCGCTGTACGTGTACGGCTACGGGTCGTATGGCTACTCGTTGCCGCTCGGCTTCAGCTCCAACCGGTTGAGCTTGCTCGATCGCGGCGTGGTGATGGCCTATGCGCATATTCGCGGCGGCGGCGACCTGGGCGAGCCATGGCACGACGCGGGAAAGATGCTGGTGAAACGCAACACTTTCAGCGACTTCATTGCCTGCGTGGAGCACCTGACCGCGCAGGGCTATGGCGATCCGAGGCGCGTAGCGGCTGAGGGCGGATCGGCGGGAGGGTTGCTGATGGGCGCGGTCGCGAACATGCGGCCCGATCTTTTCCGCGCCATTGTTTCGCACGTTCCGTTTGTCGACGTGATGAACACCATGCTCGACGCTTCCCTGCCCCTGACGGTTCCCGAGTACGAAGAGTGGGGCGACCCGAATCAGGAAGAGTATTTCCGATACATGCTGAGTTATTCGCCGTATGACAATTTGCGCGCGGTGAACTATCCCGCGATGCTCGTCAAGACCTCGCTGCACGACAGCCAGGTGATGTATTGGGAGCCGGCGAAGTATGTGGCCAAACTGCGTACGCTGAAGACGGACTCGAATCCGCTGCTGCTGGTGACGAATATGCAGGCCGGGCACGGTGGGGCCAGCGGGCGATACGACTATTTGAAGGAGATTGCGCTGGACTACGCGTTTGTGCTGAGGGAGCTGGGAGTTGTCTAACGATTTGGAAACTCCTGCGTCATTGTGACAGGGAGAGAGCTATGCAAGATGCAAGATGGTCCCTTTTCGCAATGATTCTGGTAGTTTCCGCAACCTGCTTTGGACAGCAAACTGCACCCGCCAATCCGGCGCAACCGCAGTCAACAGCTCCGGTTCGCGATCCAAATTCGACTTCTGCCGATCTCGCTGTGCCGCTATGCCCGGCGAAATTCGACGACAGCCTTGCGACGGACGGAATCGCAGCTCATTTTCGGGATGAAGGTGTTACGCCTCCGGTGGTGAGGCATTCCGTCGAGGCCAAGTTTTCAGATGAGGCGAGGCAGCAAAAACGCAAGGGACAAGAGCTGGACTTTGTCGTCGTGATGGGCCTCGTCGTCAGCAACAACGGCGGGCCTCAGAATATTTGCATAGCGCGATCGGCTGGTTACGGTCTCGATGCCAAGGCGGCGGAAGCGGTCCAGCAATACAAGTTCGCGCCGGCGAGCAAGGATGGCGAGCCGGTCGCCGCACGTCTAAACATCGAGGTAGACTTCAGGCTCTACTAGGCGGGTCCTTCACGGTAATCCGGGTACTACGAGGGCGGCTAGGGGGAAGGATGAAACAGCCGGTCAGGCTCCTTGCAACTCCGCCAGCGTCTTTTCAAGGCTTGCGGCATCTTCGACATTCAGCGATTTCAGCTCGGAATCGATTTGCTTGAGCAGGCCGTAGAGCACTTTGCCGGGGCCGACTTCGATGAAGAGATTTGCGCCAGCAGCTTTCAGCGATTGCATGCAATCGACCCAGCGGACTGTGCCGGTGACCTGGCGAATGAGCGCGTCGCGCGAGGCATCAGCCGTGGTGACGAGGCTGCCTGTGACGTTGGCAGCTACAGGAATTCGCGGATCGTGCATTGAGATTCCAGAGAGCACACGCGCGACTGCCTCCTGCGCTGGCTGCATAAGCGCACAGTGAAATGGAGCGCTGACGGGAAGCATGACGGTACGGCGCGCGCCTTTGGCTTTGCAGAGTGCAGCGGCCCTTTCGACCGCCGTGGCGGCGCCGGAGATGACGGTCTGGCTCGGCGAGTTGAGATTGGCTGCCTGGACCGTCAATCCTGTCTCGCGCGCGGCCTCTTCGCAGGCCTCGGCCACCTGCGCGGCATCGAGCGCAAGAATGGCGGCCATGGCTCCCCGCCCTGCCGGGACCGCCTGCTGCATGGCGTGCCCGCGAGCCTTTACGGCGCGCACCGCGTCGGCAAAGGAGAGCGTGCCAGCGATGACGTGAGCCGACCACTCGCCCAGCGAATGCCCAGCTGCCAGCACCGGCGCAACGCTATGCTCGGCGAGGACGCGCGCCGCTGCCACGCTGACCGTCATGATGGCGGGCTGCGTGTTCTCGGTCAGGCGCAGATCCTCTTCAGGCCCCTCGAAACAGAGGCGCGAAAGCGGGAAGCCGAGCGCCGCATCGGCTTCTGCGAAGGTTTCGGCTGCCAAGGGATATCGTTCGGCGAGCTCGCGGCCCATGCCAACGGCCTGCGAACCCTGCCCTGGAAAGAGAAAGGCGATCTTGTTGGTCATTTCAGTGCGATTTTATCGCGCCGCGCGCGGGCGCTATCCCAGCCTGCAAATTCCGAGGTGCTGCCTGAGCTCAGTTCCAGCGTTTCTTGTCGTCCGCGTCCTCATCGATCCGGTGGCCCTGGCCGTCGAACTTCACGGTGCGGCCCTGCGAGCGCATGTAAACCTCGAATTTGCGGGCCGCGCGGCGACGCTTCCAGCGGTAGTAGCGGTTGCGCAAACCAAACCACTTTTCGCTGAGCATGAAGGAGATTCCGCGCCGCGGCGCCATGCGCACAAAGGCGAAACCGGCAAGGGCTCCGCCAAGTTGTGCGAAGGCATACATTCGTTCCTGGCCAAAGAGCATGGCGACGGCAACGAGCGCATAAATCGCCACCATGTAGCGCGCCTTGATGCCGATGACGAAGAACAGGAGAAACTGCGTGTCGCCGTAAAGGAGCCCAATGGCCACCAGCAATCCGAAGATTCCGCCAAAGCAGCCGAAGAGCGGGTTGACGTTGAGGAGCAGCGAGGGGGCAAGCGTACTTGAAACCACATAAAGCACGAGCGCCGCCGCGGCCGTGCCCAGCACGGAAACCGCATAGAGGCTCATGACCCAGTTGGCATCGTGAAAGGCCTCGAGAAATCCGGCGAGAAACCACAGCGAGAGCAGCTCGAAAAGCGTTCCAAGAATCATTCCCGGAGGATGGATGAGGCTGTAGGTGAGGGGCTGCCAGAGGGCGCCGTGCATGAACGATTTGGGATCGAAGACGAGCGAGCCGGCAATCCTTCCAGCGGAGGAAGACGCCAGGGTCGCCAGCAACAGCACAAAGTATGCGGCCAGGTTGATGAGGATCAGGCGGCGCGTTGCGCCCTTGAAGTCGGGGAAGGCAAACGGACTGGAGCCAAATCTCGGCATCGTAGTCAACAGGGTAAACGCTCAAGCGCGCCGGTGTCATGGCGCCCGAGCGTAAGGCGCACAGGAGCGCCTGCGGAGTACAAATGACCGTGCGAAGCAGGCTGCACCAGGAATGGAGCACGGCCGGAAATCCGCCTGACGAGTGCATCGTCTAACGGATATGAAGCATCTTTCCCGGAGAGGAAACCGCTGGCTTCAAGCACCCCGTTTGGCTCTTGACCTGAGGCCGGGTTCTCCCTAAAACTAGCGATGGTTGCCGAACGACGACGGTCTTATCCCGCATTGCGATTCGGCTTGGAAAGTGAGGAGGCTGCCATGCCCAGCTGCCCTGAATGCGAAACCGCCCTGAACATTGAAGTCGACGAAGTGGAAGAGGGCGACGTGATAGCCTGCGAAGAGTGTGGAACAGAGTACGAAGTGGTCGGCGTCGAGCCGCTGGAGTTGGCGCGCATCGAAGAGGGCATCGAAGAGGAAGAAGATCTCCTGACAGAGGACGAGGAGGAATAGGAATGAACCGAGCCCGCTTGCTGGCGGCGACTATATTGAGTCTTCTTGCATTCGGAGCTTTTCCTGCCGGGCCGCGGAATACGTTCATTTCTTCTGAAGCGTGGGCGCAAAATATCGGCATGCGCACCGTGTCGGGTACGGTGTTGAACGCGAGTTCCGAGCCCGTTTCAGGGGCCACCGTCTTCCTGAAAGACGAGAAGAGCAAAACCATTCGCAGCTTTGATTCCACAGCCGACGGCCACTTCCACTTCGCGCAGGTCGACATGAGCATTGACTTCGACTTGTGGGCCGAGAAGGACGGCAAAAAGAGCGCGATAAAGACCGTAAGCTCGTGGGACGCGCGCAAAGACTTCATTTCGGATCTGAAGTTGAAATAGGCCGTCGCGGCCTGCGTTTCGCGCGGCATTTGCGGATTGGCACAGTGGCATTGGGGTCCAGCCCGCGGCTTGAATTTCAGCCGTCCAGCTTCTTCGTCACCAGATCATTGAGCAATGCCGGGTTAGCCTGGCCCTTCGACGCGCGCATCACCTGACCCACAAAGAATCCAGCCATCGTCTTCTTGCCGCCGCGATATTGCTCCACTTGTTTGGGATTGGCGGCAATCACCTCATCAATCAACTTTTCAAGCGCAGCGGCGTCGGTAATCTGCTGCGGCTTTTCGCGCTCATAGACAGGGCCGAAATCTTCGCTCTTTTCAAAGCACACATCGAGAATCTGTTTCATTTGCTTCGAGCTGATCTTGCCCTCATCGAGCAGATCGGCGGCCTGCACAATGCCGGCCATGGTTACCGGAGATTGATCCAGCTCAAGGCCCAATGCCTTCAGGCGTCCGCCTACCTCGCTCAGGAGCACGTTGGCCACGCGCCGCGGATTACGCGCTGTCTTTGCCGCGGATTCGAAGCGGTCGGCAAACTCGCGCGAGGCAGTGAGAGTGTGCGCATCCTGCACGCTCAGTTCGTACTCGGCGATCATGCGCTTGCGGCGCGCCTCCGGCAGCTCCGGGAGCTCCGCTCTTCTTCGTTCAAGGAATTCGTGCGAAACGATCAGAGGCGGCAGATCCGGCTCGGGAAAGTAGCGGTAGTCGTGCGCCTGCTCCTTGGAGCGCATGGAGTAGGTGCGGCCTTCGTTGGCATTCCATAGCCGGGTTTCCTGCATCACGCGCCCGCCCGACTCGATCAGTTCGACCTGGCGCTCGATCTCGTACTCCAGCGCCGCGCGAATGAACTTGAAGCTGTTGACGTTCTTTACCTCGGCTTTTGTGCCGAATTTTTCCTGGCTCCTGGGACGGACGCTGACATTGGCGTCACAACGAAGCGAGCCCTCCTCCATGTTGCAATCAGAGACGCCAGTGTAGAGCAGGATCTCCTTAAGCCGGGTGAGATATTCGAAAGCCTCATCGGGCGTGCGAATGTCGGGCTCGCTGACGATTTCAATGAGCGGCGTGCCGCAGCGATTCAGGTCGAGATAAGTGCGCGTAGCGGAGTCGGAGAACCCCTCGTGCAGGCTTTTGCCCGCATCCTCTTCCATGTGCAGGCGGGTGATGCCGATCTTTTTGATTGCGCCGTCTGCTGACGGGATCTCGATCCAGCCGTGCTCGGCCAGCGGCTTGTCATACTGCGAAATCTGGTAGCCCTTGGGCAGGTCGGGATAGAAATAGTTTTTGCGCGCGAAGATGGAGCGCTCGCGCACCTGGCAATTGAGCGCCAGCGCAGCCAGCGTGGCGAATTCGACGGCCTTCGCATTCAAGACCGGCAGCGCGCCCGGAAGGCCAAGGCAAACGGGGCAGATGTTCGTATTCGGCTCAGATCCGAAGTGGTTGGCGCAGCCGCAGAACGCCTTGGTAGCCGTGAGCAATTGCACATGCACTTCCAACCCAATGACGGGCTCGTATTTTGTCAGAGCAGCGGAAGAGACGGCTGTCGCGGGCATGATTGGATTTTAGCGCGAGGCTGCGAACTGGCCGTCCCTTGGAGAGCGAGTGGCCTGCATGAGGTGCGATTGCCTACAATCGTTCCCGGACTGATGGTAGGCAGCGGTTCGCACCGGACGTCTTACGATTGGAGCGCTCTCGTGGATCGATGGAACCTTTGCAAAGCTATTCTCTTCGCAGCGGCCCTGGCCGTATTCCTTGCCGTTGCCCCGCTGAAAGCCCAGGCGCCGGCAACCCCGCCACAGGCCCAGGCGCCTGCAGCCCAACCGGCACCGGCGGCGGCCCCGGCGCCAGCGGCGCAAACCTCGCCCTCTGGGCATCCGAACAATGCGTACTGGACGGATCACGACAGGCAACTTCTGGTGGACTTTGGCGGGCTTGAGCGATTCAAGGAGGCTAACGCAATCCTGACTGCGCCGAAGCCGGGCGAGAACCGAGTGGTCTTCATGGGCGACTCGATCACGCAGGGATGGAAGCTGGATGAGTCGTTTCCCGGCAAGCCGTATATCAACCGGGGCATCGGCGGGCAGACTTCCCCGCAGATGGTGGTGCGGTTCCGGCAGGACGTAATCGATTTGAAGCCTAAGGTTGTCGTGATTCTCGCGGGGATCAACGACATTGCGGGGAACACGGGGCCGATGACGCTGGAACTGACGGAGGGAAACATCGCTTCCATGGCCGAGCTGGCCACTGCGAACGGGATTCGAGTGGTGTTGTGCTCGGTACTGCCGGCTTTCGACTTCACGTGGGCGCCGGGACTCACGCCCGCGCCGAAGGTCATGGAATTGAATGCTTGGATCAGGCAATACGCGGCCGAAAAACACCATGTGTACGTGGATTATTACTCGGCGATGAAGGATGAGCGCGACGGGCTGCCAGCGACGCTGAGCGCGGATGGGGTGCACCCGCTGCCGGCCGGATATGCAATCATGACGCCGCTCGCAGGAGCAGGGATTGAAAAGGCGCTACGGTGAAGCCTGGTTGAATTGGCGGTGATTTTCAGCACGCGCGGCTTGCCACAGGGCGGGGTTTAGACGGAGAACGAAGATCCGCAGCCGCAGGAGCGCGCGGAGTTGGGATTGATGAAGTTGAATCCCTGCCGGATCAGCGTCTCCTCGTAGTCGAGGGTCATGCCCTGCAGATAGACGAAGCTCTTGGGATCGATGAAGACGCGGACATCGTCAAAGGTAAAGATGTTGTCGCGCTCGCGTGGATGCGCATCGAAACCCACGGAATAAGACAGCCCGGAGCAGCCTCCGCCCTTGACGCCCAGGCGCAGCCCGCCTTCTTTGGGCGAGATGCCCTCCTTGGCGAGGATCGCGCGGATGCGCGCCACCGCGCTGGCGGTCACATTCAGGTCCACTGCAGGGGCCTTGGGAATGGCCGGCTGCACTGCCACAGCGTCCGGTGACGAAGTCGATCCGATGGTGACGATATTTGCCATAATTTGGTTTCGTTGAACAAACGTAGCTTGCTCGTTATTTGATTCGGCTGGAATGGATGCCGATTCTACTTCGCTCTGACCCTTACAGCGTCAATGAAACCAGCCCTTGCCCATCGGGGGCTTTTCCAGCCGCATGTTCTTGTTCCGCCAGGTCCTGGATGCTGATGCTCTTGAGAACTCCGGCGATGGTCTCATTCACGCGCGCCAGGGGTTCTTTGATTGTGCAACTCGGGGTTAAATCGCAAGACTTTGCGCCCTTGAAGCAGGAGGTGATGAACAATGGCCCGTCGATGGCGTGGATCACCTCGAAGGCGGAGATTTGTCGCGCGTCGCGGGACAGCGCGTACCCACCGTTCATGCCGGCATGAGATCGCAAGAGCCCAACCTTGGTGAGCCGCTGCAGAATCTTGGCCAGAAGCTGGGCAGGGATTCCGTAGGCGTCGGCGACGTCTTTGGCGCTGAGGGCAGGCGTCTCCGGGTGCTCGGCGAGGTACTTGAGCGCCATGAGCCCGTAATCCGCTTTTTTGGTGAGCTTTAGCATGAAATATGCGACTTCTTCGGTCCGTATTCAGTATACGTCCGCTTGAATTCGCCTTCAAGTCGGTGCTTGCCAGCTCAAAATATGGTTAGTTCCGGGAGCCAGACCCGCGGATTCATCAAAAAATCGGTTTGCAATCGGGCAAAAGACGGCTACAATCTGGCGGAAAGAGCACCTATAGCCATTCCCGAGCAACCATACCCGAAAGCCAGCACTCCCCAATGAGAGCAGCTACAAGGGAGCGGCGGCGCTCCCCGTAACTGGGGCGGAATTCAGCTTAGGAGTGGTCGAGGAAGCAACAAGCTAGAAGAACGATGGCAACCGCCTGCAGACACCCAAAGGTCCGGATCGTTTCCCGGCACGACGACACAGAGTATGTCGAGTGCCTGGAGTGCGGCGAGATCTTCGATTCCGAAGAGTTTCGCGATATGGAGATTGAAGACACCGCTGGAACCGAAGATCTGCAAGACGATTCCTAAGTGTTGCGACCGCTCCCCTCGTAGGCAGCGGGATTCCTCGCGCGCCCGCGGTCCCGGAGCAATCGATTTATTTGGCGGCGGCGCCGTTGGCTGCCGGGGCGCCCGTACGGCGCGATACCAGCCACGCATATTGCAGCCCCGACGCCACCGTGAGCCCGATGGTGGCGGCGAGCGCCAGTCTGCGGGTGACCGCGACCCAATACCACGGCGGTGTGACCTGGTGCAGCAGAACGGTCGCGACGGCGCTTATCTGGGCAAGGGTGTTGGCCTTGCCGAAGATGCTGGGATGGAACTCGCGCCGCCCCACGGCCGCATAAAGGATGGCCGCAACCAGCAGGATCCCCACATCTCTTCCGAGGACCAGCACGGTCACAGTCCCTGGCATCAATCCCTTGTAGAAGAGCACCAGAAACAGCGTGCTCAGCAGCAGTTTGTCGGCCACTGGGTCAAGATATTGCCCGAGCATCGAACGCTGCTTGAGCACTCGCGCCAGCAGGCCATCCAGAGCGTCGGTCAGTCCCGCTGCCACAAAGAGAATGAAGCTCAGCAGGAAGTGCCCCTCGAGAATTGCGGCCACCAGGAACGGCGCCAAACAGATGCGCATCAGCGTGAGCAGGTTGGGCGCGCTGCGCAGTGGGTTCAATCGAAGCTGCAGATCTTCGTGCATGGCAAACGGTCGAGCGATGGGCGCCCAGCCAACACGCAGCGCGGAACCCTTCACACGTCAACGATGGTAAAGCATCGAAGCTACGCGACGCAGCACGAACGCGGCCCGTCCGGAGCTGGGGCGTGAGCAGCCGAACCAGCTTCCTATGCCTCGACTGGAAGCTCAGCCGAGAGGATGTTCATGGGAGTAAGCCCGCGCTGGCGCAGGGCGCGCAGGCTGAGCGCATCGTGGCGCTTGGCCAACCGCCGGCCGTTGTGGTCAACCACCAGTCGGCAATGGTACCAGGCAGGCGGGTTTAAACCGAGAGCGCGGTAGAGCAGAATTTGCCGCGCGGTCGACTTGAGCAGGTCTGCGCCACGCACGACCTCTGTAATGCCCATGGCCGCGTCATCGGCCACGCAGGCGAACTGATAACTGGGAACGCCGTCGCGCCGCCAGACCACGAAGTCGCCAAAGTCGACGCCGGCCACAAAGCGCTGCGGTCCAAGGTTAAGGTCGACAAACTCAATCACCTCGCCGTCGGGAACGCGGAAGCGCCAGTTCGTGCCACCGGGATCTTCGAACTCGCTGGCTGTGGGACCAGGAAGCTGCGGCGTGCCGCCCATGAAGAGGCGGCAGGTACCGGGATAAAGCGGCTCATCGTCCGCGCTGTCGAATTTTCCACCTCCACGCGCAGTCTGCACACGCTCATGCGGCGCGTCGAGTGCGCTGGCCAGGTCTTTGCGCGAGCAGCGGCACGGAAACAGGCGGCCGGTGCGCAGCAATTTGCGCCACGCGTCGAGGTAGAAGGCGCCGCGCTTGCTCTGCACATACGGAGCGAATGGACCTCCCTTGTCCGGGCCCTCCTGCCAGCGAATTCCCAGCCAGCGTAGATCGTCGAGGGCGGCCTCAGCGAAAATGGGGCGGCAGCGGTCGGGGTCCAGGTCCTCCATGCGCATGACGAGCGTGCCGCTGGCCTCCCGCGCGCGCTGAAACGCCGTCCAGAAGGTGCGCGCGTGACCTACGTGCAAGTAGCCGGTGGGCGAGGGCGCAAGGCGTCCGCGATAGCCCAGCGCTGGCACGCGATCTGCTGATGTTGCGTTTGGAGGAGAGCTGGCCATTCTTCAGACAAGTGTAGCCAGCGGGCTCGGCGGATCATATACCGGCTTTGGTACCTGAAGCCGGGAACAAGGGACCGAGGGGCCAAGGGAACGGTTGACGGCAAACTTGGCGCTATGTCTGCGGCCGCCAGCGCAGAATCGGCTTCCGCGCGGCTCGCACTTCGTCCAGCCGCGAGACGCGCGTGGAGTGTGGCGCGGTTTTCACTAGCTCAGGATTGTCCTCGACTTCGCGCGCGATGGAGCGCATGGCCGCGATGAACAGGTCCAGTTCCTCGCGCGACTCGCTCTCGGTGGGCTCGATCATTAGCGCGCCGTGCACGATGAGCGGGAAGCTGACCGTGTAGGGATGGAAGCCGTAGTCGATGAGCCGCTTGGCGATGTCGCCGGTCTTGACGCCGCGCGCCGCCTGCCGCTTGTCGCTGAAGACCACCTCGTGCATCGAGGCCGTCTTGTAGGGCAGCTCGTAGACGTCTTCAAGCTTCCTGCGGATGTAGTTGGCGTTCAGCACCGCGTCTTCCGTGGTCTGGCGCAGGCCGTCAGGGCCGTTGGCCAGAATGTAGGCCAACGCGCGAATAAACATACCGGTGTTGCCGTAGAAAGCGCGAACGCGGCCGATGGAGTGCGGGCGGTCATAGTCCCAGCGCAGGGGTCCGCCAAACGGGTGAAGCGGCATGGGCCCGGTGTCGCCGATCGGTCCGCCGATCGGGTCGCCGTCCGGCTTGAGAATTGGAGCACGAAAGAGCGGTGGGCAGCCGTCGGCCGTCGGCTCGGCATTAGTGTCCTCCCAATCTCCCGCATCGGGGCAACCCTTTGGGCCGTCCTGGTTTCGGACGAGAACTGGAATCGGGAGGAAGGGCTCAAGAAACGCTTTGCAGGCTACCGGGCCGGAGCCGGGGCCACCACCGCCGTGCGGCGTGGAAAAGGTCTTGTGCAGGTTCAGGTGCATCACGTCCACGCCGGAGTCACCCGGCCGCACCTTGCCCACCAGCGCGTTCATGTTGGCGCCATCCATGTAGAGCAGCGCACCCTTGGCATGCAGAATGTCGGCGATTTTGTGAATCTGACTCTCAAAGACGCCGAGCGTTGAGGGGTTGGTAAGCATGAGCGCCGCAGTTTCTTCGTCCACTTGCCGTGTGAGGGCATCGAGATCGATGCCGCCTTCGGCGTTGGACTTGAGATTCTCGACCGCGTAGCCGACAATGGCCGCCGTGGCCGGATTCGTGCCGTGCGCGGAATCGGGGATGAGAACCTTTTTGCGTGGATTGCCTTGCGACTCGTGCCACGCGCGCGTGAGCAGGATGCCGGTAAACTCGCCGTGTGCGCCGGCGGCCGGCTGAAGAGTGATCGCGTCCATGCCGGTAATTTCGAGCAGGCAGTGCCGGAGAAGATCGAAGATTTCGAGGATTCCCTGTGCCAACGATTCTGGCCGGTAGGGGTGCGCCTCAGCCAGTCCCTCGATGCGCGCCACATACTCGTTCACGCGCGGGTTGTACTTCATGGTGCAAGACCCGAGCGGGTACATGCCAAGGTCGATGGCATAGTTCCAGGTGGAGAGGCGCGTGAAGTGGCGGATGATCTCGATCTCGCTGAGCTCCGGGAGCAGCCCCGGCGTCTCGCGGCGCGCTGCGCCGAGCAGCTTTGCGGAGTCGACTGCCGGCACGTCGAGCGGCGGCAGCTTGTAGGCGCGCTTGCCCGGCGAGGACTTCTCGAAGAGCAGGGCTTCGTTTTGCGTCGGATGAGTGCGCACCTTGCCGAGTGTGTGGGGGCCGGTGGAACGGGCTTCTGGACTATTTGCGTTCGTAGTCATCGTTCCCCTCTATGCCTCCACCGGAACAGCCGCCAGCACTTTAGCCGCAGCATCGATCTGCTCGCGCGTAACCACTTCAGTCGCGCACCAGAGAGTGCAGTTGCCAAGCTCGGGATACCAGCGGCTCAGTTCGATGCCCCCGACGATCTTGTTTTCCATGAGCCGGCGACTCCATGCCTCAGGCGCTTCATCCGTTTGCAAGACGAATTCGTGGAAGCGCGGTGCGCCTCTGAATCGCAGCTTAGCGCCCGGCTGGCTGCCAAGCGTCTTTGCCGCGTAATCGGCTTTCGCGAGGTTGTGCTCGGCGAGCTCGCGCATGCCTTCCTTGCCGTAGACGGCGAGAAAGATTGTCGCCATCAGCGCGACGAGGGCCTGGTTGGTGCAAATGTTCGAGGTCGCCTTCTCGCGGCGAATGTGCTGCTCGCGCGTGGCGAGCGTGAGAACGAAGCCTCGATTCCCTGCCCCATCGACGGTCTGGCCGGCAAGCCGGCCAGGCATCTGGCGCACAAATTGCTCCTTGGCCGCGATGACGCCGCAGAATGGGCCGCCGTAGCTGAGCGCCACGCCGAACGACTGCGCCTCCATGGCGACGATATCGGCCTCAACGGGTGGGCGAACGATGCCGAGCGAGATGGATGCAGTTATCGACACGATCAAGAGCGCGCCTCGTGCGTGCGCGATGGCTGCGATGGCCGGAATGTCTTCGATCACACCGAAGAAGTTGGGGCTTTGGACAAGAACGGCCGCCGTTTCTTCGTTGACGGCCGCGTCCAGCGCCTTCAAGTCCAGGCGGCCGGTCTCCGGATCGTAGCCAACCAGAGCCGTCGGGAGCGCCTGATGCTTTGCGTAGGTGGCGAGCACTTCGCGATATTCGGGGTGAACGGTGGCGGCGACCGCGGCCTTGTGCCGGCCCGTGATGCGGAGAGCCATCATCACCGCCTCCGAGGCTCCGGTGGACCCGTCGTACATGCTGGCGTTGGCCACGTCCATGCCGGTCAGCTCGGCAATCATGGTCTGGAACTCGAAGATGGCCTGCAGCGTGCCCTGCGTGATTTCGGCCTGGTAGGGCGTATAGCTGGTCAGGAATTCGCCGCGTTGGACGAGCGCATCGATAATGACCGGCCGGTAATGGCGATAGGCGCCGGCGCCGAGAAAGCTGGCGTAGTCGGTCGCGTTTTTCTGCCCCGCGGCCTTGAAGTAGGCCACAATCTCGCTCTCCGCCTGCTGCCGCGGCACGGTGAGGTCGCGTTCGAGGCGGTATTCGGCTGGAATGCTCGAGAAGAGATCGTTGATGGAGGCCGCGCCGATCTCGGCAAGCATCTGCCGGCGTTCTTCGTCGGATTTGGGGAGGTAGCGCATAACAGTGAACAGTGATCAGTGGTCAGTGGTCACTGGCCGCCCTCCTCCGCGATAAACGCCTCATACGCGGCAGCGTCGAGCAGCGTGGTCAGTTCGGATGGGCTGGAAAGCTCGACTTTGATGATCCATGTGCCGTGCGCGTCCTGGTTGATTTTGTCGGGCGCGGTCTTCAGCTCCTCATTCACCGCGGTCACTTTGCCGCTGACCGGCGAGAACAGGTCGCTGACGGCCTTGACGCTTTCCACCGAGCCGAAAGTGGCACTGGCCGTAACCGCATCGCCCACCTTGGGTGCATCGACGTACACAATGTCGCCGAGTGAGTTCTGTGCGTAATCTGTGATTCCGATTGACCCAATGGTGCCATCCACCGAAATCCATTCGTGCTCGCGGGTATAACGATAATCCGTGGGATAAGGCATGGCGAGTCTGCTCCTTCTTATAAGACAGCGAAATTCCAGTTTAAGGCGAGAGGGCCAATGGCAGTGAGGAAAAGGGGGGGGAGACAGGGAATAGAGAGTAGGGAGTAGCGAGTAGGGAGCAGGGAGTAGAAAGCTTGCCGCCTCGATTCGCTTAGCAGTCCGCTCAAGATCAAAGCTGGCCCCGATCCGTCCTGACAGATTGTCGCGATCCAAATGCTGACACACTACGGTGTCGACGTTCCTATTCCCTACTCCCTATTCCCCACTCCCTGCTTTTACCCCATCACCACCACCGGCTGAAAAAGCGTACCTGCCACCCTGCGGGCGATTCCGGCCAGCTCACGCGGTCCGGCGAAGACCTTGACCAGCGGCGCGGCCGAGAACTCCGGCAGATTGGCCTGCGCCCCGTTGCGCAGTCGGCCCAATGCATAGCCGTCGCCGGTCACGGCGGGCATCTCCGGCAGCAAAGCGCGCGGATGGACGCACAAACCCTCCAGCGCTTCGGTATTTCCTGCCAGCGATTCCAGTTGCTCGAGTGTGTGCGCGTCAGCCAGCCCAAACACACCCGCCCGTGTGCGCCGCAAGCGGCTCAGATGCGCCCCGCAACCCAAGTCGTGCCCCAACTCGTGCGCCACGGCGCGCACATACCCGCCGGAGCTGATGTCGATGGTGAAGCTGGCCTCGGGGCCTTCCAAGGCCTCAATCACAAAGGCATCGATCCGAACCCGGGCAGGCTTCAACTGCACCGGTTTGCCCTCGCGCGCCAGCTTGTATGCGGGTTGTCCGTCGACCTTTTTGGCCGAAAACTGCGGCGGCATCTGTTCCATCTCGCCATGAAACCGTGTGGCGGCCGCTTGTACCTTCAAGAGCGTCAACTTCGCGGCCACTTCCGGCCATCGGTCCGGTGTTGCAGGCTCTCCCTCGGCGTCATAGGTGTCCGTCGTGAATCCGAAGCGAATGCTTCCCGTATAGCTTTTCCCGGCGGCTGAAAAGTACTGCGCGAGGCGCGTGAACTTGCCCATCAGCAGCGGCAGAACCCCGGTTGCCATAGGGTCCAGCGTGCCGAGGTGGCCAATTGATTGCTCCCCGGTGATCGTTCGCAGCCGGTTCACCACATCGTGGCTGGTCATCCCACCCGGCTTATCGATGACAAGAAGCCCGTTCACATCATCACTTTAGCTGCCGGAGGTTCGCTTGCCAACTCAAGCCGGAACGCCCCAATCTAGAAAGAGATGGCAGAAGAACTGGAACGCGCGCGCAAGGCGGTGCGGGAGCTCAGCAAGACGCTCAAGAGCTTACCCATGGATCCCCCACCTGAGGAGATTCACAAGCTGCGCACGACAACGCGAAGGGTTGAGGCGATCGTCTCGGTGCTGGGGCATGTGGAGGGAAAGGAATCGCGGCGCGTCCTCAAATCGATTGAACCGATACGCAAGGCAGCAGGCGGCGTCCGTGAAATGGACGTGATGATCGTCAACGCGCGCAAGCTGGAGCGCTACGTGGCCGGCGATTCCCTCACCCGCCTGCTCGAGCACCTGCAAATTGCGCGGCAGCAGAACGCCGAAGTGCTGCGGCGCGTGCTCGGCCGCCGGCGTGACCTGGCGCGGGAAAACCTGAAACAGTATTCCAGGCTTATTCGAACCGCACTGGCTCCCGAGAAAGAAGCTGTATCCCTCAATGGATTGCCCGCGCACTTGCAAGAGGGGGTCCACTCCGCGGCCATTAAAGTGGTCCGCGAGCTTGGCGAATGGCCACCGCTCGACGCTGATAACGTCCACGCCTTCCGGCTGAAGGTGAAGGAGCTGCGTTATATCCTGCAGCTTTCAGCCGACGCCGATTCCGGCCTGGTAGAAACGCTGGGAAACGTGCAGCGCCTCATCGGCGACTGGCACGACTGGCAGCAGTTGGAACAGATTGCGCGGAAACTTCTGAACATGAAACGGGACGGCACGCTTTTGACGCGCATTGGCGAGACGAGCAGGCGAAGACTCAGCCGGGCGCTCACCGCCGCGAATGCGCTGCGGGGAAAGTATCTGACGATGCCATTCGCCCAGGGGGTTTGAGGCGCGGGACACATTGAAGGGAGTCGGCCCGCTGCAGGCGCGTCAGACGATCCCGTTGCCAGGTTGGCGCACCAGCGAGAGGAACTCCGCGCGCGTCTCCTTCTGCCGGAAGCAGCCCACCATGGCGCTTGTGACCGTGGACGAGTGTTGCTTTTCGATGCCGCGCATCATCATGCACAGGTGCCGCGCCTCAATGACCACGCCCACACCCTGCGGCGCGATGGCTTCCTGAATCGAGTCGGCAATTTGGCGCGTCAGGCGCTCCTGCACCTGCAGGCGACGCGCAAAGACCTCCACGAGACGGGGAATCTTGCTCAGGCCGATGACCTTGCCTTTGGGAATGTAGGCCACGTGTACCTTGCCGAAGAAGGGCAGCATGTGGTGCTCGCAGAGCGAGAACATTTCGATGTCCTTGACGATGACCATCTCGTCATACTCCACCTCGAACATGGCTCCGCGCAGAATCCGCGCCGGGTCCTGGTCGTACCCCTTGGTGAGGAAGGCCAGCGACTTTTCTACGCGCTCCGGCGTCGCACGAAGGCCATCGCGGTCAGGATCCTCGCCCAAGCGGCCGAGGATTTCGCGATACATCTCCTGCGTGCTGAAGCTGCTCAGCCCTTCGCTTGCCTCAATTGCCCTTCGAACAGGTCTACTCACTGCAATTGGATGCGCCATTGTTTCTTATCCTCTCGCCGAACACTCAAAGAAATTGTTTTCCGTCTCTTCCACGCGGACATGCTCCAACTCGCCAGCCGGCAACGCATCGCGCAATAAGCCGAAGATCGTCTTACAAAAATTCTCCGTCGTGGGAACGCGATCGGCAAACAGCGGATCGCGATTCAGGTTCGCGCGGTCGAACCGATCCAGCACGCGCGTTCGGACTGTTTCATCGAGCGCCACCAGATCCACCACCATCCCCGTCTCCGTATCCACAGCGCCGCCCACCAGAACTTCGACGAAATAATTGTGCCCGTGGCCGTGTTCGTTGTTGCACTTTCCATACGCCAAGCGGTTTTGCTCAAGAGTGAGCGCCGGCGTGTGCAGCCGGTGGCTTGCGCTGAGCATGTAGCGGCGGCCGAAGTACGCTTTCACGCTTCACCTCTGTCCTTCACCCCACGAACGGAGACCTGTTCGTGGGGACCCCGATACTCGGCGAAAATCTCCGGCGTCTCGTAGACGCGTATGCGGCTCAGGCGCGCTCCTCCCGCCGCGGTCACAACTGGTTCCAGCCGCTTCCACGTCGCGATCGCGATATTTTCCGTCGTCGGAATAGCATGCTTGAACTCCGGTGCATCGAGATTCAGGTGCTTGTGGTCGTAGGCAGCCAGGACTTCCCGCTCCATCACGCCCTTGAGCCACTTGAGATCGACGACGAAGCCAGTCACGGGGTCTGGCTCGCCCGCCACCGTCACTTCCAGCGTGTAATTGTGCCCGTGTCCGTTTCTGTTTGCACAGCGCCCGAACACACGCTCATTCTTCTCCGCGGACCAGGACTCATTCCAGTAGTAGTGCGATGCGGAAAACGTTGCCCGCCGCGTTAATAAGATCATTCCTGCCCTCACTTAAGAGATTCCAGAGTTCAGCAAAGGTTTCACAGAACCAAGCTGAATTTGCGCAGGATCGAAAAATCCGCTCTCGGTTCACGATCCGCTCAAAAATCCTCTGCCGCCCTGTCTCCTACGGGGTGTAACTCCGCCCCTTCCAGCTTACGCGCTTGAGGATGCGGTGCTGGAACCAGCTTCGATAGAGCAGAGCCACAAAGAGCGGCAGACCCAGGGGCGCCAGCGCACAATCCAGGAAGGGAAAGTTCGACTTCGCAACACGCGCATAGAATCGGAAGAGCGTGCGCAGCCAGAGTAATGCCAGGAGCCAGCCCGCGCCAAGCCATTCGAGCCCATGCGCTCCCAATCGCGCATTCCACAGTTCGTAAGTCAGGATCGGCAGCCCAAAGAGAAGCGCAATATCCAGGGCCCTGAAAATGGCGAGCAGGAGCGCGTTGTTGAAGAGCAGGTTCAGGTTCTTAGTCCAGCCCTCGATCATCGCCCCCGTGCTGCGGTACATGCGCGCGGAGACGGCGTCGTCGGCATAGCGGAAGCGTAGCCCCACTTTGCGCCGCTTGGCCAGGAACGCCAGTTCTACGTCTTCCAGCACTTTGCCGGCAACGCTCGGATGTCCCCCCAGCCGCCGATAGGCCTCCCGCTCCACCAGCAAGAACTGGCCATTGGCCGCGGCGATGCGCTGCACGGGGTCGGAAACCTTGGCTGGCGGATAGGCCAGCGCCAATTCACAAAAAACCAGAGGCATGAGCGAGCGCTGCGCCAGCCCGCGCACAACTTGCCGCGGTGAATAGCTCAGCATGCCCACCTTGTGCCGCTCGGCCTCGTGCAATGCTCGGCGCAAGTTGCCGAGCTCGTGCACCGTGTCGGCATCGGTAAACAACAGCCAGCGGCCCCGCGCGCGCCGCGCCGCTGTCCAAACTGCGTTGGCCTTCCCCGTCCAGCCGGTCTCCAATTTGCCCGCCTCGAGCAGCGTGACCCCGGAGAATCCGCGCGCGATCTCGACCGTCCGGTCGGTCGAGTGATCGTCAACGATGATCAGCTCCCAGTCACGGCCCAGCTCGAAGATGTCTTCCGATTGGCTGACCAGCGACTGCAGGCACTCACCCAGGCAGTCTTGCTCGTTGCGTGCCGGAACAATCACCGTCAGCTCGATGAGCGTGTCCGGCTCCGGCTGGTCGAAGACGGTTCCCGGCGTGGTCTTGTCTGCCCAGTCGCGCCAATCGGAAGTTGGACCCGAGTCATCTGCGGGATCGGTCAGGCCCAACACCGGCGTCCAGCTGCCACTCCCACTCCGCTTCGGCTCATCCTTGCTCATCGTGCGGTACCGTTTTCTTCCCGCCCTCTCGCTCCGTATTATAAGGACGTGCGGTTTCCTCGTAGCCTCATCCTGGCGCTCTTGTTTGCCTTAGCCCTTCTGCCCGCGTGCAACCGCGGTTCTCATCCCGCGCAAACCGGCAAGGCCGCACCCGATTTCACCGTCTCCGACGGCACATCCACCGTTCATCTTGCCAGCTACCGCGGCCAGGTTGTCCTGCTCAACTTTTGGGCTTCCTGGTGCATGCCATGTGTCGAGGAGATGCCTTCGCTCCTCGCGCTTCATCATGAGCAGCCCAATCTTGTCATTCTCGCGGTCAGTATCGACGACGATCGCGCCGCCTACTCGAGCTTCATCGTTCGCCATCACGTCGACCTCATCACTGCCTTCGACCCCACGGAGTCGGCTGCGAAGCTGTATCACACGGATATGTGGCCGGAAACTTACGTCATCGACCGTCAGGGAATCATCCGCCGCAAATTCGTTGGACCTCAGGAGTGGACCAGTCCCGAGATCATTTCCTATCTCAAGAGCCTTTGAGCGCGAAAGCTTTTCGCATCCGCTCCTTGCTATTCTGTATTCATGACCACGGTGGACATCGTCTATCGCTACGCGACGCCGCCCACGGAGCATGTCGCGATCGCTCTGGCGCACGCGCGAGACGTTTACGGCATACGGAAACTGAGCTTCGATCGTGCGGCCCGTATGCTCCGCATTGAATACGACGCCACTCGCCTCAACGCCACCGCGGTCACCAAGCTCGTCCGCGAGGCAGGGCTCGACATTGTTGAGGAGGAGCCGCTTCTCCCCGCGCCCGCTCCGGCAGCAGCGCTCCCACCAACGGCGTAGCCCCGTTGCGCCACCGGTCGAACTTTGCGCCGCCGCTCTAGCCTTGCGCAGCCGCGCTGGCCTTGATACTCTGACAAAGGTTCGTCCCCTGGGCTTCGTCCTGAAGCCCGCGCGTGTGCGCCCGTAGCTCAGCTGGATAGAGCGACTGACTACGAATCAGTAGGTCGGGAGTTCGAATCTCTCCGGGCGCACCACTTAAATAACACAAAATAAACAAGTTAAAGGCAAATTGGCGATCAGGGACCCCTTGGCCTTCTTTGCCTGGTGCCTGTTTTGGTGCATGTTTTTCAGGCGGAGGGGGCGACCATTCGCTCCGATGCGGCTGCGGTCGTCTGCGGCGCGAGGTGCATATATCTTGCGGTCATCGCAATTGATTTATGGCAGGCGAGCTCTTGAATCGCTTTCATTGACACCCCTTCGAGCGCGAGCCAACTACAAAATGTGTGGCGATTGCAGTGCCAGGTGTAGTTGTCGATCTTCGCTTTCTTGAGGCACGGCTCGAACCAGAACCGGCAGTAATCGCCGGCATTCGGGAACACAGGATCAGTTGGTTCGTGTGGAACCATTTTTTGTTGTTGCTTCATGGCGGCTAAGGCGATGGAGTTGAGCGGTATGTTGCGCGCCTTGGTTTGCACACGACCCGTTGGATCCTTTGCACTCCAGAGGTGAATCACATGGCGCTTCAAGTCAACCTGAGACCACACAAGCGAAAACTGGACTTCCCATCGCATCCCCGTAAATACACTGACCACGAACGCGGGGTGTTGTTGAGGAAAGTCTCGAAGGATGACACCTGAGAGGCTCTCGTATTCTTGCCGGCTGAGGTACCGATTACGCGCGTTGTCCTCCGTACGAAGTCTTACGAGCCGCGCGGGATTTGTGCTGACCTTGCCGTTTTCCATTCCGAGGTGGAAGCAGAGTGAGAAGAATGCACGGAATCGATTCGCTGTCGCTGGGGTTTTACAGTGCTCGGTGAGGAAATTGTCGATCTCTTCTGGAATGATTTCAGCGGCGGGACGGGAACCAAACGGCTCGCGCAACGTCCGTTCTTTCCAAACGTAGTCGGGCCAGGTTTTCAAGTGGGCTTTCGCGTAGTCGACTGCCGCGGTTGCCAGTTCCCCGAAGCTCGTCGCCTTCCGAGGCCGGAGCTCTGGCAGCTTCTTGTTTCGCAGCGCGTCGACCTTGCGCTTCTGATAAAGCATGATTGCGTCCGACTTGCGCCCGACTTTCTCGCGGTGCTGTTTGCCGCCGATATAGTAGTTGACCCACCAACAGCCAGAGCCCGGAGGCCGTTCAAACACTCCCTTGACCTGTTTCGGAATCCGGTCTTTCGGCATCTGTCGCCCTCCCCAGTGTTCCCTTTAACTGACCATAGCTCAAATAAAACCCCGTGACGCGCGCTGTGCATGACGATATTCTGTAATGTGATTTGGATCACAAGTTGAAGAAAAGATTGTGTTTACGATCTGCTTGGTGTAATATATGAACGGGTGTCTTGCGGTTCACCGCATTGGCAGCGGTTGAAGAGATGGTCAAGGCGCCCAGGGCGAGCCGGTCCCGCCCAAGCTAGCGACGGCATTAGCGGTGGTAGTCGGCCACCAAACTTGTGGCTCCCTTATGAGTCACACCGGCAATATCAAACGAAAGGCCGACGATAACCGTGCGTAATTCCGAAGTCCTGCACCGCCAGGTACAGGAAACAAACGCTCAAATTCAGGTGGTTCCCCGATTCCCGGGTAACCGCAACACCTCTAACATTCAACCTATGGAATCCTCGCAATCCTGCGGAGAGCGGCTGCTTTATGGCCGCAAAGAAGCCGCTTGGAAGCTCTCCGTCAGTGTTCGGACGGTTGACACCAACTTAGCACTCGGTGAGTTTGAAACTCGCCGAATCGGAAAGAGAGTCCTCATCACTGCAGCTAGCTTAAAGCGGTTTGCGGCAAGCAACCACTTTGGACCGGTCTCCAGCGCCCGAAAGAAAGAGGAGAACACCGAGAAGGAGCGGAAAGCCGCATGAACCAGACGCGAACCGATCGACTTGCCAAATTGGCAAGTCTTCGTCTCGAACTTGAGTCCGCCGAGAAAGCCGGCGGACTCGAAACCTGGGATCTGGCTCTCAAACAGTCAAGAGAGAACCTGGTCGCGATCATCGAGAAGTGCAACAACTGCCGCTTTGATCTCGGCCGGGTTCTCTCACGATACAGGGCTCACTTCAAAGCCGATCATCACTGGTTGGCGGCAGCGAAGGTGATCGCTTCAGCACTGCGTGTCAGCGAACGAACTGACCACCGGATTCTCGAGGAGTATGAGCCCGCCTCGAAACTGCCGGAGACAGTTGTGGAGGCAATGAAGGAACAGAACATCGACCCGGCAGCAGGCAAGAATGCCGGGTTGGTGACCGAACTCCTGCAAACGCCCGAACCAGGATCCCGGCAGGAGGCGGGAACGATCGTCGCGGAAAAGCAACAGGAACAAGTTGCGAAGAAGAAGCAGAAAAAAGCAGGACTCAGGAGCACGACGATCGTCAGTCGCAAATCCGTCGTCGCAAGGATCGTCGCGCAGCTCCGCAATCGATTAAAGGCGATTTCACCCGAGGAGCGCGACTCAGAAGTTCGAGCCATTCTCGAGCAAGTTGCACGAGAACTCGGCGCGGAATTCAAGGGACCGCGGCGCCTCGTACGTCCCGATCATGCGAGCCAACTCCAGATTAAGGATGCAGCATAAGATCGTTGCGATCAACGAATCGAAGGCATGCTTCACTGTGCTGTCCGGCTTTGGAGCGTGCCTCGCGATTCAGGATGCGCTGGCGATCTTGATGAAGGCGCACAGCCCGTGGACTTCTTGTCCTGCGATTGGGAGATTTCAGCGCCCTGCAACCTAATCCGCAGCGCTCGATGCCCTGCCTTCGGTCTTTGCACTGCCGACCGGTTTCCTTTCCTGCTTGTCGCTCTGGACGTCCGCGACCCCTGTGCTTTTGGCGTTGCTGACCGCATACAGAACCAGCTCGACACGCGAGGAAACGCCCAGCTTATCGAAAGCATGAAACAAGTAGTTCCTGACTGTATGCTCGCTTAGCTTCAGTTCCTTGGCGATCTCTCGGTTCTGCAGGCCCTCGGCCACGAGACGCACAACGTCCTCTTCCCGGTTGGTCAGCAACCTCATTCCGTCCGCGTTCACTACCCGCATGGGCGCAAGTTGGGATAATGCCTCGACAACCTCCGCAAGTTCGCTGCTGTTTGCCCAGATCTGCCCCGCGTGGACCTGCTCGACGCACCGGGTTAGCAACTTGAGCGTCGACTGCGAAAGGCATAAGACGCCTCTTGCGCCGGCCCGAAAAGCATCTGCGATCACATAGCGTTCAGGGCTGTAGAATAGAATGACCGACCGCACCTTCGGAGAATGCTCACAGACCTCCCGCAACACTCCTAAGCCGCTCAGCGGACCGTCCGCCAAGGTCGCGCTGATCAGTGCGACATCTACATCTGTCGACCGCACCGAATCGAGAACCTCCTGTGCGGTTGTAGCGCTGGCGACCACGTGAAAGCCTTGATGCCGGTTCAGCACCTGCATCATCACGTCGCGTGTCAGTAGGTTCGGGTTTGCGAAAAGAATGGAAATGGTACTTCGTTGATCAGTCATCGCCCCCACGTCCTTTCAATAGCCTTCGGTGCTACAAGCCCGGCAAATGCAGCGACATTCCTGCAGCTGGCACTAGGGGAGGACAGTGCGAGCATTAGATTCGGGGTTCAAAGGCGCGCGCGCAAGCGCCAACCTGCAACGTAGCACTTACGCACAGCCACGGTCCAAGACCCACTCGGAAGACGCATCCATTTTAGCCCCAAAAGCTACAGTGTCGACAAAGATAACTGCCGTTCGTTGTGATTTTTGATGAAAGCGTGACCGCCCTCGCGGTTTGGTTGGTCTGTTTTGGGGTGCGGGTTTGCTTCGACCATCTACTACCGATTGCTATCGATTAGCTGTGACGTCTCCGCGTGAGTAACCATCTTTAATAGTTACTGTCCACGAGTCACTAGGTCTCTGACCGTGTGAAGTTGTTTCTGTTGTAGCCGAACTTCTTGCGTGCTTTTCTGCGCGTGAACTGCCAGTTGATGGTGACACTGTCGCGGTTCATCTTTCGATTCCATGCCCTTGCTTG
>JBEKSA010000014.1:0-91923 GCA_049517515.1 Occallatibacter sp.
TCCTCGCCTTCGTCGTAGGCAGATAGAAACTTACGACGCAAATCATCCCCATAGGGTCGCCCCATATCTTCTGCGCCGCGGAGTGTCGCCAATTACCAGTCTATACTATTTCCTAAAATGCTCTAAGCCTGGGATCGGCCAACCTTGTTCGCGGTACCAATGAGCGTCCGCCGCCGGAACGATGGCGAAGCCGCATTGCGCGACGCAAGGAGAGGCAACGGAACACGCGAGCAAGGCTGCGAACCCGAGTTTGAGCCACGGCGCCATCGATTCCTCGTGATTTTGACAGACATTGTAGCTCTAAAAGCGGCGACAGGAGCTGGAGCGCGCTAAATGACAATGACCGCAGAGCCCGAGGCGGTTTCGTGTTTGACGGCCTCGAGGGCCCGGTTAGCGTCGTCGAGTGAAAATGTCGTCACAGATGGGGAAAGCGAGAGGTCGCGGGCGAGGGCGAGGAAGTCGCGCGCGTCCTGGCGGGTCATGTTGGCCACGCTGCGCAACTGGCGCTCGCCCCAGAGCAGGCGGTCGTAGTCGAAGGCGGGCATCTGGTCGAGGTGAATGGCGTTGATGGCGACGATGCCGCCCTTGCGCAAAGCGGCGAGAGCGCTGACGACGACCTTGCCGCTGGGGGCGAAGGTGATGGCGCGGTCGAGCTCGACGGGAGGCTTGGAGTCCTCGTTGCCAACCCACGTGGCGCCGAGCGACTGGGCGGCCTTGCGGTGCGATTCGCCGCGGGTGACGACATAGACCTTGCAATCCCACGACTGAAGGATGCGAATGGCGAGCGAGGCGGAGCTGCCGAAGCCGTAAAGGCCAACGCGCTCGCCGTGCTCGACACCCGCGACGCGCAGGCTGCGGAAGCCGATGACGCCGGCGCAGAGCAGCGGCGCGGCGGCAATGGGGTCGAGGCCAGAGGGCAGAGGATTGGCGAAATCGGCGCGCACGACGGCGAACTGCGCGTAGCCGCCATTGATCGAGTAGCCGGTAAAGACAGGGTGGTCGCAGAGGTTCTCCATGCCGTGGCGGCAGAACCAGCAGTCGCCGTCAACACCGCCGATCCAGGAGACGCCGACGCGCGTGCCGGCAGGGAGGGCTGCGGTTGCGCCTTCAACAACTTCGCCGACGATCTGATGGCCGGGGATGATGCGCGGGTGCAGGGGCTTGAGATCGCACTCGACGATGTGAAGATCGGTGCGGCAGACACCGCAGGCGAGGACTTTGAGCAACACTTCGCCGGGCTGTGGTTCCGGACGCGGAATTCCTTCGATGGAAAGCCATGCGCCGGGGTGGGTCGACGTGGAATCGAAGATGGCTGCGCGCATCGGAGTTCCTCCGAGGACAAGATAACTCTTGTAGGCGGAACGGGTGTGCGCCCTACCTGACGAACAGCTCAAGGCCGTTGATCAAGACGCGGTCTTTTTCGACGGGCTGGCTGACGCGGGCTTGGCGGTTGCGGAGCTGGCGTATCCAGAGTCCGCAGTGCCCCCGGACTCGGCAGTGCTCGTGTCAAGCTTGTCCATCAGCAGCGATCCCAGACTCTCGAGAACTCCTTGATTGCCATTGCCGCCGACGACAAGGATCTTGGGCACGAACGCGACATTGCCGACCGAGAGCGCCTTGATGGCGTTGACGAGAGCAGTGGGCCCCTTGCCCAGCGCTCCGACCTGGCGCTCATAAGCCTCGGCGTTGGCCAAGCCGACCGCGCGAACTTCGGCTCCGCGGGCTTTTCCGGTCTGCTCAATGAACGCGGCTTCGCCCTGGGCCTCCTTCATCCTGGCCTCGGTGCGGTTGGTTTGAATGTCGACTCCAACCTTTGACTTGGCAAGGTCGACCTGCATGTCGGCAGTGCCGCGGGCCTTCTCTGTCTCGATGCGCTGGTCCTGAGCCTGGCGCTGCATTTTGAAGGTTTCCACTTCCTGATGCGCGACTTCGCGCTGGGTGAGAACGGTGACCAACTGTTCGGGGTAGACGACATCCTGGATATAAACTCCGCGCGTCTCGATTTCATACTCGGCGAGCTTGCTCTGGATGTAGTTGAAGGCCTGTTCCTGGACGTTCTGGCGCGTTTGGATGAAGGTAATGGCTTCCATGCCGCCAATCTTGTCGCGAAAGAGGTTGCCGACGGCAGCCTGGAGAACCTCGTTCACGAGATTTTCCATGGAACCAACCATGGAGATCACGCGAGGCGCCTTGGTGTCCGGAACGTGAATGAGGACCTGCAGATCGATGCTGAAGACAAAGCCCTCATTGCTCTTGGCGATGATGGGCTCGAGGCGCGCGTCGAGGCCATGAGCTCCGGTGACGTCCTTTGCCCAATCGAGCTTGAGGATCGACGTTAGAACGAGCTTGGCGTCGTAGATGCGGGGATTGATGGGGTACTTGCCGGTTCTGAGCGCCTCCTGCCAGATGCCCTGATGGCCGGGGCGCACAAGGCTGCCGAATTTGAAGTCTGCGCCGGATGTGTCCTGCGTGGGCAATCCGACATAAGCCTTGATGACAGCGACCTGACCCTGTTCCACAACCAGCATCGGAACCTGCTCCACGCGGACCAGGAAGGGGTTGAGGTTGTATGCGCCGTAGAGCAGCGGATCGTGCTGGAGACCGATTTTTCCGCCAGCCTGAAGGAATCTCTGGAAGTCCTGATAGTTGTTGTGCTGATCGTTCTTGCTGCCAAGAATCAGTCCCATCAGCTCAAAATCGGTGACGCCGCCTTTGGCTTCAAACTCACTGACGTCTTTGAATTCGCCGAGGCGGCTGGCGATAGCGCCGGCGGGCAGGGGTTCACCGTCCAACGCGGTAACCACTCCGATCATGTCGACGACTTTGCCGCTTTCGCTGGTGGGCTTGGGCGCAATGCGCGTGACATCGAGCTGCCACTCTTCGAGGCCGAAGGCGCGGAAGTCCAGCTTGCCGCCGCGAGCGAGTCTGCTGTACTCATCGGACACCGGCAGGCCGAAGACCTGCGGCTTGGTGATGACCAGGAAAGCTACCGGATGAATTGGCGCCAGAGTGCCGGGAGAAAGAACGGGTCTTTGAACGCCTTTTTCGCCGTTCTTCAAAACAAAGGTGCGAAAGTCAGTAAAGTTGCCGAAAGCCGAATCGTAGCGGGCTGACTTGGCGCCGATGGGCGTGGGCTTGCCAACCTGCGCGATGACGACGCCAATCTGTCCCGCGGGCACCTGCACCCATGGGTGCTTTGTGACCGTGAAGAAAGGCTTGAACTTGAAGCGCAGCCCGGGCATGAGGAGGTCGGCCTGGTAACCGGCTTCTCCCAAAAAGGCCACGGGGTTGTCGCCGGGCAGCTTCTTTCCGATTCTCTTTCGTACAAGTCCGATCTGGGTGGGGCCGATGCTATAGACCGACGCGAGGGCGGTGGCAAGCAGGAAAAACAACACCAACACGATAAGAAGAGACACGATCAGGACCATGATGGCACCTTCTGACTTCGAGCAGCTTTATTTGTCTGAGCTGAGTCGCTTGAATTGTACCGCTGTTGGAGAATCTGCGCGTCAATGCTGCATTTCCGGGCGGAATAAGCGGATTGTTCTTTGCGGGCGCGCCTGCTGCGCGGGGCCGTGTGTTGACGGCGGATTATTGCGGGTGGCGGTGGAGCTCGAAGTCGACTACGCGGAGCATTTCGGCTTCGGGAGCGGGCTTGCCGATTCAGGCGGGGATTGCCAGGCGCATGACGTGTGTTTGAGGTTCGGGAATCGGCCGGCCGTCCTCGCGCAGTCCGGCGATATGCATCTGAATTCCCTGGCGGAGCAGTTTTTCGGTCTGAGGGCGGGTCTTGGCAGCTACTCCCAATCCTGGCAGGTCAGGAACATAGGCGCTCCATCCAGTGGATGTTCGCTCGAATACTGCCGCGTATTCCTTCATTTCAAGCCTGCCTGTTTGAGGATGTTTCCGAAGGTTCCCTTGGCCATTTCCTGCGACGGGTGACCTGCCACGGTGACGCGGCCGCTCTTTACGGGATGCTTGAACTGACGGTGGCTGCCTTTTTGTGCTACTTGATACCATCCATCATCCCGAATCAGCTTCAGCACATCGCGAACTTTCATGCGAGCGACTCAGTCCCCGCGGTCATTATAGCGCCAATTGAATTAGGGGCGAAGCACGGCGCATTATTGCGGGTGGCGACGGAGCTCGAATTCGACGACGCGGAGCATTTCGGCTTCGGGGGCGGGCTTGCCGGTCCAGATTTCGAACTGGCGGGCGCCTTGCTGGACGAACATTTCAAGACCGGAGATGACAGCGAGGCCGCGCGCTTTCGCGAGCTTGAGGAGCGGAGTTTCGAGCGGCGTGTAGACCAGGTCGAAGATGAGCGAGGCGTTGAGCTCGCTCTCCTTGAGGGGGAGTTGCTGCTTGATGCCGGTCATGCCGCAAGGCGTGGCGTTGACGATGGCGTCAAAGCGGGTCTTTGCGAGCAGAGTCTGGCGGAGGACGTGCGCTTTGGCCTTGCGGGCCAGGGCGACGGCCTTTTCGTGGGTGCGGTTGACGATGAAGACTTCAGCACCCTGCTCGACGAGGCCGAAAACAGCGGCCCGCGCCGCGCCACCGGCGCCGAGGACAAGAATGCGCGCTCCCTGGAGATGCATGCGGCGTTCGAGCGGACGAACGATGCCGGCTACATCGGTGTTGAAGCCGTAAAGCTTGCCGTCAGCGCCGGTGCGCAAGGTGTTGCATGCGCCGATGCGGCCAGTGAGCGGGTCCATGTTGGCGAGGTGCGGCAGGACTTCCTGCTTGAGCGGCATGGTGACGGCGACACCGTCGAGAGGCAGGTCGCGGACGACGGTGAGCAGGTCGTCGAGGGATTTTACCTTGAGGGGAAGCATGACGGCGTTGACGTTTTCGCGGCGGAAGGCCGTGGAGTGCATGAGCGGCGAGAGAGAGTGGGCGATGGGGTTGCCGGCGACCGCGAAGATGCGGGTGGCCTGGTCGAGCTGCTCGAGGCGATAGAGGTCAAGGAGCGTGCGCGCGGGAACCTGGCCCGCGGCAGTCTCGGCGCCATCGGAAGAGGAGGCAAAGGTGAAGGCGGCCCCGGCGCGCGGACTCAATATCCGGCTGATGAGGCCCTCCTCGCCCATGGCGATGCCGATGACGTGAGCATTGAGGGACTGATCCTCGATCATCTGCAGGACGGAGAGATTGTCGGCCAGACAGCGAGCGGTCGTGACGACTTTGACGAAGTCGGGCTCGTAGGCGGCGATGCGCTGGGCGGTTTGATTGAGGCCCTCGGGGCGACGCGTGCGGGTGAAGTCGTGCGAACTGATCATGAGCGAGGCGCCGGCGGCGCGAAGGGCGGCCCGGAACTTGGCCAGTTGAGGCCGGGTGCACTGTTCGGCCGACTCGACCTCTAAATCGACAATTTGGCAGCCGGTTTCGGCGGCTTTGAGGAGGATTTCGAGCTCGGAGTTGAGAGAGCCGGTGAACTTGCCACCAAAGGGCTTGCGCCGGCAGGTGGCGATGGCGGTGATGTCGCGGCGACGGGCCAGCAAGGCCTTGATCTCGGGCAGGGCAGCGGGGGGCTTGGGCAGGGAATCGAGGCGAAACTCAATGAAAACAGAGTCTTTAAGAGCTTCTTCGGCGCGGGAGATGAGCTCGGCGACCGTTGCTCCCTGGACGGCGATACACAGCTTTCCCAAGCGCAGGCGCGGAAGTGCAACCGCCGGCGCAGGCCGCGAATCGATCGTGCTGGAGACCGCGAGAGGCATTCTCTTCAATTGACGCATATTAAAGGGGTTTCGATGCTAATGCAACATAGAATGTGCAGATTTGGAGAGTATTTCGGTACTGAATCCGGTCGGGGAGGGTGTGGACGGGGGTGTGGAGGGGGGCCTGGACCGGGCGGCGGTCAGGTTTGGACCAGGCTTCGGCCAGTGGACAGGTGATCGCGAACGGTAGACATTGGACAATGACCGGTTTCTTGGGGAATGGGTTTTTGGGGATCGGTTTTTTGGCGGGATTGGGCTTTCCTGATGGGATCGGGTTTTGTTGATGGGTAGGAGGCGAGGGATGCGAGTCGGCATTTTGGGTTCGGGGTTGATGGGCGCAAAGCTGGGAACGATTTTTGCGCGAGCCGGGCATGAGGTGGTGTTCAGCTACGCACGGAGCGAGCAGAAGCTGAAAAAGCTGGCGCGCGACGCGGGAGCGAAAGCGAAAGCGGGTACGCCGCGCGAGGCCGTGCAGGATGCGGACGCAGTGTTGCTGGCGGTGCACTGGTCGCGCATCGACGACGTGCTGAAGCAGGCGGGCGATTTGGCCGGCAAGGTGATCGTGACCTGCTCGCTGCCGATGGACGCGGACAATACGAAGCTCATTGTTGCGAACACGTCGTCGGGAGCCGAAGAGCTTGCGAAGAAGATTCCGAAGGCGCGGGTGGTGGCCGCGTTCAATACCGTGCCCAGTGAAGTGCTCTTCGGCGTGTTCGAAGCGAAGCGCAAGGCGAAGCGGCCGAGTCTGATGTACTGCGGCGGCGACGAGGAAGCGAATGCCGTGGCGGCTAAACTGATCCGCGACACGGGATTCGATCCGGTTGATGTTGGGCCACTTCGGATCGCGCGTTATACCGAACCGTTTGCGCTGCTCATCGCGCAAATTGCTTACGAGGGCGAAGGCGGGCCGGAGCTGGCGTACCGGTTCGAGTACTTTAGACAGTGAACGAGTCGATGCGCGAAAGGAATTCGGCGCGGAAAGGATTCGGAGATGGAGATCAAAAGAAGCGGCAGCCAGGCGTCAGGCAAGGGACCGGCAGATTGGTTCACCGGAACGGTGCGGATCGATCCGCTTTTTCAGGCGCCGGAGCCGGCATTTGTGCAAGGCGCGAGCGTGACCTTTGAGCCGGGCGCGCGAACCGCATGGCACACGCATCCGCTGGGACAGACTCTGATTGTGACGGCAGGCTGCGGCCGTGCGCAACGCTGGGGTGGCGAGATCGAGGAGATTCGCCCCGGCGATGTGGTGTGGTTTTCGCCGGGCGAGAAGCATTGGCACGGCGCTGGCCCGACGACGGCCATGACGCACATCGCCATCCAGGAAAAGCTCGACGGCAAGGTAGTCGACTGGATGGAGCATGTGAGCGACGAGCAATACCGGGGCTGATGAAGCGCGGCGCACTGCCCGCGCTGGAGAAGCCGTGCGAGCTGGGGTGAGAAGAGAAGCGCGTCAGTCCGCCGCGGCGGACGAGTTAGCAAGTCAGCCGGGAGAAGGCCGGTGCATGAGATCGAGTTGGAAGCGTTTGGCCCTGGTCGTGACGATCGCGCTGATGTTGTTGCCCGCGGTTTTCGCGCAAACTCCGGCCGAACGGCAGACGACCGTATGGCGGCTCGATAACATCGATTCGATCGGAGGCCATCCTACGCATGTTCTCGGGCATCCGCACCTGATCGATTCGCCGTATGGCAAGGCAATCGAGTTCAATGGCGTGGACGATGCGCTGTTCGTGGATGTGCATCCGCTGGCAGGCGCGAGCACCTACACGTGGGAGGTGATCTTCAGGCCCGATGCGGATGGCGCCGAGGCGCAGCGTTTTTTTCACTTGTCGGAAACCGATCCGGCGACGGGAAAGGACACCGATAACCGCATGCTCTTTGAGATTCGCATTGTGAAGGGCGAGTGGTGCCTCGACAGCTTTGCCAATACGAACGGCTCCGAGCGCACGCTGCTGAACTCGAACGATCTGCACCCGCTGGGGCAGTGGTACCGGGTGACGGCGGTATACGACGGCAAGATGCTGCGCAACTACGTGGGCGATGAGATGCAGGGCGAAGGCGAATTGCATATGATGCCGCAGGGGCCGGGCCACTCGTCGATTGGAACGCGGATCAACAAGCGCGATTCCTTTAAAGGCGCGGTTTTCGAGGCGCGGTTCACGCCGCGCGCGCTCGAGCCGGAGGAGTTTTTGAAGATGCCGCCGGTGGTGGAGAGCGTGGCGGCGAAGTAAGGCCTTCCCGGACAGCTCGCGAGATTTTGCGTGACAAAAAATGCGGCAAGCCGTTTGCGGGCGGATAATTGGTTGCGAAGCGAAGAAAGGACCTCCATGCGCAAGTGGGGCATCGTCATCAGCGTGTTTTATGCCGTGATTGTTGTGGGGCTGTTGGAGCCCGCCGGGTTGCGCCTGGCCATGGCCGGATCAAACGCTCCCTTCTTTACGACTCTGGCCGAGATGAATACGGAGTGGCTGGTGTGGGCGGCGATTGTTGCCGTCATCGGTGGGCAGGCGATCCTGCTTTTCCTGTCAGTCGACGCCTCGCAGAAGCGATTGAAGCCGCGGACGCATCTTGCAGTGTCGGTGGTCGCGGGGTCGATGCTTTTCGCGCTTCTTGCGTTCGCTGCATTCTCAGCGGCCGGTGCGGGTGTGGCCGGCGATAAGTTCCTCGACCGATTCTGGGATACCGAGATGGAGGTCGTGTGGATTTTCCTGGCGTTCTGGCTCGTGTGGGGAGTTCTCTTCTATCTGTATTTCAGGAACTCCGCGGCGGTGACGACCCGCATTGTGTCGTGGCTGCTGAAGGGCAGCGTGCTGGAACTTTTGATTGCGGTGCCTTGTCACGTTTGGGTTCGGCGACGCGGGGATTGTTCGGCTCCGGTGGCGACAAGCTTTGGCATCGTGACGGGGATCGCGGTGATGTTGTTATCGTTTGGCCCGAGCGTTCTGCTGCTTTATAAGAAGCGGCTCGACGCGTACACGGCAAATCAATCGAAATAGAGCCTGCGGCCTGCACGCCGGCAATACGCACAGGCGGGTTCATGCTCGCCAGCAGCGCGGCGGCGCGAATGCATCATCGCGTGTGGCGCGCGAAGCGGCTTGATAGTCTAAAAATCTGGAGGGTTCAATCGCAATGCCTGTTAAGAATACTGCCGCTGCCAACCAAAACCTGCACGCGTGGGAGGCTGGCGGCGCTGCGTCGGCCGAGGCGTTGACCAGTTGGGTGAGCGCGCGGCTGGCTGCTCACGAGAGCGCATTGGCCGCGCTCGTGGCCGTCGAGGGCGAGCGGACTCCCGAGAATTCGCTGCTGCTGTACGACAAGGCGATCGAGCACCTGAGCCTGGCCGGAGCGCAGGCGGGAATTCTGAATTCCGTGGCTGCCGACAAGGGCGTGCGCGACCAGGCGCAGATGGAAGCGCAGCGTGTGGCGATGGTGGGGAGCGCGTTGAGCCTGAACCGCGAAGTGTATGACGCGCTTGTGGCGATCAAGCTGGACGGCGCGAGCGCGGCGACGAAGCACTATGTGGAGCGGACGCTGCTCGGCTACCGCTTGTCCGGCGTGGACAAGGACCAGGCCACGCGGGATCGCCTGCACGCGCTGCAGGACAAGGCCACTGGCCTGTCGCTTGAGTTCAGCCGCAACATTCAGGAGGGCGCGAAGACGATTGAGGCGACGCCGCAGGAGCTGGAAGGATTGCCCGCCGATTACATTGCGCGGCATCCGGCCGAGAAAGACGCGACTGGCCAAGAGCGTGTGACGCTGACCACCGATCCGCCGGACATGATGCCGGTGATGACCTTTGCGGCGAGCGCGGCGCTGAGGGAGCGCATGTTTCTGGCCTACAATACACGCGCCTATCCGGCGAACCGGCAGATTCTGCTCGATCTCTTAGGGGCGCGGCAGGAGATTGCGTCGATTCTCGGATTCAGCAGTTGGGCCGACCTGGCGACGGCCGACCAGATGATGAAGTCGGCGGCGAATGTGCGGACGTTTCTGGCGAAACTGGACGAGGCGAGCCGCGACGGCGCGAAGCATGAGCACGCGCTGGTGCTCGAATTTGCGCGCGGGCGTGAGGCTGGATTGAGTGAAATCGACATTGTGAGCCGCGGGTATTGGTATGAGCAGTTCCGGCGCGCGAAGTTCGATTTCGATTCGCAGTCGGTGCGGCCGTATTTTCCTTATGCGCGGGTGGAGGCGGGCGTGCTGAAGACAGCGGCGAAGCTGTTCAAGGTGGAGTTCCGGCCGTCGAATGCGCCGGCGTGGGATTCGGCAGTTTCGGTCTTCGAGGTCTTCGATGGCGGGCGGCTGGTGGGGCGGTTTTATCTCGACATGCATCCGCGCGAGGGCAAGGACAAGTGGTTTTCTGCCGCTCCCGTGGTGACGGGCGTGCGTGGGCGCACGATGCCTGAGGCTGCACTGATCTGCAACTTCCCGGCTGGCGATGTGAATGATCCGGGGCTCCTGCAATACTCCGATGTGGTCACGTTCTTCCACGAGTTTGGCCACCTGATGCACGCCATTCTCGGCGGGCACACGGATTGGGCGGGGCTTTCGGGGTTTGCAACGGAGGGCGACTTTATCGAGGTGCCGTCGCAGATGCTGGAAGAATTCTTCCGCGACGAAAAGCTGCTTCAGGCATTCGCGCGGCACTACGAAACAGATGCGGTGCTGCCAGCGGAGCTGATCCGGACCATGAGGCGGGCGGGCGCATTCGGACGCGCGGACTGGATTCGGACACAGCTCTACTACACGACGCTCTCGCTCAATTTGCACGACGAGGACCCCGCGGGCATCGATCCTGACGTGGTGACGCGCGAACTTTACAAACAATTTCAGCCGTGGACGTGGCTCGAGGGCAACCGGATGTACGCAAGCTTCGGACATTTGACCGGATACTCATCGAACTACTACACGTATGCGTTCGATAAGGTGATTGCACTGGATTTTTTTGGGCAGTTCGATCCAAATGATTTGCTGGGCTGCGAGGCTGGCGCGCGCTACCGCAAGGCAGTGCTCGAGCGGGGCGGGTCGAAGCCGGGACGCGAGATGGTGCGCGACTTCCTGGGCCGCGACGAGGAGTTTGCGGCGTTCAGCAAATGGCTCAATGAGGAATTTGAAGGGAAGCCGGTAGCCAGTAGCCGGTAGCTTTCTGTCCCACCCTTTCCGCGATGAGATAGCGGAAAGGATGGGGCAACACGAATTTGTGATGTTCCTCCGCAAATCAGGACGATTTGACGCCCTGGAAGCCGGCGAGGATCTGCGTCATGAGGTCGTTGACCGTGCCGGGCGAGCTGGGCAGGAAGATGGTGCTCGACTTGCCCGCGACTCCGACTTCGCGCATGGTGTCGAAGTACTGGGTCATCAGGACCATGGCCATAATGTCCCGTGCGGTCGAGCCTTCGACAGCGCTCTTGAACTCCTCCACCGATGCCTGCAAGCCCTTGATGATCGCCTGACGCTGGCGAGCCGTGCCTTCCCCTTGCAGCGCCTTCGACTCCGCCTCCGCCTCAGCTTGCTTCACTTTCAGGATCTTCTCGGCCTCGCCGCGGGCCTGGGCCGCGATCTGCTCGCGCTGCGCGGCATTGATGTCGTTCATGGCCGCCTTGACTTTGGCGTCGGGAACGATGTCGGTAACCAGCGCGCGCAGAATGTTGTAGCCGAAGGTGTCCATCACTTCGTCGAGGTCTTTCTTGACGGCGCCGGAGATCTGCTGCATCTGCTCGAAGGCTTCGTCGAGGGTGAGCGTGGGCACGTGGCCGAGGATGGAGTTGAAGACGTAGCTCTCGATCTGGCTCTGCGGATTGCTCAGCTTGTAGTAGGCGTCAAAGACCTTCGCTTCGACGACCTGGTACTGCACGGAAACGGGGATGGTGACAAAGACGTTGTCCTTGGTTTTGGTTTCGACGTTGACGACCGCCTGGCGCACCTGAAGATCAATAAGGCGGACGGTTTCGCAATAAGGCAGAAGGAATTGCAGGCCGGGGCGCGCGACGCGGTTGAATTTGCCGAAGCGCTCGACCACGCCGGCAGAGTAGGTGCGCACGGTGTACATGGTCTTGAGGATCGTGACGAGCAGAAAGATTCCGATGACTGCGGCAACGATGAGGACGAAAACGACAACAGCGGAGTTGTCCATGACGAGCCTTTCCCTCTGCGGCGCGGGAGCGGCGAATTGCATTTGAATCTCAGGCAGTTTCGGAAATACTGCGTCCGGTCAGAGAGTTAACCAAGGTCGCCGCTTCCTGCTGCTCCCACCCCCAACGGCAGAAAGCCGTCGTTGGGGACCCCGGGGGTGGTCGCGTCGACTTAGATTCCGTGATTGCAGCTACTCCATTTCCGAAACTGCTGCGGCCCGCGTTTTCGAGATGCAGGAATGATACCGCAGGGGTGCAAAGGGCGCGTTAAAAGGGTTCCGCGGCGGCTATTTTGGGTTGGCGGTATCGCTGCTGCTGGGGGCGACGGCGCCGGAGGAGTTGTTCTTTTTCGCTTTGTCGGCTGCGGCAGCCTGGGCGTCGAGGCCATGCGTGGGGTCTTTGTGAAAGAGCTTGCGCGAAATGTCGGGCCAGAACTCCTGGAGCACGCCGCCGAAGGTGCCTTCGCTGGTGACGATCAAGCCATTGTCGATGGTTTGGCCCAAGCCTGCAGTTTGCGATGGGTAATAGAGATTGGAGATGGCTCCGGCGATGATGTTGCCCCCAACGTTGGAGTAGTTGGGCTCCCATTTTCCGGTGTTGTCATGTTTGCAGATGTAGCTGGTGGCGATGGCATAGAAGAACCGGTGGCGAAACGTGCCGTGGCCCAGACGAAAGTAGCGCGGATCCTGGTGCAGGAGAGCGGGCAGAAAGCCGTTGCCGATCATTGCACCGTCGAAGGCGTCGAGATAGGCGGCGCCGGAGCGCTTGAAGTAGCCTTCCGGACCCCATCCGAACCCCGTGCCATTGTCCTGTGCTTCGGAAAAACCTGCGACGACAAATGCGATTCCAAAGGTATATGGGTCGATGGCGGAGCGGAAGGCGAGCCCGATTTTTTGGCTTGCGGTCATGGACGCGGCATCGCTGCGATAGGTGACATTGAACGACGGCAGGATGCCGACGATGCGCTGCTTCTCCTGCTCTTTGATTTGCTCGGCGGCTTTGTCGTGCTGGCTCAGTTGCGGGGTGGGCGGCGGCGTGAGGGTCTGCGCGCTGGAGCTGCTTTGCTGAGCGTCACTGCCGGCTGAGGACGAAGAGTTGGGCGCAGCGGGCGACGGTTCCGCATTCTGCGTTTGTGCCGAGGGATCGGCAGCAGAGGCGACTTCCAACTGCGGCGACGGCGCGTCAGGAAGGCTCACCAATGAGAAGCCGGAAGGCGCAGACACACCTGCGCCGGAGCCGTTTTGTTGCGCTCTGGACGAATTCGGACAGGCCGCGAAGGCGATGCCCGCGGCGAAAACGATCAAAGTCGGGCCGAAAGGAGATTTCATTCTTTCTCAGACCTGTGTGGGGGAGCCGCTCTCAATCCATGATACCGGTTAAGCGGGTCTTAAATGTCATCCCGCCAGAATTCCCTGAAGACGCTGGCAACCGCGGCGTAGGCGGTGGGGGAATTTGCCGGCACTCACGGCGCGATGGTTGGAATTGATGCAAGGAATGCAATCGGTGGCAGCGGCTATTTTGGATTGGGAGAATCGTTACCGGTGCCGGAGCCGGAATTCCCGTTTTTCTTTTCCTGGTCCTCGGCCGCCTGCTGAGCATCGAGGCCGTGGGTCGGGTCGCGATGGAGAACCTTTCGCGAGATGTCGGGCCAGAACTCCTCGAAGATGGAGCCGAGGCCACCCTCGGCAGTGACGACCAGACCGTTGCTGAAGGTCAAGCCGACTCCGGATCTGCTGGCCTTGGGGTAGTAGAGATTGGAGAGTGCGCCGGCGATGATGTTGCCGCCGACGTTGGAGTAGTTCGGCTCCCATTTGCCGGTGTTGTCGTGCCTGCAGATCACGTTGGTAGCCAACGCGTAGAGGAGCCGGTGAGTTTTGGTGCCGTGGCCCATGCGGAAGTAGCGCGGATCCTGGTGGAAGAGGATGGGCAGAATGCCGTTGCCGATGATATCGCCGTCGAATGCGTCAAGATAGGCGGCGCCGGAGCGCTTGAAGTAACCTTCGGGGCCCCAGCCGAAGCCTGGGTCGTCGTCGAGGGCCTCGTGATAACCGGCCACCAGGAAAGCCGCGGCAAACTGAAACGGGTCCGTCATGGAGCGCAAGGCGAGACCCATCTTCTGGCCGGCGGTCATGGAGGCGGCGTTCCAACGATAGCTAGTGTTGAATGCGGGCACAACTCCCACGATCCGCTGCTGCTCCTGCTCCTTGATCTGTTCAGCGGCCTTCTGTTGCTGGGTCTCCTGGCCGCTCGCTGGCTGTGCTGAGGACTGCTGGCTAGCGCCACTTTGCTGCGCGCTGGAACTGCTCTGTGAGGCGCTGTTTTGCGGTGAGCTGGCGGAGCTGTCGGGCGTGGGTGCTGATCCCACAGCGGGTTGTTGTGTGCTCTGCGTTTGCCCCGATTGGGGATCGACGGCAGCCAGGTCGATTTGCGGAGTGGAAGCATCAGGAATTGCGGATGACGGAACGATGTCTGCTGCGGGCGGGGCTGAACCCGCTTCCTGCGCAAACAGGCTGCACGATAAACCTAGAAAGGCCACCCCAAAAACGAGCCGTACACCGGCTCCAACGAAACCTGATCGCATTCATTCCCCTGTCTTGAGAGCCGGCGTCTGCGGCACGAACTGCCGAAAAGGCAAATCGGTTCAGGATAAAGCCGCTCGGATCGTTCTTGTCTGCCGAAGCGCTGATTCAAAGGAGCAAGCCGCCTCTTTAATTATCGACAACTCCTAAGAATTTAGACGCATTTGCCCGCCTGCCGGACACAGAAATGTCCCATCCCCGGAACCCGGAAGTCGTAGAAACGCAAGGAAAAGTGGCGATTTGCCGGTTTTGATCCGGATTCAAGGATTCCTGCCGGCTTACGCCTCGAAATCGATATATCCGCGCTGGGGATCGGTGGAGACGAGCTTGACGGTGACTCTGTCGCCCACGTCGAGGCCCTTGCCGCCGCGAACCAGCATGCCCTCAACGTGCGGATCGAGCGTGCGCACGAAAGTTCCGTGGTCGGTGGCGCCGGTGACAATGGCTTGGAAAGTTTGGCCGATGCGCGGATGCAGGACGACAGCGGCAATGCGCTTTTGCATCTCGCGCTCCACCTTGCGGGCGGCGTCTTCCATCTCAGTGCATCGTTGCGCGATGGCGTTGAGCGCATCCTCGGAGTAAGGCGCTTCCGAGTGGGCAACCAACGCCTTCAGCAGCCGCTGCGTCACCATGTCAGGGAAGCGGCGGTTGGGTGCCGTGGAGTGGGTGTAGTCCTGGACGGCGAGGCCGAAGTGGCCCGGCGACGTCTCATTCGGTTTCACCAGCACGTATTCGCCGGGTCCCATGAGCTTGACCACGATCAGCGAAACATCGGGAAAATGGTCGGGGTCTTTCTGTTTCTGCACGAGGAGGAAATCGTTCAGGGCCTTCGAATCGGGCTCGGCGGGCAGTGTGCCGCCCTTTTCCGCGGCCAGTTCGACGATGCGATCCCAGCGCTTGGGCGTGCGCACGATGCGGCGAATGGACGCCACGCCGGCACCTTCGAAGGTGCGCGCCATAACGCCGTTGGCCGCCACCATGAACTCTTCAATGAGCGACGTGGCGCGGTTCTTCTCCAGGCGCGCAATCTCGACTGCCTGGTCAGCGAGCATCACCGGGCGCGTCTCGATGGTTTCCAGATCGAGCGCTCCGTGCTGGAAGCGGCCGCCCTCCATGCGTTGCGCCGCCGTATCCTGCAGCTTGAGCTGCGCGGCCAGGTCGGCGCTGGCGGCGACCTTTGGCGGCGCTGCGCCTTTGCCCTCGAGCCACGCGCCGATGCTCGGATAGGCCAACTGCGCGCGGTTGCGCACCAGCGCACGGTAGGCTTTGCCGTCGGAGGCCGTTCCGGCGGCGTCGACTGCGAACTCGATCACCACGGCCACGCGGTCCTGGTTCTCATTGAGCGACGTGATGCCCTCAGAGAGCTCCGTGGGCAGCATGGGAAAGACGGCTACACCCGCGTACACCGAGGTCGTCTCAAACTGCGCGTGCTTGTCGATCACGCTGCCCGTCTTGACTCGGGAATCTACGTCGGCCACGCCGACGAGCACGCGAATGCGGCCGTCTGGCAATTGCTCGGCCCACTCGATCTGATCGAGATCCTTGGAGGTGTCGTTGTCGATGGAGGACCAGAGCAGACTGCGCAAGTCCGTGAGGCCATCGCCGGTTGGAGCGGCGGGCTGCGCTTGAATTGCGGCCAGCTCCGTTTCGGTTCCGGGAGGGAAATCGGGCTGGAAACCGTGCTCGATCATGGAGGCATGGGCTGCGGACACAAGGTTGAAATGGAAGGGATGAGTGGAATGCATGAAGGATCGTGCTCCTGCGCGCGAAATGCCAGCCTAACACGGCGGGGGGACTAAGGGACTAAGGGGCTGAGGGACTGAAGGACTGAGGGGCAGCCAGCGCGAAAGATACAACCGCAGATCCTTCGACTCGTCGCCGCGGCGACTCGTTCAGGATGACAGATTCTCATTATGCCCGATTATTGAATGCCGAGATCGGAGAGCACTTTGGGTTTAGCTTCTTCGACGGCCAGCAGGTTGTGGCAGACGGAACAGTCCTGAGGAATGGTGTCACCGTTCTTAGCCGCGTGGCTGCCGTCGTGACAGCGGAAGCATCCCGGATACTCCATGTGGCCGATGTGGTTGGGATGCGTTCCCCAGGTGACCTTCATAAACGGAAAGACATTCTGGTCGTAGAGCGTTACCAGTTCCTTGCCCGCTTGCTCGACCAGCTCGGCTTTCTGGGCGAGCACCGCAGGATTCTGCGCGCGATAGAACGCTTCAAGCTGCTGGGGAATCTGGACCCCGGCCTCGGCCTGGCTGGAGTAAGTGCTGCTCAGCAGCGCAAGTCCCTCTTTGTGAATCCAGGGCAGATTGGGGCTGATGGCGCCGCCGGCCATGGCCTGGTCAATGGCCTCCCCTGCGGTAACAAAGGTGTGCGCAGCGCGGTTGTGGCAGTCGATGCAATCCATCACGCGGCGCTCGCCCTGGGGAGCGCCGCTGCCAGCCGGCAGAGTGCTGTATTCGGTGAATGAGCCGTCGGCGTTTTGCCGCTCCACCCAGGGAATCGTGGTTCGCGTGGGGTCGGTGGCGACGTACTCGATGTGACCCAGGTGGACGCCGTGAATGCCCGTATAGCGAGAGAACGAGTCAACACCGCCCAGGTGCAGAATGAGCACCGTCTGGGTCTCTGAATTCTGTTCGTCGTCGGCAAAGTTCGACTTGACCAGCAGCTTGTCGCCGTCGAAGCGCGTGGGCGTGTGGCAGCCCTCGCAGGTGTAGCGCGCCGGGCGCAGGCTGGTGACCGGCGAGGGAATCGGCGTGGGATAGTTGGGAATGATTTTGGGCGCGAGCGGCGCCAGAGGATGAAAGGTGACTTCCAGGATCTGCTTGGTGCCGTTCACCTTGGCGCTGAAGTAGGCTTCGGCGCCGGTGCCGATGTGGCAGTCGACGCAGGCCACATGAGAGTGCGGAGAGATCTTGTAGGCGGTGTACTCGGGCGTCATCACGTGGCAGGAGCGGCCACAGAACTGCGGTGAATCCATGTACTCCGCGCCGTGATAGCTGGCCGTAGCCACCACGAGGAAATTGACGATGGTGGCAACAAGCACAATGTCGAGGCCGTGGCGGAAGATGCGGTCGTTGAGATCGATGCGTGGAAACGCGGCGGGAATCTGGCCCGCTTTCTGCAGGCTCCTGCGCCGCAACAGCACGCCGATGGGGATGAGCGCCAGACCGAGCAGGAACAGCACCGGCAGAATGAGGAAGAAGATAATGCCCAGATAAGGGTTGTCACTGAGATGGCCGGAGAGCTCGGCCAGCCAGTAGCTGATCATGGTGACGCCGGAGGCGGTGGTGATGGCGCCGCCAGCGAGGCTGATGGGATTGTTGCCGAAAAACAGCGCTGGACGAACCCAGCTATCGCGGAATCTCTCAAACCACGACACGTTTCCTCAGCCTCCATGTGCAGGCGGCCCGCCGGGGGATGGCGGGGCCGCCCTCAAATCTCTGCGCCGATTGTAATGCCTATTTGAGGGTCTTAAAATACGCCGCAACGGCGCTGACCTGCGGATCGGTCAGGCCGGTAATGGGCTTCATCTTGCCTTTGCCGTTCTTCACGACGCTGACAATCTGACTCTCTGTGAGCGTCTTCATCGAAGGATCGGAAACCGGCTTGATCCCCATCATCTTGGCTATTCCAGCACTCGGCGTGCCGGCCGGCCCATGGCACATCGCGCACTTGGATTTGTAGATGGCCGCGCCGTCTTCAGCAAAGCACATGGAGCCGGCCAGCAACACCGCCGCTGCCATCACGATTCCTGAACGAAAGCTCTTTTTCATTGCGAAACTCCTTGAAGTTTTTTGGGCTCCGCGCGCAATCGAGCGCTTGCCCGTGTGGTTAAGGTTAATGGTTTATGACTCCGGGCATTCGTATTGCAATCGAAATGGTAACAGGAACCACGTAACGCAAACCGGCGCGATCGAGGCTTTGACTCCGACGACCGCGCCGGCTTGATTTTGCTCTTACACTTCGTCCTGCCGTGCAACCGTTGCCCTTACTTGGCGAGGGAACGGAAATACATCACGGAGTCCTTGATCTGGGCATCCGTGAGCTTGCCCTTGAATGCCGGCATCTTGCCCTTGCCGTTGGTCGTGTCGGCAATCATCTGCGCTTCGCTCAGCGACTTGACCGAAGGATCGCTCACGGGCTTGACGCCCATCATCTTGGCGATGCCCGGATTCGGCGTGCCCTCGGCGCCGTGGCAGCTTTGGCATTTTGCCTTGTAAGTGTCTGCTCCCGAGCTTTGCGCAACTGCGACTGTTCCCGTCGAGGCAGCTATCATAGCGGCAACTATCATTCCAGCCTTGATCTTCATTGCCAATCTCCTCTTGCTTTGCGTGGTTCTCATCGCGATCGCGTGACTCGATCGTGACACGGGGTCCCGCGGTCAAAACTCCCAGTGCATGCCAAGGGTCACGTTGTTGGCATGGAAGTTGCGCGCAAGGGTTTCGCCGGCATTCGAAAGGGTGATGCCGGTTTGCACGCCAGCCAGCGAACTGCAGGCAACGACGGGCGCCGCAGTTGTAGCTGACGGCAGCGCGGTAGAAGTCGAGCAATACTGCGCGCCGGACGGGCCACCCTCGCCGTAGCTATAGAAGTCGTATTCCGCCCTCAGGATCCACGCCGGACGAACCGCATATGAAACGTTCAAAAAGGGAGACTGATATTTGGATACCAGCGAGCCGTTGACGTCGCGGGGATCGTTGAAGAACCGGCTGCCGTTGACCGAGCTGATGCGGTAGCCGACATTGGCGTGGGTTTTGGTCGACGGGGAGACCGAGAAGGCTGCCGATCCCGATTGCGTCGGAGCGTCCATGAAGTTCTTGACTGGTCCGAATTCAAGATAGGAAGCGCCTCTTACGGTCGCGCCGGGGCAGCCTGCGCCGTTCGCCGGAGCGGCGGCTACTGGCAAGGCAGCGGACGCGCCGCCGTCATAACAGATATTGCTTGCGAGGTAAACATCGCTATAGGCGTAGTCGAAATCGATTCCGAAATGCTCGTTTGCTGCGAGGTCGGCTGCAGCGCTGAAGACGCGGCTGTGATCGACGTGGTTGAGTGGGCCATCTGCGGGCGTCGATCCGGAGTTGTTGGTGTTGTTGTGACGCTCCAGATCGTTGTATGCGCCGGAGATCGTCGCCCAGGTCTTCGGCCTGTAGATGGTGTGCACGCGATAGTGCTTTGTTTGCCGCGGGCCCATCGGGGTAAAGGCATTGTCGTCATAGAGCACTTCGACCGAGCCATTCAGATCCCAGTTGTTGGTGGGCCGCAAAGCGGCGTTGAAAATCCCGCCGTTCTCGTTAATGGTGACGGTTCCATTGTTGGTTGCACCGGGGGCCAGCGCGGTGTTGTCTGGAATCCCTTCCCCGATGACGTGCGTCCGGTAGCGATAGGTGAGCGAGAACGTGCTGCGAGCTGTGGCATCCCAGGTTCCGGTCAGGTTGTTCGTGATGAACTTCTGGCCGAAGTAGTCGGGCAAAGGCGCGCCGATATTGCCGCTGCCTTCAAATGTGGAAGATCCGGCGGCTGCATTCGCCGTTGTCAGGGTCGGGTTGTTGATGGTCTCGTTTCCAGTCGAAGTGGTTGAATCCGAGGGCGTCGACACGGTCGTCCCACTGGTCATCGTGGCCGTACCTGGCTGGTGGACATCGGAGTAGTCGATCTGCTCGGAGAGGCTGAACTTCGGCATGATCTGCCAGACGATGCCGTAGTCGGCGGCAACCGCCTCACGCTTTGCAGCTGCTATGGCCGTATAGGCCATTGAGCGCGTGGTTTTGCTCAGGCCCTGAAAGAAGTCGTAGTAGCTCGGGAGGGTCATGTTGGCCCTCGTGTAGTGGAATTCGCCGTTCATGGATATGTTCTTGATGCTGGTGCTCTGCAGCCGGAGGATCCCCGTCGGGAAGATGACCCGCGTCGGCTGTGTGCGGAGATAGCTGGACGACACAGCGCAGGCCGGATTGATGATGGGCAAGCCGCCTGTACTGGACGCCGTGAGCATTGGGTTGCCGCCCATGCTGGTTGAAACGCAGGAGCTGCTAGTGTAGGGCGTCCAGGCATCGTAATTGGAAAGAAGGGCAACCTTGGTTCCGTCTGCCTCCTGGACAGTAAAGTAGCTGGGGTCCAGGGTGAAGAAGGAGTTCCCCTTGTAATGGTCGACCTGCGTTTCAAAGGTCAGTCGCGTGCCCTGAATGGGCTTCCACTCGAAGTCGCCCGTGAAATCGTCGGTGCTGTGACGCTGATATTCCTGGAGCAGGAGGTCGTAGGAGCCGGCAATTTGGTATCCGCTCGGCGACAGGCTCGGCCCTTCCATTGTGTTGTGCGAGTAGCTGACGCGAAACGTCACTTTCGAGAGCGGCAGCAGCGTCAGGCTGGTGTCGGTCATTCGGCGGACGGTGTTGAACAGGAACGCAGATGTATTCAGCTGCGGCCACGCCAGTGTGCCGGTGGGCGTAGCAGTGGGCCCGATGGGCATCGTCTGACCGCTGGGGATATTTGGATTGCCCAGCAAATCGTAGTCGAAGTACCGGCGATCGCGCCGGAACATCCCGGAAAACTCGTAGACCTTGCCTTTGGAGAAGTCGAGCTTGGCGAAGTTGTTCGGATCACCGCCGAAGCCATTGCTGAAGGCCTTCAGATCATCGACAAGAGGGTTCTTATTCCCTGGGGCCGCATGCAGCTCAAAAGTCTCGCCAAGCACGCGGGGCCCTGACTTCTGATTGATCATCGAGTCGTACATGGCGCCGCTGCCCTGAAGACTGTTCATGTGGCCGCCAACATCGATAGCCTGGTGGAGGACATAGCCGTCAGGCGCAGATACCGGCGCACCCGGCGCCGCCGGCGGTGTGGCCGGATCCTGTGCGATTGCGGCGCTCGTCAAGCCAAGTAAAATGGCAACCCCAACGCCCGCAGCGATGCGCCGGGCCATTGTGGAAGTATGCTGCCGATTGAAAAGCCAGCCGATCATCTTCATATGAAGCCTCACTTGATAGCCTTCGCTTGCCTCAAAACCTTGAACCCACGTGCAAATTCGCCTGGGGATCCGAGCCGCGCCGTCCGATGAGGCTGAAGGACGCGGCTCAGCTCCATATCTCCTACCGGAGGAATGCCTGGTTGATGTTCGATCCATGAATGTAGGTGTGGCAGCTGGTGCAAGGCGCAAGCTCCGCCGATCCCTGGCCCATACCCGTGATGGTGTGCGACGAAACCGGGCTGTGGCACTGGTTGCACAGCGTATTGATGCTCGGCATGTTGAGCAAGCGCGCATTCTGAGAGCCATGCGGCGTATGGCACGCCAGGCACCCCTCGGCCTTGACCGGAACGTGCTCGTACACGAAAGGACCACGGACATCGGTGTGGCACTTGGTGCAGATCATGTTCTGATCGGCCGTGGCCCTCAGATTGTTGTTCTGGAAGGTGCCATGAACGTCATGACAGTCGGTGCACTTGATCAGGCCCTCGTTCACCTGGTGGTGGAAGGGCATGCCGAACTGCACCTTCTGGTCGCCATGGCATTGGAAGCAAAGCGTGGGCTGCGGAGCCTTGAGCAGCGTCTCTTCTTTGCTGCCGTGGATGCTGTGGCAACTGGTGCACCCGACGTTGGCCCTGGCGTGAGGAGCGCGGTCGAAATTGGGATGCGCACCTGCGTGGCAGCTCAGGCACTTGGTATCGACGTCTTTGACCGAGGCCTTGGCGGGATCGAAGATCTTGGTGACGTCGCCGCCGCCGGCCACGTGCTCGCTGCCCGCCCCGTGACAGTTCTCGCAGGTCACGCCATTCGCGTTCCCGTGCATCAAAGCCATCTTCTGGTGAGGATTGGTGGCAAAATTCTTCGATACCTCTTCGTGGCATGTTGCGCAGGTGTCAGCGCCCACAAATTCGGCGTGGGCGGCCGGGGTGGCCGGCGCGGCCTGGGCTTTTGCTCCCTGCGGCGGGGCAGCCATCGCCGTTGCGCACATCATGCCGACGCCCAGCAAAACCATCAAAAACACTCGCAGTCCCGGACAGTTCCCGAGAGCCGCACCATTGGACAAACTGAACAAGCACGTTACCGGCCGATCTGTATGCATGCAAAATACCGCCTTCGAAGAACTTCGTGGCACTGCTTACTACGAACGTCAGCCGCCGTTTCAGGCTGAATGTGGCGCATTCTCTCCATGTGAGCGCGAGCACCGCAGGAACCTTTTGCGAACGCCTGGCGGTGTGGAGCATCACCACATGCACGAAAGGTTACGGTTTCGTGATGAATAACGGCGGTGATGCCTATCACATAAGATACGAGAACAAGTTTTGCGTCAAGGGCCTTAGACCCAGTCACTTACAGGTTTCCGGTTCCGGTGAGTCCGCCTGTGCTGTCACATCGCCTCAAACTCGAACTCAAACGTGAGGCCCGTCACATCCAAAGCCGCCTTCATTCAAGCAAACTTTGAGCAAGTGCCGCTGTAGATGGGAATGAACAGGGCATGTCGATCTCAACCGCGGCCTGTGCGGAATGAAACGAAGGCTGGAAAGCGGGAGAGGCGAGGGGCCGCGTCGGAATGGAACGAGGAAGAACGATGGCGGACATGCAGATTTCGGTCCCGGAGCCGGCGCGGTCGCCGCACTTGGGCCGGTCGTCGCCGCTGGGCTGCGCGGCCTGCGCGAATCGCCGTCCCGGTTGGTTCTGTTCGCTCGGGAGCGCCGTTCTGGCCGATCTGGAGCTCGCTACCAGCACGATTTCGCTGCCCTCGCAGGCTTCGCTCTTCACTGAGGGTGAAGACGCCCGCTGCCTCTACCTGATTTGCAGCGGCTATCTCAAGCTGACTGCGGGGCGGCCTCATGACCGGCACATGATTGTCCGGGTTGCCGGCCCCGGATCGATGCTCGGTTTGTACGCGGTGCTCTCGCACGGCGTTTACGAGGTTTCAGCGGAGTCACTGACGCCCGCCCAGTTGCGGCCGGTGGAGCGGGATCGATTTTTGAGTTTTCTGCGCAACCACAAGGAAGCACAACTGCGCGCCGTGCAATGCATCTGCCAGGAGTACCGCTTTGCGCTGCAGGATGCGTGCCGCATCGCCCTGGCTGAAACCGTGGCCGCGCGGCTGGCGCGCCTGCTGCTGGAACTTGCGCATCAGATCGGCGAACACACCGAGGGCGGAGAATACCGCTTCCCGCTTCTGCTGACCCACGAAGAGATGGCTTCGATGACCTGCACCACCCGCGAGACCGTCACCCGCACCCTTGGCCAGTTCCGCAAAGACGGCTGGATCTCGATCGAAGACTCCAACGTGACCATTCACCAGCCGGGCCGGCTGCAAGGCCTTCTGTAGCATCGCCCGGAGAGGCCCCCGCAGCCTGGACTTTTTCGCTCCCCCGCGCCCCGATTGTGGAGTCCAAAGAGCTATGATTCTTGGAGGAAGACTGCTTTCCAGGTTGGAGCTCAATCCACGCATGAACCGCTTTCTTTTGTTCTTGTCTTTCTCCCTTCTGTGCTGCACCGTAGCTGCCCAAAATTCTTCTTCCGACGCTGCAACGAGCGCCGTTCCGCCCGCAGACAAGCCCGGGGTGACGGAAACCGTCAGCCCGGAGATCCTCGAATTCCAGAAGATCGAAGACAGTTGGTCCGACGCCGTGAACCGGCGCGACCAGTACGCCTTGGAACTGGTGCTATCTCCCGTGTTTGTTGACGTTTCCGCGAGCGGCGATGTGACCACGCGCAATCAGCAGGTGGCGCAGGTGCTCAGCGGCGAAGACAAGACGCTTTACCTCACGCAGAAGGTCGTTACCGTGCGCATGCTGGGCGATATTGCGGTGGCCAACGGCACGTACACGCTGCACCACAAGACCACCTCAGGGCTGGTGGACGAAAAGGGCGTCTTTACGCAGGTCTTCGAGCGAGTGCACGGCGGCTGGTTGTGCCTTAACTCGCAGCGGACCGTGCTGCGGCAGGATGCAAGCTCGAAGAAAAGGGAGTCGTCGCCGGAAACGCCCTTCCATCTGCCGAACCCGTTCTCCAGAGGCGAGAAGGGGCCGCAATAGCGGCTACGGCGGGCCGAGACTGCCCGTAATGAAGGTCTCTTGAATAAGCGTTCCCGTTATTAAATGTTGGGGGTCTTTCTTTTAATAGCGATTCGATTACTATTCAAGCTTAGGTAATTATCCCTTGACATCAAGTAGAAGATATGGCATACTCTGTCTATCATGAAGCCGACGCAAAGTATACCGAAGCATTTACGCTATACGATTCAACAGTTTAACGCACAGTTTCCAACCAATGATGCCTGCCTAGATTGGCTCAAGGCGGAAAGGTGGCCCTCTGGCTTGGTTCCCTGCGAGAAGTGCGGCAAGGATCGCAAGCATCACCGCGTTACAGGCCGTCCAGCTTACGCCTGTGACTACTGCGGAAGCATGGTTTCGCCGATGGCCGGATCGATCTTCGAGAAGTCCAGCACGTCGCTGCGGACGTGGTTCTATGCCATGTACCTGATGTCGGCTACGCGCTGCGGAATCTCAGCAAAGCAGATTCAGCGTGAGACCGGCGTCACCTACAAAACCGCGTGGAGGATGTTCAAACAAATTCGCACCCTGATGTCGGAGGATGTCAGTCTGGAGGGCGAAGCGGTGGAGATGGACGAAACCTACATCGGCGGAAAGAAACGCAAGGGGAGCAAGCGTGGGCGCGGCGGAGAACACAAAACTTGCGTAGTAGGTGCAATGCAGCGCGGCGGGAACGTCATGGCCATAGTCGCCACGGACGCCACGAAGAAAACGCTCCACGGCATCGCAAAGGAATACATCCTTCCCGAGACTACGATCTACACGGACGACTGGCGGGGATACAGGGGCTTGGACCATGTGAACAGCTACGAACACAAGCGCATCAATCACTCGCAGGGAGTCTACGTTGTGGGCACAACCCACACAAACACAATCGAGGGATTTTGGAGTCTTGTGAAGAGGGGAATCGGCGGGGTCTATCACTCAGTCAGCAAAAAGTATTTGCAGACCTACTTGGATGAGTACAGTTTTAGGTACAATCGGAGGAACGGCGATCAGCCGATGTTCACTTCGCTTTTGCAGGAAGTGGCGCAACAGGCTGAGTAGCCGCACGCCTCAAGAGACTATGGAAAGCCGTTGCACTTACAGGGCGCATCTTGGCTTGAATCTCTTTCGATGGCTTTAATGCCTGATGTGTCGCGCTCGGTTCATCCTTTGAGTGTCCGCTCATTAGATTGAAACCTCCGCTTAGGCGGAGTGTATCACGATCCGCCGGAAAGGCGGATGTGTCAAAAGAACTTACTGAATTTCCCAATCTCTTGTCTGAGGTAATCCCTCATCTTATCGAGGAAGCTCCAAGGCTCCCACCCTTCTATCGGAGCTTCTTGAAAAGCTACATACGCCATGAAATTGTGATCCACTTCCACGTCGCCTTCGACGACCCTATAGGGTCCGAGCTTTGTATTCGCCTTGAAGCCGACCGGGGGATTGATTCTCGCGTAAGCGACGCCTTCGGGAGAAGTCTCAACTTCCAAATCGACAGGGGGAATAACGGATCGGACAGAAACACCCAACAGGCGACGGTGCTTATTTACGTTGGAAAGATGGTGGAGAATCCAGAAGAAGGTCTCGTGGCACTTCTTCCCACTGTGGTAAGGTTGCATACTTTCCACCAAGGAGATAACTGCGGGATTGACCCCAGAGAGTCGCCCCTGTTGGAGATCGCTTCCGAACGAATTGACGGCGTCGCAAATGGGGAAGGCATTTGTGCGCGCTGGGGTGCCATTGTTGGCGATCACAAGTTCCCACACCAAATAATCAAGGGAAGAACGGAGATTAGAAATCACATCTCCGGCCAGCAGGCTAATGTCGGAAAGAGTCTTTTCATCCCGCGTGGCGAAGTGCCCAAAGAACCAATCCCCCCCATCCTTCTGAAAATGACTGTTTGGATCGGCCACGAACTCATAGGGATTGGTCTTGATGTAAGAGGTATAGACCTCTCCAAGGCGCTTCAGGTGTTCACTTGCCCAGTCAACCTTGGCGATGGCTCTCTCTAACGACATCTATCGATTATATGTACTACTTAACACGATGGGATGATTATCAAACTCCGTCTGGCTGCTCTCTTGCTGTCTTTGCGCTCCTGCGGGAATGAACGAGCGCGGCCAAAGCACCAGTGAGAAATGACAGATCCACGGCCACGACGCCGAACAGGGTACTCCGTTCTGGCACAATCGCTCCGGCCAGGAAACACAACAGCATGGTCGCACCTATTGCCGCGACCACCCAAAGAGCGGTCCGAACCTTCGCTTTGCTTCTCACAAGCGAATAGATAACAACCACGAGAAAGAATAGAGCCAACCCCGTCGCTCGCATTGTTCGGCCTTTCAGGAATTCAGCCTACATCATATCTCTACTTGACGTGCGGGGATAATTACCCAAGCTTAAATAAGGAGCAGGCGCGCTTACAGCGCTGCCATGGCTTCAGCCTGGTTGGGGAACAGGCGTGCGTACTTCGTGATGCCCACCATGGTGAAGACCTTGGTGAAGTGGGCGGAGAGGCCGAAGATGCAAACGGTCTGGCCAGAGTGCGCGGCCTGAATCAGTAATTGGATGATCAGGGCAATCCCGCTGGAGTTGATGTAATCGACGCGCGTGAAATCCAGCAGGATGAGCTTTGTCGTCTCCCTGGGCAGGCCCTCGTAGGCGCCCAGAACCGCGTCCTTCGAGGTGCTGGCAATATCGCCCTCAAAACGGAGGATGGCTACCGGGTATCCGGATGGGGACTTGAGCTGGTCAACGTGCGATTTGGTCTCGCTCTCCACTTGTCGATTGCCTCCACTTTCGATAGGGCTCCGCTTTAGCCTACACTGGCGCTTTGTCCAACTTGATCACCAGGCGGACGTAGCTGCTTTTGCCATCCCCTCCAGCGACCCATTCCGCTTCGTCCACTAACGCCTGGATGAGGAACATTCCCATGCCGCGCGGGCCTTCTTCGCCGTGCATCTTGCGATCGATGTCGGGCTTGGCGGGCTGAGTCTTGATTCCCCTGCCGTCGTCGATCACCTTCACTTCAAGCGCGTCGTTATCGGCGCGAAGAACCACACCGACGGAGAGCTTTTCATTCAGCCGGTTGCCGTGTTCGATAGCATTGATGCACGCCTCGGCCACAGCCGTTTTCAGATCTTCGATCCGATCCTCGGGGAAACCCATCAGCTTGGCCACCGCTGACGCCGTGCTCATGGCCACCTTTTCGTAGCCCATTTTGGTGGGCAGACGGACCTCGACGGTGGTGGTTTTCGGCTCGATCATTCCGGCATCTCTCCGCGGCACAGCGCCAACGCGGTCATATCGTCAGCTTGCGGGCCGCCCTCGGCAAAGGCCTGAATGGCTTCCCACAATGCATCGAGGATACCATCGGCCTTCTTCGCGGAACACGTAGAAAATTCATTCAAAAGCCTTTCCGGACCAAATTCCTCATCTCCCCTAAAGACCTCAGTCAGGCCGTCGGTATAGAAAAGGAGGCGCGATCCTTCCGCGAGACTATGCCGTTCGGCCGTGTAGCGCATGCCGGGCAAAAGGCCGAGGGGGGGTCCGGCCGCGTCAAACTGGACGGGCGGTGCACCCGGCGCGACGAGGAACCCAGGATTGTGGCCCGCATTCACCACTTCGATTTGGCCCGCGGCGGGATGCAGCCGGAGAAAAATCGCCGTGACATAGCGGCGGCGCGCCTCCTCGCCTTCGGCCCAGTGGTGCTGGTTCATGCGCGTGGCCAGCTCGTCCAGAGGCGGGCCGGTGAGAGCCATGCCGCGAAAAGCCGCGCGAAAGCTGGTGGACATGATGGCCGAGGCCAGTCCCTTGCCGGCCACGTCGGCCACGGCAATCAACAGGCTGCCGTCGGGCTGTCCGACGATATCGAGATAGTCGCCGCCCACTTCGTAGCAGGTATCGGAGCGGAAAGCGATGGAGTAGCCGGGAATCTCGGGCAGCTGCTGCGGGAGCAGCGAGCGTTGAATCTGCCGTGCCGCGTCCAGGTCCTGCTGCAAGCGCGCGAACTCGACGTTGCGCTTGTGATTGCGCGCGTTTTCGAGCGCCACGGCGGCTTGCAGCGCCAGGCCCTCGAGGAAGTCGGCCTCGGAGAGCGAAAGCTCGCGCCCTCCCGGAGACGCGACGATAAGGTCGGTCATCTTTCGGCCGTCCCGGTCGGCAAGCGGATAGACGAGCAGTTGCTCTGCGTCGGCGCCGGTTGCATTTTTCGGCATCGCGCCGTAGGTCAGGCCAATTCCGGGAAAAGCAGCACCGGCCATCTCCAGCTCGCGCACCACGATGCGCAGGACGGACTCGAGGACTTCGTCCTCGCGGATCGTCGAATGCACCTGGCGCGAGGCCTCAAGAAGCGCCTGCAGCCGGAACACCTGCTGCTGCAACTCAATTGTTTCGCCGCCCGCGGCAAGCTGAGCATCCAGTGCCATTGCGACCCCCGTGGAATCTCAATTTAGCATGGCGGGACTACCCCTGCGGCCTCAAGTGATTCATCTCCTGAAAACGAATCCATCGGCCAATTCCCCGCCTGTGTTATCGTTGGGGTCAAAATCAGGACCAATACCGTTTGTCCCTTCAAGCCCCAATGGGATCGGGCAGAAGAGGAGGATCCTCGATGCGCAGGCCTGCGGGCATCCTGCTCGGCATCTTTGCGCTGATGGGCATTCTCGTAGCGCTGCAGGTTTCAATCCACAAGCCCAAGCCGCAGATCGCGAAGGTGTCGCGGCCGGTGACGGTGGACTACGGAACGAAGAGGCAGATCATCCGCGGCTTTGGCGGGTCGACGGCGTGGCTGGGGTCGCTGACAACGCAACAGGCCACGGCGCTCTTCAACCAGACGAACGGACTGGGGCTGAGCATCCTGCGGGTGAGGATCGATCCCCAGGGCTCGGCCTCGAACAACTGGGTCACCTCGCAGTGGACGGATGAACTCACGAACGCGACGGAAGCGGTCGCCGCGAATCCGAATGCGATCGTGATGGCGACGCCATGGACGCCGCCACCGGCGTTCAAGACAGGCTCCGCAACCGGCGAGCCCTACGCAAACTGCAACAACGGCCTGCCGCAGGGCTATTGCGGCGGGTCGCTCGATCCGAGCCATTACGCGGACTACGCCAGCTACTTGAAAGACTTTATCGATTATTTCCGGAGTAACGGCGTGCATCTGTACGCAATCTCGATCCAGAATGAGCCGGACGCGAGCGTGCAGTATGAGTCCTGCTTTTGGTCCGAGAATAGCTACCTCTACAATCACACGTCGAATGCTGGATCCGCCATGGATAGGTGGATCGCAGGGAATGCGTCGGTGGTAACGGCGACCGGGACGAAGCTGATGATGCCGGAATCAGAGAACTTCAACACCAATTTCGCGACCGATTCGCTGAATGACCCGAATGCCGCGAGCAAGATCAGCATTATTGCCGGCCACATCTACGGCGGGAATCCGTTTTATTACACGCAGGCCGAGAACGCCGGCAAGGAAGTGTGGATGACGGAGCATTTGCTCAACGCTTCGGGATCGAGCTGGGAACATTTCCTCAACCCTTCGGGATCGAGCTCAACCATCCGCGATGCAATCAGCGCCGCCGAGGAAGTCCACAACTCGATGGTGACGGGGCAATACAACGCCTACGTTTGGTGGTGGATCTGGAACGATCCGGCAGCGGCAGAGGGCGTGACCTACGGCCTGATCAACAACAGCACGACAAATCCGGCCCCGACATACTTTGGCGACGCGATCGGGCAGTTCTCGAAGTTCGTGCAGCCGGGCTATTACCGGTACAACATTTCAGGCAGCCCGTCGAGCGGCATCTATGTCTCGGCTTATGCAGGGGCCGACAATGCCGGGACGGCGCACTACGTGATTGTGGCGATCAACGAAAACAGCACAGCCGTGAGTCAGACCTTCACGATCGACAACGCGACGGTGACCTCAATGACGCCGTACCAGACGAACTCGGCCGGCGGACTCAAGCCGCAGCCGGCGGTTTCGGTCTCTGGCGGCACGTTCACCTATAACCTGCCAGCGCAGAGCATCACGACGTTCGCGCAGTAAGCGGAACATCCTGAGGAATCCTGTTGAATCATAGTGACAAAATCCCAGAGGACTCGGAGGTGGTTATGAGCGCCCAAACACGCGCCGTGACACGCGCGATCCTGTTCGGACTCTTGAGCTGGTTCATTCCATTCGTTGCCGGATTCGTCCTGTTTCCGTTGAAGAAATTCAATGCTCCGCTGTTCAGCACGCTGATGTACCTGGTGGTTCTTGCCACCGCAGGAGTCTTGTTGAATCTCTACTTTCGCAAGCGGGCGGTTTCGATTCGCGAGGCCGCGCTGGTAGGTGCGGCTTGGCTTGTCATCAATCTGATCTGCGACTACCCGATGTTTGCCTACGGGCCGATGAAGATGACACCGCTGGGATACTACTCGGAGATCGGGCTGGTGTATCTGACGTACCCGGTGTTCGCGATCCTTGCAGCGCGGCTGGCACAAGCCTGAGAAGCTGCAGGTAGTTGGGCCGCTGTGAAGGCTTGGCGAACAGCCTGTGGGATGGTTTTGGCGGCAGGAGTACACTTGCGGCAGTCCCCTGAACGTCTCCAAGAGAAACCACCCCGGAGGTCACCCGATGAAACTGCATCTCCTCTTGCACAAAACCCGGCCGAAACGCAGGGATGCGCGCCTCTGCACATCCATTCTGTTGGCGTCGTTCGCTTGCGCCGCCCCCTTTGCCGCAAGCCAGTCCGCGGCCCAGTCGCGAATCGACCGCGACTTCGCCTATTCGGCGCAAGACGCCGCGCCTGCGACTCCGGCGGAAATGGAGATCTCGGCTCCGGTTCCCAACGTGGTACAAGCCAGCTCGGTGAGCCCGGCTGCCAATCCGTTCCTCTCGATCGCGCAAGACGGCGGCCAAAGCTCGTCTTCACCGAGCTCGTCTTCGACCACTGCTCCTGCCAAGCCTCCGGCTGCGAAGACGAAGTCTCCGCATCATGGGCTGGGCATAGCGCTGGCCGTACTCGGAACGACGACGCTGGCCGTGGGCGTAACCGCCTATGCGCTTGGCCGAACTGATATCTGTGCGAATGAGAAATCCGGCGGCTGCGTGGAAGCCAGGGACGCCGGGTTGGCCCTGATGCCCGTGGGCGCGGGCGTCGCCGTCACCGGGTTCTATCTGGTGTTCCACCGCTGAGGTTGGAACCGGACTGACCGGGTGCGCCACAACCGTGCGCCGCATGGTTCTGGCCGGGACTTTTGTGCCCGCGCGCTTCCTGATTGCCGCAGGCTGCATCTGCGCAGCGGCGAAACCGCCCGGACGGTGTGGTATCGTCGAATCAATCCCGCAGAAAAAATTCGTGGGATTTCCCCTGAGTCCAAATAGTCTGTTGCCTCGGTTTCGATCGTGTCTTCGGCCCACGGTTTTTCGCTTTTCAAGTTGGGTCGCCGCGCGGGGCACGAGTCTTCTATCTCACGCTTGAGGTGTACCGATTCGATGACCCCAATCAGCGAATCCACTGACGCCAACCTGGTTTTGACGCTGGAGGAGATCACCAACCTGGCGGAGCAGGAGGGCAAGCCGGCCGACACGCTGATGAACGTAGTAGCCCTGATCGCCAAGCGGTTCAGGACCGACGTCTGCTCGGCCTACCTGCTGGAGCCGGACCGGTCGAACCTGGTGCTCGCCGCCACGCTGGGCCTTCACCCGCGATCGATCGGCACCTTGCGCATGCCCCTGCATGAAGGCCTCTCCGGGCTGGTCGCCGAACAGTTGGTTCCCGTGGCTGTGCCTGACGCGCGCGAGCATCCGCGCTACAAATACTTCAAGGAATCGGGAGAAGAGGAGTATCACTCCTTTCTCGGCGTGCCGTTGATCGACCGCGGCGTGCTGCAGGGCGTGCTGGTGGTGCAGACCAAGGAGCCGAGAATCTTTCGCGACAATGAAATTCGCATGCTGGTGGAGGCGGCGGCCCAGGTTGCGCCCGTGGTGAGCGAGGCACGGACGCTCGACCGATTCGTTGCGCCCGCGCAGGAGAAGCTGTGGGAACTGGCGCGCAACGTGTGGTGGAGCTGGGACAACGAGTGCGTCAGCCTGTTTCGCGACCTGAATCCGGCGCGCTGGCGCCAGCTCAACCAAAATCCGATCGCGTTGCTGAACGAAGTCCCGCTGGCGGAAATCGAGCGGAGGGCCACTGAGCTGGTGTTGCACAGCCGCATCAATTACGCGTACCGGCGCCAGCAGGAGTACCTGCACGACGACCGCACCTGGGGCGCCAGCCATGCGGGCGTGCTGCGGCCGCGGCCGGTGGGGTATTTTTCCGCGGAGTTCGGCCTGCACGAGTCGCTCCCGATCTACTCCGGGGGGCTGGGCGTGCTGGCAGGCGACCACATCAAGAGCGCCTCGGACCTGGACATTCCGCTGATCGGGGTCGGGCTCTTCTACGGGCAAGGCTACTTTTTGCAGCGGCTGGACAAGGAAGGTTGGCAGCGCGAGGAGTATCTCGAGACCGACGTGAATCAACTGCCGATGCAGCAGGCCATCGGCGTGAACGGCGAGCCGGTGGTGGTGGAGATTGCCACGCGCGGAAGTTCGATTCGCGCCAAGGTGTGGCGCGCGAAGGTGGGCCGATGCGACCTGTTGCTGCTGGACTCGAATGTGGCCGGCAACGCGCCCGAGGATCTGGAGACGACCTCGCGCCTGTATGGCGGCGACGCGCGCACGCGCATCCGGCAGGAACTGCTGCTGGGCGTGGGCGGCTATCGCGCGCTCAAGGCCATGGGCATCACGCCGGGCGTTCTGCATCTTAATGAGGGCCACAGCGGATTCGCGGTCTTTGAGGCCATTCGCAGCCGCATGGAGGAGGAGGGCCTGGACTTTTACTCCGCTGCCCGCCAGATTCCACGCGAGGTGATCTTTACCACGCATACGCCGGTGCCGGCGGGACACGACCGCTTCAGTCCTGACCTGATCGAAGAGCACCTGGGGCCGCTGCGCGACGAGCTGGGCATTTCACACGAGAACCTGATGGGCTTTGGCCGCGAACATCCCACCGACAGCCAGGAAACTTTTTGCATGACGGTGCTGGGCCTGAAGCTGGCACGGCGCGTGAATGCCGTCAGCTCGCTGCACGGCGAGGTTTCGCGGGCCATGTGGCGAGGCTTGTACCCCGATGGGCCCGAGGATGCGGTGCCGATCGGCCACGTAACCAATGGCGTGCACGTGCCGTCGTGGCTCGCTCCGCAGATGCGCAGGCTCTACGATCGCCATCTCGGCGTGGGCTGGCAGCGCCAGAGCGGAGCGGCGCACACCTGGTCGGCTATCGAGAGTGTGGACGACGGCGAGCTGTGGGAGACGCACCTCAGCCTGAAAGGGCAGCTCTTCAACTTCCTGCGACGACGCGCGCACGAGCAGGCCGAACGTCGCAGCGAACCGGTGGAGGCCTTGAAGCGGCTGGACAAGGTGCTCTCGCCCGATGCCTTGACCATCGGATTCGCGCGCCGCTTTGCCACCTACAAGCGCGCCAACCTTTTGCTGAAGGATTTGGAACGGCTGGCTGCGATGGTGAACGACGCCAAGCGCCCGGTGCAGTTCGTCTTTGCGGGCAAGGCGCACCCGCACGACGAGCCAGGCAAGAGAGTGCTGCAGCAGATTGCGCAGATGATGCGCCACCGGGACTTCGGCGACAAATTCGTCTTTATTGAGGACTACGACATCAACGTGGGCCGGCACCTGGTGCAGGGAGTCGATGTTTGGCTGAACAATCCGCGCCGGCCGCTGGAGGCCTCGGGGACAAGCGGCATGAAGGTGGTTCTGAACGGCGGCCTGAATCTTTCCATTCTGGATGGGTGGTGGGCCGAGGCTTACGACGGGCTGAATGGATTCGCCATCGGAACCGGCAGAACGCAATCCAATATGGATGTGCACGACAGCCGCGACGGCGAGGCGCTTTACCGCGTGCTGATTGACGAGGTGATTCCGCTCTACTACCAGCGCGATCGCGATGGGCTGCCGCGTGGCTGGATCAAGCGGATGAAGCGGACGATCCGGACGCTGGGATGGCGGTTCAACGCCGACCGCATGGTGATGGATTACACGACGAAGTGCTACATTCCCGCGGCGGGAGGCACATCGAGCGAGGTGCGTACGCCGGCGTGACGGTTCGCGGCATTACCAAGTTGTCCGTTTCGGGTGTATACTGATCATGTACGGTGGACTTCCGTACATGATGGAGGCACATCCCATGGCGCTCGCTCTACGCACGGAACGGACTGAGGCTCGCCTGCTTCCCGAACAGAAGAAGCGAATCGAGCGCGCAGCCCGCCTCAAAGGCCTTTCGCTCTCGGACTTCATCGTGCAGCACGCAGACGAAGCCGCAAGAAGGACCATTGAGGAGCACACCACCTGGACACTCGGGGACCGGGATCGCGACGTCTTTGTCCAAGCTTTGCTTAACCCTCCGAGGCCCAGTTCGCGCATGAAGGAAGCAGCCCGGCGCTATAGGAAGCACAAGGGGGAAAGTGGCGCGTAAGCCTCTGGCCGCCAACTACAGAATCGAAGCGCTCGAGGCGCATCACGATCGGGCGAGCTTCTGTTGCAGTGTCTCCGAGCTCGACATCTATTTGCAGCAGCGCGCCGGCCAGGACCTTAAACGTAAACTCGCTGCCGTTTTTGTTCTCACACCGGATGGTGAAACCATCTCCGGGTTTTACACTCTTTCCGCGCACTCGATCGCAAGCGCGGACCTGCCGCTAGACCTGACAAAACGGCTACCGCGTTTTCCGCTTCCGGTTACGCTTCTCGGGCGGATGGCCGTCGCTCAGGCCTTGCAAGGGTCGGGATTAGGCGAGTATCTGCTGCTCGACGCCTTGAACCGTGCACTCAATGGATCGCGACAGGTGGCTTCGTGGGCCGTCGTTGTCGACGCCAAAGCCGGAGCGCGCAGTTTCTATCTCAAACACGACTTCGTTCCGCTGCCCACTTCTCCCGATCGGCTTTTCCTGCCCATGAAGACGATTGAGACGCTGTTCGCTGTGTGAATTGGAGAAGGATGAGCTCACCACTCCCGGCGAACACCGAAGGCGTCGAGTTGTTTGTCGTTGCTGACCAAAGGCAGATCCTCGTGGATGGCTTGCGCGGCGAGCATGAGGCTGCAGCGTGGAAACGAACTAACGAATCGGATCGAAGAACTCCGGGTCGACGTCGCCTTTCCCCTCGAGGAACCCGAGACGGGCGCCAACTGGCACAGGCTCACCCAGATCCATTGCTCTTAGCGATTCGGCATACGGCGCGCGGAGCGGCCCGCGCTCGGTAATGATGGCGGTAATGTACTTGGCTGGGGTGACGTCGAAGGTGGGGTTGCAAATGCCTACGCCATCGGGCGTGACTTGCTTTCCGGCGTAGTGCGTCACTTCCCTCGCCGGTCGCTCCTCGATGGGAATCGAATCGCCGGTCGCCGTGGCGAGATCGATGGTAGACCACGGCGCGGCCACGTAAAACGGAATGCCGTGCTCGCGCGCCAGGATGGCGACGCTGTAGGTGCCGATCTTGTTTGCGGTGTCGCCGTTGGCGGCGATGCGGTCCGCGCCCACAACCACGGCCTGAATCTTCCCCTGCCGCATCAGGCTGGCGGCCATGTTGTCGCAGATGACTGTCGTTGGAATGCCGTCGGCCATCAGCTCCCACGCGGTGAGCCGCGCTCCCTGCAAAAACGGCCGCGTCTCGTCGGCATAGACATGGATGCGCTTTCCCTGCTCGACCGCGGCGCGAATTACACCCAATGCGGTTCCATATCCACACGTAGCCAGCGCGCCGGCGTTGCAGTGGGTCAAAACGCCGCCGTCGTCCGGAAGCAGCTCCGCGCCGAATGCTCCCATCGCCTTGCAGGCGGCGATGTCTTCGTCGTACATGGCGTTTGCCTCGGCCAGAATTTTTTCCTGGATTTGGACGAGGGTTGTGTTGGCCGCGAGCAGCTTGGCAAATAGCACCTTCATACGATCGATAGCCCAGAAAAGATTCACCGCCGTGGGCCGCGTGCCGGCGAGCCGCGCGCAGATTTTCTCAAACTCCGGCGCGAACTCCCGCGCTGTGGTTGCCTTGGTGTTTTTCGCGCCCAGCGCAACGCCATACGCCGCCGAGACGCCAATCGCCGGCGCGCCGCGCACCACCATGGTGACGATGACGTCAGCCACCTGTTCGTGGGTTGTGGCGAGCACGTAGCTCTCTTCAAGCGGGAGCTTGGTCTGGTCGATGAAGCGGACGCCCTCGGGGGTCCACGTGAGGGTAGGAATCATGCAATTTCAGTGTAAATGGCATTGCATGCAGCGGCCTTTTGGGCTGGCGTTTCAGGCCGGAAATGATGAAAACCTTTTCATTTTCCGCTGGACGCAAGCAGCCGCGCTGGATAGAGTGTTTGCGAACCCTTTCAACCGGCCTTTTTTGAATCCTGCGGAGGAAGAACTTCTATGGCATCGCGCTCCACACCCCCGGCTGCGCCCAGTGCGCCCAATTACACAGTTCCGTTCATCATTGTCACCGGCCTGTTCTGCATCTTCGGATTTTTGACCAATCTGAACAGCAATCTGTCGCCCAAGCTGGAAGACATCTTCAATCTCAGTCACGCGTGGTCGAACCTGGTGACATCGGCGTGGTTCTTTGCCTACCTGGTCTTCTCGGTCCCCGCGTCCAAGGTGATTGAGGCCGTTGGCTACAAGCGGACCATGGTGATTTCGCTATTTGTGATGGTGGTGGGCGCCCTGCTTTTCGTGCCTGCGGCCAGCATGATCAGTTTCCCGTTCTTCCTCACCGCCAGTTTCGTGCTGGCCACCGGCGTTTGCGGATTGCAGACCTCGGCGAATCCTTACGTTTCGATTCTCGGGCCCGAGCACAGTGCTCCGGCGCGGCTCACCCTGGCGCAGGCATTCAATTCCCTGGGGACGGCAATGGCTCCGATTGTGGTCGGCGTATTCATCCTGACCGATCCTGCAAAGGTGAAGAGCCAGGCAGCCATCGCCCATACCGTGCAGGGGCCTTATATCGCCATCGCGTGTGCCCTGCTGGCGCTGGGCTTCATCATTATGGGGATGCATCTGCCGGCCATCACGGGGACGCGCGATTTCCGGCCGGCGAAGGATGGCAACGCGATCGCCGGACGCAGCATCTGGACCTACCGGCACACGGTGCTGGCCATGGTTGGGATTTTCCTTTATGTCGGTCTCGAGATTGCGCTAGCCGCGAATGCCATCAAATTCTTCGAGACGCAGGGGAGTGCGATCGACGACTACCTGCGGTTCGCGCAGCCCTTCGGCCATGCGGTCAGTCGTTTTTATCCGCAGGGAATCGGGGAAAAGGAAGTCGCCGCCGTGCTGGCCTTCTGCTATCCCCTTGCCATGATGATCGGACGTTTCGCGGGAACCGTGCTGATGAAGTCCATCAAAGCCCACAAGTTGCTGGCCTTCCTGGGCGTTTTGGGCGTTGCCCTTCTGGTCGTCGGGATGTTTTCGACAGGCCACCTAGCCATCTGGTGCCTGATTCTGTGCGGCTTCGCCAACTCCATCATGTATCCGACGATCTTCGCACTCGGCATCGCCGAACTGGGACCTTTAACCAGCAAGGGCTCGGGCGTGATCACGCTCGGCAACGTGGGCGGCGCGGTCATTCCGCCGCTCTTCGGGCTGATCGCCGACAAGACGAGCTATCAGCACGCATTCCTGCTGCCCATCGCCTGCTATCTCTTCATGACCTATTACGGTGTTTCGGGATACAAGCCGGAGCGCAAGGCTGCAGGTTAGCTTTTCTTCAGCATTCTTCCACCAGGCCCTTCGGCGCGTGCCGGAGGGCTTGATATTTTCAGGTGTGCGCAGCGCGAGTGGATCGAGGAAAAGCCCGGGAAAATGCAGGAATTTCCTCGCTGATGTTCGCGGACACTCTGCCTCGGAGCGATACAAACATCTGCACAGCATCGGGACAGCGGCTGGAGCGTGTTGCGACAGCGTTTGTCTGGCCGCACGACACTCTGAATCGCAGCGGAGCAATGGCGCCGCAAGAAAACTTAAAGAATATGACTAAAGTTATTTCGGCTCGGACCGATGAAGGGGGTGGATGCGAACAGGCCCATCCGGAAATGACGGCGGCTTTGGCACGACCAGCAAGGCGCCAACGGATCTGAGGGCAGCAGGGCATCCGAAAAGGAGTTGATCCCATGGCCCTCGGTGTTTTGAACAATCTGCCGGCAATCTACGCTGAGAACAACCTCAACAACACGAACAACAGCTTGCAGACGGTGCTGGAGCAGTTGTCGTCGGGGTCGCGCATCAACTCCGGAGCGGACGACGCGGCGGGTCTCTCACTGGTGAACGGCCTTGCGGCAAACTCGGCTGCGCTGACGCAGTCTGGAACCAACGCCACTGAGGGGGTGGGGCTGCTGCAGGTGGCCGACGGCGCGCTTTCCCAGGTGACAAGCCTGTTGAATCGCGCCATCTCACTGGCTACGGAAGCCTCGAACGGCACGCTCAACAGCTCGCAGGAAGCTGCGGCGAACCAGGAATATCAGTCGATCCTCTCCGAGATCAACAACATTGGATCGACCACGACATACAACCAGGTCCAGGTCTTCAGCGGCTCGCAGGCGGGCGTGTCCATCTACACGGGCGATTCTTCTTCGACCGGCTCGTCGATCGACAGTTTGTTCTTTGCCAAGCTCACATCAGCCAGCGTGGGCGATGCCGGCGGTTCGGTGGAGCAGAGCAACACCGGCCAGTTCATCGATCTCTCAACCGACGCGGCCGGACCGGTCCTGAACCAGGCCGCTAAGCAGAGCGATGCCATCGCGGGCAACCTGATTTTCACCATCACGAATCCCGACGGGACCACCAGCACCCTCACGACCTCGGCGGACACCGTGAGCGGCCTGATCGCGGAGATCAACAAGGACGGCATTCCGGGCGTAACAGCCAGCTTTACCACGGCAGCCGCGGTGGGCGACGGCGCTGTGGCCGGCGGTGACACCGGCATCCTGGTCACCAACACGAATGCCAATGTCAGTGTGGCCTATTCCGTGGCGGCCGCGGGACCGCCGGCGACCGCTGCCTTCGAGGACACAACCACGGTCGAGACTCCGGCGGCCTTCTTCACCAGCAACGATGCGACAACGACCATCAGCTATGTGCCTGCCGGCGGCGGCGACCAGACGGCGGACCTGTCGAACACCAACCTGACCACGCAGGGCAACGCGCAGAATGCGGAGTCGGTGCTCAATTCGGCCATCACCTATGTAGCCGCGCAGGATGGATATATCGGCGCGCAAATCAATACGCTGACCGCAATCAGCCAGGTGATGAGCACGCAGCAGGAGAATGTGGTTTCAGCGCAGAACGCGGTGCAGGCGACCGACTACGCTTCGGCCACTTCGAACATGTCGAAGTACGAAATTCTGAGCCAGACGGGCATCGCGGCTCTTGCGCAGGCGAATCAAGTGCAGCAGGAAGTGACCAAGCTCCTGCAGTAAGCGGCAAAGTTTGAGTAAGACTGCAGTATCTTCAAGACAACCCAGGGACAGGGCGGCGGCAGAGCGAAAGCTTTGCCGCCCTTTCTTTTGAAACCGGGACTATGGGACTGCGGGACTGCGGGACTGCGGGACTGCGGGACTACGGGACTGCGGGACTACGGGACTGCGGGGCCTACGCCGCAGCAGGGTTCTGAGGACGTAGCCGTTTGAGAAGGACTCTCAACATGCAGCCGGTTCGCTTGCAGAGCTCCTCCGATGTATCAAGATGATCCGGGGATCCGAGTCCAAGTCCCCGTGCTATCACTAGCTGCGTTTCGACCTCAGAAATCGATCCTCGCGCATGTCCGAGAAACTGAATGTACTCTCCTCTCGTCGTGCGGCCATAACCTTCGGCGATGTTGCTCGCGACTGAAACTGCGGCCCGCCTGAGCTGATTCGTCAGTCCGAATCTCTCGGACTCAGGAAACGACTGCGTAAGGCGATAGATCGCGAACGTCAACTCGATCGCGCGCTGCCAGACTTCAAGCTGCCTGAAGGATTCTCCCATGATTCGGCCCTTTCTTTGTCGTGTGGTTCCATCATTTCGCAGTCTCGAAGTCCCGTAGTCCGCTAGTCCCGTGGTCCGCTGGTCCCGCAGTCCCATTCGCCGTTCTTGAGATACTCGTCGATCCCATTTGCGGCTTTGCGCCCCGCGCCCATGGCGAGAATCACGGTTGCCCCGCCGGTGACAATGTCGCCGCCGGCAAAGACGCCGCGCTTCGAAGTACGCATGGTCCCGGGATCGGCCACGATGTAGTTGCGCTTGTTGGTGGCGAGGTCGGGCGTGGTGCTCTGGATAAGCGGATTGGCGGTCGTCCCCACGCCGATGATGGCTACGTTGACCGGCAAGACAAACTCCGAGCCGGGGATTGGCACCGGGCGGCGGCGTCCATCGGCATCGGGCTCGCCTAGCTCCATACGCACACAGCGCGCGCCGGTCAACCAGCCGTTCTTGTCGCCCAGGAATTCGACCGGATTGGTGAGCATGCGGAACTCGATGCCCTCTTCGCGCGCATGCTTCACCTCTTCGGCGCGGGCCGGCATCTCAGCTTCTGAACGGCGATAGACGAGCGTCGCAGTCTTCGCGCCCAGCCGGCGCGCAGTGCGCACTGCGTCCATGGCTGTATTGCCGCCGCCCACCACGATCACGCTGCGGTCACAGCAATCGTAGATCGGCTCGTCAAAATCAGGAAAACGGTAAGCGCGCATCAGGTTGGCGCGAGTGAGGAATTCGTTGGCCGAGTAGACGCCGTTCAGGTGCTCGCCGGGCACGCCGAGAAAAACGGGCAGACCCGCGCCGGTGGCCACAAAGACCGCGTCGTAGCCTTCCACGCGCATCAGCTCGTCGAGCGTCACGCTTTTGCCCACCACCACGTTAGTCTCGAATTCCACGCCCATGCGCCGCAGATTGTCCACTTCTTCCTTCACGATCGATTTAGGCAGGCGGAATTCCGGAATGCCGTAGACGAGGACGCCGCCGAGCTCGTGGAGCGCCTCAAAGACGCGTACGCGATGGCCCTTCTGAATCAGATCTCCGGCCGCTGAAAGCCCTGCCGGGCCGCTGCCCACGACGGCCACGCTCCTGCCCGTGGGCGGATCGATGGCGGGCAATCCGAGCTGGCCGCTCTGGCGCTCGAAGTCGGCGATAAACCGTTCCAAGTTGCCTATTGCTACGGGCTCGCCCTTTCTGCCGAGAACGCAGCCGCCTTCGCACTGGCTTTCCTGCGGACACACGCGGCCCGTGATGGCGGGCAGCGCGTTGTCCTCGCGCATCTTCGCCGCCGCGGCCAGAAAATCGCCCGAATAAATCAGGGCCACAATCTCCTTGATCTTGACGCCCACCGGGCAATCCAACTGGCAGCCGGGCTTAGCGCAGGCAATGCAGCGCGTGGCCTCATTCACGGCGCCTGAAGCAGCCAATCCCCGGTTCACTTCCTCAAAGTTATGTGCGCGTACTTGAGGATCGAGCTCCGGCATGTGCACGCGCGGAATCTGCATCCGCTCCTTCAGGGGAAGCGAATTCGCTTCAGGCATAATGCTTCTCCCCTTGCGCCTCGAGCCTCGCGCGCAGTTGCGCCGCCTCTTTCTCTTTGCTGGCCAGCGCGGCGCGCAGCGCGGCGAGTTCCTCCTGCTTGTGCCGCTCAAACTCCTTCAGAGACTGGCACTCCTGGCTGCGATACATGGCGTTGCGCTGCATCAGGACGTCAAAATTTACAAGCGACGCATCGAATTCCGGCCCGTCGACGCAGGCAAACTTGCTCTGGTTACCGAGCAGGACGCGGCAGCCGCCGCACATGCCCGTGCCGTCCACCATGATGGAGTTCAGGCTGACCATGGTCTTGATGCCTAACGGCCTTGTGATTTCGGCTACGGCGCGCATCATGGGCACAGGGCCAACCGCCAGCACAAAATCCAGCTTGCGGCCGGCAGCGATCAGTTCAACAAGCTTTTTGGTCACAAGGCCGCGTTCGCCGTAGCTGCCGTCGTCAGTGAGCATGTAAGCCTCATGGCTCGCTGCGCGCACTTCGTCTTCAAAGACCACCATTTCTTTGCTGCGCGCGCCTTCAATGAAGATGACGTGATTGCCGGCCTCGCGGAGCGCGTTGGCGGTGGGCAGCGCCATGGCCGTGCCCACGCTTCCGGCCAGAATCACGGCCGTCCCGTAGTTCCTGATCTCAGAGGGCCGGCCCAGCGGACCGACGACATCGAGAATCGAGTCGCCCGCCTCAAGGGAGTTGAGCAGCGAGGTGGTCTTGCCCACGGCCTGCACAGCGATGGTGATGGTGCCCGCCGCAGGATCGGCGCTCTTGATAGTGAGAGGAATGCGCTCGCCCCGGTCGTGGAGCCGCAGAATGACGAACTGCCCCGGCCGCTGCTTGCGCGCGATGCGCGGCGCTTCGACGATAAACTGCCGGATGTTGAGGCCGGCGGTGCGGGCTTCCATGATCCTGAACATGGTCTGACTCGTTCTTCGCTTCGATCCCTGTTGCACGTTCCAGGGCCCTGAACCAAGGCGGATCGTGCCTCGCTCAGGACCGTGAAACACACTGCCGTGCCGGTGCGCGGATCGCTCGAAGGCTCCTCGTTCAGCCTTGATTATTCAGGAATTGCGGGTTTTGGCTTGTGACGCGAGTCACGCGCCGGATGGCGCCAGCTTCGCGGGCGGGATGAGCCGGTGGCTTACCCTTGCCGCGCCTTCCAAAGCAGATACAGCCCCCAGGCCGCCACTGTGCATTCGTCCCGGATTGTCCCGTCGAGCATCATGCGTTCAAATTCCGGGATGGGAACGGAATGAACCGCCAGATCGTGCTCCTCGGCGTCGGGATTTTTCTCCGCCGGCGTAAGGCTCGAGGCCAGAAACACGTGTTCGCGCTGGTGTACGAAACCGTAGGCAATCCACAAGGTGCCCAGTTGAATCATCTGCGCGGCTTTGAGTCCGAGCTCTTCCTGCAATTCGCCGCGCGCCAGCTCCTCGGGATCTTCGATCTCCCTCTCCCAAGTCCCCTGGGGCAGCTCCAGGGCACGCTCCTGAATGGTGTAGCGGAACTGTTCCACCAGCCAGACGCGCCCGTCCTCGATGGGCAGAATGATGGCCCCGTCGTGCTTCTCAACGACGCCATAAATGCCCTTTTGGCCGTTCGAGCGCAGGATCTCGTCCTCGCGCACGCGCATCCAGCGGTTGCGGTAGACTTCGCGGCTTGAAAGCGTGGCGATGGTGCGATCGTCGCTTTGTCCGGGGTGGTCGTGGGCCGGATACATCGGTTCTCCTCGAGGGTTGCGCGGGCAGGCGTGCAGCATGAGTCCGTCTGGCAGTGCGGTGAATCCGCAGCGCGTTGAAAAACAACCGCAGATCCTTCGACTCCGTTTGGCCGAAAAACCGGCCAAACTTCGCTCAGGATGACAAGCTATTTATCATGCGAGCTTCAGAAACATGACACTAGCAGTTGACCACAACAGCCGAACAGCCGGGACGCGCAGGCCTCCATTGCACCAGGAACTCGGTCAGGGCTGAGGACTCCATGCTCCGCATGGCTTCAAACTCGCCGTTCTTCTGGCTGTAAAGCAGCGCGCCGTGCTCGCTCAGGACGGCCAGCGCCGGAACGCCTTTTTTGAGCGGGACTCCATATTTCTCAGCGAGGTCGAGGTTGGCATCGTAGCGGCCAATGTTGATGTGGACCACGACGAAGTTCGACTCGATGAGAGGCCGGTTGCGATCGTCGTGCATAAAGAGATCCAGCACCTGGCAGTCGCCGCACCAGTTGCCGCCAAAGTCCAGAAGAATGCGGCGGTGCGTGGCCGCGGCCGTCTTGAGGGCGGCGGCCAAGTCGGCCCTGGCTTGCGAAGGATCGGGAAAAACGTCACGGCCGGCAGAGTTGGCTGCGGCGCTGCCGAGCGCCAGTAACCCCGCAAGGGCGAGCAGCTTGACGGTCTTCAATGGGGAAACCTCCTCGACTGTTTCCAGTCTGCCACAACCGCCCGTCGCCGAGCATCCTGCTGCGGATTTGTGCGACAATAGGAGTTTGAGGAAGCGCGCGGTGTAAGGCGCTGCGCGCGGAGGAACATCGATGGGCGATCTACTTCAGCCGTGGCATATCGTGGTGCTGGCCATCCTTGCGTTTGTGCTGTTCGGGGCCAAGCGGCTGCCGGAGCTGGGTAAAGGATTGGGCGAGGGATTGAAGGGCTTTCGCGAGGGCCTGAAAGGCATCTCCGATCCGCCACCGCCTGCGCCGCCGGCTCAGCAGCAGAACACGCCACCCCCGCCTCCGGCTTCGAACGCACCGGTTGAGCCGAAGTAAAGGGGCTTCAGTAAGACACCCGAAATAACGCTGCCTTCGCGGGCAGCGCAGGGATTTCGGCCTCAAGCGCACCGTGCGCAGTCGTGCCGCGAGACACCAGAATCTTAAGCGAAATTGAAAAGCCTGTGCCAACGCACAGGCTTTCGTGTTTCCAAGGCTGAAAATGGGGCTGAAAAATCGGCTGTGCGCCTACTTGTAATCCTGCGCGGAGGGATAATAGCCGCGCTTGGCGATCACGGTAACGTTGGGCCGGTCGACGCGGACATCGATGTTGCGGAATTTGTCGTCGTAGATCGACTCGTGGCTCAGGTAGCCCAGCGTGTACTGGTCGCGGGCCTCTGAGGCGATCTTCGCGTAGCTGCGCTCGATGCCGTTCACGCCGCCCTCGGCGTAATAATCGCCGCCGGTTTCGGCAGTGTACCGGTAAAGAATATTGTCGTACACGCCAGTCAAGGGGATGTGGATGCGGTCAACCCACTCCCCGCCCCAGTGCGCCGTGTCGCCGACCAACGTGCCATAGACGGCGATCTTATTGGTTTGCAGGTAGCGCACCACTTCTTTCCACGAGGCCTTGCTGCCATATTCCTTGCCGTCGGAGATGACGAAGATAATGCGCCGGCGATCCTTGGGACGCGTGGAGAGCTCTTTGGCAGCAGCCAGGATTGCGTCGTTGAGGGTATGAATCTCCTTGGGAAGATTGAGCTCCCCGATTGTCTGCGTCGACTTGCCCGGCTGCAGATTGGGGTCAGGGCAATTCCCGTTGATGGAGATTGCACAGGCTGAGAACGGTGAGCTTGGGTCGGGCACCATGGGGTCGCTGCCGGTGGCCTGCGCTAATGAAAGCACTGCAGGAAGCCGGGCGCTCTGCGCGCCGGTAAAGCCTGTCCACTCCTTGGGGCCGTTGGTGTAGGTGAAGACTGCGGCTTCGTCATAAGGCGCAAGCGCACCCTGGATGGATCCCATGGAGTTGTTGACCTGCGTCATGATGTTCGAGGGCAGGGTCTGATCGACGACAAAAGCGATGGAGAGCGGCTCCGGATCCACGCTGAACACGCGCAACGGCTCGCGGGTGCTGTTCTCGTAGACAGTGAAGTCGCGCCAGGTAAGCCCCGAGACCAAATTCCCTTTGGAATCCTTCACCGTGACGGGAACCTGAACGAAGTTGACCTGGACGACGAACTGTGCCATCGCGCCGCTGCCCTGTTCAGGAGGGGTGGCCTGCGGGGTTTCTCTCGGCTCGACCGCAGGCTCCTGGCTTGGGAGGGTGGGTGGCTGCTCGGGGGCAGACTGTGCCGGACTTGCAGCCGGGGATGAGCTTGAATTGGACGGGGTCTCAGCGGCGCCAATTCCGGGCGTGATTGCCCCGTTCACGCCTGGGAGCGGCGGCGGAGCTTGCGGCGTGGGCGCATCTGGAACGGGAGTTTGCTGCTGCTGAGCCGGAATCCCTGAGGCCAAAATCAGCCCAATACCCAGAAGTCCCACCGGCGCAATGGCTTTCCAATGCTTCACCGCGAAGTTGTCCTCCCCAATGCCCTTGATCTTGATGCGGACCGCTGAACGGAGCGCAGAGCGTACCGCTGAACGAGCGGCTGAAACTGGCGACACGCGCCAGAAAGGCCGCAACTCACAGACTATCAGACGCGGCAGAGGCGCGCAGGTTGCCTCAATCGACGCGAACATGCCCGCAAGCATGCGCACGAACGGGCGGGTTATGCTTTCTTAGGAGTCGAGTTTTCGTCTAACGGAGCATCATGCGCGTAGGGTGTGTCCGAGGGATCGGAATTGCCGTGTTTTTGGTTGGCTTGCCGGTGTTGGCGGCGCCTGGATGGGCTCAGCTTGCGCCTTCGCCCGACGCGCCTCCGGTGAGCACTGCGCCGGCTCCTCCACCGGAAGAGACGCCGATGGAGACCCTCAAAGTGAAAGTGAACCTGGTCGACCTGTTCTTCACGGTCAAGGACAAGAGCGGAACCCTGATTCCGCATCTCACGCGCAATCAGTGCGCTGTGGCCGAGGACAAGGCGCCGCAGACATTCAAGAGCTTTGTGGCGGAGACCGACCAGCCGCTCACTCTTGGAATTCTGCTCGACACCTCGGGCAGCCAGCAACGAGTGCTGCCGCTGGAGCAGCAGGCAGGCAGCCAGTTTCTGGAGCAGGTTTTGCGGAAGCAGGATGAAGCCTTTCTGGCTGAATTCGACGTGAATGTCGACCTTCTGCAGGACTTCACGAACAGCCCGCACCTGCTGGCTCGCGCCATGGACAAAGCGCAAATCAACATCGGCGGCGGATCTCTAGGCCCTCCCGGCCTCGGCGGCGGACCGGTCCCCATCAGCAATCCCAAGGGCACGGTGCTTTATGACGCGATATTCGAGGCTGCCACCAAGAAACTCAACCAGGAGGCCGGCCGTAAAGCACTCATCATCCTGACGGACGGCGAGGATGAAGGCAGCGATCATAAGATCCGCGACGCCATCGCCGCGGCGGAGAGAAACAACATCATCATTTACGTGATCCTGATTGCCGACCGGGAGATGTACTGGAGCCAGGGAGAAGGCTATTACGGCTACTCCCCGGCAAAGCAGATCTCGGACGAGTCCGGCGGCCGGCTGATCGACGTGGGCAACAACGGCGCCAAGCTGCAGGCTGCGTTTCAACAGATCGAAGCCGAGCTGCGCACGCAGTACGTGGCCAGTTACACCCCCAGCAATACAAAAGAGGACGGGACATTCCGGCACATCGGGTTGGAGTGTCACGGCGATAACGGCGAAAACCTCAAAGTGCAGGTGCGCAAGGGCTACTACGCCCCGTCGCCCGAGAACTAAGAATCCGCTTGGCGCTTTTGATTCTCCGGCTTGCGACCATGGGGGTCTTTGAATGGATTTCGAAATGAAATTCGCCATCGCTGTCGTGGTGACCATCGCCTTGCTCACCGGCATTCCCCTCCTGGCGCAGGACTCCGCTGCAGACGCGAACGCGAGCCCTTCGGGGAGTGACTCCGCAAAGGTGACCTACGCGCCGGCCGCTGGAGGGTTCGGCGACCTGGCGGCTTCGCACGCGTGGGAGATGTCCGCGGTGACGGGCGAGCTCGAAGGCAGGCTGGATTCAAGGATCGCCAAAGTGGGCGATCGCGTTGTGCTCAAGACCACGGAAAAGGTGCAGACCTCCGACGGAACGATGATTCCCAGAGGTTCGCGGCTGGTGGGCCACATAACCGAGGTGCAGGCATACGATCAGCAACACGGGCCGGCAAAAATAGCGATTGCATTCGACCGCGCGGAGCTGAAGAACGGGCAAAGCATTGCGGTTTACGCGTTGATCCGTGGTGTGAGCCCGAGCGGCATGGCGGCGAATTCGATGAACGACGATCGGATGTCGGACATGCCCTCGGGTAGCAGTGGAAGGATGGGTGGCGGCCAGTTTGCGGGCTATGGCCCCGGCGGAGTTGGTTTGGACAGACCCACTGAGACGCTCCCGGGCGGCGGTGGCACGCTTGACCGAAGCGCCGATGCGGCCGCTTCAGAGCGCGATAGAGCGAAAGCAAATCTTGGATCGACTGAGGATTCATTGGCTACAGGACGCGGCGACTTGAGCGCGGACACCAGCGCTCATGGGGTTGCGGCAGCACGCGCTCGACCGCATCCGACGAACATTCCCGGCGTGATGCTCGCCGGCAACAGCACCTCTTCGGGCGTGTTGCTGGGCTCACTCAAGAACATTCAATTCGAGAGCGGAACGCAAATCCAGTTGGGCGTTGCGGCGGACCGGTAAAGACAGTGATCAGTGGTCAGTGGTCAGTAGCCGGTCAGCAATGGCCAGCCTCGAATCGGAGCCCGCAGTTCACGACCGAACGGGCCACAGCACGAAAAGAGCTGATCACTGACAACTGATCCCGAACACTGTGCTGTTTTCGGACAGTACGTTACCTAAGTTGCGCGACGCCGTAATCTGGCGCAGAGAAGGGTGCTTCGGTAGTATCGGCAGCAATAGAAGAAACTTGAGGCCGCCGGCGAAAAAAACTTCGGCCTCAAGCGATTCCCGCTCCGAGGTGCTCTCATGACGATCCAATGCGCTGCCCAGGAAGGCTTCGAAATCAGTCCGAGGTTCCGGCAAACGATTGAGGAGCGCATCGCGCGACTGGAGCGCGACGCCGATCACGACGAAGCGCAATTGGACCGGCTGGAGGACATCGACCATGTTCGCCGTCAGATGCGCCTTGTGGCCGTCGAACGCGCCGAGGCTCTCCGCTTGAGGCTGTTCCTCGATCGCTCCCGAGTTCGGGGGCAGCGCCCGCTGATCCAGCTGTAACGACAGTTTTCAGTATTCAGTGGTCAGTGGTCAGCTGCCGGCTCTGTACAGTTCGCAGCCCAATTGGAAGCGGCGCGAGACAATTCCTTCATCGTCAATGCCCAACAAGCGGTTCCACAGGAGCGCGTGTTTCCACAACTGCGCGGTACCCAATTCGCTCGTAGACTGAATTTATAGCGGAGGCGTTTCAGGCCGTGCCGGATTTGAATTATTTTGTCGTGGACGTTTTCGCCGTCGAGCCGCTGGCCGGAAATCCGCTGGCCGTGGTGATGAACACGTGCGGTTTGGCCACGGAGCGGATGCAGGCGATTGCGCGCGAATTCAATCTGTCGGAGACAACGTTTGTCGAGCGCAGGCCAGCGGAGATCGAGCGGGTTGAGGGCGTACGCGTGCGCATCTTCACGACGAGCGAAGAACTGCCTTTTGCAGGCCATCCGACGCTGGGCACGGCGGCAGTGCTGAAAGCTCAGGCGCCTGATACCGTCGAGGGCGACACGGTGACGCTGGCACTCGAAGTTGGGCCGGTGCCGGTGCGCTTTGAGGAAAGCCGTGCTGGATCTGCGGGGCTCTTCGGAGAGATGACGCAGCGCGATCCGGAGTTTGGTGCGGAGCTGGATCCAACAGTTGTCGCTCGCCTGGCGGGTTTGTTGCCAGACGACCTCGATCCCGCACTGCCGCCACAGGTGGTTTCGACGGGAACGGCCTTCGCGATTGTGGCCCTGCGCTCCGAGGCTGCGCTGTCGCGCCTCAAGGTGAATCAGGAGGAGGCTACCGCGTGGCTGCGCGACCGTGGGGCGCGGTGGTTCTATGTCCTCGCCCCTGCACTCGATCAAGACCAGGACGGCACGAAGTACAGGGCGCGCATGCAGTTCTACGGCGGTGAAGATCCGGCAACGGGTTCGGCAGCCGGGTGCGCCATCGCAACCCTCGTGGCTCGCGGCGCGGTTCCGTCGGGCACGCGTGTGCACCTGCGGCAGGGTGTGGAGATGGGCCGGCCGAGCGATCTTTTCCTCTCCGCCAAAAGAGAATCGGCGAGGGTCCGCGATGTGCGCGTCGCGGGCAGCACAGTTCTTGTTGCAAAAGGACAGCTTTTCCTGCCGTGATGCACATGCTTTCAACAGAAATTCATCTTCGCAAGTGACGGTGTGTGTTGGTAGTAGCCGTTTTCCACTTGTTTCAGTCGGATTTTCAGCGGCATCTTCGTTTCTTATTCCCTCTTTTCATCACTCGCCGCTGCTCGTACTGTTTCGATTCGTAGCAGACAATTCCTCTGGCGCGTTTCGACTGGAATTTTCGGGCGCGCCAAAACGCTGAGCATTTGACCGCGAAGCAAGACGAAATGCGGTCCTACAATGAACGTGCCCTTTCCGGCGTCTTACAAGGAGTCTTTTACATCCACCCCACAGACGAAGACCTGTCTGTGGGGACCCCGGAGATGAAAAAGCCACTTGGCGGTTGCGGGTCCGGGTATAGCAATTGTGGAACCGCGGTAGCCGCGGAGGGTCTTGTGCCGGTTGCCGGTTGTGTGAGCGGTCGCGCCCTTCTTGGTCGCGGGCCTCTGCGCCAGTAAACTGGAACCAACGATCCAACGAACGTGAGCACGTGTTGCTCCCGCGTACCGGGCCGAACATTTGAAGACTTGAACCGCCAGGCCGGCGGTGAGCTGTTGCCTTGAATCATGTCCTTGAAATTGCACCCAGGAGCAACGCCCAGACCATGCGTCCAAAGAAAGTGATTCTCTGTGTAGACGACAACGAACAAGAGCTCTCCGTGCTCAAGTTCACGCTGGCAACGAATGGCTATCGCGTGCTGGCGGCTTCAAATGGCCAGGAGGCGATCGCCGTTTTTGCTACGGCGCCGCAAATCGACCTTGTCCTGGCCGACACCAACATGCCCCAGATGAGTGGAGTTCAGCTTGCCGAGCGCCTCAAGTGCATGCGATCCCATGTACCCATGCTGCTGCTCGCCGATGGGCAGGCGGCTGGAGAGATCCATGTGGCCGATGCGGTGATGGCGCGGAAGGGTTGCTCTTCGCTCGAACTGCTGGAGCGCGTGAAAGTGATGAGCGCGCGCAAGCGCGGCCCGCGCAAGGGCGCGCAGCGCATCCCTCAGGACGAGGCTTTGGCTGCTGCTTCGTGAGAACGGCATAGTGATTCCATTAGCCGAAAGGATGCGACATGGAAGACCCTGCCGCCAAAACGCCGCCCTCAGAGGCCGGGCTTGGATCGGTTGCGATGGCTCCGGCATGGCATACCTCAGTCGTTCTTCTGCTTCTTGCGGCGATGGTCGCAGTCTCCTTCCTCGGCGGCCGCAATGCCGCCGGTCACATCCACCATCAGCAGGTGGGCTACGCCGTGGTCATGGCCGCCGAGTGGCTCATCTTCGGCTTCATCGCCATCGGCCCGCGATGGCACGGGCCCTCGCTCAAGGCGCTCGCCGGCCGCTTCTCGCCGACCTTGCGCTCCGTTGCCCTCGATCTGGGAATCGCAGCCGCGTATCTTCTCGTCGCCAACATCCTGCTCGCCGCCGTTGGATTCGTCCTTGGGCACTTGATGAAGGCCGGCGACACCGAAGCCCTCAAAAACCTGCTTCCCCATACCATTTTGGAAGACTCCGTTTTCCTGCTGGTGGCGCTCACCGCCGCAATCTGCGAGGAGACGATCTTCCGCGGATATCTCCAGCGCCAGTTCGCCGGCTGGACTCGCAATGCCGCCGCGGGCATCGTTTTGCAGGGGATCGCGTTCGGGGCAGCGCACGCATACCAGGGGACAACCCAGATCATTGTCATCGCCTTTTACGGCTGCATGTTCGGGTGGCTCGCATGGTGGCGCAAGAGTCTCCGGCCTGGCATGCTAGCCCACTTCCTCCAGGACGGCATTGGCGGCCTTGCGCTGGTGAAATTCATGAAGTAGCCGCCGCATTCCGCACCCATCAACACTGGCTTGAGCGCGGCGGGCGCAATCGCCGGCGGATTGTTTGAATACGCACATTTCCAATCCGGCTTGCGACAGAGAGCGGACCAAATCGAGTTTGAGCAGTTAGGGAGTAGAGAGTAGAGAGACGGCTAGATACGCCAGCCAGCCCTACTCCCAATTCGCTGGCCGCTGTTCCCTGCCTTACCGGCTTCCCTCTTGACGATGGTGCATCGCTATGGGCATACTCGCCATCGATGGCTTTAGATTGGGGCCATCGGCCGGCGGTGAAGTGCTGCTGCCGGTGAAAGTTGGTTCGTATGGACCTGGTTCTTTTACGTCTTCTTTTTGTCATTCTGCTTGCCACGGTTTGTTACTTCCTCCGGCCCTTTGGGCTGCAGACGGGTTGGGAAGGCGCAATCGCGGGAGCGGTCGCGGCCGGCGCGGTCATCGTTTTTGAATTGCGCGTCAGGGCTCTCACATTGCGCCGGCTGATCGGCGCCGTTGTAGGCAGCATTCTCGGCATCATTGGCGCAGCGCTGTTTTGCCTTGTGCTGCGTTCGGCGCCAATCTCCGGCGCGAACTCCGCAGCGTTGCAGATCTTCGTGCTTCTGTTGATGACTTACGTGGGCCTGCTGGTGGGCGCCAGCAAGGGCGACCTGCTGAATCCAGCCGCGCTGGGCACCGTATTCTCGGGCGATAAGCCTACACGCCGCAGCGCCAAGGTGCTGGACACGAGCGTCATTATCGATGGCCGCATCGCCGACATCGCCGAGGCCGGCTTTATTGACGGCATGCTGGTTGTGCCGGAGTTCGTGCTGCGCGAGCTGCAGATCGTTGCCGACTCCACCGACGGCTCGAAGCGCCAGCGCGGACGCCGAGGCCTGGATATGCTGCAGCGCATGCAGTCCAACGACAAGATCCAGGTGCAGATTGTGCCCGACGATTTCCCTTCGATCCGCGAAGTGGACCTGAAGCTGCTGGAACTGGCCAAGAAGTGGGAGGCCAAGGTGGTGACCAACGACTTCAACCTGAACAAGGTGGCTCACCTGCACCATGTGGACGTGCTGAACATCAACGACCTGGCCAACGCCCTCAAGCCCGTGGTTCTGCCGGGCGAACGCATGAGCGTGTTGATCCTGAAAGAAGGCAAGGAGTACAACCAGGGCGTGGGCTATCTGGATGATGGCACGATGGTGGTGGTGGATCACGCGCGGAAACTTATCGGGCGTTCCGTCGCCATCTCGGTCACCAGCGTGCTGCAGACCGCCAGCGGGAAGATGATCTTCGGCAAAATGGACGAGAACGGGAAACCCGCTCTCGAAGCGTCATGAAAGCCGGAGCGAAGGTTTTTGCCATCGTTGGCGAGCGGCCGGCCGTGTGCACGTGCCCCAAGCGGGATTGTCCGCGGCACGGCGACTGCGTGCCGTGCCGAGCGTACCATTTGAACGCCAAGCACCCGAAACCGCCGCGCTGCGAAAGAAAGCCGGGGTGGTTCAAACGAGTGTTTGGAACCAAGCCAGCGCGATAAGCACCGGCAAGCCTGTCAGTGGTCCAGGAACAACTGCGACGCATTACGCCGGCCTCAGGCGTTCCGCGAGGCGGCGCTTCGCTTCGGGCCATTCCGCCGCAAGAATCGAGTAGCGGTATGAGTCGCGCGCCGTGAAGTCCGCGCCCATCCTGTGTGCGCGCAGAACCCCCTCGAATTTAGCGCCGATGCGCTCAATGGCGGCCTGCGAGCGCTTGTTTCGTGCGTCGGTGTGCAGGCAGACGCGGAGCATCTGCCACACCTCAAAGGCATGCGTGAGCATCAGCAGCTTTGCCTCGGTGTTCGCTGCGGTGCGAATGGCCGCGTGCGAGAGCCATGTGTAGCCGATCTCGCAGACGTCAGGAAGCTCACGGCCGTGGCGGGGATGGCCTGCCGGCCAGGCGAAACACCCGATATCGAAGAAGCGCGTGGAGCCGATGACGACGCCGTCGGTGAGGCGGATCGTTGCATAGGGTACAGCTGTCCCGGCCTCGCGCCACGCAAGCGCGGTCTCAATGTAGCGAAGAACGGCATCGCGGCCGATTGGGACCGCGCTCCATTGATGGAGCGAAGCATCGCCGGACGACGCAGCCACAAGGCCGTCGACGTGGCCGGACGAGAGCGGCTCGAGACGAATGTAGCTGCCGGTAAGGACTGGAGAGTCGAGGGTCACGTTTTTCAGGTTGCTGCGCCGGCAAATCGGACGCAACTTGGCGCGTATTCAGTACCTGGTCATCTTGGGGTCGATCTGATCGGCCCACGCCAGGATTCCGCCGGCGAGGTTTTTCACGTTGGGGTAGCCCTGCGCGGTGAGGAATTCGGCGACGCGCTGGCTGCGGGCGCCGGACCGGCACTGCACAACGATCTCGCGGTTGCGGTCGATCTCGGCCAGCCGCTGCGGCACTTCGTTTTGCGGGATGAGCGTGCCGCCGATGTTGGCGATCTGGTACTCGTAGGGCTCGCGGACATCGAGGATCATCAGATCTTCGCCGGCGTCGAGGCGCTGCTTGAGTTCCTGCACAGTGATTTGTTGAATGCCGTTCTTCACCATGGCGCGGATTCTCCGTTCCCTTTCAGTGTATCGGTCCGGCGCCAAATGGCGTCTCGCTGCCGGCAGCTTCGCATCGTGCAAAGGCGCCGGCGCGAGACGTTTGGTTGGGCCGCGCAGGAGCGCTATTGCGCGGGTGTTGCCGCAGGCTTTGCAGCGGGCTTGGCGGCAGGCGCGGCATGCTTCGGCTTCCAGAAATCCGGAGCTTCCTTAACCCACTCATCCATCGGATAGCTCTGAACAGGGTTGATGGCGAACAACTCCGAATCAGATTCCTGAATGCAGTCCGCTTCCAGTTCACGGAGCCTCTTCAGCCCGTCTTCGCCAAGGGCATCGCGGAACTGCTTGTCCTCAGCAAAGCCGGTGTCGATTTCGGCCAGCGACTTGTCGGCGCTGAAGGCAACATACTCGTTGTCGCCGCCGTACGCGAGATCATAGGTGGCCCAGTGCGCGCTGGTTCCCGCCCTCTTTTGCGCATCGATGACCATACTGACAAGCTCGTGCCACTCCTTGCCGTGGCCCGGCTTGACGTGGAACGTCGTAATCTCGAAGTCGCGTGCCTGCGCAATGTCCACATCGGGACGGTAGCTCAAGCCGTCGTCGAGCGTGAGAATAAACTGGTCGGTCCCGTCGAGCAACTCGCCATCGGCCTGGGAGTCCTTATCCATTTCCGCGGAGAGCACCGCGTTCTTCATGGTGGCATTGTTGTCGTTCTCCAACGCCGCGAAGGATTCATAGCCGATGAGGTAGAGCGCACGCGATTTGCCCGACATCGAATTCAGCGCGATGTAATGGGTGGGCCACTTGGCGGCGGCCATGGCAGCCACGAACTTGCTCTCGGACTTGTCGTGGAGCGAGCCGGATTTTCCTGGCTTGACGAACTCACGCTCGATTTCGAGGACTTTGGGCGGATGATGCGTTTCTTGTGCCGCGGCGAACAGACTTCCACCGGCCGCGAGGGACAGCGCAAACAGAGCGGGACGCATGATTTTCATGTTTAGAGAATCCTCCTTGATTGGCTCGGAGTTTCGTTGCGATGGGGGAAGGGGAACGGGAAGCGCAAGCTCTCCAGGGCAAAGCGATTATGAAGCTCACCACCGGGTGGTGTAAAGAAGTTTTTGATTTTCCATAGGATAGGGGCGAGCGGAACCGATCCGGCGATCACGGACCCCGTTCGTTTGTCGTTCGCTTGGGAGCCGGCAGAGCCGACTCCGTTCGCGTCGAGCCGGTGCGGCGTCCGGATTGCTCCCTGTATCGAAACATGAGGAATTGCAGCGCGGAACACAGGTGTGCGAGATTGGAGTCACAAGGATTCGCCGGCTTCGACCACGATTCTTCCCAAACAGGCTGAACTTATGAAGAAAAAATCCCCGCATCCCAACTTCGACCAGACGCTGGAACTGCTGCGCGCACACTCCTTCGAAGTGACTCCGCTTGCGGGCGCTGCCGGGGGTACGCTGGTGAGCAAACGCGGAGTGGGAGCGGTTTTGGTGCCGCCGCGCCGCGCCGAGGATCCGGAAGACGCTCCGGCAGCATACGCCGTCCGGCCCGGAGTGTTGGTGAAGGGTGAAGTGGCGCGGCTTCTCGACCGTGGCTATCAGAAGTTCATGAAGACTTCCCAATACGAGCTTCCCGCGACGGCCAGTCAATTGCAGGCGATACACGCGTTCAGCGAGGAGCTGACGCAGCTCATCGGCGCCATCAGCCTGTACAACGAGTCGCTGGGCACCACCAGCGATGTGTATCGCTACGATCGCCTGATGGGCCGCGAGGCCGCGGAGGCCGCGCCCGCCCAGCCATGGGACCCACCATCGGACCAGGCAAGGGAGTTGACCGACGGGCACTGATCTCCGCTGAACGCTTGAGCGGAGCAGGCCATGGGCGCATGGGAAGACAGGGACGGGTTTGCGGCCCGGCAGCCGGAACGCCGTTCCGATCCTCGCTACTCCGTCGATGAAGATTCCGTTGTGCTTTTCGTTGGCTATGGCGCGCCGCGGCCGGCTCGGCTTGTCGATTTGAGCCAGGAAGGTTGCCGTCTCCGCACCGATGAGCCGGTGAGTGCGCGTGCCCGCCTGCCTGTCGAAGTCTTCTTCAAGATCAACGGAATCTCGTTCCGGTTTCGTGGCGTCCTGCAATGGACCGACGCCCGCAACCTTCTCGGCATCCGATTCGTGAACATGATCCCGCTGCGCATGGTGGAATTGGCCAACGTGATTTGCGGGATGGAGGAAACCGTGGATGCCCGGGCTGAGGCCGTGAAACTGATGGTCGCTGAACAGGAGGCTCCGCAACCGCCCCGCCGGGAAATAATGGCACGGACTGGCGACCGGAATCGTGAATCGATTGCGGGTTCGCTCATGGAACTACCCGAAGCCGCGCCGCCGCTCGGATCCCATGATCTGACTGAAGCCCTCCCGCAGACCAAGCACTCTCCCATAGGCCGCGAACGCCGCCAGCAGAGCCGGCATGTGGTGGACACGACTGCGACGATCCTCCTGGTCAATGTTGGATCCACGCTCAAGGGCCGCATTCTGGATTTAAGCCTTGCCGGCTGCCGCATTCGCACCGACGAACGCTTCCCGGTGGGCATTTACACGCGAGTGGAGATAGAGTTCCGCCTGGGGGGATTGCCTTTCCGTTTGGGCGGCGTGATTCAGGCCATCCACGATCGTAACACGGTGGGAATTCGCTTCCTCGACCTCAGCGAGCGCAAGCGGAAACAGGTTTTGGAGCTGATCGGCGAGATCGAGCAGTTGCGTGCAACGCACCCCGTTGCAGCCAATGGCTCAGTCTGAAGGCGAGGTTGCCCGTTCCGATCGAGCCGCAGTGCACCGCGACTGCGCTTTCGAGCGAGAGTCCGGCACAGATTACTCAGCCGGATCGATCTCAATGTAATCGAGCGCCGCCGGGTCGCTCGCATCGGGGGTGCCTTCCACGCGCAGCACGTCGCCAGGCTTCAACTCGATGCCTCGTCCATCGGGGCCGCGCAGCGTGAACCGCGTTGAGTTATCGCCGTTCGGCCGGCGCGAAGGCAGCGTGTCCTTTGCGGCCCAAGAGACAATCTCTGTTCCATTGATCCCGAGCGTGAAGTGCGCTACGCCTCCCTGCAGATCGAAGTATTGGACGGCGATGTCGAAGCGACCGGCTTTGCCCGCATAGGTCCATTCGGCGGTGCAGGTGTTTTGCGCTGAGTTTGGATCGCACGCCACAGCCTTTCCGCCGGAAGCGTCCTCCCAAGGTGTGACATCGATGACTTTGTATCCCGTGAGGCGCGCGTCTTCGGCTTCGAGGCGGCCCGGATAGTGCCCGGCGCGGCCCAGCGCGTCGGGAATGCCGTTCTCCTTGAAGAAGTACTGCACGATGGCATCGCGCCAGACGATGGCGTGGCCTGCCTGGTACTCCAGCCGCGCGCGCTCGTCTTCGTAGAGTTGCGGGTCGATCTTGCCTTTCAGCGTCGCCCACTCATCACCGAGCCGCGCCGCTTCTTCCGCGCCTTCGTAGTGGCTGTCGTAAACGTACTGAATGACGGTTTTGCCCATGTGCAATTTGTAGGTCCACGGGACGTGATGGAAAAACAGCAGCAGGCTGTCGGGAGTGGTGGCGGCCGACTCGTAAATCCTGGCCAATGCAGGCGGGTATTGGCCGGCGAAGCCTGTCCCCGTTGCAACGCTCCGGTCCATGCCGATGCCTTTGGCATCGTCGCGGTGCCACTGGCCCCAGCCGTTGCGCTCGCTCGCCTCGATGTTTGGTCCGTAGTGGCTTCCCGTAATGTCAGTGAGCGTTTGGGTACCGAGGAAGCCCGTGTAGTGCACGTATGTAGGCCACGACTGCATGAGCATCTTGTCCACGGTCGCAACCACTTCGGGTTGGGTGCCGATGGTTTGCTTTGTCCACTCCGCGGCGATCTCGTCCGCGCTCAAATTGGGATTCCACGCGAGGCGGCCAAAAGCGTAGAGGTTGGCCATCGCCAGCGGCGCACCCAGCCAGCCGTCGCGCCCTACGCAGGAGACGCCGATCATTCCGCCGAGCGGGCGGTCGAAGGTTTTCCCTTCAATGATTTCTTTTATCGGAGTCGACTGATTTTCCGCGCGCAGATCGAAGTCGAGTTTCTCCTTCCATAGCGGGGCGAGATACACGAGATGCCGTTGCTGGCCGAGATACTCCTGCGTGATCTGCAACTCCATAGCCTCGCTTGTCTTGTGAAGGCCTGCAAAGAGCGGCGAAACCGGCTCCTCGGCCTGGAAATCGATGGGGCCGTACTTGATCTGCACGATGACGTTGGGCGCGAACTGTCCGTCGAGGGGATGAAAGATGTCGTAAGCGGCGCGCGCGCGGTCAGCTTTGGGGTCGTTGTAGTCGAGGTGGTTGTTGTAGACGAAGGCGCGATAGAGCACCACGCCTCCGTGCGGCGCAAGAGCATTGGCGAGCACGTTGGCAGCGTCAGCCGGGCTGCGGCCGTAGCTCGCAGGGCCGGGCTGGCCCTCCGAATCAGCCTTCACCGTGACGCCGGCTAGATCGGGAATCTGCTGGTAAATTTCGTTGAATTTCGCGGTCCACCAGGCTTTCACATCCGGGTCGAGCGGATCGAAGGTCTTGAGGCCGCCGACTTTCTGCGGGCTGGCGATGTCGACGCTGATGGCGAGGCGCACACCCCATGGGCGCATGGCGTCGGCGATGCGAGCGAGGCCCTTGATCATGTCGGGCGCAAGGAACGGCGCGGCGTCGTTGACGTTATTTACGTTGCAGCCGTTGATGCCGACCGACGCGAGCAGCCGCGCGTAGGCAGCCGCATCGCTCAAATCGTCGCGAACTTTGCCGCCCTCGAAGAAGATCGACCGGCCGCCGTAGCCGCGCTCGACCGTGCCGCTGGCGTTGTCCCACTCGTCGACCCAGCGGATGGCCATGGCGGGGGATTCGATCACGTCGAGATGAGAAAGGTCCGCATCGGTTGCAACGCGCCGCAATAGATCGAACGCACCAAACAGCGCACCGTGCTCGTTCGATCCCGCTACGATCACGAGCGGCTGCCCGTGCCACATGGTCCGCTTCAGCCAGAATCCATGCGCTCGAATCTGAGTTGGAACCGCCAGGCCCGGAAAGGCGGCGCGAACTTCATCGAGCGTGCCGACAACGGTCTCGCCGGAGTTCGCCGCCTTCGCGCCCGTCATTCCGGCGATGCCGCGTTGAAGCTCCTGCACGGCCGACTGCTCCATCACGCTGCTTCCTAGCGCGCGAACCGAAGCGGGAACGGCGGAAGGCCCATGGCCGCCCGCATAGCGCAACCACGCCTGATCCTCCGCGTGGGCGCGCGCCACCGGCGCTGCGGCAAAAGCGGCCGCCAACAAAAATGCCATCAGAAAATCAATGTTCCATCGCGCCGCAACCCTCTTCTTCGCCATCTTTTCAACTCCCTTCAACGTTCTACCACCCGGCGGTGGTTGATAGACTTGTTAGTCTGCGGTTTCAGGGAGGCTTTGTCGTTATGCCCACCACCATGCAGGCCGTTGTGAAGGCCAAGGCCGCGCCCGGCATCGAGCTGCGCGAAGTGCCGGTTCCCACCCCCGGTCCCGGCGAAGTGCTGGTGCGCGTCCAGACCGCAAGTGTCTGCGGAACCGACCTGCACATCTACAACTGGGATCCGTGGGCCAAGGGGCGCATTCATCCGCCGCTGATTCCGGGGCACGAGTTCTGCGGCGCTGTAGCCGGCGTGGGCCGCGGCGTGACCACCGTGCACGAAGGCGACCTGGTGAGCGCTGAGATGCATGTGGCCTGCGGCAAGTGCCTGCAATGCCGTACCGGCCTGGCGCATGTGTGCCAGCACGTCCGCATTCTGGGCGTGGACGCCGACGGGGCTTTCGCCGGCTATGCTGTCATTCCCGAATCGAATATCTGGAAGCTCTCGCCGTCGATCCCGCACGACTATGCTTCGCTGCTCGACCCGCTGGGCAACGCAGTGCACACGGTGCTTGCGGGGCCGATTGCCGCGAAGACCGTCGCCGTCACAGGCTGCGGCGCAATTGGCTTGTTCTCGATCGCCGTGGCCAAAGCGTGCGGAGCAGCGCGCGTCTTCGCCACCGAGGTGAATGCGCATCGCAGGCGCGTGGCGCTGGAGATGGGCGCGGACCTTGCGCTCGATCCCGCGACCGATGATGTGGAGAAGCTGATTCTCGAAGCCACAGGCGGCACGGGCGTGGATGTACTGCTTGAAATGTCGGGCCATCCCGAGGCCATGCGGATGGGTTTCGCGCTGCTGCGTACCGGCGGCCGCGCTTCGCTGCTCGGCATTCCCTCGCGTCCCTTCGAGCTCGATTTCGCCCGCGACATCATCTTCAAAGGCGCCACGGTGCAGGGCATCAATGGGCGCAAGATGTTCGAGACGTGGTTCCAGATGGAGGCCCTGCTTGCCACGGGCAAACTGAACCTTGAGCCCGTCATCACGCATCGTCTCAAGCTGAGCGAGTTCAAGAGGGCGATGGAGCTTCTGCAATCCGGCGAGGCGATCAAGGTTGTGATGCGGCCGGAGTGAGAAGAGCAGGGACCAAGGCTCGACGGTTATGGATAGTAAGCTGCCCAACTCGGAGCCACAAAAGAGCGTAGTACCAAGAGGAGTTTGTCCGGCCTGCCGAGGGCCTATTGGACACCGAAAGATTCTGATTGCCAAAGAGTTTGCGTGCCCAAACTGTCAGCGACTCCTGGCCGTGTCTACTCCCAATCGCGTTGCGATGATTGTGACAACAGTTGTCGCCGCGACGATCACGTGTATTTGCACAAGCCTACCGCTCCTCGCAAAAATCCTAGCTTGGCCGATTCTTTGGTTCTCTTTCCTGATGCTTTACTTTTGGAATGTTTATTCGTTCTGCCCCGCTCCTCGATTAAAGCTCTTCCGGAAGAAAGAAAGAGGAAATGAGTTCCAGACTCTCGGGCTTGGAAAATAATTCTGTTTGAGCGCGTCTACAGTTCTGCGCTGTTATTCCCAATCAATCTCCACTCGGCGCAATCCGCGAACCGCATTCGCCAGATAAATCGCGTCGGCGAGGCGCAGATCTTCCAGAGACAAGACGCGCTCGTCGATTTCGGGCCGTGTCTCGAGCAGGTGGCGGCGGTAGACGCCGGGCAGCAAGCCACATTCAACGGGCGGCGTGAACCAGCGGCCGTTTTTCTCAACAAAAACATTGCTGATGGCGCCTTCGGTGACCTCGCCGCGCAGATTGAAAAACAGCACGTCGTCGAATCCATCGCGCGTGGCCTGTTCAAATGCGCGGGCGTAGAGCGGGCGATGCGTCGTCTTGTGGTAGAGCATCCGGTCTGCGGGATCGGTGCGTTGCTCCGCTATGCGCACGCGGCCAAAGCGTTGCTCGCCTGCGCGCGGTGGCAAAGCTTCGTGCGTAATTTGCAATCGGCCGTCGCCCGCGAGAACCAAGCGCACTTTCCGAGGCGTTCCATCCGCAAATGCCTGCGCGTGCGCCGCAAGCGCAGCCTTCACCACGGCGCGCTCGCACGGAAAATCAAAATATTCTGCCGAATCTTCAAGTCGGTCGAGGTGCAGCTCAATCAGTGGATAGCCGCCATCCCACCGCATCGTCTCAATCAGCGAGGACTGCTCCGGCAGGTCCGCTGAACTCCGCGTGAGGAACTCGGCCTTAAGCAGGCACTCGCGAAATTCTTGCGCCGGGTCGGAGTCGATGACCACGCCGCTGCCGACGCCCATGGTTCCGCGCGCGCCGTCGAGTTCCAGAGTGCGAATGGCCACGTTGAAGACTGTTTGCCGCGGCGAGAAGAAACCGATGGCGCCTGTGTATACGCCGCGCGGTGCGGTTTCGAGCTCGGCAATGAGCTGCATGGCTCGCACTTTGGGCGCGCCGGTGATTGACCCGCAGGGAAACAGCGCGCGAAAGATCTGGTGAGAGCCAGCCTCGGGCCGCAGCTCCGCGCTGACGGTCGAAGTCATCTGCCAGAGCGTGGGGTAGCGCTCGACGGCGAAGAGCTCTTCGACGCTGACGCTCCCCGTTTGCGCTACCCGGCCCAGGTCGTTGCGCACAAGGTCGACGATCATCACGTTTTCGCTGCGGTTCTTCGCGTCGCCATGGAGCCACTCGGCGATGGCGCGGTCTTCGCGCGTGGTGCGCCCACGAGGCGCGGTGCCTTTCATGGGGCGCGTGAGAATGCGTCTCGTCCCGCCGTCTTCGTCGATGCGAAAAAACAGCTCCGGCGAAAACGAGAGGATGCGGCGGCCCGGCTGCCAGTGCAGGAACGCTCCATAGTCGACCGGCTGCTTCGCGCGCAGCCGCGAGTAAAGTGCCGCCGCGCTGCCTGGCGCTTCAAATCGCAGCGGCGCGGTAAAGTTGAGTTGATACACGTCCCCGGCGCGAATCCAATCGTGAATCGCGGCGATGCGCCGGGCGTACTCGACTTCGGTAAGCCCAAACTCCGCGGCGATCTCCAGCTCCGGCGCTCGATCTGCCGTTTCCGCAATCGGCAACTGGCCGCGGAATCGCTCGAGCTCAGGCGGCTCACCGTCAACGAAACTGCCCAATTGGTGATCGAATGCGTAGCTCCGCGCGTAGATCCCAAACCAGGCCAGCGGCTCACCAGCGTTGGCTTCGCGCGTTCCTGCCTTCGGCTCAAAGCAGCTTGCGCACTCGTAGCTGAAAAATCCCGCCGCACAATGGCCTGCGACCACCGCGCTCTCGATTTCGGTGAAGAACGCAGGAATCTCTGCCGCCGAATACGCTACGCACACGCGCAAAGGAGCCGTGAACAATTGCGTCCACGGCTGCTCACTCGTTTTGCCTTGTCCTGGTCTTCCGCCTTCCAGCAAGACGGTGGCCGGCGTCTGCTCAACCAGCGCATAGATCTCCGCGGGAAGGGGATTGCGCCGCGTCATGCAGGCAGTGTAATTAAGAACCGCCTGTTACCGTGAGCACCATCGTGGTGTTATTGGTGATGGCCGTGACGCCGTTGGAGGATTGCCCTGTGACGGTGACGGTATACGTGCCTGACGGTGTCGCGGGAGGATGAGGGGGACCGTGTTGGTAGTAGTTGTAAAGCGGCTTACACGCGGTGGTACCCAGCGCGGCCACCAGGCCGACGAATGCCACCAGCGCCAGGCGCTGCAACCAGCGCCGCCGGCGCGCGCCCCAGGCGAGTCCACCGAGCCCAAGCATGCCCGGCAAAAGAATGGCCAAGGCGACGCGGCTGCCTTCGCTTCCCGGAAGTCTGGGCCGCACTACTTGGGTCGTCCCCACCTCCGAGGTTTGAAGCAGCATGGAACTGACCGGCGGGCACGCCGATGCCGGCGAACCGGAGGGACAACTCGCGGGCGTGGTGGGCAGAATCTCCAACGTCGCCGGAGTAAAGGCGCACGAAGCTTCGCTGGGAAGGCCCGAGCACGAAAGTGTGACGAACATTGGCGCCGTGAGAGCAGCATTGTCTTCCGGTACCACGGTGACGGCAATGGTGCCTGCCTGGCCGGCCACGAGCGTGAGCGGCAGAGTCGAAGGCGGCACAGGCGCCAGCGAGAGCGCAAAATTCGGAGTGGAGCTGGTTTGGGCTGACACGTTGCTGGTGACGGAAGCCGAGCCCATGTGCGACGCATCGCCAGCATACACGGCACGCAGGGCGTGATCTCCACCCACCAGCGACAGCACCGGCGTTGCCTCTCCCTCGCTGTTCAAAGCTGCTTCGGCCAGTTCGCGGTTCCCGTCTTCGATGATCACAGCGCCGGATGCAGGCAGGCCGTCCGCGCCGTTCACGGCAACCCTGGCGGTAGCCTGGGTATGCCCGCCCTGCTCGCTGGTTTCAACGGTCAGGTAGGTATGTGTCGCAATTTGCTGCGCCGATGCGGCCGCCGGCAGCGCGGCCAGCGCCATTGCGATACCCAGTCCTGCAACCGCTTCAAGCCGCAATCCGCGGCAGTTCAACCCTCTCACTTGCACCTGCTCCAGTTCTCCAGAAGGATCGCGCCTTCACCCACCGGCGGTTCGCGTATTGACTCTGTGCAAACCCTTATTGTATCTGGCCGGGGCGCATCCCGGCCAACCAACCCGCCCACGGCATTTGGACTGCAGATTTGACGCTCAAGGCGCAGATTGGAAAGTCCGGCCGGCCGATCCAAATCCGCCGTTCCGGACAATTCTCGTGCGAGTCCAATTCATCTTGTGCGAGTCAAGCTCACTTCACCGGCTCTTCCTGCTTTGCCGCGCGCCGCCGCCGGCCGCTTAAGAGGTAAATCGCCGCGCGAAGCTCCAGCAGAGGATCGCCCGAAGGTTCGATGCCGTCGACTCGTGGAATGGGATCGAAGATGATCTGTTTCTGCTGCGCCGCATCGTCTTTCACGGCTTCGGTCAACGCGATCGTGCCCAGCTCCACCAGTTCGCGGCTCTCCGGCCATTGCACCGTGGCATCGTCGGTGGTATCTCCCGGCGCGGCAACCTGCACCACAACCTTGAACCGGATTGGGCCCCTGGCCACGCGTGCCCTGAGTTCGTCATAGTGGTAATTGGGCGCGATGGCCGCCGCATCCGGATCGGCAAGGTACTCCGTCCCTTGCTCGGGCAGAATGCGGTACCGGCCAAACTTCTTCTCTCCGGCTGCATTCGTAAACTCATACGCGGTGACAGCGAAAAAGGCCTCTCGCGCCAGGCTCGTTGGAAATGGCTTGGGTGCCTGGACAAACTTGAGTGCCGAAGGATGCGAACCCAGAAACAATTCGATGGGCTTTGGCGAAGGAATGTCCGGTCCGCTCGCTGCTGCCGCTTTCAGGAACTCCAGAAACTCGTAGCCGTCGCGTGTAGGAAACCCATTGGTCGAGTGGCTCACAATATCGGTGTGCACATGCTCTGCCAGATTGAACCGGATCGCCAGGCCCCGCGGGTTGGCGTCAGGCACTGAATCCGGAATCTGCGGCAGGCCCGTCGAGTTTGAGAAACGCGCCGTGACCGGCGTGCTTTTTCGCGTCACGTGAGGCGCGCGCGTCAGTCGCTCCGCGCCGGGCGACGGCGTAAAACTCCCGGTCAGCAGCGCTCCCTTGGCATGTACTGCCCGATACCCCGGATGCATGCCAAACATCAGATCGAACTGCTGCAACAAATCGTTAGCCAGCGCGACAACGCGGTCGTCCTGCGGCAAAGGCATAAACAGACCTCCTGGGTGAATGCAGTGTAATTCAGCCGGGGGGCTTCGCTGATGAAGACAGGTGCTCCCACTCTTCCCGCCGCGCTATGCTTTTGAGCGTAGGTGCATCGCTATGACAGAGGCTGTTCCACGCCCCCAGCTCGCTCATCTTACCGCCGTGCTCGACGATCTTCGCGCCAAGGGTACGCACTTCAATCTGCGCGTGCTCGACGACCAGCAGGCGCCGGTTTGCCACTACGACGGCCGCGAGGTCATCAACCTGGCCAGCAACAACTACCTGGGCCTTGCCAACCACCCGAAACTCATTGAGGCGGCCATTGCCGCCACGCGCGCCTTTGGCGTAGGCTCGGGCGCGGTGCGCACGATCGCCGGAACCATGCGCATCCATATGGACCTCGAGGAGAAGATCGCGCGCTTCAAGAATGTCGAGGCCTGCGTGGTCTTCCAGAGCGGCTTCGCGGCCAACGCCGGAACGGTGAGCGCGATCCTCGGCAAGGAGGACTTCATCCTCTCCGACGAGCTGAATCACGCCAGCATCATCGACGGCGCGCGGCTGTCGCGAGCCACCATCAAAGTTTTTCGGCACAAGGACGCGGCGCACTGCGAGGAATTGCTGCAGCAGCTCGCCTCGGAGCCGGGCAAAAAGCTCGTGATCACCGACGGTGTTTTCTCAATGGATGGCGACATCGGGCCGGTGGACAAGCTGGCCGCGCTGGCCGAGAAGTACGGTGCCATCATGATGGTCGATGACGCCCACGCCTCGGGCGTGTTGGGGCGCAACGGACGCGGGTCGGTTGACCATTTTGGAATGCACGGCAAGGTGGATGTGCAGGTGGGCACGCTGTCGAAGGCCATCGGCGCGCTGGGCGGCTACGTCTGCGGATCGCGAGACCTGATCGACTATCTCTACCACCGCGCGCGGCCATTTCTGTTTTCTACGTCGCATCCGCCGTCGGTGGCGGCCACCTGCATCGCGGCCTTCGACATTCTTGAGAATGAGCCAGAGCGAATTCTGCGCCTGTGGTCGAACACGCGCTACTTTCAGGGCGAGCTCAAGCGCGCCGGCTTCAACATCGGCGGAGTGAACACGCCGGCTACCGAGACCCCCATTACACCGATCATCGTGGGCGACGGCCGCGCAGCCATGGACTTCAGCCGCGCGCTCTTCGACGAGGGCGTGATGGCGACGGGAATCGCGTTCCCCACCGTTCCCGAAGGCAAGGCCCGCATTCGCGCCATCCTCACCAGCGAACACACGCGAGCGCAGCTCGATCGAGCGCTGGAGACGCTGGAGCGCGTGGCAAAGCAGATGGGGATTCTACAATAGGCACCAATGATCGCTCATCTGCGCGGCAAACTCATTCACAAGCAACCCGGCCAGGCCATCGTCGAGGCCGCGGGCGTCGGCTACGACGTCGCCATCTCCGTGCCCACGTTTACGGCGCTGCCCTCAGTGGGCGCTGAGGCCGCGCTGCACATTCACACGCAGGTAAGCGACGACCAGATCGCTCTCTTCGGCTTCCTCGACCGTGAAGAGAAACGACTCTTCGAGCGGCTCATCACCGTCAGTGGTGTTGGCCCGAAGCTGGCCATCAAAATCCTCAGCGGCCTCAACTCCGAGCGCGTGATTCAGGCCATTCGCGGCCAGGATCACGCGCAGCTCACGCACATTCCCGGCGTGGGCAAAAAGCTTGCCGAGCGCCTTGTGGTCGAGCTCAAAGACAAGCTCGATGACTTTGCCGTGGCGCCCGCGCAGCCCTCCGCGCAAGGTCCGGCCGTCGACGACGTGCTTTCAGCGCTGACCAATCTGGGCTACCAGCGCGCAGCTTCGGAGAAGGCCATCGAGCAAGCCATTGCGAAGGAGAAAGCGCTCGCCGCAGATTTTGACGGGCTGTTCCGCAGTGCGTTGAAGCTGATTCGATGATTCTGGGCTGGTTTAATTTGGCGAGACCTCTACAGGCGTGAAAGCCGACGGGACGTACTTCCCCTTGGCCGCATTCCAGCGGAAAGTTCTCCGCTGAACAGTGAGCCTGCCGTTCAGTACACTGCTTCGCGTCTCTTCGATTGCGCGAGAACGCGAACCGACGACCGGAATAACCGTAAATGCGCTGTTCTGATCGAGGTCGCGTGGCCGCTCGACCGCCCTTGGATACGAGTGGAATACCTCGTCAGTCGCGAGCTCTCCCTTCAGCTTTCCGTCCGCGACCGAGAAAACGGAGAATTGCTGTTCCAGAAGGCCGGTTCCGCTCCCTACGCAGTCGTGATGGACCAAAACCTCATCGCGATTTGGATCCCGGATCCAAGCGATCCCGAATGAGACGCTTTCATCGTATCGACAACCTGCTTCGATATGATCCGTCACATGCCAGGCTCCTCCTTGTCGGGCAAGAGCATATAGGTCAGCGGCGTCGTGGGGCAGGTGGCAAGGGAGGAACAGGATCCCAAAGCGCTTCTGCGCGCCGGCCCGACCCGTCTGCCATTTTGCCCATAATGAGTCGTCGTTTCCCTGATCGGAGACGAACGATTCAGCTGTCTTGCGGTCTACCCCGAGGCTCACAAGCCGGTCGACGGTTTTGCCCCCAATGTCGATCCAACCCTCCATGTCGCCGTCATTTTCGGAATCCGGTTGCTGGTCAGCGGTTGTCTGGGCGACCTGTGCCGCACCGGAGCCAGACGCGGGCGCTTGAGTTGCGCTCGGGTGCTGAGCATACAAATTCAATCCGAATGCGACCGCGAGAACCGTCAGGATTTTGGAGATCATAGCAGGCATCTACCGTTCAGCCGGTGGAATCATAAACCCTTTCTGCTCTCCTCGCGCGGTAAACTTCTCTTTGTCATGGCTCCCACGAAAAAATCTGCACTCACTCCAGCGCCGCCCTACTTCCGCCCCGAAGCTCTCACCTTCCTCCGCAATCTTGCCAAACACAACGACCGCGCGTGGTTTCAGCCGCGCAAGGCGCAGTTTGAGGCGGAGCTGAAGGAGCCGATGCTGGCCATCGTGCGCAGAATTACGGAAGCGATGATCGACTTCGCGCCCGACCACGTGCGCCCGGCGGAGAAGTCGTTGTTCCGCATTTATCGCGACACTCGATTCTCCAGCGACAAGCGGCCCTACAAAACGCACGTGGCCGCGTGGTGGACGCACACGGGATTCGAGAAGACCTCCGGCGCGGGCTACTACTTCCACGTAAGCGCGAAGGAAGTGATTATCGCCGCCGGCTCCTACATGCCGGAGAAAGAACAGTTGGCCGCAATCCGCCACTGGCTGCTTGATCATCATCGCGAGTTCAGGAAACTACTCCGAAACCCAAAAGTGCGGAAGCACTACGACGAGTTCGAGGGCAACGCGCTCACCCGCCCGCCGAAGGGATTTCCGTGCGAGCATCCGGGGATGGACCTGATCCGCTGCCGCCAGTGGGGGCTGGCCGCGGAGCTGCCTGCGAAGGCCGCCCTCAAAAAGGACATTGCCGACGTGGTGATCCGCTATTTCAAGGTCGCCGCTCCGGTTGTTGACGCGCTGAACACGCCGATTGCCGCGTCGCTCACACCCAAGAGAAAGGTGCTTTTCGGCCTGAGGTAGGCGACGCGCTCATGTTGCCAGCGCAGCTCGGGCAGTCTATTCTCAACGTGCCAAACCCGCTCCAATTGCGGGTTTCAGAGGCCGGATGGCCCAAAATCCGGCAAAAATCGGCATTTTACCCATAAAAACCGAAGAAAACTGTGGAAATCGGGCATTTTCCCATTGACTTTGCCCCTACTCAGGCCGCATGGTAACCATCGGCAGGGTTCTTCGTAGCCGCATGAACACAGGGGTTTCGCACCACACAGCTTTGTTCGCCCTTTCTCCATGCGGTAAGAGCGGTTTCGCAGTTGATGTAGCCGTTTCCAGCTCTAGTGCGGGGTGGATTCTTCTTGAGGAAGAATCCACTTGGCGTTCGAGGCTTCGGGACACGGTGACTGCGGAACCGCTGTAGCGGCGGAAGCCCCACCGATCAGGCAGCCCAGAGGGCTCGCCGAAAAAGGAGAACATTCAATGGCATCTGGAATGACCAAGACGGCCCTGACAAGGCACCTGGCCGAAAAGCTCGAACTGACCAACAAGCAAGCCGCAGCCTTCCTCGATCTGCTGGCGGAGACCGCCATCAAGGAGACCAAGAAGAACGGCGTCTTCGTAATCCCCGGCATCGGCCGTCTGGTGAAGGCCGAGCGCAAGGCCCGCATGGGCCGCAACCCCCAGACCGGCGAGGCCATCAAGATCAAGGCCAAGACCGTGGTGAAGTTCCGCGTGGCCAAGTCCGCCAAGGACGTGATCGCGCCGCCGAAGAAGTAGCTCCCCCCTCAGAGCCCACAGGAAAAGAGGAGAGCCTCGCGCTCTCCCTTTTTCGTTTGCCCACCTGTTGCCCCGCCTGTCGCTGGGGGAGATTTTCCCGCACACTGCCGGACTGCTGGCTCATCCAATGAGTCATGACAACGGCCCAGGCTGTCCCTCAACAAATTACCGCCTCTCCGGCGCGCAGCTCGTCGATTCTCATCCTTTTGCGTCTTGAAGGGCTGGTTGTAGCTACTGCTACGGCCATGATCTATGCGCGCATGGGCGTGAGCTGGTGGCTCTTCGCGGCTCTGTGGCTTGCGCCGGACCTTTCGATGCTCGGCTACCTTGCCGGCCCCTGCAGGGGCGCGCGCATCTACAACGCGTTCCACACGTATGTAGCGCCGGGAGTGCTGGCACTTTGCTCGCTGCTGCCCGGAGCGCACGGCGCGTTGCCGCTTGCGTTGATTTGGGCCAACCACATCGGCGTCGACCGGCTGTTGGGCTTCGGTCTCAAGTACGGCGACGGATTTGGATTCACGCACCTGGGGCGTTTGGGAAAGCAGAGAGCTTGATCATGCGGCGTCGGGTTTGAGTTCCTTACGCGGCACGAGTGCGCGCACGATCAGCCAGACGCCGAAGGCGATGAGGATCGACCGGGGCCAGTTCAGATGGAAGTAGCTCCACGCCGCACCGAATACTGCCGCGCTCACCAGCGTGGGGATCCACGCTTTCATCAGGCCGCGCGCCACGAGCGAAACCAGAAAGCTCCACAATAGGCCTTCCAGCATGAGTTGCTGATCGTAGAACCAGGCGAGAACAGCCAAGGTGAAGAATGCGCCAATGGGCATCACCTCAGTGAAGAGCGCGGTAAGCCAGTGCGGCTTGTTCCCGGCGGGCGGCAAACTGCCGCGCAAGCGGGGAAGCAGCCGTGGGACGGCGCGCAGATAATCCTGGTAAGGCTGGCCGAGTTGTTTGCCGAGGAATGCCTCTTCGCCCAGAATGAGGCGCAGGAAAAAAATCGTCATCAGGGCCACGGTGAACAGCGCGCCGCTGGGCGGCATGAGAAGTGAGATGGCGCTTATCATGAACCAACCGCCCAGATAGAGGGGATTGCGCATATAGGGGAAGGGACCGTCGGCCATCACCGCGCCGGCCTGCATGTCGCTGTGGTGAACCGTACTGTATCCCAGGTAAGCCGCTCCCCACACGCGCAGCACCGCGCCCACGAGGGCCGCAAGCGCGCCCAAAACGATGACGATGGGCGCGGCCACGGTGAAACTCACAACACCCAGCCTGCTCATTTCGAGCGGAAGCCACTCCAGCGTGGAGATTCGCGGCCCAAAGTCCCACGAACCGAGCCACGGCGCCCAAAATCCGAAAAAGACGATGATGATCTGAATCACCATCCGCAGACGAAACTCGATCGCACTTGCGCGCATGTTTCTCTCCGATGCCGAAGTGGATCATCCGGACACCCAGGGTCTGTTCACACTACTGGAGTGGATGGCGTTGTGAGCGAAAATCCGGCCAGGCGAGGCCGAGCCCGTAGGCTGTGGCGGCCCCACTGTCAAGGGCGAGAACGAAGTATGGCCGGATTTGCGCCACAACCCGGAGGGACGGGGCCGGTTTTCCCCAATTTCGTTGTCGCTCGTCGCTCCAGTAATTCACTACAGTTCGCTCCTCGCTCCTCGAACTGAGAAAAACCGGCTCCCGTCGCCGCCACACCAGTAGTGTGAGCAGACCCTAGATTACGCAATCGGGCAGCGACTCGTCTGTGCGAATCGCAGCAATCGCCCCTCTGTCTGAAACGAGAGTAGAATTCCTTCAACATTCAAGCCGCAATGCGAAAGGGTCGCTCCCCGGCGGGACCATAGGAGGAGTGGTTGATGAACGCGCTGCGGACAATCGCAATTCCAGTCGTGGCCCTCTTTGTCTGCGCCGCAGTTGCCGGTCAGGCTGCGCCAACCCCGAGCCTTCCGAGTCTTAGCCTGACAAGTCTTAGCCTGAATGACCAGCTGATTGCCGCGGCCACGAACGGCGACGCGGCAGGCGTGGAGCAGCTCCTACAAAAAGGCGCCAACATCGAAGCCAAAGACAACCTGGGCTGGACCCCGTTGATCTGGGCGGCCTATCAGGGCCACACCGACGTGGTGAATCTGCTGCTCGAAAAAGGCGCCAACCTTGAGGCCAAGGGGGAAAAGGGTCAAACCGCTTTGCACGAAGCCGGCACCATGGGGCACACCGATCTGGTGATGTTGCTGCTCGAAAGGGGCGCGAGGATCAGCGACAAAGACAAGCGCGAGTGGCCGGCGCTGCCTGAAGCGGCCAGCCAGGGAAATCTTGGGGCTGTCGAGTTGTTGCTTGCGAAGCGCGCGAGTATCGAAGCCAGGGACGAGAACGGCCAAACGGCGCTCATCCGTGGTGCCGGGGCAGGACAACTCGATGTAGTGCGGTTTCTCTTGCAAAAGAAGGCAGACATCGAAGCAAAAGACAAAGATGGCGCTACCGCGCTGATTGAGGCAGCTTATGAGGGCAAGGCCGACGCGGTGCAGGCACTGCTTGACGCGGGCGCGAACATCGAGGCCAAGGCCAGCGCCTACCCCTTCGACGGCGATACCGCGTTGATTGAAGCAGCCGGGCGCGGCAAAACCGACGTTGTCACGCTCCTGGTGGCAAAGGGCGCAAATATCGAGGCCAAAGACAAGAATGGCTGGACGCCGCTGATTCAAGCCGCCGATATGGGCCAGCCTGAGGTGTTGCAGCTGTTGCTGGCGAAGGGCGCGAACCTTAATGCCAAGGGCAAGGACGGCAACACGGCGCTCCATTGGGCGATCAATGAGCAGCACGCCGACGCGGCAAAGGTGCTTGAGGATCACGGCGCGCAGTAGAACTTCGCTCGCGCTGCCCATGGCGGCGGCCGGCAAAGCTATTTCAAAGTCTTGATCGTGGCGCCATCGGGAACTTTCACGTCGAACTGGCTGGCGGGAAGATCGACGTTTTCTTCTACCCTTTCAACACTCAGCACAAGCTGGATTCCCTCCTTTGGGCGCTTGATGGTCACTTTGGAGGGGTACTTGCCGGCGCTGAACGTGGTGTAGTTGGTATAGAAGATCTGTGTCTCTAACTCACCTTCGCTGTTGTAGACGTACTGGTCGTAGGGCAGCATATCGTCGCGGTGGAAAGTGACTGTGCGGATGGGCAGGTTTTCGTGGCCGTTCATCCGGCGCATGACGTTGAGAACGTACTCCGGCTCTATGTACAAATGCTTCTTCGCGGCGTCTTCAACCGTCTCCGAATCGCTCGCCACCATGTATTCATCGTCCGGGTCCAGGCCCCGCACCTCGATCGCGTCAAGGAAAAAGTCCGGGCGGAGGTTCTCGAGCGGATTGGCCGACTTCTCGTTGACGGTGCTTGTGCCTTCAATGGCCAGATTTTTCGACGGTATGACGAGCGTGAATTGATCGCCATTGCTCCCCATATCGAAAATCTTCACGCCGAAGTACGTTCCCACTACGCGGAGCATCTTCGGCTTGCGCATCAGGATGTATCCGCGGCAGGAGGGGAAGTCTTTCGCAAGGCCCTCGGCAGATTTCGTCTGTGTGGCGTAAACCTCCACAGTCGCCGTCAGGGTCTGAACTGCGTCCCAGCGCTCATTCAGTCGCTTGACAAGGTCTTCGGGCGTGGCTGTTTGCACAATGGCCGGGGCCTTGGGAACGGGAAGATGACGCTTGGTCGGGATGAAGTACGAGCATCCGGAAAGCAGGATCGGAAGAGCCAGCGAAGCGGCGCGGACGAGACGAGCGTGCATCTTCATCGCTCACCCGCCTTCTTCTGCGCCCGGCGATAGTTGGCCACGTTGCGGTTGTGCTCATCCAGGGTTTCCGCGAAAAGCGAATGGCCCTGTGCGTCAGTTCCGGCGGCCACAAAGTAAAGGTAGTTTGTTTTGGGCGGATCGATGGCCGCGCGTAACGACGGGAGGCCTGGGTTGCACACTGGTCCAGGCGTCAGCCCTGCGTGCAGATACGTGTTGTAGGGTGTGTCGCGCGTCAGATCGCTCTGGTAGATGGCGCCCCGCCAATGCCCTGCCACTTCAAGCCCGTAGATCACCGCGGGATCCGTGTTGAGCGGCATGTTCCTGGCCAGCCGGTTCTCAAACACACTGGCCACCAGTGGGCGCTCGGCATCCACGGCCGTCTCGCGCTCTACAAGCGACGCAATTGTGACCACCTGATGCACATTCTCACCCAACCCCAATTGCGTGGCCACCACGCGGAAGCGCTTTACCATGGCGCCTACCATGTCCGTCGCTGTCACGTTCGGCGAAAAACGGTAGGTATCCGGAAACAGGTAACCCTCCAGACTCTTCGCGCTGGGGTCTAAGTCGGCCACCAGATCCGTCTGGCTCCTTGCCGCGTCCAGAAAATCCTGCCTCGTACCCAACCCCGCCTGTTCCACGCGCGCGGCAATATCGAAGATGTTAGCCCCTTCTGGAACCGTCAAAGCGATGGTAAAAACGTCGCCCCGGGCAATCCGCTCATAAACTTCAGCGACCGGGACCGGATGGTCGAAGCGATAAATCCCGGCATGCAGCGTTCCGTGCCGGAACCAGCGCACCAAATCGAAGGCGTACCGGCTGCGAACCACGCCCGCCGCTTCCAGTTGGCGCCCGATGCGCACGGCCGAGGAGCCAGGCGCGACATTAACGAACGTCTCTGTCTCGGGCCCGTAGGGGGTAAAGATCAACCACGCCGCGGCCCCGCCCGCGAGCACCAGAACCAGCATCAATACCAGCAAGAACCCTGCCGCGCCGGAACTCTTTTTTTTGCCGCCACTCCGTATGCGTCGAGCCATCCTGCCGTTTTGGACCCTTCCCTCAAAAAAGAAGAGGGACGCGAAGATTGCCGCCTGAGTTCCCCCCTCCCCCGATTGTACCGGGATCAAAGCGCTGCCGCGCCCGCCGGAAGCCGCCGTGGAGCAGACGGTGACTCAAAGCTGTAAGCTGGGCCGTAAGCTGAAGGTGAGGTTCAGCATAGTGGAATCTGACGGTCGATCACACTATCCGGCCCGCTATCTCGGCCTTGACGTCGGCAGCCGCCGCATTGGCGTGGCCGTGTCGGACGAACTGGGCCTTACGGCGCAGCCGGTTCTGACGCTCGAGCGACACAACAGCGGGCGTGAGGATCTGCGCTCGCTGGCCCGTCTCTGCCGCCGGTTTGCGGTTGCGGGAATCGTGGTCGGCAACCCGATTCATCTCTCCGGCGAATCGAGCCCGCGCGCAGCCAAAACCCAGGCCTTTGCCGCCGAACTGGGCGAACTCACGGGCCTGCCCATTCACTTTTGGGACGAGCGCCTGACCACCCGCGAGGCTCACGAAATCCTCTACAAGGCTGGCCATGAGCGGCAAAAGCACCGAAAGGTCGTCGACCAGGTGGCGGCCACGCTGATTCTGCAGTCGTTTCTCGATGAGAACCAGAGATCAGAGACCAGAGACCAGAGATCACGGGACGAATCCCGGTAGGGGCTTCTACTTTTCTCCCAGCAGGCAATTCTCGGCCCAAGCCCGGATGAAAGGCTGAACCCATTCGATGACTCGCACGCCGATCTCTGTTCTCTGGCCCTTGATCTCTGAGCTCTGTAGTCGCTGCCTTATAATGAAGGTGTAAGAACGCTGATTTCATGCGGCTGGAGCAGCCCCCTTCGCCGCCACCGGACTACGGATTACGGATGCCCGAACACATCAAAAAGCAGCTTCTCGAGGAGATCAAGCAGCTCGAGTACGAGCTTTCGCACGAGCTCCCGGCCGAGATCAAAAAGGCCCGGGCTCTGGGAGATCTGTCGGAGAACGCCGAGTATCACATGGCCAAGCAGCGGCAGGAGTTCGTAAATGCGCGGCTGGGCCAGCTCAAGAAACGCATGGGGGAACTTTCGCTGGTCAATCTCGCGAACATTCCCCGCGACAAAGCCGGATTCGGATCGACGGTAGTGGTTTACGACTCGACCAAGGACGAAGAGCTCGTCTACCGCCTCGTGACGAGCGAGGAGGCCGACGTCTCCAAGGGCCTGATCTCCACCACTTCACCCATTGGCCGAGGGATTGTGGGCAAGAAGGTGGGCGAGGTGGCCACCATTGTGACGCCCAACGGCAAACGCGAACTGGAAATTCTCAAACTGACGACGATCCACGACGAAGCCGACGAGAACGAAACAGCCGCCGGCGCTGAAAAGTAGCAAGGAAGCAAGAATGACCTGGACTAGCGCTTTTGGCCGAGCCTGCGGCTGGCTTTTAGACCGCATCGTGCATGGGCTGGCGCTTACCCGCATTTCGCCCAACGCGCTTACCTCCATCGGGCTGGTCATCAACATTGCCGCGGCGTTTCTGTTTGGCCACGCCAACGCCACCAATGGCGACCACATGTTCTTTTACGCTGGGCTGGTCATCTTCGGCGCGGGCATTTTCGATATGGTCGACGGCCGCGTGGCGCGCCGCATCAACAAGGTCACCGTCTTCGGCTCGTTCTTCGACTCGGTGATCGACCGCTATTCCGACGTGGTGCTGTTCTTCGGCCTTCTGGTCTACTACGGGCGCATCAATCGCTTCCGCTACGTAGTGCTTGTAGCGTTCGTCATGGTCACTTCGCTCATGGTCAGCTATACGCGCGCCCGCGCCGAAGCGCTGATCGGACAGTGCAAGGTGGGCTTCATGGAGCGGCCGGAGCGCATTGTGCTCATCCTGCTGGGCGCGCTGTTCAATCACTGGGGCGTGATGGCCCCGGTGCTGTGGCTGCTGGCCGTGCTCTCGACGATCACTGTCGTCCACCGCGTCGTCTACACCTACCAGAACACCAAGCACCTGGCGCCGCTGGCGTGAGGAGGGCAGCTTCTAGCTGCTAGCTTCTAGCCTCTAGCTTCTTCTTGCCTCGATCAGGCCCTTCCGTACAAAAAGCGGCTGACGACAAGGGCAAGTCGCTAGACTGCTGACGCGAGGCCCGCGACTTTGGCACAATGGAGCTAGAAGCTAGCGGCTAGAAGCTTGGAGCTGCTCTCGCGCATCTCAATGGGTATGAGCACAGAAAAAGCGACATTTGGAGCGGGTTGTTTTTGGGGTGTGGAGGCGGCGTTTGCGGCGATCCCCGGCGTAACGGCGACGGCGGTCGGCTATGAGGGCGGAGCGCTCGACCGGCCCACCTACAAGGACGTGTGTACCGACAAGACCGGCCACGCCGAAGTGGTCGAGCTCGGCTTCAACCCCGAGAAAGTGACTTACGAGCAGTTGCTCGACGCGTTCTTTCAGCTCCACGACCCAACGACGCTCAACCGGCAGGGGCCAGACTGGGGCACACAGTACCGCTCCGCCGTCTTCTTCCACTCGCCAGAGCAGGAGGCGCAGGCACGCGCCAAGATCGAGCAGCTCAACGCCGATGGACGCTACAAGCCGCGCAAGATTGTGACCAAGGTTGAACCGGCGCAGACCTTCTGGCGCGCCGAGGATTACCACCAGCGCTATCTGGAAAAGCGCGGCCTGGCAAGCTGCCACATTTAAGAGACAGTTGTCAGTTGTCAGTTCTGAGCGCCAGGGCGGCTGCTCTCAACAGGACAGTTCTCGGTGGTCGGTTCTTCAGTTCTGAGCGTCGGATCCGCTCTCGGGTTGCGTTTCTACGTGTTCCTCAGTTTCGGGCGATTCTGCCGGATTCCCCTCGCTCTCATCAGGCGCGGCTTCTGCTTCCCCAGCCGATGTAGTCCCGGGCTCGTCTATCCACAGGGAGGTGATCCACCAGGCAATTACGCACAAGAACAGCACATTATTGCCGTGGAGCAGCTTGTCACGCACGCCCATAAAGCGTTCGTATTCCGCCGGTGTTGCGATGTGGGTGTGCATCCCGATGGCCCGCAGGGTTTCGCGCATCGTCAGTTGGGCAAGGGCAGCCGTCGAAAGACCGATCGCGATCCGCTGCGCGTGGCTGTGCCATCCGGCCCCGAAGCGCCGTCCCATCAAAGTGATCACGAGGCCCAGTTCGATCGTCAGCACACTGGAGAGCAAAGTGCCCTTGTCCGCGGCCAGCTGCATCAGTTGGATCATCGCCAGCTCTGAAGTAGCCGTCAGCGTCTTCCACGCCGGCCACGGTCCCCACATCACCAGCACCGCAACGCCCACGGCGAGCATCGCCAGCGTGCCAATGATCCAACCGAGTTTCCCCAGGCCGGGAAATGCGCGCCGCGCCAACTCCACCAAGACCAGCAGGCCGATCACCATATCCAGGTCTGACAGCGCCCAATAAATCTCTGCCCCCGTGATGCGCGGCAGCCTGCTCAGTAGGAGCTGCTCTGTTAGCAACAGCAGTCCCATGGTCGCAATGCTTGCGGTAAACCACGGAAAACGCCTAGCCCTGTCGCGCCCCAGCAGCACGACAAGCAAAACCAGCAGCGCCGCAAACGTGAGCGTCCACAGAATCTGAGACGCCGAAAAATCGAAGTTGAAGTGCATTGGAACCTTGTCCGGGCGCGGCTATGTTTTGCCGCAAGCCCCCATTCATTCTAATTGGGCAGTGAGCCATAACAGCCTGCCATAATTCCATCATGCTGGTTCTTGCTTCCGCCTCGCCGCGCCGCAGTGAACTTCTCACGCAGGCGGGCTACCGGTTCCGGGTGCATCCTACGCATATCCCCGAGGATCCGCTGCCGGGCGAGGACCCGATCGTGTATGTCACGCGGCTGGCGCGAGAAAAGGCCGAAGCCGTTTATCGCGAGCTGACAGCCGGCAGCGACTCTGAAGAGGTTCGCCCGGATGGCCAGTTGCTTGCCGTGCTGGGCGCCGACACCACCGTCACCCTCGACAACACGATCCTGGGCAAGCCGGTGGATGCGGCCGACGCCGCGCGCATGTTGCGCCTGCTCTCGGGCCGCACGCATCGAGTGATCACCGGCGTGGCCGTGGTTACTGCAGCGGGCGTTGAGGTAGCTGCCGAGGCCACAGCCGTTCGCTTTCTCACGCTCTCCGACGTGGAGATCGCCGATTATGTGGCCGGCGGCGAGCCCATGGACAAAGCCGGAGCCTACGCCATTCAGGGTCGCGCCGCCCGCTGGATTCCCCGCATCGAAGGCTGCTATTTCAACGTGATGGGCCTGCCGCTGGCACTGGTCTCGTCATTGCTTGAGTCGTGCAACTGCCTGGAGTGAGCAGTCACTTTGCGCAGCCTCCCATATGGTGATCGAAAATATCCGAATCGGATTTGCAGCACGCATCTTTCGCGCTAGAATGGTCGCACTTAAAAGACAGGGCCACTCTCATGCGGAAATCTTTCTTGCTGTGCAGCGCAGTTGGGCTGTTCGCGGCAGTGTCTCCGGCTCGACTTTGCGCGCAGTTTCAGCCGCCGAATCCCGACGAACTCAAGATGACCACCGACCCCAAAGCTCCGGGTGCGGACGCCGTATATCTCTACTACGAGGAAATCGACCACGACGACAAGCAAAGCCGGAACTACTACGCGCGCATCAAGGTGCTGACCGAGAAAGGCAAGGACGCGGCGACGGTTGAGATTCCCTACTGGGGAGGCGAGTTATCGGTAGGCAGCATTAGCGCCCGGACGATCCACCCTTATGGCACGATTGTGCCATTGACGATCAAGCCCGAGGATCTTCTCGTCCAGAAGTTCAACGAAGTCGAGGTCGGAGGTGAGACTTATGCCGAACAGGTCAGGAAAGAGCGCAAAATCTTTACGCTGCCCAGCGTGGAGGTCGGCAGCATTCTCGAGTATTCCTACCTGCTGCGCATTAACGACCCATTCAGCTACTACGGAAGCCCGGACTGGGAGGTCCAAAAGAAGTACTTTGTCCATAAGGCACACTACGAGTTCGCTCCCACTGGCTTTTTCGGTCTGATCTGGCGGGCCATTCTGCCATCGGGCGTGAGTGTGAAGAGAGGGGCCGGCGGCCAGCTTAGCCTGGACGTGGCGGACGTTCCGCCTATCCCCGACGAACAGTGGATGCCGCCCGTCCAAAGCTTCCTTTACAGGGTTCGTATCTATTACGGAGGTTCAGCTCTGAACAGCGTAGACGACTTTGGGCAGGTCGCGGCAAAAAACTGGTCCAAAGACGTGGACCACTTCGTTGAGCCGACCAAGACGATCCGTGACGCGGTTGCGGGCCTGGTTGCCCCTGCCGATAGCGATTTGGTGAAGGCGGAGAAGCTTTATGCCGCAGTCGAAGCTCTCGACAACACCGATTACTCGCGGCAAAAGAGCACTTCCGAGCTGAAGCAGTTGAAGCAAAAGGAGGACAAGCGCAACGAGGATACATGGACGCAGAAGAGAGGTGACAGCAACGATATGGCGCTGCTCTACCTTTCCATGCTGCGTGCCGCGGGCCTTACCGCATACGCGAATTTAGTGGTCGATCGCAATCGGGGCGTCTTCGACGCCAATTACATGACCCTTGACCAGTTTGACTACTTGCTGGTGACTTTGAGCACCGGCGGCAAGGAGATTCTTCTCGATCCCGGGGAGAAGATGTGTCCCTTCGGGACCGTCAATTGGAGGCACTCTAACGCCGGCGGCCTGCGGCAAAGCGCCGATGGGCCAAGCAGAGCCGTCACACCGGTCCAGGTTTTCGGCGCGAACACCATCAAGCGTAGCGGCGAGATGACTGTCGATGCGCACGGCGGCATCACCGGGACTCTGCAGATTGTGATGACCGGCCAGGAGGCACTCGCGTGGCGGCAATGGGCCCTTGAAGTCGACCCTGCGGAACTCAAAAAGGAATTCGACCGCAACCTTGAAAAGATTGTGCCCGAGGGCGTCGAGGCTCATGTTGACCACTTCCTGGGGCTTGATGACTCCAACACCCTGCTGATGGCTGTCGTTAAGGTAACGGGCACGCTGGGCACGGCAACTTCCAAGCGGATCATTCTGCCCGGTTTCTTCTTTGAGACTCGCGAATCTGAGCCCTTTGTCAACGAAGAGACGCGCCTGGAGCCGATCGATATGCATTATGCCGAGCAGGTGACCGAGCAGTTGACCTACGATCTGCCCGCGGGCGCTTCGGTGGAGGGCGCGCCGCAAGACACGAAAGTTTCCTGGGAGGGCCACGCCGTCTACATTGTCAAATCCAAATCGGACCCCGGTCAGATTACCGTGGCCCGCGTGCTGGCTCGTGCCTTTGATGTGGCCAGGCCGGTGGATTATCAGGACTTACGTGGGTTCTACCAGAAGGTTGCCGCTGCCGACCAGGGACAGCTTGTCTTTACCGTTCCGGCTAATCAGAAAAGCTTCTGAACCTCCTGCACGGTACCACGGCGTCCTCGTTTGCGATGAATTCTCCGAATTGTTCCGCTTCTAAGATTGGTTCCGGGGTAGAATGATGGCACTTTAAGCCAGGGCCAAATTCCATGACTAAATCGATATTTCTGCGCGGCGCAGTCCTGCTCTGTGCCGCAGTGTCGCCGGTTCTCCTTTGCGCGCAATTTCAACAGCCCACCAACGAAGAATTGAAAATGACGTCCGATCCCAAGGCACCGGGAGCGGACGCGGTGTATCTCGATATTGAAGAGATTGCCAACGACCCGATGCACTACCAAAGCACCTATGCGCGCATCAAGGTGCTCACCGAAAAAGGTAAGGAACTGGCGACTGTAGAGCTTCCTTACCTGAAGGGGAGTTTCAAAGTCGCGGACATCAAGGGCCGCACTATTCATCCCGATGGCACCGTGATTCCACTCACTGTCAAGCCGGAAGACCTGATGGTTGCCAAGACCGGCGAGACTCAGATCGGGAAGAAGGTCTTTAGCCTGCCCAGCGTCGAGGTGGGAAGCATCCTGGAGTACAGCTACGATATTCGCTACGACGATGATGAGTTCTCGTCACCGGAGTGGGAGATCCAGCGACACTATTTTGTCCATAAGGCACATTACCAGTTCACGCCCTTTAAGGCCTTCATGCCGAGAGGCAGTGCCGACACGACGACCAGCATGTACCTGACCGACAGTCGGGGGCGAGTGGTCAATAGCCTGATCTGGTGGAATCACCTGCCTCCGGGCGTCACGATGCAGACCAGCGTCAACGGCAGTTACAGCGTGGACGTGACCGACATTCCACCCATTCCCGACGAGGAGTGGATGCCGCCCATCGAAAGCTTTCTCTACAGAGTGTTCTTCTACTACAAGGCCGCCAGCAATGCGACCGATTTCTGGGTGAGTGATGCCAAGCTCTGGTCGAAGGATGTGGACAAGTTTGCCGAGCCCTCGAAAGCAATCCAGGACGCAGTGAACGGATTGATAGCCCCCACCGACAGTGATCTCGACAAGGCAAGGAAGCTTTACGAAGCGGTGCAGGCCCTCGACAACACCGACTACTCTCGCACGAAGAGCGCGTCGGAGATGAAAGAGCTGAAGATCAGGGTGGCCAAGCATGCCCAGGACACCTGGGTGCAGAGGAGCGGATCGAGCGAAGACATCGCAATGCTCTACCTGGCCATGCTGCGCGCCGCAGGACTAACCGCCTACGCGACCAAGGTGGTGGATCGCGACCAGGGCCTCTTCGATCCCAGCTATCTGAGCCTGGAGCAGCTCGACAGCACGCTCGTGGCACTGAGTACAGGCGACAAGGAAATCCTGCTCGATCCCGGCGAGAAGATGTGCCCGTTCCAGACAACGAACTGGAGGCATTCAAATGCCAAAGGCCTCGGCCAGAGCCCGCAGGGGGTCTCCATCGCGACCACCGCCTCGCAGCAGTACACGGAAAATACCACGACTCGTGTGGGAGATGTGTACCTCGATGGGCAAGGCGGGATCACTGGACACATCAATATCATCATGATCGGCCAGGCGGCTCTCCACTGGCGGCAGCGGGCCCTTGAGGAAGATGACGCCGAATTAAAGAAAGAGTTCGATCGCGAAGAATTGGACCGGACCGTGCCCGAGGGCGTTGAAGCGCATGTCGATCACTTCCTGTCCATGAACGACCCGTATACAAAGCTGATGGCTGTGGTGAAGCTCAAAGGGTCGCTGGGCGCAGCGACGGCCAAGCGCCTCATATTGCCAGGGTTCTTCTTTGAGACCCGCGGCCATGTGCCCTTCGTCAACGAGGAAAAGCGTCTGGAGCCGGTCGACATGCACTATGGTGATCGCGTGACTGATGAGATCACCTATCACCTTCCTGACGGAGTGACCGTGGAGGGCGCACCGCAGGACACAAGCGTCCCCTGGACTGGCCACGCAGTCTTTATCGTAAAGAGCAAGGCTGAGCCTGGCCAGATCACCATCGCCAACTCGCTGGCGAGGGCATTTACTGAAGCCAAACCGGAAGAGTACCAGGACCTGCGCGGGTTCTACCAAAAGGTCGCGGCCGCCGATCAGGAACAACTGGTTCTGACCAACTCCGCCACGCAGGCAGGCCCCGTAGGAGTGGCCCACTAATGCAGCGCATCTCCATATCCCGGATTCTTGCTGTCGCAGGCTGCTGCTCTGCGGCCTTTCTCGGCTCGCATCTAGCCGCAGCCAAGGAGAAATCGCAGCCAGCGCCGCAATGGGCGCTGGATGCGGCCAAAACACCGACTCCCGCAAATGTCGGCGATGCCTCCGCAGTGGTCCTTTTCGACGAGCACTTCATTACGGTCGACGAACAGAATCACGCCGTCGAGCGTAAGCGAAAGGCGATCCGCATTCTCCAGCCGCAAGGACGGGAACACTCCTACTGCTTCGCCGAGTACGACACCGATGAAAAGCTGGATTATTTTCACTCGTGGACGATCGCCGCTGATGGGCGGCAGCTCCAGGCAATGGACACGGACTTCACGGATGTTGGAGCCTACGAGGGCGCGGACGAGCAGGAGACGGATCGCATCCGCATCGTCAAGCCTCCCGGCGGCGACCCCGGCACCGTCGTCACTTGCGAATTCGAGACTCGTCTGCGGCCCTACATGAGTTCGGAAGATTGGCTGATTCAGGACTCTATTCCCGTTGTGAACGAAGCTCTGGAGCTGGCGCTGCCCGCCGGCGGCCGTTTTGCCGAGTCGTGGGGCCACTACAATCCCGTAAAACCCATTGAGACAGCAGACAACCATCTCCGTTGGGAGATCAGAGATGTGCCAGCGCTCGATCTAGAAAACGTGCATGCAACTCCGCCTTGGAGGGCGCTGGCGGCGCGCATGACGGTGATGTGGGGAGACGAGGCTGTCAAGGGGCCGGAGAACCAATGGCGCGCCCTCGGCCAATGGGAGGAGAATCTTGAAGAGCATCGGACCGATCCCACGCCTGAGATCACTGCGAAAGCACAGGAACTCGTGGCCGGTGCGCCCGATCTCTACACCAAGCTTAGCCGCATCACGAGCTACATCCAGAACAACATTCGTTACTTCGTCATCATGAAGGGCATCGGAGGTTGGCAGGCGCATTACGCCGGTGACATCTATCGCAATCGCTACGGCGACTGCAAGGACAAGACCACTTTGCTGATTTCGATGCTCCAGTCTATCGGCATCCGAGCTCATTACCTGGTTGTGGCCGTTGCCGACTTGCACGGCGCGGTTGATCCCGAAGCTCCATCGCTTGTCAGCAACCATGTCATCACTGCCATCGAGCTGCCGGCCGGTGAAAACGATCCTCGCCTGCAAGCGCGCGTGAAAGCTGCGAACGGGAAGACCCTCCTGATCTTCGATCCTACCGATGAAGAAACACCGCTTGGTCTGATTCGCGGAGAGCTGCAAGGCGCCTACGGCAACCTCGCCAATGGCGCTGACAGCCAGGTGTTGCAGATGCCCGTGCTTCCGCCGGACTCAGCCAACATGAGCCGTAAGGGCTCTTTTACCCTGACGGCGGACGGCACGCTCTCTGGAGACATCACCGACGTGTTTACCGGCGTGGATGCGGCCGACGAACGCGGGTTTCTGAAGGAAAATGACTCCAAAAAGATTCACGCCGATTTGGAAGAGAACCTGAGCCGCTACCTTCCCGGAGTGGACTTTAAGGGATTTGAATTCCATAAGACGGGCGATCTGGATCAGCCAGTAACGCTCGAGATGCACATGAGCGCAACCAATTACACGCACGCGGCGGGTTCGCTGCTGTTGCTGCGTCCGCGCGTGATGGGCAGCGACACGGGTCCCGTACCTGACATGCTGGAGAGCCTGACGCGCAAATTTCCAATCGAGATTGGACGGCCGGGTGAGTGGCGCGACAGCTTCGATATCACGCTGCCGCCCGGCTACGTGGTCGACGAAACGCCCGATCCGGTCGACGTGGACATGGACTTTGCCAGCTACCATTCGGCCACAACGGCCAAGGGCAATGTGCTCCACTATGAGCGCGACTACGTGGTGCGGCAGGTGGAGATTCCACCCGATAAGGCCGCCGACTTCCGGAAGTTTGAAAGCGCGATCCTGTTCGACGAAAAGAGCGCGGCGGTGCTCAAGAAACAGTAGATTCCCGTCGAAGCTTCGCGCGGGCATTTCGCCTGCGCGCAAGCTTCTGCCGCCAGTCGTGCCGCAAGTATGTTGAATCGCTTTCGCGTGGCAATCATCCATTAGGACAGATATGACAGCTCCGCTTTTTTCTCCCTTTCAACTTCGCTCTGTTGAATTCCGCAACCGCATTGGCGTTTCGCCCATGTGCCAGTACTCCAGTGAGGACGGCTTTGCCAACGACTGGCACCTCGTGCACCTGGGCAGCCGCGCGCAGGGGGGAGCCGGGCTGGTCACGCTTGAAGCTTCGGCAGTTCTGCCTGAAGGCCGCATCTCGCCGGCCGATCTTGGCAATTGGAAAGACGAGCACATCCCGGGCCTCCGCCGCATCGCGGAGTTCCTCCATACGCAGGGCTCTCGCGCCGGCATTCAACTTGCGCACGCCGGGCGCAAGGCGAGCACAGCCACGCCATTCGAGGAAAGGCCTGTCCTGGTAACGCCCGCTGAGGGCGGCTGGCAACCAGTCGCGCCCAGCGCGATCGCCTTTGCGCCGGACTACGCTGTGCCCACTGCGCTCGATTCATCCGGCGTCCAGGCCGTTGTTGAGGGCTTTCGTCATGCGGGGCTCAGGGCTCTCCAGGCCGGCTTCGATTTCGTCGAGATTCACGCGGCTCACGGCTACCTGCTGCATGAGTTTCTATCGCCACTTTCCAATCACCGAACTGACGCTTATGGGGGCAGCTTCGACAATCGCATCCGGCTGGTGCTCGAGGTGGTGGATGGCGTGCGCCGCGAGTGGCCGGAGCGCTTGCCGCTGTTTGTGCGCATCTCGGCCACCGACTGGGCGGATGGTGGTTGGAATCCCGACCAATCTGTGCAGCTTGCCCATCGCTTGCGCGAGCACGGCGTCGATCTCGTGGACGCTTCCTCGGGCGGACTCGTTCCGGACGCGAAGGTTCCTGTTGCTCCCGGTTACCAGGTTGGTTTTGCCTCGAGAATCCGCCGGGAAACCGGCATTGCCACGGCCGCGGTTGGACTCATCACCGAGCCGGCGCAGGCCAACGCCATCATTGCGGAGGGCGAGGCCGATCTTGTATTCCTGGGCCGTGCCATATTGCGCGATCCCTACTGGCCGGTGCACGCGGCGGCCGCACTGGGCGAACAGGCAAGCTGGCCCAAACAGTATTTGCGCGCGGCACCGCCCGGCTCGGTCACACGTGCCGTAACGGCTCGCATGTAGAAAGCGAGTCCGCGAACTCTACGGCATGAATTCGCCCTGTTTTTTCCTCTGTACAGGTTGGTTCATCGCGCGATTTTGCTTCCCAAAGGGCGAAAGACGTGCCCTATACTGCGTTTAGGGTGAGGATCTCCCCGCTCGAGGTGGTTTTCCCTCACCGAATTCTATGACCACGCAACTGAATCGGAAGCGCGCCTACGAGCCACCCGCAATCCCGGATCGCCTCTACTTCAAAATTGGAGATGTCGCCGAACTTTGCGGCGTGGAAACCTACGTTCTGCGTTTCTGGGAGTCGCAGTTTCCGCAACTGAAGCCGAACAAAAGCGGGACCGGACAGCGGCTCTATCGCCGCCGCGATGTTGAAATGGCGATGGAGATCAAGCGCCTCGTTCACGCCGAAGGCTACACTCTGTCCGGGGCACGCGCGGTTCTCGGGCAGGAGTTGCGCCGGCCTGACCGGAACAAGAAGCCTGATGCGCAAGGCGCATTGCCGCTGGCTGCCGGCGAGGGCAAGCAACTCGATGCAGTGGCAGCGGCTATCGGCCACGCCCGCGCCGAGTTGCGTGAGATTGCAAGCCTGCTTGGCTCCGCGGTGCAACAGCAATCGCGCCGCCGCAGCCGCCTGGCTCCGATTCGCGCCGCCTCCGGCTCGCTGTTCCCGTCGTAACTACTCGACGGCTGCTTCTTCTTCCGCGGCCGGCTCGGCAGCAGCCTCGGCCGGAGCGGTCTCGGTGGCGTTCGCAGCAGCATTAGCGGCTGCTATTCTCTCTTCCTCCGTCACTTCCGCCTGGACCTTCACAGTCACCCGCGCGGTGACTTCGCGGTGCAGCCTGATGGCCACCTTGAAGTCGCCGACGCTTTTGAGCGGATCGCCCAGCTGAATCTTGCGGCGATCGACCTCGTGGCCCTGCGCTGCCAGCTCCGCGGCGATGTCGGCCGAGGTGACCGAGCCGAAGAGATGCCCTGCCTCGCCTGCCTTGCGGGTAAAGCTGAGCACGAGCGGCTCGAGTTGGGTGACCAGTTCTTCGGCCTGCGCCTTCTCTGAGGCGGAGCGGCGCGCGGAAGCGGCCTTCATTTGTTCAATCACGGCCTTGTTGGCCGCGGTGGCCTGCATGGCCAGCTTGCGCGGCAGCAGATAGTTGCGAGCGTAGCCGTCGGCCACTTTCACCACTTCTCCGCGAAAGCCCAGGTCGGCTACATCTTCTTTCAGAATCACTTCCATGGGAAACTCTCCAGATTTCCAGGCGCGCGGCCTGTTTCGAATTCTCTTCAAGACTGCCGGACTGCGCGCGTCCTGAACCGCAGATCGTTTTACCCTGCCGTTCCGGGCGGCTCCGCTGTCCGCCGCGGCGGACAGCTACGCTCAGGATGACAGCTTCGGGTTTAAGTCCGGCCCTAGTGCCTGGTGGCGAACGGCAGCAGCGCGATGTTCCGCGCCTGCTTGATGGCGCGCGTCAGGCGGCGCTGGTGCGTGGTGCAAACGCCGTTCAACCGCCGCGGAACAATCTTGCCACGCTCAGCCACAAACTGCTGCAGCAGCCGGACGTCGCGGTAAGGAATCGCGTCGATCTTCTCCGTGCAGAACTTGCACACCTTCTTGCGGCGGAAGAACTTGCCGCGTCCGCCGGGCCCGCCGGCGCCTCGGCCCGGGCCGCGCGGGCCGGAGCCCGGTCCGGATGGACTTTGTGGAGCTGCGTCCGCGGAGGGCGCTTTTGCTTGGGTTTCTTCAGGCATCTTGTTTCCTCATTCCATTTGTTTGATACGGCGCGGGCAGCATGCGCCGCGGATCTCTCTTGTTGGGCCGCCGCCTGAAATCGCAAAGAACGGCGTCGGCAATCTGTGGTAAACGCGCTACGCGTTCGCCTGCACGGGCTCGGCCGGCTCCGCGGGCGCGGCGTCAGCCGCTGCGGAAGCCGCTGGAGTGCCGTCGCTCGCCTTGCGGCGCGTTCCGCGCAGCGCCTTCACTTTGGCCAGGCGCTTCTCCTCCTCGTCAATGCGCACGGTGATGAACTTGATCACCGGCTCGGTGACACGCAACCGGCGCTCGAGCTCCAGAACCACGGGGCCATTGGCCTCAATGGTCAGCAGCACGTAGTTGCCGTCGTTGAACTTGCGCACCGTATAGGCCAGCTTGCGGCGGCCCAACTTCTCTACCGACTTCACCACACCTCCGCCGGTCGTAACCGTGGAGGAGAAGTTCGTAATCAGCTTCTCTGCTTCATCGTCGTCCACATCGGGACGGATAATAAACATCACTTCATACACACGCGACATCTGCATTCCTTTTCTGCCGGAGCGATCGCTCCAGCCAACAGTTCACAGTTGTCAGTTCTCGGTCCTGTTCCCTGATCCCTGATCCCTGTCTTCCTTCCTGTTGAACTCATTCATCGCGGCCGCCGGTCCCAGTTCGAGGATGCGCCGCGTGGCCATCGCCACACGGTCCAGCACCTCGTCCAGCACCGTCAGATCCGCCTTGCGCATGGGCGAGAGCAGATAATCCCTGCCCGGCCGCTTTCCGCCTCCGGCTGCAATTGCCTCCTGAGGCAGATCCGGCGCCACGCCGATCCGCAAGCGCAACCATTCTTCCGTGCCCAGAGCATCGGTCACGCTGCGGGCTCCGTTGTGCCCGGCGGGCGAACCACGCCCCCTGATCTTGAAGGTTCCCAGCACCAGATCGAGCTCGTCGTGGATCACGAGCAAATCCCGGGCCGGATCCGCTTCAAACTCTTCTACCAGAGCGGCCACTGCAACTCCGCTCAGGTTCATAAATGTCTCCGGCTTGGCCAGAACCACCTGGCGCCCTGCTATGCGGCAGGTCGCCGTGGTAGCCCGGCATCGCCGGTTCTGGACCACAACGCCCTCCTCAAGAGCGATGCGGTCGATGGCCATGAAGCCCGCGTTGTGCGGGGTCCACAGATACTCAAGGCCGGGATTGCCAAGCCCCACAATCAGGAAGGGGCCGTTCGAAGAACCGGTCTCGCTTGCTTCAGGCAAGGCTTACTTCTTTGCCTCGGGCTTCTTTGCCGCTGTCGCCTCAGCGTCGCCCTTACCCTTCTTGATCACCTCGGGCTCGGCGGGAGTAGCTGCCTCACCCGCCGCTGGAACCGCTCCAGGCACTGCCGCAGCCGCCTCCGCCGTCTCCGGCGTCGCAACCACTTCCTCGCGGATGTGGACGACGTGAGCCACGGTGGCATCTTCCGGGGTGATGTACTTGATCTTGTCGGAGTGGGGTAAGCCGCTCACGCGGACCACCTGGTGCATGCCCAGCTCGCTCACATCCACATCGATGTGACCGGGAATGTCAGCAGGCAGGCACTCGACCTCGACCTGGCGCAGCACCTGATCAAGAATGCCACCCTCGGCCTTCACGCCTATCGGAATTCCCAGCAACTTCACGCGCGCCCGCACGCGCAGAACCTTATCGAGCGCGATACGCTTCAGGTCGATGTGGATCAGCCTGTCCTTGATCGGCTCCCGCTGCCAATCGACGATCATGGCCTTGGCCGCCGGGTGGCCTGCAATCTCGACATCGAAAATCGTGTTGTGGCCGGTCTCGGAGAGGAGGATCCGCGAAATCTGCTTGGGATCGACCTCGACGGCCACGGCGTCATGCCCGGACCCGTATAGCACGGCCGGAATCTTGCCTGCGACGCGCACGCGGCGCGCGGCGTTCTTGTTCAATTTGCCCTCGCGGGCCTTGGCTACGACAACTTCTGCCATTTCGTGTTTTCTCGTTTCTTCAAGAGATCGGGCACGGAGTGTTGCTCCGCTCCCTTTGTAAAAGCTAGTTGTCAGTGCTCAGTTGTCAGTGTTCAGTTAAAAACTGCGATCACTAAGCAATGAATTCTGCCAACCATCCTTCGGTTACTGATACTGATCACTGACAACTCGCTAGTTAAACAGCGTGCTCACGCTGGTTTCCAAATGAATGTTTTCGATCGCCGTACCCAGTAGGCCGGCGATGGAGAGCACCTTGATCTTGGGCAGCTTCTGTGCCGCCTCGCGCAGAGGAATGGTGTCAGTAACCACCACCTGCTCTATTCGCGATGCGGCGATGCGGTCGATGGCCGGCCCGGAAAGCACGGCATGGCTTGCGCAGGCATACACGGCCGTCGCGCCGGAAGCGTAAAGCGCGTCGACGGTTTTTACCAGCGTGCCCGCCGTATCGATAATGTCGTCGATGATGAGGCAAGTTTTCCCGCTCACGTCGCCCACCACGTGCATCACCTCGGCAACGTTCATGTCGGTGCGCCGCTTGTCCACGATGGCCAGCGGCACCCCCATCTTCTGTGCGAAAAACCGTGCCCGCTCCACGCCGCCCGCATCCGGCGAAACCACCGTCAGGTTGGGCAGCTTGAGCTCTTTGAAATAGCTCACCAGCACGGGGCTGGCAAAGATGTGATCGACGGGAATGTTGAAGAAGCCCTGGATCTGTGCGGCGTGCAGATCGACAAACAGCGCGCGGTTGGCGCCTGCCGTCGTCAGCAAATCGGCGATGAGCTTGGCGCTGATGGCTACGCGCGGGCGGTCTTTACGATCCTGGCGGGCGTACCCGTAGTAGGGCACCACCACCGTGATCCTTGCCGCCGAAGCTCGCTTGAGCGCATCGATCATGACCAAAAGCTCCATCAGGTGCTGGTCCACCGGATAGCAGGTGGGCTGCACCACAAAAACATCTACGCCGCGCACGTTCTCCAAAAGCTGAAAGTAGACTTCGCCGTCGGCAAAGCGCTGCATCTTGGCCTCGCCGACCTTGACGCCGATGTGCTCGCCGATGGCCTGAGCCAGCTTGGGATTCGCCGTGCCGCTGAACAGCTTGAAGCGCTTGTCTTCGCTGAGCTTCGCGGCCTTCTTGCGCTCCGGCGCGGGCTTCCCATCTTTGCCCCTGCTGCCATCCCCGGACCCACTTTTGGGTGCGTCCTTGCTGCCATCGGACTTGTCAGGACCGGGTTGCTTTTCCGGTGTTGCTTCGCCCGGTTTGGTTTCGAGTGTCGCCGTCAACGTATCCGCTTCCATCGTGAGAGCACCTCCATGCTGGTTGGCTATGGCTGCGTTCCTAATGCAAGCTCCTAGCTTCTAGCCTCTAGCTTCTAGCTCCTCCTTGCTGAGAGCAACGATCCCGTCTCAAGCAGGAAAAAGCCAGAAGCTAGAAGCTAGCAGCTAGAAGCTGTTCTTTCTGGCTGGGCGACCAGGATTCGAACCTGGATAAATGCCTCCAAAGGGCATTGTCCTACCATTGAACGATCGCCCAGCATGTCGGTCAGCCGAGGGTGAGTCTCGCTTGCCCAACGGTGGACTGT
>JBEKSA010000015.1:0-91138 GCA_049517515.1 Occallatibacter sp.
GAGCCCAGGCTGAGAACGGCCTGAAAAACCTCACCTAGCCCTTGTCGCCGTCCACAAACAACCGCCGCACTTCCCGCAATCAACTCGTTACCGCCAAAAAACAGGGCGTGTGAGAAATACAGGCTAACTGCTGGAAGCAGAGTGTTGAATAGGCAGCTACGCGCGGATTGGGCCGGGAGTTCACCGCTGCGACACGTCTGAAGGGCGCACCATTTTCCCCTTGTTCCACAGGGCCAACAGGCAGGTCTTTCGTTGACTTGGGGCTGATTTTTGAGTATTCTAGAGGTCTTGCGCGGTGTTGCGCCTGGGGTCCGGGTGTGCTCATACGGGCTTTGTTTGATGGAGTTTCTGGCCAGGTTCTGGCGGCTCCAATGGAACAGGCGACCGGCTGCGGGACCAGGGAGAACGTGGTCCGGGGCAGCCAGGGTTCCGATGAGAACGAACTCCCGCAGCTTCTCACCCGAACAGATTTGTTTGGCAGTGGGTAGGGTTGCACGAGCTATTAGCTTTTGGCTATTAGCCGTTAGCTTTGTCGTGGTCCTGTCGGCCGCAATGGGTTCCTGGAGCGGCGGCAAGAGTGGGCGATAGTGGTTTGCGCGGGTTGGTGCTTTCCCACCCTAAACGCAAAATGCGCGTTTAGGATGGGGCACCCAGGGAAGTTTGTGAGGGTTGGTGGTTTCCCAGGTCCCGGAAGCGGGACCTGGGGCACCCAAGGTTGAGGCGCAGGGCAAAATTTTTCGAGGGAAGCAGAGCGATGTCGACATTTGTTCCGAGCGGCAAGGATATCAGCCGCAAATGGTATGTGGTGGACGCGAGCGGGCAGACGCTGGGGCGCCTGGCGACCAAGGCCGCGATGGTGCTGAGCGGCAAGACGAATCCGAAGTATGTGCCGTACATCGACATGGGCGACCACGTGATCGTGATCAACGCGGAGAAGGTGCGCCTGACGGGGTTGAAGGATCAGAAAAAGGTCTACCGGCGCTACACGGGGTTTCCGGGCGGCCTGCGCGAGGAGTCGTTTACGCGGCTGATCAATCGCCGGCCGGAGAAGGTTCTGGAAGAGGCGATCAAGGGCATGCTGCCCAAGAGCAAGCTGGGGCGGGCGATGGGATCGAAGCTGAAGGTGTACCGCGGCGACAAGCATCCGCACACGGCGCAGAAGCCGGTCGTTTTGTGAAGCAGCTTGTAGCTGGTAGCCGGTAGCTCGTAGCCTTTTCGTGCTTGAGCGAGCGGTTGAGTCAAAGGCGCAGGACGAATTTGAAGCAGGGGCAAGCTAAAGGCTACGGGCTAAGGGCTACGAGCTAGGAGAGAGAATGGCAGAGGATCTGGTTCAGTATTACGGGACGGGGCGGCGCAAGTCGGCGATCGCGAGAGTTTTTCTGCGTCCCGGCACGGGCGAGTGGAAGGTGAACGGCAAGAAGTTCGAAGAGCACTTTGTGACCGAGCAGCAGAGGGTGAGCGCCAAGCGGACGCTGGTGGTGGCCGAGCTCGGGGCGAGCTTCGATGTGGTGACCACCGTGAAGGGCGGCGGAGTTTCCGCTCAGGCCGACGCGGTGAAGATGGGCATAGCCCGCGCCCTGGTTGAGTTCAACCCTGAGCTGCGGAAGCTGCTCAAGGCAGAAGGGCTGATGACTCGCGACGCGCGCCAGAAGGAACGCAAGAAGTACGGGCAGAAGGGCGCGAGGAAGCGGTTCCAGTTCTCGAAGCGCTAAAGCGCTTCAAGGGAATAGGGAATAGGGAATAGAAAAGCCGCGAATTTCGGCCTGCTTTCTACTCCCTACTGGCTACTGCCTACTCCCCGGTTTCAAAAATCTCCCCGCAAGGGGATAAATCCGGGCAACGGAATTAGAAGCCCGGATGCAGTCCACGAAGGAGGACCATTGGCAACTATCACCATGAAGGAACTGCTCGAGGCGGGTGTTCACTTCGGGCATCAGACGAAGCGCTGGAATCCCAAGATGAAGGAATACATCTTCGGGGAGCGCAACGGAATTTACATCATCGACCTGCAGAAGACGCTGAAGCTGTTCAAGGAAGCGTCGAAGTTTGTGGTTGAGTTGTGCGCCAGCGGCAAGACGATTCTGTTCGTCGGGACCAAGCGCCAGGCGCAGGATGCGGTGGCCGAAGAGGCGACGAGGGCGGGCATGCCGTACATCAACCAGCGCTGGCTGGGCGGCCTGCTGACCAACTGGGTGACGGTGCAGAAGAGTGTGAAGCGCCTGCAGGAACTGGATGAGATGGCCACGGACGGCCGCTACGACCTGCTGACCAAGAAGGAAGTAATCAAGCTGGAGCGGGAGCGCAAGCACCTGCAGGCCAATCTGGCCGGCATCAAGACGATGATGCGCCTGCCTGACGCGCTGTTCATCGTGGACTCGAACAACGAGACGATCGCGGTGAAGGAAGCGCGGAAGCTGGGCATCCCGGTGGTTGCGGTGGTGGACACGAACTGCGACCCGACGGTGGTGGATTACGTGATTCCGGGCAACGACGACGCGCTGCGCGCGATTCGGCTGTTTACGTCGAAAATTGCAGACTCAGCCGCCGAGGGCGTGAACCTGCTGAGCGACAAGGCCTTCCAGGAAGAGGCGCCGGAAGCGGCGGCCACGGAAGTGAGCGAAGGCGGCGTGGAGGGAGTCGCGATTTCGGCGGAGACCGCACCGAGCGAGGAAGTGGACCTGGAAGCGGCACTGGGCGGGGGCATCCGCAAGGCGCCGGCGGCTGTGGCGACCCTGCTGGAAGAGGACGAAGTGGCGGAGAGCGCCAAGTAGCTGTTGGGCGCGGAAGCACGCAGTGGCCAGGTTTGAAAAGGGCGTCCCTCAGGGGCTAAAGCCCACGCATATTTTGCGGTACTTGCGGCACGAGTAAACTCGTGCCCTGATACAAGACTCCAATACGGAGGAATCTTTCCGCAAGCTGTGAAGCCGTGCAGCTTCAAGAGCGATTTCACGCCAGTAGCGCTTTTCTTATGCCGGAAATTCTCCGGCGCGCAACACGATTGTGAATTCTTAAACGCAATCCATGAATAAGGCCGCGTGCGGCCAGGGAAAAAGAGAGATGACGACAGTGACTGAGAAGATCGACGCGAAATTGGTGAAAGAGCTGCGCGAGAAGTCGGGCGCGCCGATGGGCGACTGCCTGAAGGCTCTGCAGGAAACCAAGGGAAACATGGAAGAGGCGTTTGTGGTGCTGCGCAAGCGGGGCATGGCCTCGGCGCAGAAGAAGTCCTCGCGCGTGACCAACGAGGGCGCAGTGGGCAGCTACATCCATGCCGGCGGCAAGATTGCCGTGCTGGTGGAGTTGAACTGCGAGAGCGATTTTGTGGCGAGGACCGAGGACTTTCAGGAACTGCTGAAGGACGTGGCGATGCACATCGCGGCCAGCGATCCGCGCTATGTAAAGCCCGAGGACGTGACCGTGGAGGATCTGGAGCGCGAGAAAGAGATCTATCGCGCGCAGGCAGCAGCCACGGGCAAGCCGGCCGCGGTGATCGAGAAGATTTTGGACGGAAAGATGGCGAAGTTCTACGAAGAGGTTTGCCTGCTGGAGCAGCCATTCATCAAGGACCAGGCTATCAGCGTGAAGGAGCTGATTGCGCAAAAGGTGGGCAAGCTGGGCGAGAACATTACGGTGAGGCGGTTCGCGCGGTTCAAGGTGGGCGCGGCCGACTGGACGGTGGCGCAGACCAAGCCGGTGGAAGCAGCGGAATAGTTGCGGAAGGTCCGACGCATCGCGAACCAAATCGGAATTCAAACCAAACAGAAGGGGCAGTCCATTGCGGACTGCCCCTTTTGCTTTGAGCTGAAGATGGTTTGCTTACGGCAGGTAGTAGCGGAGCGAGGTGAAGATCATGCTGTCGTCGCCGTGCGCGCCGTTGCCGGGGTTGGCCGTGCCACCTGCGCCGGACCAGAGATCGCGGCGGAAGAGGCTGTATTGGATGCCCTGGCGGAGGCGTCCCTTGGGGCTGTTGTGGATGTTCCACCAGTAGCCAGCGGTGAATTCCTGCACATCTTTGTTGCTGCCGCCGCAATTGGCTGGAGCGACAGGTGCGGCACCGGTTGCGCCCGCGGTGACGGCGGTAGGCTCGACCAGGCAGCCCGACATGTTCGTGCTCCGCGTGCCGTATCCGACCTGGGTGGTGCCGCTCAGCACATAGTCGCGGGCAAGATAATCGCCGCCGTAGTTGAAGTAAGCCGTGAAATTGGGCGAGGGATTCAACTCGAGCGTGCTGAGCGCGGAAAACCCGTGGATGGGAGAGAGCATCGCATTGGGGCGAAGGGTGACGTCGGCGATGGTAGAAGAGCCGTAGCGGCCAATACCCTGGCCCCACAGACCCTTGAGGCCGACGGTTACATACTTGCCAGCGAGCGGGCCGCGGAAGCCGCCGCCGATGCCGGCGCCGGTGGCCGTGCTGTTGGAAGGCGTGGCCGTCGTCGGCACTGTGCACGTGGCCGTTACGGCCGGGCAAGGATAGATGCGGTCGCGGAAGTTGCGATCGATGCCGAAGAGCTCCCAGTGACCCCAGCCGGGCTGGATGGCCAACTTCACGATGAAGTCGGGCGTGAAGTTAAAGGAGTAGTTGGCTGTGGAGTTGTAGAGGCCGCCGCCGGTTCCAGTAGAGCCAAAGAGATAATTGGTCGGCGTGTTCTGTCCGGACGGGTTCAGCGTCTCGGCGTTTTCAACTGAAGCGCCCAGGAAAAATGTCTTGCCGATATCCTTGGAGACCCGGAAGCTGTATTGCCGCCCCCATACAAAGCCGGCCTCGTACTGTGCGTCGATGGTGGCGGGAAGAATCTCGGCGCCACGCGTCAGACCTGCCGTGGTTTCGGTTGCCAGCGACCAGCCCTGGCCGCCAGAGAAGTCCCAGCCGCTGTTGGTCTTGGCGTCGGCCCACAGTTGGCGCTGGCGCACCGTGTAGCTGTTCGACTGGTTGTTGTTCGAGGTAACGCCTGCGCTCAACCAGTCCATCTCGTAGTAGCCGGTCATGGTGAAGCTGGACGCCTTGCCGACGGCTTTAACGGCAATGCGAGACTGACGGCCTGAACCCTGGAACTCGCTCAACTGCGCTGCCTGAGAGTTGTCCAGTGGAACGCCGGTGAAGGGAGTGTTAATATCGCCGCCGGTGGCTCCCTGACGCCACACTGTTTCTGCCGCCAGGAAGCTGCCTGTCGGCGAAAGAGTGATTCCCTTGAAATGAAGGACGTCAGGATTGTTGATTGCTTTCTTGATGTTCGTCGTCTCGTCGGAGACGGTGGTCGCCAGCGAAACCGCGTTGATCTTCAAATCGCTGACCGTGCTTTGCAGGGTGGATACGGCCGAGGCATTGTCAGTGACGGCCTGCTGTTGCGCGGTGGCGTCGGCTTCAGCCTTGGCGGCTGCGGCCTGGGCATCGGCCGCCGCCTGCTGCGCCTGCTTCAACTGCTCATCCTTGGTGGCAAGATCGGCCTTCAGGCCGTCGATCTCGCCCTGGAATTGCTGCTTCATATCATCGATCTGCTGTTGCACTGTGGGGCCAGCCGGAGCAGCGGGCTTCTTGCTTGCGACGTGCTTTTTGGCCGGCGGCGTAGTGCCGCTGGTTTGTGCGTAAGAAACAACAAGACCGGCTGCAAGAAATGCAACGGCAGCCGCTTTCACTGTCAATTTCATTTGGGCCTCTCTTTTCCTCATGGAATTGTGTTGGAAGTTGGCAGCGCCCACGTGCACAGCGGACGCAGGCCACTTCTGCATCCCGGACGCATTGATGAAAAGGAAAATCTGCGGTATTCCCATCGGCACGAAGAATTAGGGGGAGTGATAGAGAAGGAAGTCTCGCGCCGGCAAAAACTCCTCCTGTCGTCACGCATCCAAGCCTCGCAGAGCAAGATTAAGATTTGACGAATTCACACAGAATTCACAGTTGTGGGCTGGCGCGAATTCTCCGCGAAGAAAGAGGACGAGAAATTCAAATTCTATTTACAGACGTTTCGCTTTTTTGCCGCACTTTTGTGGAAGATTCCGGCGCAGAGATTGCAGCAGCGCGCTATGGATGCGCGGGCGATGAGGCGGATGTGCCCGCGGTCTGCGAGCCGGCGCTGAGGAGGTTGGCCAACAGGCGGTAAGGCCCCGGCACTAACTCAGGGAACTGGCGGTACAGCGCGAACGCAACATATATATAGGTTCCCTTTCCGCGATGCGCGACGAGGAGCCCTCCGCGTTGCGGATCCTGGCCCGGATCGGCGGTCTCGGTGAGCGCCGTGTATCCGGGATCCCAATGGTCGAGGAAGCCATGGCCGCGCTCTTCAAACCATCCGTCAAAATCGGCGGAGGTAATTTTGTTGGGCCAGGCGAGGAGCGAGTTCGTGGGATCGAGCAGCTTGACTGGAGCCTGCTCGTCGACCACGCGCTCAGCCATGCCCTTCATCGAAAGCGGGAGCGGCGCGGGAAATGTAGCACCCTGGTATTGCACGACGAGCGTTCCGCCGCGCTCGACAAAGCTCTCAAGCCGTGGCTCGGCCAAGGCGAGCGCAGGGCGCACCGAGTAGGCACGAATGCCGATGACAAGCACGTTCCACTGCGACAAGTCAGCGTTGGCGAGCTCTTCGTCGGTGACGAGATGCGGCGTGATGCCAAGCGCCTCGATGGCTTCGGGGACGAGATCGCCGGTTCCCATCACGTAGCCCACGCGAAGACCTGGCGCGACCTTCACGTCCACCTTGCGCACGCGAAGCTCCGCGGGCTTGTATTGGTTGTAGGGGCGCAAGCCCGGATAGCCGATGCTCTGCCACCCGATGGAGTAGCTCTGATCGCCGACGTGCGCGACAGCCTGGATCGAGTATGCGCGGGCCGCGACATCGCCGGCAGGAGAGACCGAGAAGACGAGTGGCTCGGTGTCGCCCGCGCCTTTCAAGTGGAATTCGCGCTGCGCGGGATCGGCGCGCCAACCCTCGGGCAGCTTGAGATCGACGACTCCATCGGCGGCGTGCTCGCCGTGAACGGTGACGCTGACAGGCAGCGGCGAAGTATCGAGCGGAAGAATGCGCGCTTCCGGCTTGACGCGCACGCCGACGGCCGGCGTGACGACGAGCGGCTGATAAACGCCGCCAACACCGGTGACGCGAGCCAGCGTTTGCACCACCTGGCCGAGCCGGATGGGAACGCCGTCGAAGGTGAACTCCGCCCACGCGGCGAGAGGATAGGGCGCGAAGGAGCGCTCGCGCCAAGCTTCATTCGAAATGTCGTAGTAGGGCTGCTCGGTGGTGGGTCGCGTGAAGTAGGGTTCGGTCAGCGTGGCATCGGCGGGAACGTGCACGTGAAAGCTTCGGTCGTTCACGACCCATTCGGGTGACCCATTGGTCGGGCTGGCAGCGTCCTCGATCTTCCATGGGGCGCCGTCGCTACTTTCCAACCATACGCGGCTGAGACGCGCACCGGCTAACGCGTTCGACAAGTGCACACGCACCGCGAAGTCCTCGCCGGGCCAAACGCTGCGCGCTGTCTCATCGGCGGAAGCGCCGCGACCACCCGGACCTTGGTCACGACCGCCGCTGGTCGTGAACGCAACCAGATCGAGGCCAAGCAAATCCTTGAGCGCTGTCTGAAACTCGGTGATCTTCTCGCCGAGTTCGAGTTCGAGACCCGCCTTTGCTTCGGCGTCAAGATTGCTCGCCTTCACGCGAGCGTAGAGGTCCAGCGTCTCGCGGTAGATGGGCACGAGTTTGTGCGCAGCGTCGACACCGTTTTGGTCTTTGCAATCGCTTGTGAACACGGTGAGGCCGGTGTCGACTTTGTGCAGGCCATCGCTGAGCCAAACGGGAGGCACGCTGCCGGCCAGCCGCGCAAGGCCCGCGATGCCGGTATCGATGTGGACCTTCGCATTCCAAAACAGGCTCGTATCGTGTATTTCCGCGCCGGCCGCGGCGGCAGAAGGCGCAACGGCCCACAAGTGGTAGCTGGAAGAATCCGGGCCGCTGAGCGCCGGATTCGCCCCACCGTACTGCGACTTCTGCTCGCCCCAGCCTTCGCGCGCAATCTGCACATAGGTGCGGCCGAGCACTGGGTTCCAGGCGCCCACGGGAAGCGTGACGTCTGCCGGTAACGCGCCTTCGATCCACTCGCCGGTAAGGTAATTGTGAAAGCGCGCCGGTGCCCACTTGCCGGTCGCGTAGTCGAGCATTTGGCCGTTGGTGATGGGCGCAAACGGCGTGCGTGAGTAGACAGTCAGCGGCTGCCATGGCTGCAAGCCATTCTTCAACTGCTCGGGAAAGATCGTTGGATCCGCGGCGGCCTTGAAGGCTTCCTGGGCAATCTCGCCGGCAACCTGGTGCTGGCCGTGGCCGTCAGTCAATCCGCCGACGAAGGTGGACAAGATGAGCTGCGGGCGAACCATGCGGATGGCCAGAACTGCGTCGTAGAGCACGCGATCGTGGCCCCACTTCTGAAAGGATTCTTCCTGCGTTTTGGAAAAGCCGAAGTCGGCCTCAGTGCCCCAAAGCTGGCGCACGCCGTAGTATTCGTCGGCCTTGAGCAGCTCGTTGGTGCGAATGAGGCCGAGCGCGTCGTAGGTCTCGGCGGACATGGCGTTCTGGCCGCCCTCGCCGCGGGTGAGCGTGAGCAGAGTGACGCGGACGCCCAGTCCGCGCGATAGATAGGTCATCAGCGCGCCGTCTTCATCGTCAGGATGGGGCACGATGAAGAGCACGCTGGCCGTAGTGCCGAGCCGCTTAAGCGTCTGTTCAAGATCGGCAGCGCCACGATCTTCGGGCAATGGAAGCGCGTTCGCCGATGGCTGGGGCAACGGAAGCTGGGCGAGCTCGGCCTCCGGCGAGAGCTGCGGCGCTTCTTGCGCACGGAGCGGCGCTCGGCCGGCGATCGACAGGAGCGCAGCCAGCGCGGCGCAGAGAGCGATGCTATGCAGTTTTCGAGGGAACGAATTCATCATCGACAGTGTACAAGCTGAAGTGCGGCCCCCGTGGAAGAAGAGCAACCGCAGATCCTTCGACTCGTCCGCCTGCGGCGAACTCGCTCAGGATGACAGGACATTGGTAATGATAAGTCTGACCGAGACCATCAGCGCCAGTCGTCGCGGGCGTTGGCCAGGCCTTCATTCATTACGGCGTCGAAGCCCGAGTTCTTCTTGACAAAGATCTCGCTGAACTGGCGGTCCTGGCGGAGAAGGATGGCCTGCAGGCGCACCAGCTCAAGTAGGCCAAGGAACATGGCGATAAGCGCGCGCTCGGAGTGCGTGTGGCTGAGCAGGCGGCGCAGCGCCACGGGCTTGTCTTCCATGGTGAGGCGGCGAGTGAGGAACTGGATCATCTGGCCGACGGTGACGGAGTCCTCCTCCACATCGAGGATGGGACGGTTGCGAGCGCGGTCCAGAATGTCGCGAAAGATGCGGACGAGGTCGGTGGTATCGGCGGCGATCTCCGGCTCCGCGCCCGCATCCTCGCGAAACTCGCGCACGCCGGGATTGGTCCAGGTGTTGGCTTCGAGCATCTGTTTGTCGTGCAGCATCTGCGCGGCGTTGCGGAAGCGCTCGTGCTCGAGCAGGCGATCGACGAGCTCGCGGCGCGGATCTTCGGCCGACTCTTCCGGACCGACCGGAGCGCGCGGAAGAAGCATCTTGCTCTTGATGTGAATGAGCAGCGCGGCGGTATAGATGAACTCGCCGGCTACATCCATGTCGCTGGCGCGCAAGTGATCGACATAGGCCAGGAACTGCGCGGTGATTTTGGCGATGGGAATGTCGTAGATGTCGATGTCCTGCTTGCGAATGAGGTCGAGCAGCAGATCGAGCGGGCCGTCGTAGACCTGGCCGACGAAGACCGAGAAGGGCGATTGCTCGGCATCCACGCCGCGGGCTTTGAGGGCGGCAGCAACTTTTTCGGCGGTGGTCGGCTCGGGGGTGGGCGCTTCGGCAGTCAAGGGTGGATCAAAGGGCAATGTGGGGGCCGGGTCTTGTGGCGAGGCCGACTTGGCTGCGGGGGCGGGCGCGGTCGCTCCTTCCTGTGCGGGTCTTGTCGCACTCTCATCGGGTTGTGGGGAAGCATTCGTCAACGCAATCTCTTCTTCCGGTGCTACCAACTCTGCGGGTTCTTCTAGGCCGCTCAGGGCAAATTCAGGTTCGGGGTCTTCGTCAGCAGCGCTGGTTTCCGCGATCGATTCATCGATTTCAATCTCGGCCTTAGCGGGATCTTCGGCGCTTGATTCGACCTCGCTCTCCTTATTCTCGGGTTCAATGCGGTTCCACGGTTCAAAACTGCTTTCAAACTCGGGGACGAACGCTTTCGCGCTTGTCTCCGGGGCTACCTTAACCATTCCGTTGCGGCGGAAGAGCCAAAATCCGGAGCGAAATCCGCTTAGCGCAACCTCGAATGCCCAACGCCACCACGGGAGTCTCTCTTCCATCGCTTGCACGTGCTTGACCCGCTAGCCCCTTACTTCCCGTGGTTGGTTCCTGCCGTTGATCCGACGCGTTTTCGCGTTTGTCTCACGCGGGCGCGACGGTCGTCAACGTCATTTGCATAGCGTCGCGTACTTCAATCATGGTCTGCTCGGCGCGGGCCGCAGCGCGGAGCGAACCAGCGTTCAGAATTTCGATGGCCTGTTTTTCGGTTGTGGCGGCGCGCCGCTGCTGGATGGGCTCGAGCACCTTCACCAGCGCATCGGCGGCCCAGCTCTTGCATTCGATGCAGCCGATGCCTGCCGAACGGCAACCCTCATAGACTTTGGCCATGGTATCGGGCGAGGAGAAAACTTTGTGCAGATCGCCGACAGGACACTTGTCAGGGTCGCCGGGATCGGTGCGGCGAACGCGAGCTGGGTCGGTGACCATGGTTTTCAGCTTCTGGCGGACGACAGGCTCGGGGTCGCTGAGGAGAATGGTGTTGCCGTAGCTCTTCGACATTTTGCGGCCATCGGTGCCGGGGAGCTTGGGCGACGGCGTGAGCAGGACCCTGGGCTCGGGAAGGACTTCGCGATCTCCGAGCTTATAGAACTGGTTGAAGCGGCGGGCGAGCTCGCGGGTCAGTTCGACATGCGCCTGCTGGTCCTGGCCGACCGGGACGAAGTCGGGCTGGTAGAGGAGAATATCGGCGGCCATCAGGACGGGGTAGCCGAGGAATCCGTACGTGGTGAGGTCTTTGCTGGTGAGATTTTCCTGCATCTCCTTGTAGCTGGGGACGCGCTCGAGCCAGCCGAGCGGGGAGATCATTGCGAGGTCAAGGAAGAGCTCGGCGTGCTGTTTCACTCGGCTCTGCAAAAAAAGCACGCCGCGCTCGGGATCAAGGCCAGCGGCGAGGTAGTCGAGCATCACCTCGACGGTGTTGGGCGCGATCTCGCTGGGGTCGGCGTAGTCGGTGGTGAGGGCGTGCCAGTCGGCGATGAAGAAGTAGCAGTCGTACGCGTCTTGCAGCTTGACCCAGTTGGCCAGAGCGCCCATGTAGTTGCCCAGATGAAGCTTTCCCGTGGGGCGCATGCCGCTGAGGACGCGCGGGCGGGACGACGGAGTGGCGGGTTCGGGCATGGGGCGTGTCAATTCTCCAGTGGTCCTCGGGGGTCCTCAGTGCCGCCTTCGGCGGCCTCTTTGCGGCGGCCAAAGAAAGCCGGCTGCGCCCATAAAAAAACGTTAAGAACCTCATTCCATTGTAGAGCCTGCTGTTAACTTTCCCACGGGCGGCGGGGAGCGGGCGGCGGAATCAGAGGCGCAAAAGGAAGGAAAAGACGAGGACCAGGGCAGGCGTGAGGAGCAGGCGCAGAACGAAGCCACCCACAAAGATCATGAGCAGATAGCTGATCCAGCCGCCGATGCGGTCGTATTGCTGCACGGCGTTATAGGGCAGCATATTGCGCACCACACGGCTGCCGTCGAGGGGCGGAATGGGCAGCAGATTGAAGAAGAATAGCGAGAGGTTGATGAGGATGGCCAGGCTGAGAAGCAGCGCAACTGGCTGCGCGTTGGTCGCCTCAGCAAAGCCTAATGCGACAGCGAACGACAGCCTCACCGTCGTTCCGCCGCTAGGCATGGCGATGGCCATAACGGTGAGTCCTGCCAGTGCCAACAGCACCAGAATCAGGTTCGAAACCGGGCCAGCCAGGGTGGTGAGATTGTCGTCGCGGACGATCTTTTTGAAGTTGCGGGTGATGACCGGCGTGGGCTTGGCCCAGCCGACCAGCATGAAGGGAATGCTGAAGCCGATAAGCGGCCCAAAGATCACCATGGCGGGAAAAAGCAACGTCCCGACCGGGTCGATGTGGGCCAACGGATTGAGCGTGATGCGCCCTTGCAGTCGCGCCGTCTGATCGCCGAGGCGCGAGGCCATCCAGGCGTGCGCGCTCTCATGAAAACTGAGCGAGAAAAGCAACAATACAAACTCGAAAACGGCAATGACGAAGCGTTCGGACTGCAAACGATTTCTCCCGGGGGCAAGACCAAGCGTAGCACGGTGGCGCCGCGGTGCTCGCGGTCCGATCGGCGCGTCCTCAGCTTTCGATGTACTCCCAGAAGGAATCGGCGAGATCGGCGCCGAGCTCGGTGGTCATGCGGCGGGCGGCGCGCTCGACTTCTTCCATCAGGCCGTGCAGGTAGTCGCGCGAGCGGGAGATGGCCGCCACACCGAGGGTCGCCGACTGCCAGGTGACGGCTTCATCCAGCTCTGCCACAGAGACATTGAAGCCCTGCCGCAACTGGTCTTTGAGCGAGCGAACGACCTGCCGCCTGTCCTTGAGCGACTGGGCGTGCTCGATGCGAATCTCGAGGGTCAGTTGCGCTACCGGCATACGGATAAGGAATTGTCACCGACAGTGTAAGGCGGTCCTGGGTGGGCGGAACAACTATTTTCTTGGCTGGGGCGGGTGGGCGAACGGTCAGTCAGCAAACTTCGCGAGTTGTTCGGGCGTCGGCCGGGGCGTGAACGCGCTGACGACGATCAGCGCGGCGACCGCGACGAACAGCGCGGGAAAGATGGCGTCGCGATCCGCGAGGAGCGCGGGAAGATGAAGGAACTGCTTGAAACCGGGCGCGTCCCAGACGAGAGTCACGACAGTTCCGGAAGCGATGGCGGCTACCGCGCCCCAGGCCGTGGCGCGCTTGGAATAGAACGCGGCGAGGACCACCGGCGTAACCGCGGCCGAGTAGATGGTGTAGGCGTAGAGCATTTTCTCAAGAATGCTGGGCGCGTAGATGGCCTGATAAAGCGCCCAGCAGCCGAGCAGCACCACAGCAAGCCGCGAAACGATGAGCACGCGGCGGTTGGAGGCGCCAGGCGCGATGTAGCGCACGAAAACGTCTTCGACGAGGTTCGAGGCCGGAGAAAAGAGGTAGTTCGAAGCTGTCGAAATGACCTTGGCGAAGACCGCACCGAGAAGCAGCGCGCCCATGAATGCGGGCAGCCCATGGCGCGCCGTGTAGGGAATGATCTCGTAGGGCTGGCGGGCGACTTCGCCGGTGGGGTAGAGCGCCGAGCCGAAGACGGCGATGGCTACGATCAGCGTTTCGAGCAGCAGAGTGCCCAGAATCCACCCGACGACGGAAATGCTCGCGTCGCGCTCGCTTTTAGCCGAAAAGAATTTCTGGTACATGACCTGGTTGCCGAGCATAAGCAACATGGTGGGCACGAGGAACTCGAGAGCGCGCAGAAGCGTGAGGTTGCCCAGAACCTCGAAGTGCGTTGGCAGCAGCGCGGCGTGCAGGCCGCTCCATCCGCCGGCCTTGACCCACAGCATGGGTGTGGCGACGATGCAGATGACCGTGACCAGCGAGCCGATGGCCACATCCATATAGGCGACAGACGACATGCCGGCCAAGGCCGTGGTGACGATGACGAACATGGCAATGATGTAAGTGCCCAGCTCTGGCGTGACGGAATCGGGGAAGATGAGGTGCAGCACGTTGCCGCCGCCCTTGAACTGGTAGCTGGTGATGGCCACGTAGGCGAATAGGATGGCGATGGTGCCGAGCACGCGGGCGGCCTGGTTGTAGCGCGCCTCAAGGAGATCGGGCAGCGTGAACTGGGCGAACTTGCGCGCGCGGGGCGCAATAAAGTAGATGAGCAACAAACCCAGCCAGCCGCCGGCCGGCTGCCAGAGCGCGGCAAAGCCGTTTTTGTAGGCGTTCTCAGCGCCGGCAAAGAGGGAGCCGGCGCCGATCCAGGAGGTGAGCAGCGTGAGTACGAGAACAATGGCGGGGAGCGAGCGGCCGGCGACCAGGTAGTCGGCCTTGGTCTTAACGCGTAGGGTGCGGAAGACGGCCACGGCCAGCAGCGCGGCGGCGATGGAAACGAGAACAACGACATAGAGTGCGGACTGCAACATGCTTCCTCGGCTGACTTCCTCGGGGCGGCTTGAGATTGAATGCAGTGTATCGGATGACGCGGCGGTGACTTCAGAGGTATCTTCCATGACAACCGATGCATCAAAAGTAATGGTGCGATGGTTGACGCGCCGCGCAGGTAGAGCTACTCTCGCAATACCGGATTTGGTACGCGACTCCAACACGCGGATCAGCAAGGCGGCCAGGAAGCTGGACCTGGGTTTGCCTCGCGTTCTCAGACTCCCTGCAAAATCAGCCGTTTGCCTCGAAGCGCCCTGCCGGGGCGCGCGCAGGCGTAGGTGGCCGTCAAGGCGGCCGGTTCTGGCGCACGCCGCGCCGATCGCCGATAACAACCCTGCCAACCCTCCGGCAGCAGCCCAGCGGGACCGCTGCCGGTTTAACTTAAACCACCGTCCCGGAGGACGTAGAAACCTTTGAAGATCGCCCTGGAGATTACACCTAACCTCGAGCCCCTGTTCGGGACCCGCGATGAAAACCTAAGGCTCATGGAAGACTCGCTCGGCGTGCGCATCGACCTGCGCTCCGACGCCGTGCATGTGGACGGCCCAGAAGCGGGCGTGGCCCGCGTGCAGCGCATCTTTGAGGACTTTGAGACGCTGCGCCGCCAGGGCATCAATCCGCACAATGGCGAGCTGAACGGAATGCTGCGGCTGGTGGTGGCCGATCCCGCGGCGACGCTACGCTCAGTAGCCGAGGCGGGCAAGCAGCGGTCAGTCGGGATTAAGCGCACTGTGCAGCCGCGCTCGATCAACCAGCGGCGGTACGTGGAGGCGATCGAGCAGAACGATATGGTGTTCAGCGTGGGCCCTGCCGGCACCGGCAAAACATACCTCGCGGTGGCGATGGCCGTGGCTGCGTTCAACGCCAAGCGCATCGGGCGAATCGTGCTGGTGAGGCCGGCGGTGGAGGCCGGCGAGCGATTGGGATTTTTGCCGGGCACTCTGCAGGAAAAAGTGGATCCGTATCTGCGCCCACTCTACGACGCGCTCTACGACCTGCTCGATCCGGACCGCGTGGACAAGATGCTGGAAAAGAACATCATTGAAGTTGCGCCGCTGGCCTTCATGCGCGGGCGCACACTCAATGACGCGTTCATCATCATGGACGAGGCGCAGAACACGACGGTCGAGCAGATGAAAATGTTCCTGACGCGCATGGGCAACAACTCCAAGGCCGTGATCACGGGCGACATTACGCAGATCGATTTACCGAATCCGCGCAAGTCGGGGCTGCTGGACGCGATCAACGTGCTGAACGGCGTGGAAGGCATCGTGTTCTGCCACTTCGACGACGGTGACGTGGTGCGCCATCCGCTGGTGCAGCGCGTAGTGCGCGCGTATGAGAGCGCCAAGCCGCGGCAGCAGGAACTGCCGCTCACAATGGGCGACGGGATTCAGGTGGGCGCTCAGGAGAGCGAAGAGCGCGCGGAAGTGCAGGCGAAGCAGACGGCGAAACCGCAGTAAGCGCCGCCGCGCGTAAGCGCGCGTAGAATTGGTGGCGAAATCAAAAGGACTCATTGTGCGCACTCTGATCCTGCAGGCACTCTGCCTCGCTGCCTCCTTGACTATTGCGGCAAATGCCCAATCCTCTGACGAACCGGTCGTCGCTTTCGCAACCGGAACGACATTGGCTCTGGCATCAGCCACCGGACGAGTCACGCAGAGATTCGACCTGGGGCATCCTGTCTATAACTTTGCTCTGTCGAGCGATCGGAAGCTGCTTGTTACCGTCGCGCCAGACACAGCAACCGGCGGAAATCTAAGCTTGCTAGACCTGCAAACTCATACGCAGACTAGATTGACGAGCGGGCATCTGTATTTCAAGGCAAGTGAGTTGAATAAGGAAGAGAAAGAGGTCTACGACGATCCACAATTCTCGCCGAATCGTCGAAGCCTGGCGTTTGCTATTCACACGGACAACCCGGGCGACGGCAATGACGCAATCAATGACAGCGGGCCGATTGCGGTGATGGATTTACAGTCCCGCAAGGTCCGCGTACTGAAAGCCACAGAGAACATAGATGGGCAAGGACTGTGCTTCGCCAACTCGCCAATGTGGTCGCCGGATGGAAAGTGGATTCTCTTCAATTGCGAGGACGGCGCGTTCGTTACCGACACTCAGGGAGATAGTCTTCGAGATTTGAAGCTCGGGACTGACCAGGATGCCGAAACCTCTGCAGTGTCGTGGGTCGGGAACAGTTGTGTGTTGTACTTGCAATCGCATACCACGAACGGCTCGCTGGACCCGAGCAAGGATGAAGTCCTGTTGTATGACTTGCGGACCTCCAGTTCATGGAAGCCTGCGTCAAAGATGCGCTTTCCCAGTTGGATTGCTACCGGCCTTCGAGAAGCGACAGATTCCGCGTTCATCCTCGAATCCAGTGCGGGGAAAACCATCGAGACAAGCGGCAAGGAGTGGACGTTCCCGGCGACAAGGATGGAATTCAATGGATATTATTCCCGGAGAGCGCCAGCCGCCCAAATTATCAGCGGCTGGCAGCCATCCTTAATCCCGCGCGAATGCGAGTAGGTGGTTGGCTCAGGTCCAAAAGCGCCAACTCATGGGAAACCTAGGCCTCGATTCTGAGAATTGTGGGAGCACGAACTCTAACTGGCGTGGTGGGATACAGTCCACCAAGGAAGGTTCTCTTCCAATTTCGCGTATCATCCCATTAGACCGGAGCCGTGTTGGCCGCGATTCCGCGCACGATGATTCTCCTCGATCCAAAATTGGAGCTTGACCCCGCGCTGGCATCCGCCAATGCGCGGAAAATGGCTGTGTCCGGACCTTTGAAGAATCTCCGCATTCCCTCAACGCGCACGCTGGACCGGTTTCTCAAGGAGGCCCAAGTTGCCGTTGCTCTCAGCGGCCAGGCGACGGTGCTGCTCACCACCGATGCAACGCTTCGCGATCTGAACCGGCGGTTTCGCGGCAAAGACAGGGCAACTGACGTTCTCTCGTTTCCTTCGACGAACTCCGCGCCGGGCCCCGAAAAAACTGCCGGCGATCTGGCCATCAGCGTGGAGACGGCGCGAAAGCAAGCTGCGGAGCAGGGGCACGCGCTCGGGGTTGAGCTGCGGGTCCTGATTCTTCATGGACTGCTGCACCTGGCGGGCTATGACCACGAAGCAGACGCGGGCAAAATGCAGCGGCGCGAGCTGCAACTGCGCGCGAGGCTTGGCCTGCCGCAGGGGTTGATTGAGCGCGCGACCGCCAAGCGAACGAAGACGCGGAGGCGCAAGCCATGACTCCGCTCGAAATCGCTGCACTCGTTGCGCTCATTGGGGTGGCCACGCTCGCCTCTTACATCCAGCGCGTCTACTCCGAGTACGGCAAGATTTTGAGCCGCGAGGTGCAGGAGAATCTGGACGCGTGGGAGGTGCGCATCGAGCCGCATCTCGGGCTGAGCCGCGAGCATGCGGCACTCTGCGCCTCGGTGCTGAAGCAACTCGCTCTCGGCGTGATCGCCCTTGGGTTCGGCGCGCTGCTTTTCATTCGCCCCACGCACCCCGGTCCGCCCACGGCTCTTGAGATCGCACAGGCCGTTCTTGCGGTGGTGCTGGTGGTGGTCTTTGCCTATCAGCTCATCCCCTCGCTGCTCTTCAACCGCACCCGCGGCCTGTGGGCGGCGCGCTTGCTCTGGCTCATCCGCCTGCTGCTGTGGCTGGTTACGCCTGTCACGGTCTTCATCCGATTCTTCTCTTCCGTCGCGTCGCTGGCCGAAGCGCCGACTGGTCCAGAAGAAGAAGAGCCCGCTCCCGGCGTTGAAGCACTGATCGAGGCCGGCGAGGAAGAAGGCATTCTGGAGCAGAGCGACCGCGAGCTGGTGCGTTCCGCGGTCGAATTCGGCGACATGCTGGTGCGCGAGGTGATGACCCCGCGGCCGGAGATCTTCGCCGTTCCCGAATCCACCACGATCGAGCACTTCCTGGAGATGCTGCGCATACAGAATTACTCGCGCGTGCCCGTTTTCTCAGGCACGCTCGACAACATCAAGGGGCTTGCATTTGCCCACGACCTGCTGCAAATTACCGACGACGAAGCGCGCACGCGGACAGTTGCAACGATTCTGCACCCCGCGGCATTCGTTCCTGAGACCAAGCGCGGCTACGAACTGCTGCGCGAGATGCAGCGCGAGAAGCAGCACATGCGCATCGTGATTGATGAGTACGGCGCCGTTGCGGGACTTGTGACCATCGAAGATTTGCTGGAGCAGATTGTCGGCAACATCCGCGACGAACACGAGACCGACACGCAGATCGAGGAGCCGCAGCGCGAGCCTTCAGGGTCGTGGCTGATTCCGGGTAGCTTTCCCGCCGATCAGCTCGGAGACATCATTGGCGAGCCGGTGGAGCTGGGCGGGGACTATGAAGCCGCCACCGTCGGCGGCCTGGTAAGCGAAATCGTGGGCCGCATTCCGGCGGCCGGCGAAGTGGTCACGCTCGATCCGCTCGGTCTGCGCGTCGAAATTGTTGCCTCGACGGGGAGACGGGTAGAGCGTGTGCGGCTGTTTCCGCCGACGGCTCGACTGCCGTTCCCGAAGGATTCTTGATTCTCAACCCTCGCCCTCTGAAGCCAGGTGCGGCTGCGTCAATGCGGAAACAGTGCCGCGCCCGCCTTCCACTGCCTCCCCTCCCCCGCCGTGATCTGCCAAATTTCCGAGGGTAGGCGGCCAGAGACGTAGTCCTTTTCAACAGTGCCTACGAGGCGCATGCCGTGCTTCTCTGAGATGCGGTGCGAGGTGGAGTTGGCGACGGCCTTAGCCACGCGAAGCACCGGAAATCCGAGCTGCTCAAACCAGAAGTCGTTGGCCCATACGTAGGCTTCGCTCATCAGTCCCTGGCCCTGCCACTTGAGGCCGAGCCAGAATCCGCGATTATCTTCGCCACCCTTGCGCAAGTCGAGGCAGCCGATGATCTGTTCAGGCGCGGTCTTGAGGCGCAGCGTCCAGTGCCACGCTTCGCCGCGCTCCATCGCGGGCAGAGAGACATCGCGGATGAAATGTTCCGCGCCGTCCGAGGGGTACGGCCAAGGAACGCGGTTCTGCAGGTAGCGCACGATCTCCCAATGAGGAAACAACTCCTGAATCTGCGCGGCGTCAGCCAGAGCGAGCGGGCGCAGGATCAGACGCTTTGTTTCGCCTGCAGGAACCATGCGGCGATCATATCAACGGCGCGGAGCCGGGCCGCAAGAAAGGGGCACGGACCAAGGTCCCGCCCCTCTATCTTGTGCGAGGCTCCGCACCGCAGTTTGGTTCGCGAGTTTAGAACCCTTTCCGGCTTTGCTCGCGAATGGTTTTGATTTCCGCCGCCGGAATGTGCAGGAACTCCAGAAATTCCTCGTGTTCCTGCGGCGCCGAACGTTCGAACTCCGTGTGCCAGCGGTGCATCTGCTCATCGCTGAGTCCGCAAGCCTTCATGACGGAGACCCATTTTTGCTTCGTAATCATTTTCCCTCTCCTTAGACTTCCGTGGCTCAGCAGTTTCAGGATCGCTGCCTGATGCTCGCGGAGCGTCCTGATTTCGCCGTCCAGTTCCATGAGCCGCCGTTGCAGCACACCTGCTGCGTCGCCGGCTGGTCGATCGAGAATGGCGCGAATGTCCGCAAGCTTGAGGCCCGCGTCGCGATAGGCGCGGATCTCCAGCAGGCGCGCAAGATCCCGCTCACTGTAGAAGCGGTAGTTCCCATTGCTGCGTTCCGGTTTGCGCATCAGCCCGATGGATTCGTAGTACAAGAGCGCGGTTCGGCTAAGGCCGGCCCGCTCGGCGAGTTTGCTTACTGTCCACATCGTCTACTCCAAGGGTCAACCCTATAGTTATAGACAGGTCAAGCGGATTTGCAGAAGATTGCTGAAAAAGATTTGAGAGACTAAGGGACGATGGGGCTGCAAGGACGGGGGCAGGGTGGCGAAGCAAGAAGGAAGAGCGGTGAACAGAAGACGCCGCAACCGGCGCGACAGCTTCGGGTTACGGCCAGAAAGTCTGCGCACGTTGCGCGGGCTGAAAACGCCGGCGCGCATCCAAAAATTTGTCGACGCGCTTGAATACCAGTACGCCGACACGGCGTGGTCGCCTGCGCGCGTGCTCCGAGAGCGCAAGGGCCACTGCCTGGAGGGAGCGCTGGTGGCCGCCGCCGCACTGCGTGTGAACGGCTATCCGCCGCTGTTGATGGATCTGGAGTCGGTGCGTGACGACGACCACGTGGTGGCCCTCTACCGCGAACGCGGTTTGTGGGGAGGCATTGCCAAGTCAAACTACGCCGGGTTGCGTTTTCGCGCGCCGATTTATCGCACGCTGCGCGAGCTGGCGCTGAGCTACTTTGAGCACTATTACAACCTGCGCGGCGAACGCACCTTGCGCGCATACTCGATGCCGGTCAATTTGACTCGATTGGACAGCCAGCACTGGATGACCGATGAAGAAGACGTGTGGTGCGTGCCGGAACTCCTGATCGCGGCACACCACTACGCGCTTTTTCCCGACAAGGTGGCGCGAGCGCTGCCGCGGTTGGATCGCCGCAGCTTTGAAGCAGGGATGCACGGCCGGGTGAAGCACTGAGGCGGGATGCGCGCCGCGCGATGCCGTACACTCAGCTAGTGTGGTGTCCCGGAAGTTCGTGGCATATATCGTGAAAAACAACCGCAGATCCTTCGACTCCGGTCGCCGCGGCGACCGTCGCTCAGGATGACAGCGGCATTTACGTTGCGAACTTTGGAGACAGGGCACCAGGAGCAGCAGGCGCGTGAAATCAGGATTCGTCGCCATTCTCGGCCGGCCAAACGTGGGCAAGAGCACGCTGCTGAACGCGCTCACCGGCGAAAAGGTGGCCATTGTTACGGCCAAGCCGCAGACTACGCGCAACAGGATCATTGGCGTGGTGGAAGTGGCTGCGCAAAAGGGCGTTCACCCGGCCGCACAGATCGTCATTGTGGATACGCCTGGAGTGCACAAGCCCGGTTCGCAGCTCGACCGGCGCATGCTGCAGGAGGTTCACGAGGCGCTTGAATCGCGCGACCTGGTGCTGGTTCTGGTGGACGCGACGCGGAGGGTCCAGCTGGATCGGGCAGATGCGTCGATTACGGCATCCCGAACCGCAGATCCTTCGACTCCGGCCGCTATGGCGGCCTCCGCTCAGGATGACAACGCGATCATTGGAACTCGACGGTCTGGAACACTAAGAAAGCCCGGCTGGGCGAGCGAGGACGAATTCCTTTTCTCGCTGGTGCGCAAGCTCGATTGCCCGGTGTTTCTCGTGCTGACCAAGATCGACCTGGTGCGCAAAGACCAGCTTCTGCCGCTGATCGAATCGCTGACGCGCCAGTACAACTTCGCACAGGTGATCCCGGTGAGCGCGCGGAAACGCGACGGCCTTGACGTGCTGGTGCGCAAGATTGTCGACGTGCTGCCCAAGGGCGAACGCTTTTATCCGAAGGACCAGTACACCGATCAGCCACTGCGCTTCATGGTCGCCGAGCTCATCCGCGAAAGTATTTTGATCGAGACCGGCGAAGAGGTGCCTTATGCATCGGCGGTGGTGATCGAACAGTTCGAAGAGCCGGAGGCGCCGGCGAGGCCGGGCAAGAGACCGCTGACGGGAGTTGCGGCGGCCATCTACTGCGAGCGCGACGGGCAGAAGGCGATTCTGATCGGCAAGGGCGGGACCAAGCTAAAGGCGATCGGCACCGGAGCACGCAGGAAGATCGAGTCGCTGCTGGGCACGCAGGTCTATCTCGAGCTGCGCGTGATCGTCGAGCCAGGCTGGCGCGACTCGAGTGGGTTCGTCGATTCGCTCGACTGGCGCAGGCAGTTGGAGAAATTGGGCGGCGAGCAGGACAATAAAGACCGCTGATCGGAAGAGGAAGGCTGACGGTCAGCGAAGAACTTTGAAAGCTCCGGAGTCTGCGGCCGTGGGCTTCGCGTTCGCCGCTCCGTAGTCGGAGTCGAAGCCGAGGTGGAGCTTGGCGGCCTCGGACATCATGCCCGGATTCCAGGGCGGATCGAAGACGATTTCGACGCGGACTTCGCGAACATCGGGCAGCGCCCTGAGTTTTTGTTCCACTTCAGCTTTGATCACGTCGGACATGCTGCAGCCCGGCGCAGTGAGCGACATGCGCACGTCGATGCGGTGGCCGCCGGCTTCGAGAGGCGTGGCCGTGGCCTCATAGACGAGGCCGAGGTTGACGATGTCGACGGGAATCTCGGGGTCGCGCACGGTCTTCAACTGCTGCAAGATCATTTCCTCGCGGAAGGGTCCGGCGATGGGCGCGATTTGGTCGTTTTCTCGATAACTTGTCATCGTTCGGAAATCCTAGAGCCTAAACTCCAATTAGGTCAGCGCTCGCTGGCGGTGTGGACACCGCCAGGACGGCCGGTCAGGAGACCGGCGCTACTCACTCAGTGGAAACAGGAGTGTCCTTGTTTTCGAGGGCGGATTGCAGCGTGTGCCAGGCCAGCGTGGCGCATTTGACGCGCGCGGGAAACTTGGAGACGCCGGAGAATACCTTTAGCTTGCCGAGATCCGGTGTTTCCGGCGCGGCCTCCTGGCCGGTGACCAGGTCGTGGAACTCCTCAAAGAGCTTGGCGGCCTCGGCCTTGGTTTTGCCCTTGAGGATCTGCGTCATCATGGACGCGGAGGCACGCGAGATGGCGCAACCGGAGCCCTGGAAGGCGATATCGCGAATGGCGTCGCCGTCCATGTTGATGTAAACCGTGCAGCGGTCGCCGCAGAGGGGGTTGTATCCCTCGGCGTGCTGATTAGCCTCAACCGGCTTGCGAAAATTCCGCGGAGCCTTGCTGTGCTCCAGGATGACTTCCTGATAGAGATCGCTGAGTTCGCCGTTTCCCGCGCTCATCGAAACACCTCACGCGCCGCGCGAATTCCCGCGACCAACGCGTCGACTTCTTCTTTCGTGTTGTAGACGGCGAAGGATGCCCGCGCCGTGCCGGAAATGCCAAAGCGCTCCATGACCGGCTGCGCACAGTGATGGCCGGTGCGGATGGCGATGCCTTCGCGGTCGAGAATCGTTCCAAGATCGTGCGGATGCACGTGGTCGAGCACAAACGAGAGCACGCCTGCGCGATCGTGGGCAGTTCCAATGAGGCGAATGCCCGGAATCGCGCCAACCGCTTCAGTGGCGTAGGCCAGCAGTTCGCTTTCGTGCGCGGCAATCTTGTCCATGCCCAGGCCGGTGATGTATTCGAGCGCAGCACCGAGCGCGATGGCCCCGGCGATGTCGGGCGTGCCCGCTTCAAACTTAAATGGCAAAACGTTGTACGTGGTCTTCGCAAAGGTCACGGAACTGATCATGTCGCCGCCGCCCTGATAGGGAGGCATGGCGCTGAGCAGCGCACGCTTGCCGTAGAGCACGCCGATGCCGGTGGGCCCGTAGACTTTGTGGCCGCTGAAGGCATAGAAATCGCAGTTGAGGGCCTGCACGTCGACGGCGAAGTGCGGAACAGCCTGCGCGCCATCGACGAGAACGGGAACGCCTTGGCGGTGAGCCAGCTTGATCATCTCGCGCAGGGGATTCACCGTGCCCAGCGCGTTCGACACGTGCGTGACGGCGACGATCTTTGTGCGGGGGCCGATCAGTTTGGCGAATTCGTCCAGCAAGAGCTCGCCGCGATCGTTGATGGGTGCAACCTTCAGATGCGCGCCTTTTTCTTCGCAGAGAATCTGCCACGGCACGATGTTGGAGTGATGCTCCATGGCGGTGATGAGAACTTCGTCGCCCGCGCCGACATGCACACGGCCGTAGGTCTGCGCGACAAGGTTGATGGCCTCGGTGGCGCCGCGGACGAAGATGATCTCGCGCGTGTCGGCGGCGTTCAGGAATTTCCGCACTGTTTGGCGCGCCGCATCGTGCGCCTCGGTTGCGCGGACGCTGAGCGTGTGAACGCCGCGATGAATGTTGGCGTTCATGTGTTTGTAGTAGTTCGCGATGGCGTCGAGCACGACTTGCGGCTTTTGCGAAGTGGCCCCGTTGTCGAGATAGACCAGGGGCTTGCCGTTGATGCGCTCGGCGAGGATGGGGAAGTCGGCGCGAATTCTGACGAGATCGAGGCCTGAGGCGATTGTCGACGCGCTTTGGGGCGCAACTCCGCGCGACAGCGGCTCGTGAACGGCGGGTTGGGCGACTGTGGTCATCCCACTTCCTCCCAGCTCCGCGCTTCCTCATCTACCGGTGCGGCCGAGGCGGCGGCCTGATGGTTCCGCGCCAGATCCGTCAGCCGCTCACGAATGAGTTCTGCAACGAACTCGCGCGCCGGCGAATCGTGCATTCGGTCGAGGCACTCCGCCGCGAAGGCGTAGAGCAGCAGGTTGCGAGCCGAGGTCTCTTCGATTCCGCGGGAGCGCAGGTAGAAGAGCTGCTCTTCTTCGATCTGGCCGATAGTGGCGCCGTGCGTACACTTCACGTCGTCGGCGTAGATTTCGAGCTGCGGCTTCGTGTCGATACGCGCATCGTCAGAGAGCAGCAGGTTGCGGTTGGTCTGCTTGGCGTCGGTCTTCTGCGCGTCCTTGTGCACCACGATGCGGCCGTGGAAGACGCCGCGCGCATGATCATCGAGAATGCCGTTGTAAAACTGGCGGCTCGAGCATTGCGGCTGCGCGTGCTCCACCAGCATGTAGTTGTCGAGGTGCTGGCGTCCTGCGCCGACAAAGAGGCCGTTGATAAGGCACTCCGCGCCTTCGCCGTCCAGGACGGGATGGACATTATTGCGCACCAAGCCACCGCCCAGAAGAATGGAGTGCGATGAAACGTTGGCGCCACGCGCCAGCTCAAGGCGTAGCGTGGAGACGTTAAAGGCCGCGAGATTTTCGCGCTCGACGAGGAAATGCGAGACAACTGCGTCCTGCGCGGCCACGAGTTCCGTGACGGCGTTCGAGAATGCGGTCTCTTCGCCGATTGAAACGTAGTCTTCGATGACCGAGATATGGCTCGTGGGCTCCGCGAGGATCAGCGTGCGCGGATGCGTCATGATCTCGGCGCCCGCACCGGCCGAAACGTAAAGCAGATGCACCGGCTGGTCGATGACCGCCCCGCGCCGGATGCGCAGGTACGCGCCATCTTCCCAGAGCGCAGTGTTCAGTGCAACAAACACATCGCGCCGATCGTCGGCGTAACGGCCCAGGTTCTGCTCGATGCCATCCGACGCACAGTCTTCGGGCGCAGCGCCGACCATGCCGCAATCGATCGCGCCTAACAGCGAACAGACTTCCAGGCCCTTGGGCAGGTTCGAAAGCTCAGACAGGTTCGCGGCAAAGTTCCCGTTGACGAAAACCAACTGGCAGCCCGCGCCCGGCACGCGAAACTTTTCGATCTGCCCGGCAGTGACGACAACACTGCCCTTCACCGCGCGCTGAAACGGTGTCCGAGCCAGCGCGGCGAGGTTGGTGAAGCGCCAGTCTTCGTCGTGCGTGGTGGGAAATCCTTTGGCGTGGAAGCGCTGCCACGCGTCCTCGCGCAGTTGGCGCAGCCACACCGGGTCGCGCTCCTGCCGCTCGGCGATCAGCTCGCCATACGCTTCAAGATATATACCGAGCTTTTCAGTCGCCGTCACCATTACGTTCTCGTTTCCCATGTTGTTGGCCGTTCGACTCATGCGGGCAAAGCCTGCGGCACGTCTGCTTCGGTCGGACCGTATCCCTTGTCTTCCAGCTCCAGCGCCAGTTCCGGTCCGCCCGAGCGGACAATCCTGCCATCGACCAGAACGTGCACGAAGTCGGGAGTGATGTAATCCAGCAGCCGCTGATAGTGCGTGATGACGAGGAAGGCGCGATCAGGGCTGCGCATGGCGTTCACGCCATTCGCCACGATGCGCAACGCGTCGATGTCGAGCCCGGAGTCGGTTTCGTCAAGGATGGCCAGCTTGGGTTGAAGCACGGCCATCTGCAGAATCTCATTGCGCTTCTTTTCGCCGCCCGAGAAGCCCTCGTTGACCGAGCGGTTCATCAGCTTCTCGTCCATCTCCAGCAGCTTCAGGCGCTCCTTGTAGAGGGGAAGAAAATCCATGGCGTCGAGCTCGTCGAGGCCGCGGTACTTGCGGATCGCATTCATGGCCGAACGCACAAAGTACGCGTTGCCGATGCCGGGAATTTCAACCGGGTACTGGAAGGCCAGAAACACGCCCTCGCACGCCGCGTCCTCCGGCTTCATCTGGAGCAGATCCTTGCCGTCAAACAAAACTCTGCCGCGCGTCACCTCGTAGGTCTCGCGCCGCGCCAGCACTGCCGCCAGCGTGCTCTTGCCGGAGCCGTTGGGGCCCATGATGGAATGCACTTCGCCTGCATTCACGGTCAGATTCAGGCCCTTCAGAATCTCGTGGCCTTCGACTGAGGCGTGCAAATCTTGAATTTCTAACAATGCCATCCGTCTTTTCTCTCCGTTCGTTTCCTTCTTTGAAGCCCAAATCCCCAGGGGCTAAAGCCCCGTCGAATTTGTTTCACCTGCGGCACGACTAAAGTCATGCCCTGATACAAAGCCCTAAATACTCAGCCAACACTGCCTTCAAGGCTCACGCCGAGCAGCTTCTGTGCTTCGACCGCGAACTCCATGGGCAGCTCCTTGAAGACGGTCTTGCAGAATCCGTTCACGATCATCGAGACCGCATTTTCCGCCGTCAGCCCGCGCTGGCGCAGATAAAAGAGCTGGTTCTCGCCGATCTTCGAAGTCGAGGCTTCGTGCTCCATGCGCGCCGTCGCGTTGCGCACTTCGATGTAGGGGAAGGTGTGCGCACCGCAGCGATCGCCGATGAGCAGCGAGTCGCACTGCGTGTAGTTGCGCGCGCCAGTGGCGCTCTTGAGGATCTTGACCTGGCCGCGATAAGTGTTCTGCCCGTAGCCGGCGGAGATGCCCTTGGACACGATGGTCGAGCGCGTGTTCTTGCCGATGTGGATCATCTTGGTGCCGGTGTCGGCCTGCTGGCGGTTGTTGGTGAGCGCAACAGAATAGAACTCGCCGACCGAGTTGTCGCCCTGCAGGATGCAGCTCGGGTACTTCCAGGTGATCGCCGAGCCAGTTTCGACTTGGGTCCAGGAGATCTTGGAGTTGACGCCGAGGCACTTGCCGCGCTTGGTGACGAAGTTATAGATGCCGCCGCGGCCTTCCTTGTCGCCGGGGTACCAGTTCTGCACGGTGGAGTACTTGATTTGCGCGTTGTCGAGCGCGACGAGTTCAACCACCGCGGCGTGCAACTGGTTCTCGTCGCGAATGGGGGCCGTGCAGCCCTCGAGGTAGCTCACATAAGCGCCTTCGTCGGCGACGATCAGGGTGCGCTCGAACTGGCCGGTCTCCGCTGCGTTGATGCGGAAGTAGGTCGACAACTCCATGGGGCAGCGGACGCCCTTGGGCACATAAACAAACGATCCGTCCGTAAAGACGGCGGCGTTGAGCGCTGCGTAGAAGTTGTCGGTATGCGGAACCACCGAGCCGAGGTACTTCTTGATGAGATCGGGATGCTTCTGCACCGCCTCAGAGAACGAGCAGAAGATGACGCCCATCTCCGCCAGCTTGCCCTTGAAGGTGGTGGCCACGGAGACCGAGTCAAAGACCGCGTCGACGGCCACACCCGAGAACAGCTTTTGCTCGTTGAGGGGAATGCCGAGCTTTTCGTAGGTGCGCAAAATCTCGGGGTCCACCTGGTCGAGGCTTTCGAGCTGCGGCTTTTTCTTGGGCGCCGAGTAGTAGGAGATGTTCTGGTAGTCGATGGGAGCGATGGTCAGGTTGGCCCACGTTGGCGCTCCTTCTTCCTTCGCCATGCGGAACCAGTGGCGGAGCGCGTTCAGCCGCCACTCGAGCATGAACTCGGGCTCGCCCTTGCGCGCCGAGATCAGGCGGACGATGTCTTCGCTCAGGCCCTTGGGGACGCGGTCCTCGGCAATGTCGGTGACAAAGCCCCACTTGTAATCCTGTTCGGCAAGGCCGCGAATGGTATCGACAGTTGAACTCATTCACCCTCCAAGGGTTCGGGCACGGAATGCGGCCCCGAGGACCGCGCGGGCGTGCTCGTTTTGCTATCCCGCAATATAGGACTGGTTTGGTCCTATATTAACTTTAGTGTACCCCGAGACCGCGTCCTTTTCAAGGCCGGCTGGACGCAATCGCGACTGGCCCGTCCCGTTGACGGGAACGCGAGGGCCGTGGGTGCCCTTAACAGATGATTCTATTGGAGATATGTGGCCGGAATGGCCTTACTGCAATTCGCTTCTCTTATGGGGTCCGGGCTCTCGGACCCGGCTGGCCTCAAAGCTGACGATCTTCCAATCTCCCTGAGCATCGCGCACGTAGACCCGCGTATAGCGATAGCTGCCGCTCACCTTTCCGTCAGGGGTGGTGGCCTGAATATTGGCCAGAGACGTTACCACGGCGGTGGTTCCGTAGAAGCGCACCTTGCGGTCGGAAACGTCGAGGAGAGTGAAATGCACGCGGCCGGTGCGCAGGTTCTCGAGCGTCTCATCCCGCGATTGCAGCGTGCCTGAGGGCGTAATGGCCATGTAATCCTCAGCCAACAGCGAGTCCAACGCCTTGGTATTTGAAGTGAGCACAGCGTCGCGCCATTGATCTTCAAGCTGATCGATTTCGTGATGGCTCTCGTGCTTTTGCGCGAGGGGCATTGCGGCGGCAAACGGGATGGCAGACTCCACCAATGCCAATGCTACGCAGACAACCCATGCGGCTTGCAGGCGGCGGTAAGCGGGCCTCAAGGAGACGTTTACAGATCCCGGCATACGCGTCCACGGTAGTCCGGAAACGGTGCGCTGGTCAAATGGATTTCTCATAAAGGCGCATGAGAAGGCACACGGGCCGCCGATCCACGTCCTGTTTGGTGCGCCGCCCACGCTTCAATTGGGCGGGAGACGCCGAGCTAGGATGTGATGGCGCTGAGCGCCGCGGCAAACTCCGGCAGCACGATGGTCTGGCCGCGATCGGGGCCTGTGGAGATCATGCCGATCTTCGCCCCGCTCTCGCGCTCCTGGAAGCCGAGGTACTCCTGGGCGGCTTTCGGCAGCTTGTCGAACTCGGTGATGCCCTCTGTGGACTGGCGCCAGCCCTTCAGTGTGGTGTAAAACGGCTTGATCGCCTCCAGCCCGTGAACATCCGCGGGAATCTCGTCGGTGACCTTACCGTCGATCTCGTATCCGATGCAGATGGGAATCTCTTCGAGCTCGTCGAGAACATCGAGCTTGGTGACCACGAGCCACTCCGCGCCGTTGACCTGGTTGGAGTAGCGCAGCAGCGGAATGTCGAGCCAGCCGCAGCGCCGGGGGCGTCCGGTGACCGCGCCGTACTCATTGCCGCGCTGGCGCAGCAGATCGCCGGCAGCGTCGTGAATCTCAGTGGGGAACGGCCCGCCGCCGACGCGCGTGACGTAGGCCTTGGTGACGGAGATGACGGTTCCGATGGCCGTGGGACCAACGCCGGTTCCCGTGGATGCGCCGCCCGCCGTGGCCGAAGATGAGGTGACGAACGGGTAGGTGCCGTGGTCGATGTCGAGCATCGTTCCCTGCGCGCCCTCGAACATGAGACTGCCGCCCTCGGCCAAAATGCCGTTGAGTAAGCGGCTGGTGTCGGTGACAAAGGGCCGCACTTGCTCGGCCGCTGCCGCGTACTCTTCATACATTTTTTCGGGGTCGAGCGGATCAGTGCCGAACAGCGCATGCGCGATTGCGTTCTTCTCCGCGCAGGCCGCCTCAATGTGCGTCTTGAGCAGGGCGGTATGCAGCAGATCCACGACGCGGAGGCCGCTGCGGGCCATCTTGTCCTCGTAGGCCGGCCCGATGCCACGGCTGGTGGTGCCGATCTTCTTGCGCCCCGGCGCGCTTTCCGCGGCCAACTCGATCATGCGGTGGTAGGGCAGAATGACCTGCGCGCGGTTGGAGACGAAGAGATTGCCGTCGACCTGGACGCCCAGCTCGCGAATGCGGCCGACCTCGCTGAGGAACGCGATGGGATCGAGGACAACTCCGTTGCCGATGACGCCCTTGCAACCCGGCCGGAGCACGCCGCAGGGAATAAGCTGCAGCACAAACTTGTGCTCGCCGATGATGACGGTGTGCCCGGCGTTATGTCCGCCGGCGTAGCGCGCCACGGCGGAAAACCGCTCGCTCAGCACGTCAACGATTTTGCCCTTGCCCTCGTCGCCCCATTGGGCGCCCAGCACTACAGCTGTTTTCGCTCGCATCGCCGTCCCGATTCCACACAAATGAGGCGGTTCCCCAATTACTGTGGAGTTTCGAGGGGCGTGCAAGGTGGCCTTTACTTCCACCCCCCCAAACGAAGACCTGTCTGTGGGGCCCCGGTTGAGGAAAATGCCACTTAAGATTCCAGGCTCCGCTCTACACCAATTGGAGAACCGCTGTCCCGCCGCAGAGTGCATTGAGAGCCGCTTGCGCGCGGTCAATAGATTTGGATGCGGATTGCTTGTCCGCAACCTCTTCGATTCTAAACCCCAAGTGGTCTCGCGCCGGTTCCGCTGCCTTCACTCGCAGGCGGCAACATCCGATTGCAAGATCACCGACTTGAGTATAGGGCGCTGGAGCGCACGCCACAGGTTGGGCTAGAATTATCCGTGCGCCGAGAGCGGAACCAGAGTAACCGTGTCCTTTTGAGTTTTGCGCAGGGTCGCCGCTTCCCGATGCTCCCACCCCAACGACAAAGGCGCGTCGTTAGGGACCCCGGGATGGTCGCGTCGACTTGAACCCAGCGCTTTCGGGGTAAAGCGACTCTGGTTCCGCTGTGGCCGGGCGAAATCCTGTCGCGCCGCTTTGTTCTGTTTTCCTTCGCGAAAACGGAAGCGAGCCGCGGACAATGCGTCAGCGGGAAGGACGAATCGATGGATTGGAGCGAGAGCACGAGACGGTCGTTCCTGAAGCAGTTTGGAGCGGCGGGCGCCGCGGCGTTAACCGTTGCGAATGCGGACGGATTGGGATTGGCGCAGGCCGCGAGTCCACCGCCCGCGCCGACGGCTGCCGACCTGAAGCAAGCCGCCACGCGCAACGCTCGCATGGCTTGGTGGCATGAGGCCAGGTTCGGCATGTTCATCCATTGGGGCCTCTATAGCCTCATCGGGCAGCATGAGTGGGCAAAGGAGAATGAGGGAGTTCCTTTGTCGCAGTACGAATTGCTAGCCAGGCATTTCCACCCCAAGCCCAACGCGGCGCGCGAGTGGGCGCGGCTGGCCAAACGCGCCGGCCAGAAGTACATGGTGATGACCACCAAGCATCACGAGGGCTTTTGCAACTGGGACACGCAACTGACCGATTACAACGCGATGGACCAGGGGCCCGGGCGTGACCTGGTGCGCGAATTCGTTGAGGCGGCCCGCGCCGAGGGGCTGCGCGTGGGTTTCTACTACTCGCTGATGGATTGGCACCACCCCGATGGCGCGATTTGCAAGACCGATGAGGCAGCGCGGCGGCGGTTCGTCGACTACACGCACGGCCTGATCCGCGAGTTGCTGACCAACTACGGCAAGATCGACATTCTCTGGTACGACGTGGCGTGGCCGCTGACAGCCGAGCAGTGGGAATCCGAGCGGATGAACGAGATGGCCTTCTCGCTGCAGCCGGACATCATCGTGAACAATCGCAATTTGCTGGCGGGCGACTTCACTACGCCCGAGCAGCACATCCAGGCTGCCGAGGCGGGACGCGCCTGGGAAACCTGCATGACGCTGAACGACAGTTGGGGCTTCAACCGCAGTGACGATGCGTGGAAAACGCCCAAGACCATCGTGGACAACCTCGTCACCTGCGCGCGCGGAGGCGGAAATTATCTGCTGAACATCGGCCCGGAGCCGGACGGATCGGCGCCGCCGGAGTCGGCGGAGATTCTGGAGACGGTGGGCAAGTGGCTCGACACGAATGGCAAGGCAATTTACGGCGCCGAGCGCATGGACGCCGAGTGGGTGACGAACCTGAACTTCACGCGGCGCGGCAATACGCTTTATGTGCATGCGTATTTCTGGCCCGGCCATACTCCGGCGGCGAAGTGGCTGGACTTTTACAAGCCCGAGGTCGTGGTGGCCTTCGCCGGGCTGAAGCCGAAGGCGCTCTCGGCGCGGCTCGTCAAGACGGGGCAGAAGGTCGAATTTACGCAGGATGAATTCACCTTAAGGTTGACGAGGCTACCGCTGGTTGCGCCCGACCAGCCCGCCACGGTGATTGAAGTGGAGTGCGACGGCGAGCCGGCGATCGACCACACCGCCCTGCGCCCTCTGTGGCCGCGGCACAAGGTAGGCATCAGTGTTTAGCCCGCTTGCAACGTCGCGCGATTGGGCGCCGGACACTCAACGGATCGCCACTCTGTGCCATACTAGTCCAGCTCTCCTTCTGGGTTAAACGCTGCCCCGATTTCAGGGAAGAACAAGCGCTATGACAGGCCGTGAACGCATTCTCGCAGTCCTCAAGGGAGAAACCCCGGACCACATCCCCTTGATGCCCATTACCATGATGTTCGCTGCCGACGTGCTCGGGGTGCCCTACGGCAACTACGCACGCGATCACAGGATCATGGCTGACGCGCAGCTCAAAACGGCAGAGCTCTTCGGCTTCGACTATGTCTCTTCCATCTCCGACCCTGCCCGCGAAGCGGCCGATGCAGGCGCGCGAATCCGGTGGTACGAGGACCAGCCTCCGGCCTTTGTCGAAGAAGAGGCGCTCTTTGCTGACAAGTCCGCGTTCACTCACGCCAAAGCACCCAGTCCGATTTCAGGCGGCCGTATGGAAGATCGCATCCGCGGCATCGAGCTGTTGCGGCAACGCGCTGGAGACGAACTCCTCGTCGAGGGCTGGGTCGAAGGCCCCTGCGCTGAAGGCGCTAACTTGCGCGGCATCAACCGCCTTATGCTCGACTTTTCTGACGACCCTGCCTTTGTGCACGACCTGTTTGCCTTCACAATAGAAACGGCGATCCGGTTTGCCTCAGCGCAGATCAAAGCCGGCGCCGGCATCCTTGGCATCGGTGACGCAGCCGCTTCGCTCGTCGGCCCGCGCATCTACAAGGAGTTCGTCTGGCCCCGGGAGAAAGAACTGGTCGACGCCATCCACGCCCAGGGAGGAAAAGTGCGCCTCCACATCTGCGGCAACACCCGCCGGATTCTCGAAGGCATGGGCACGCTCGGATGCGAACTGGTCGACATCGATTTTCCTGTGCCAATGGACGAAGCGCGCGCCAAAATGGGCTCACGTCAGGTCATCGCCGGCAATCTTAACCCGGTGAAGGATCTCCGCGATGGCACGCCGAAGACCATCGTGGAGGCCCTTGACGCATTGCAGTCACAGGCGGGCGCACCCTGGATTGTTGCCGCCGGCTGCGAGATCGTCCGAGATTCGCCGCACAAGAACGTGCATGCTCTCGTGAACTTCGCTCAAACGCACCAAGCCATCGCTGCCGCGTGACCCCAAGCTCTTCACGTGTCAGCTTTTTGCATCTGGCTTCGTCGCTGAAGTCTCACCTGTATCAAGAATGGCGTCGGCGATGCGCGCGGCTTCGACTGCGGGCCGCACCGCGTGCACGCGGACGATTGACGCACCGTGGAGGATTGCGGCGGTCATCGCGGCCAGGCTCGCGTATTCGCGTGAGGCCATGGGCGCGGCCTCGCCGCCGAAGAGCGGCGCCAGCGTGTGGCCGAGGAACGATTTGCGGCTGAGCCCGGCGAGCAACGGCCGGCCGAGATCGAGCAATTCTGACTGACGCGCGAGTAGAGTGTAATTTTCGCCGAAGCGCTTGCCGAATCCGTAGCCGGGGTCGAGGACAATCGACTCGGGCGGAATTCCAGCGCGTTGTGCCGAGGCAAGACTTGCGGCCAGCCCCTCGCGCACTGTGGCGAGCAGCGCATCGGGCTCAAGCTGCGGTTGTGTGCTCCACTCTTCGGGCCGCCCACGCGTGTGCGAGAGCACTACTCCTGCGTGAAACTCGGCACAGACTTCGGCTACGCGCGGGTCCCACGCAAATCCGCTCACGTCGTTCACAATCTCGGCGCCCGCAGCAAGCGCCGCGCGCGCAGTCTCTGCTTTGTACGTGTCGGCAGAGACCACTGCGTGGGGCAGACTCTTGAGGATTCCTTCCACCACTGGAAGCAGCCGCGCCTGTTCTTCGCCGGCGCTGACTGCTGCGTTCGCGCGTCCGGCGCGCGAGCCGGGCCGCGTGCTTTCCGCGCCCAGGTCGAGAATGTCCGCGCCTTCGTCAATCAGCTTGAGCCCATGCGCGACTGCTGCTTCGGGCGAGAGAAACAGCCCGCCGTCACTGAACGAGTCCGGAGTGATATTCACGACGCCCATCACAAGAGTGCGCGGACCGAGTTCGAGGGTCCGCGTCCACAACCGCCATTGTGCTGTGCTTCTCATGCGCGTTCATTTCCGATGGTACGCCGTTGGGTTGTTGCCTTTGCTACACTTCGGGGCATGGCCTCCCTTCGGCGAAACCTTGCATGGAGCAGCCTTTTGGTCTGCATTTTCGGCCCGGCAGCGCTCGCTCCCACCCAGGCCCGCAGCAGTCCGCGCCCCGAACGGCGCGTTCCCACGACGGGCCCGCTTGCCGACCGAATCCAGGCCATTCTCGCCGATCCAGCGCTAAGCCACGAGGACTTCGGCATCAGCGTGACCACTCTCGACGGGCAACCGCTCTACGGGCTGAACGATGCGCGCCTGTTTACGCCCGCTTCCGACGCCAAGCTGACGACCACCGCGGCGGCCTTTGCTCTGCTGCCGGTGGATACGCTGACCTGGACCACGTTTGTGGCCGCCGACGGCGACATCGATGCAAGCGGCACTTTGCACGGCAACCTGGTGCTGCTCGGCGTGGGTGATCCCACGATCAGCGGGCGCCACTACCCGTATGTCGAGCCCGGAACGACCGCGCCGGCGACCCAGGAGAATTTGCCCGGCTCTCGGCCGAAGACAGCCATGGATGCTCTGGGCCTGATTGCCGAGCAGGTGGAGCAGACAGGCGTGCGCACAGTCGATGGAGACGTGATCGGCGACGATACGTTTTTTGTGAGCGAGCCCTATGCGCTGGGATGGAGCTGGGACGCGCTGCAGTGGAGCTACGGCGCGCCGGTTTCCGCGCTCACGTTTAACGACAACACCGACGAGCTCGACATTACCGCCGACCCAGCCGCGCCCGGCGCAACACAAGCTGAGTGGACGCCGGATGTGGATTACTACACCACCGACAACAGCATGACTCCCGTGGAGCAAGGGCAGGAAGCCTACCCCGGCCTCGAGAGGCGTCCCGGATCGTTGCTGGTGCGCGCGTGGGGCACGGCTCCCGCCGGCGGGCTGCATGTCGCGATGGCTGTCGAGGATCCGGCGCAATTTGCCGCGGCAGCATTCAGACAGGCGCTCATGCTGCGCGGCATTAAAGTAACCGGCGCGGCCGAGTCGCGCCACAAAAACCAGACCGGCACGGGCGACTTCGCCGCTGAACGCGAGCAGCCGCTGAAGCTCGCGCCCGGCAACTTCACTTCAATCGCCGCTCCGGCGGAGGGTCGCCGCATTCTGGGCGCCCATATGTCCGTGCCCATCGCTGAAGACATCACCGTGACCAACAAAACCAGCCAGAACCTGCACGCCGAATTGCTTCTGCGCCTGCTGGGCAAGCTCTATGGGACCGATGGCAGCTTTGAGGAGGGCGCGCGCGTGGTGCGCCAGTTCATGGTGAATGCGGGCGTCGACGACGCCGACTTTTTTCTCTACGACGGTTGCGGGTTGAGCAGCAACGACAGAATTACGCCGCGCGCTTTCACGCGGCTCCTGTCGTATGCGTCGAAGCAGCCGTGGGGCGAAGCCTGGCGCGAAACATTGCCTGTGGCCGGCGTCGACGGCACGTTGGATCGCCGCTTCACGAATTCGCTGTTGAAAGGGCGCATGTGGGCCAAGACGGGGACGCTCGACGAGGTGAACACCCTTTCCGGCTATGTGGATGCCGCAAGCGGGCGCACGCTGGCGTTCTCCATCCTTGTCAACGGCCGCTATCCCGGCAGCAACGATGTAGATCAGGCCATCGACCGCATCGCTGAAGCCATCGCCGCAGCGGAGTGACGGGCATCCACGACGGAGCTTTCCTGTTTGTAGCCGCCATTCCCTTTCAGGAATGGAGTTGCAAAACGGGTAACACTCGTTCATTGCACATGCTGAACGCGGCTTAAGCGGCTGTATCATGGAAGGCAATGCGCACGTGGAATCTTCTTATGGCTTCTGTTTTGACCACATTCGCCTTCGGTTTGGCCGGCTGCCGAACGTTGCCGCCATCGAAGCCGTCTTCAGAGTGGACGCCCCAGGAGGCGCGCGGCGCGGCGGTGTTCGACGCCAAGTGCGCACGCTGCCACTATCCCACTTCGACGAAGCCGCTGCACGGGCCCGGCTTGCAGGCGATTACCAAGGTGAAGGCCATGCCTTCCGGCGCGCCGCCCACTGACGAGCGGCTGACGGCAGTGATTCTCGACGGGCGGGGGATGATGCCCGCAACGCAGTTGAACGACGAAGATCTTGCTGACCTGCTCGCCTACTTGCACACGCTATGAGCACGAACGCCAACACGAGCAATCCAAGCACCGGCACGGCGCAGGCGCCCACAGGCCGGAAGTCGCAGAAGCCGGCGCTGCTCAAGCTCCCGGGCCTGATCGCAATCAGCCTTTACATGCTTTTGCTGTCCGGCTTCACCGTTGTGTCTGTCATGAACCACCGCGCCGGGGCGCTCTATCTTGTCTTCTCAGTCTTCTTCATCGCCGGCGCGCTGGGCTTGCTCCTGCTGTTGCGCTGGGCGTGGGCGCTCACGCTCGCCGCTGTGGCGCTTCTGGCTGGATCGTTCCTTTACGCTTACACGACCCAGCACATTTCTTCCTCCCTGGTGCAGGGTCTGCTGAATCTTCTCTTCTTTCTCTATCTGGTCCGCACTGACGTTCGAGAAAAGCTGAAGTAGGCGCGAGAAAAGCGGCAAATCCGGCGGGTAGCTTTCAAAACCAGAAGTCCGGCGCGATCATGCGCAACAGCGCGCGCGTTCCTCGCGAGACGGCGGTGCGCGGCGAATCGTAACGCCGGTCTTTGAAGCCGAAGTGGCCCACCGGGTCGATATTGCACGGGAAGCGCATGTAGTAGCCCGGCTGGCCTTTGAAGGGAATGACTTTGCGGAAGATCAGGTGCTCCAGCAATCGAACGCCGGTGGAGTTCATCTCGCGATTCGAGCCGCGCAGCACGCGATCGTAGAAGGCGTGGGAGCAAACGAAGAGCTGAACCCGCGCGTCGTAGCCGCGGCGGAAAAGGCCGAGCCTACGGCAATCGATCATGAGCTCGAGCGGAGCGGAGCCTGTGCCGGCAACGCGGTCGAGCGCCTTGCCCAGCGCGGGGAAGGTCAGCCGACCGGTCACCTTGATCATGTGTGTGGTGTCGCGGCGCAGTTTGCTCAGGGCCAGACCCTCGTCGAGGGTTTGCATCTCCGTGTAGCCGTAGTTTGTGCCTGACGGAATCTTTTGAACCGGCAGGGACAAAAACTCAACTTCGCGGCGCCGCGGGTTTTCGGTCTCCGCAATCGCGCGCAATTCACTCAGGTCCGCGCCGGAGTTTTCAAGGAACAGAATTCGCTCGGCGGCCGCATGGGAATAGCGGAGCCAGAATCGCAGCGCGCGTTTGTAATCCTCAAGGCGGACCTGCGGCGAAGAGCGTTTGACCTGCGCATTCGCCGGCGGCGCGATAGTGGCCGTCATGACCAGCAGATAACGGGGCGCTGCAGGCGTGTCCGGCGAATCCATGGGAGAGGTCATTGCTCGGGAGATCGTTTCTCGGGAAGTGACGGCGCGCCGGAGTCACCAGCCGGACGGGTGGGTGCGATGGGTTGAGCGGTCTGTTTGGTGGCGGCCTTTTTGGCGGCCGATTGATGCGCCTCCCATGCCTTGGCGAACTTCCAGTTGACGTAGGCGGAGTGATTCAGGTGGAAGATCAGGCCCTCCCTGCCGTCAAGAAAGCCAAGGCGAAAGATATAGTTCTTGAAAAAGATGAGCGCAGGGTTGATGACCGTGTTGGCGACGAAAGCGAAGATCGAGTCGCTCGTCCTGCCCTTGCGCAGGAACAGTGGAATGGTCGCGGTGCTGTAGCGCTGCATGTGTTCGAGGTAATACTCCAAGGTCGGATACTGGCGGTGAAGCATGTGGTTTTTCAGCTTGCCGGTTGGCTCCTGCGTTTTGGGCGTGGCGTGTGGCTCGGTATCCTCGCGCAGGCGCGCGCTGCCGCGGCGAAAAAGGCGCAATTTGCGGTCCGGGTAAAGGCCGCCGTGGCGCATCCACCGGCCAAAGATCAGGTTGAGACGGGGAACCATGTAGGCGTTGTAGCGGGGCTGGCCGCTGAGCAGCGTTTTGATCTCCAGCGCCAGCTCCGGCGTTAACCACTCGTCCGCGTCCAGATTCAGGATCCAATCGCAGGTGCACTTCTCGATAGCGGAGTTAACCTGGGGGCCATAGCCCTTCCATCTCTCGTAGAAAATTCTGGCGCCGAAGCTCTTTGCGATTTCGACGGTCTTGTCGGTGGAACCCGAATCGACGAGGTTGATTTCATTGGCCCAGGTGACGCTGGCCAGTGTGCGGCCAATATTCTCCGCTTCATTTCGTGCGACGATCGCCACTGAGAGGCTTTGCATGGTTCTGTGCGTGAGGGCTCTGACAATTGTGCCCGAGCGGCTCCGGAGTTGCTGTACTCAGATGCCACAGAGGCAAAGTGGCTCTTTCCTTAAGAAAGAGCCACCTTGAACGAGGCCAGGGGTAGCACATGAACTCCGGAACCGCTCTAGAGTAGCACGCCGCGAGGCCGAGCAACTGGCTACAATAAGCAGGATGGAGCTGGTGCAGATTGAACCCGCGCGCCGCGCGCCCGTGCCCAAGCCGGAGTGGCTGAAGGCCCGCGCGCCTGTGGGCGAGAACTACCACAGCCTGAAGCGCCTGGCGCGCTCACTGGGCCTTCACACTGTTTGCGAGAGCGCGCAGTGCCCCAACATGGGCGAGTGCTGGCACCACAAAACCGCGACCTTCATGATGCTGGGCAATCTGTGCACGCGACGCTGCGGATTCTGCGCCGTACCTAAGGGCCGCCCAGAGCCCATCGACTTCGACGAGCCGCGCCGCGTGGCTGAGGCAATCGCCGCGCTCGGCCTGGAGCATGCCGTCATCACCAGTGTGAATCGCGATGACGACAACCTGGGCGGCGCGCGCGCTTTCGCTCTCGTGATCGCGGAGATTCGCCGCCAGGCGCCCGGCTGCCGCGTCGAGGTTTTGATTCCCGACTTTCAGGGCGACCAGGAATCCATCCGCACCGTCGTCGATGCCCGCCCGGAAGTGCTCAACCACAACGCCGAAACCGTGCCCCGCCTTTATCGCGTCGTCCGCTCCGGCGCGCGTTATGAGCGCTCTTTAGAGCTGCTGCGCTGCGCGAAGGAGCTGCGGCCCGGAGGGCTGACGAAATCCGGCGTGATGGTGGGCCTTGGGGAAGAAACCCACGAACTGCTCGAAGTCTTCCGTGATTTGGCCGGCGTGGGCTGCGACATTCTGACCATCGGCCAGTACCTGCGCCCCTCGCGCGACCACCTGCCCATGGCGCACCTCTACACTCCGCGCGAGTTTGCCGAACTGAAGACCGAAGCGCTCAGGATGGGCTTCCGACACGTCGAGTCCGGGCCGCTGGTGCGGTCGAGCTATCACGCGCACGAGCAGGCGGCGACGACGGGCCTGGCGGTGGTCGCGTAAGGCGTTGTAAGCATTCGCGTCCCTCCGCAAGGGTTGTAGAATAGCCGTTGACGAATTTTGACGAATTCGCGTAGTGAGGGCAAGTTCCCATGTCAGCTTTCATGGCCGGTAATCCGGCGCTCAAAGACCTCTACAACGACCTGAAACGACGCATGGATCAGTCGGTGGCGGATTTCCAGGCCAATCTGGCCGCGACGCGCACCGGCCGCGCCAGCGTGCACATGCTCGATCAGGTGAAGGTCGACTACTACGGCACGCCTACGCCGATCAATCAACTGGCGCAGCTCTCGGCCCCGGAGCCGCAGCTCATCGTTATCTCTCCCTGGGACCCGACAATCTTGAAGGAAGTGGAGAAAGCCATCCAGACCGCCGACCTCGGCTTCAATCCCCTCTCCGACGGGAAGATTATCCGCGTTCCCGTCCCGGCCATGACCGAGGAGCGGCGCCGCGATGTGTGCAAGCACCTGAACAAAGTGCTCGAGGAGCACCGCACCGCGGTCCGCAATGTTCGCCGCGACGGCAACGATGCGCTGAAGAAGCTCGCCAAAGATAAGAAGATCAGCGAGGACGACGAGAAGCGCGCGCTTGAAGAAGTGCAGAAGATGACCGACGGTGAAATTCGCCGCATGGAAGAGCTTTCGCAGAAGAAGGAAGCCGAAGTGATGCAGGTGTGACGGGAGGGGCGGTTACTTTATGCCGCCACACGCTTGCGGTACGCATCGAGACTTGCCCGCACGATTCCCCACACAAGTTGCAGGACAACGATCGCAACAACGATCGCCAATGCCTGAAGGACTCCCTTGTTCGCCGCCGCCAATGCCGAGCCAAGCGTTGCCGCATCCGCCGGGTTCTTGAGCAGGAAGAGCTTGTGCTCAGGAGCCGCGAGCAACACGCCGAGCGGAATGAGCAAAAGGGCATGCATCGCCAAGTGGCGCGCGCGATTTGGAGGGCGCTGCCATGCGCCTCGCGCAAGGACCACAATCTTCCACGCGAGCTCGAACGTGTTCAAGCAGACGAGTAGCCAGTAGAACGTCCACCACACGGGAGCCAGCTGGTACGGCAAGGAGCGGAGATACCACACTCCGGGCCCGAACAGCAGGAACGGATAGTGTGGGACAAGCAAAACGTAGGCCAGAAACAGGCAGCCGGAAAACACTTCAAGCAAGGCCCGCGCGAAGCTGCGCGGCTTGAACCATTCGCCATCGCCCGCGCCAACCGGGGGCAAATCAAGGGGCGACCAGGGCGCCGTCATGGGCCCGGTCATTGACCCGGCGAGGCGCCAAAACGCGCAGAACTTTTCCGGAAAACGCACGCGCGTCTGTTCGACAACGGCGAAGATCAGCGTTACGATCGCGGCGTTGATGAGCCAAATCCACGGCAGGCGCAGCGCCGCCTGCAGAACGGCTTCGCCACCCTGGTTGCTTACCGCGATCGTTACGGCATTTGCGATTGCGTAAATCACCGTCGCCCACGTCAGCACCAACTTCAGGATGTAGGAGTACGTTGGGAAAATCGCCGGCCCGATCAGGTACTGCTGGCGCTGGTAGCGCGCGGCCACCTGGATCGGTGCGCCGATCTGCTTGAGCCACTCCTCGGCTTCTTCTTTGGTGAGCGGCCGGCCGAGCTCAGCCTCTTTGTCTTCGAGTTGCGCTTCGAGATTCGCACGCAGCTCGGCGACAATGTCGTCCTGCCGCTGCCAGGGCAGGTGTTTTTTTACGGCTTGAAGGTAACGATCGAGAAGTTCCATGGCAATTCTTCAGTTCCTTGCAGATTTTGTCAGTCGCTTACAAAAGATTGGTGATGGATGTGTTGATCGCGTTCCACTCCTCGAGCAGGCGGGCGAAGATCTGCTCGCCGTCGCTCGAGAGCCGGTAGAACCGCTTGTTGCGCTTCTCTTCCTCGCGCCACTCACTGGTGAGCAATCCCTGCGCCTCAAGGCGGCGGAGCAGCGGATAGAGGGTGCTTTCGTCGATCTCCATACGACGGCTGGCCAGCGCCTTGCGAAGCGTGTATCCGTAGTGCTCCTGCTTGAGTTGCGCCAGAACCGCCAGCGCGAGGCAGCCCCGCCGCAACTCCAGACGAAGGTTTTCAAAGAGATTTTCGGTCAAGGTCATGCTGTACCCCATACACTGTACAAAACACACTGTATGATGCACAGTGTATGATGTCAAGTACTTTCTCAAGATTTTTTCGGATCATGCCTCGGAAGCACTCAGCAGGCCTGCGCTGTCGCGATATAAATAGCTATCCGGCTCCCCGTTTCAAAAACCCCTATCTCCAGAAAGGCAAACAAGCTGAGTCTCACGCGACGCGAGTTCCTAATGCGAGCCGGCCAGGCGGGCGGATACGGCGCAGCCTTCGTCCTAATGCAGTCACTTGGGCTGCTGGCCATTCCTGAAGCGGTTGGCGAAACCGGTCCGCTGCGTCTTGTCGACGGCAAAGGGACCCGCGTGGTAATTGTCGGCGGGGGCATTGCCGGCCTGGTGGCGGCCTATGAGCTAGGCAAAGCGGGGTGGTCGTGCACGATTCTCGAGGCGCGCCAGCGCCCCGGCGGCCGCAACTGGAGCATCCGCAACGGCACCGAGGTGGATTTCACCGACGGCACGCGCCAGACCTGCGCTTTCGAGGAGGGTCACTACTTTAACGCGGGCCCAGCGCGCCTGCCCTCGACGCACCACACCATGCTCGGCTACTGCCATGAGCTGGGCGTGGCGCTTGAAGTCGAAGTGAACTCCTCGCGCAGCGCGCTGATGCAGAGCGACAAGCTGAACGGCGGCGTAGCAGTGCCGGAGCGCCGCGTAGTAAGCGATACGCGTGGCCACGTGAGCGAATTGCTGGCCAAGTGCATTCGCAAGGGCGCTCTCGACCAGGAGATCGGCGCCGACGACCGCGAGCGCATGATCGAGTTCCTGCGCCAGTACGGCGATCTGAATCCCGATCTGCTCTTTCGCGGCACGGATCGCTCCGGCTACAAGGTTCCACCCGGCGCTGCGCAGCAAAGGCCGGTCATCAACGATCCACTCGCGATGCACGAGCTGCTCGACGCAGATTTGTGGCAAGGAATGCTGGTGGAAGACGTGATCGAGTGGCAGCCCACGATGTTCCAGCCCGTCGGCGGCATGGACCGCATCCCTTTCGCCTTCGCTGCGCGGCTCGACTCCGTGATCCGCTACGGCGCGGTCGTCAGCCGCATTCGCCAGTCGGACTCAGGCGTCGCAGTGACGTACAGCGATGGTTCGAGCGCGGACCAAACGCTGAACGCCGACTACTGTATCTGCGCCATGCCGCTCACTATCGCGCGCACGCTCGACGCCGACTTCAGCGCGCCGATTCGTGCGATCCTCGATTCGGTCCAGTACGACTCGGCGTACAAAATTGCGTGGGAGGCGCCGCGCTTCTGGGAGAAGGAAGCGAACATTTTTGGCGGCATCTCCTATCTGCAGCAGACGGTCGACCTCGTTTGGTATCCCAGCGCGCGATTCTTTTCACCGAGTGGCATCGTCATTGGAGGCTACTCCATCGAGTTCGGACCAAGTGTTGGCACGCTGCCCAACCTCATGGGCAAAACCGACCTTTCGCTACGTGAAGCGACCGTGAACGGCTACGCCTTTGGCCATTTGCCTTCCATGCAGGCCAAGCTCGACGCCTCGCGGCGATCGATTGAACTACTGCATCCCGGTCACGGCAAGGATCTGGCGAACTCGGTCTACGTGAGCTGGGGACACATCCCACACAACCTCGGCTCCTGGATCAGCCTTGCGTGGAACGATGAGAAGGCGCTGGCCACGCTGCAATCGCCCGATCGCCGAGTCTATTTCGCGGGCGACCACACCAGCCGCCTCGTTGGCTGGCAGGAAGGCGCGGCGCTCTCGGCTTATCGCGTGATCAACCAGCTTGGGGAGCGGATGGCGGCTGCAGGCTGAGAAAAGCGGGGCTATTTCTTCGGCCGTTTGTAAAACGGCAGAGGCACTTGTTTCGCGCGCACCTTGTTTGCGCGGCACTCGACGATCAGATCGACGCCGCTGGCGGCTATGGCTGTGGGAACGAGCGCCATGGCGATGTTGGTCTTCAAAAACGGCGCCGGTGAGCCAGAAGTCACCGTGCCGATGCGGCTGCCGGTGAGATCGTGCACTTCGTACCCATCGCGAGCGATACCGCGCTCGACCATCTCGAGGCCGACGATCTTGAGCTTGGGCCCGCCCGCGGCTTGAACCGCCAGCAGCGCATCGCGTCCAATGAAATCGCCCTTGTCGAGCTTGAGCCAGCGGTCGAGCCCGGCTTCGAACACGTCGATTTCTTCAGAGATTTCGTGTCCGTAAAGGCTCATGCCCGCCTCGAGGCGCAGCGTGTTGCGCGCGCCCAGCCCGCACGGCCGGATGCCGAACTCCGCGCCGGCATCGAGCAGCGCGTTCCACATCTTCACGGTGGTTAGCTCGTCCGACGGAGTGTAGACCTCGAAGCCGTCCTCGCCCGAGTAGCCGGTGCGCGCGATGAGCGTGTTTTGAATGCCGGCCACCGACCCCCACGTGAACCAATAGTTTTTGATCGCGGCGAGATCGACTTTGGTGAGCTTGGCCAGAGTCTCCAGCGCGCGCGGCCCTTGCAGCGCCAGTTGCGAGTAGTAGGCCGAGTAGTTGCTCAGATGAATGCCGGGCCAGCTGCCCACCTGCTTCCGGATCCAAGCGAAGTCCTTCTCCGTGGTGCCCGCGTTGACGACCAGCAGATAGTCGTTCGCGCTGAGGCGGTGTACAAGGATGTCGTCGACGAAGGTGCCCTGCGGCGTGAGCAGCGCGGAGTAGTGCGCCTGCCCGTCCCGGAGGCGCGACGCGTCGTTCATCGTGATGTGCTGGACAGCGGCCAGCGCGCCGGGCCCGCGAAATTGGATCTCGCCCATGTGGCTCACGTCGAAGAGACCGACGGCGGTACGCACCGCCATGTGCTCGGCGATCAGGCCTCCGCCGGGACCGGGGTACTCGACCGGCATATCCCATCCGCCAAAGTCGACCATCTTAGCCTTGAGCGCGCGATGCGTTGCGTTCAGCGCGGTCTTTCTGAGCGGTGCAGCGGGCGCAGCAGGATCAGACATGCGGACTCCCTTCAATGACCTGGCTTCAACTCCCATGATAGGGCTGCTGGGCCGGGGGCAATCCGGCTACGACTGCGGTTGAAGGCGCGTCATCTTTTGGGCGGTGCCTGGAGCGGTTTATTGGCGCCTGCGGCAATTTAATGGCGCCTGCAGCAGTTTAGTATTGTTGCGGCCGTCGCTTGGTTCGCCAGCGGGGCTGAAAGGATGCGCGTGAATCCGATTCGAGGCATCGTGATGCTCGTCGCTGCCGCCCTGGCCATCTGGAAGGGCTGGCAGATTCATCGCGGCGAGACGGCTGTGCTGGCTTACGGTCTTGGCGCGCTGGCACTGGCGCTTGGTGTGTGGCACCTGACGCGGAAGACGCCGCGGCCGAGAGTCTGACCGATTTTGAGGCTTTTGACCGGCTCTTTTGGCTTTTGATCGGCGGACAGGCCGAACGGCGCTATAATTCCGCCAACCCAATCCTATGGAACCCCTCGTCTTCCTACTCATTCTCGTGCTGGTCACGATCATCGTCCTTCCGATTGTCGCCATTGTGACGGCGAACTCCCGCGCAAGCCAGTTGCGCGCAGAGATGGCCGATCTGATCAGGCGCATCTACTACCTGGAGGAGAGGCTGGAGAATCTCGCTCAACGGATGGCAGCTCTTGCTCAGCCGCCGCGTGAAGCGACTCAGGCCGCGCCCGCGCCGCCAGCGGCAGTGTCGGCGCGGACCGAAGCAGAGGCCCCACGAACGCCTGAGCGCATTTTGGCTACCGCTCAACACTCGGTCCCGGTCTCTGCCCCGCTCTCTGCCTCGGCGGCGGCCACGTTCGTACCTCCGGCTCCGATCGCGCCGCCGCAATTCTCGTCGCTTGAGAAGGCGACAGACAGCGATTCACGGTCTCTCGAAAGCCGCATCGGCTCGCAGTGGTTCAACCGCATCGGCATTCTGGCTGTGCTCATCGGCGTGGCGTGGTTCCTCAAGCTGGCCTTCGACAACCACTGGATCGGCCCGCTGGGCCGCGTGCTCATCGGATTGCTCGCGGGCGCCGCGCTCATCGGCTGGTCAGAGCGCTTTCACAAGCGCGGATACGCAGTTTTCTCCTACTCCCTGAAGGCCATTGGAAGCGGCACGCTCTATCTTTCGCTGTGGGCTGCTTTCCAACTCTATGGACTGATGCCGGTGGGCGCTGCCTTTGCGGCCATGATCGCGGTGACCGCATTCAATGGCACCATGTCGTGGATCCAGGATTCCGAGCTGCTGGCGCTTTACGCCATTGCCGGCGCCCTCAGCACTCCGCTGCTCGTTTCCACCGGCGGCAATCACGAGGTAACGCTCTTCACTTATCTGCTGATTCTGGATCTGGCAGTGCTCGTGTTGGTGGCGCTGCGTCCCTGGTCGCGTCTGCTCTTTGTCTCGTTCGTGGGCACGGTGATCTTCATCTTTGCCTGGTGGTCCTCCTTCTATTCGCAGGACCAGGCTGCGCGAACGGCCTTCTTCCTCTGTTGTTTCTTCATTCCCTTCTCGCTTGCGCCGCGCCTGTTCAAGATTGCGCTCGATCCGGGCGAGTCTTTCCAGGGCTGGGATTCCCTGGTTTCATTCGTGCTGCCTGTGGCGAATGCAGCGTTGGGCTTTATCGGCTTTTACTCGCTGATCGATCCGGCGACAGGCGATTGGGCGGGGCCGTGGCTCGCGGTAGCATTTGCCGCGTACTACCTGCTCCTGATGCGGCTTCCGGAAGCGGGCCCTCTGCATGCGGGAGTGCGAGTGCTACCGCCGCTGCACCTGACCATGGCGATCGTCTTCCTGACTATTGCCATTCCGCTCAAAACGCATGGCCGTTGGATGACGATCGGTTGGCTGGTGGAGGGCGCAGTGCTGTTGTGGCTCTCGCGCCGCGTGCAATCGATGCTCCTGCGGGCCTTTGGGCTTATTTGCACAACTCTTGGATTGGGCGCGCTGCTCATCATGAATCCGCCCGCGGCAAGCAGGCCCATTTTCAACGAACGGTTTGGGACCTACTGCGTGGCCATTGCGGCGTGCGCCTTTATCGCATGGCTGGCGCGGAATTCGCACGATGAGCAGGAACCGGCGCCGGTGATGCACTGGCCCAACCTGGCCGCAACGGCCGTGCTGGCCGTGAACGCACTCATTCTAATCGCCTTCAGTTGGGAGATTCACAGCTACTGGTGGTTGCTGCGCTGGAACGGCGACGGCAATCTGATGCGCGACTACTGGATGTACGCCCAGTTTTCTTACTCGGCCCTCTTCATGCTCTATGGCGGCGCGCTTTTGACCATCGGCTTCATCAAGCGGTCGGCTTTCCTGCGCTGGCAGGCGCTTATTCTGATTGCGGCCACCATTGCCAAGGTGTTTCTTGTGGATATGAGCGAACTCAGCCGCGGGCTGCGCATTTTGAGCTTCATCGGCCTGGGCATTCTGCTGCTCTCGGTGAGCTTCGTTTACCAGCGCGACTGGCTCAACCTGCGCGGACAGAAGGAACGGAACTGATGAAACTGCTCGCTGCCCTGGCGCTGTTTCTTCTGGCGGCTCCGGCGCCGGAGATTCGCTACTTTCAATTCGAACGGCCCGTCGCGATGCCGGCGCAAGCGAGCGGGCAAACCTGCATGGTCGTTGATCCGGCAGTTTTTGCCCATGCTTCGGCCGGGCTTGCGGATTTGCGGATTTATCAAGGCGCGACCGAGACACCGTATGTTGTGCACTCCGAAGTTCCGGTTCTTCCCTTTGACCAGAAGATCCCTCCGCTTAACCTCGGCAGAAGCGGAGGGCAAACGGTCTTTGACGCCGAGATGCCTGCCGGCACGTACAGCGACATCCAGCTTGAGGTGAGCGGCCACGATTTTCTGGCGACGGTTACGGTCTCGGGCAGCCAGACACAAGGCGCCGGCTCGCGCACCAAGCTTGGTTCGTTTACCATCTTCGATCTCACCCGGCAACGATTGGGCCGCAGCAGCGTGCTTCACCTGCCGGAATCGGATTTCCGCTATCTGCATTTTCAGATTGCCGGTCCCATCGCGCCGGAGAACGTGACGGGGCTTTCTGTGACGCGCCCGCCGAAGAGCCAGCCGAAATATGCCACAGTGGCCGAGACGGCACAGAGCACGCTGAAGGATCGCAACTCGGTCATCGAATTCGACGTGCCCGCACACACTCCGATCGATCGCATTGTTTTTGTGCCCGGACAAAACCCGCCGAACTTCAGCCGAGACGTCCAAATCAGCATTGCGCCGGCTCAAAAGCGGCCGGTCACTGAGGGAAGCGAACCGCCGCCAGTGGTGACGGGCTGGGGCAACATTCTACGCGTTCACAGCATGCAGGACGGTCACCGGATCGATGAAGAGCGCCTCACCGTGAGCGCGCCTGAGGCGGACTTCGACGTTCCGGCAAAGTGGACGATCACCGTTGATAACCACGACGACGCGCCGATACAACTGACATCCGTCCGGCTTGAGATGCTCGAGCGGAACGTTTGCTTTGATGCGACGGCCGGCGATGTTTACACTCTCTTCTACGGTGATCCAATGTTGGCGGCGCCCGTGTACGACTACGCCGCTCTGTTCGTTCTTCAGGAGAACGCGGTAGCCGCGCAATTGGGAGCTGAAACCGCGAATCCGGCCTATCAGCCCCGGCCGGATGAGCGCCCCTTCACCGAAAAGCATCCGATACTGTTGTGGGTTGCGCTGGTGTTGGTCATTGCGTTGCTTGGGGCCGTGGCATTGCGTTCGTTCAAGACAGCGCCGACCCATCGGGCTTAGGTCTGCTAAAACCGGGGAGAACCGCCGGCGCGCATGCACACACTCTACAACCGCATTCAGGGGCGCAATCCCGACCGCCTCGCCGCTCTGGGCGACGGCATCTTTTTGATTGTGGGAACGGGCAAAAGGCCGATTGCTATCTTCTTTCCTGAGAGTAGGCTGGCAGTGCAGCGGCCTGTATAATTCGCGTCTCGAATAAAGTCGTGATACGCTCATTTTTGGAGCCTTTTTGGGCGGATGCAGACGCTGCGCGAAAAATTCGCCGATCCCACGCGCTTTCTGGTCGCCACGGAGTTGGTGTCGGTGCGCGGATCGATGGCCGGAGTGAACGCCATCAAGGTGCGCAACTTCGCCAACGATCTGGTCGCCTGCCCTGAGATTGATTGGATCTCGATCACGGATAACGCCGGAGGCAATCCCCAGCTTGCGCCGCTGGTTCTTGGCCGGCCGATTTTGTATGCCGGAAAAGAAGTCGTGATTCATTTGACCTGCAAGGACCTGAACCGGAACGGCCTCGAGAGCGAGGCCTGGATGCTGAACAGCGAAGGCTTCAACAACATTCTGGCGATGTCCGGCGACTACCCGGTGGCCGGCAACGATGGGCTGGCGCGGCCGGTGTTCGACATCGACTCCATTGGTCTGATTAGCCTGCTGCGCAAGATGAATCAGGGGCTTGGCGGCGCAGTGACGAACGGCAAACGCCAGCAACTGGAAAAGACGCAGTTCTCGATCGGAGCGGTGACCACCAACTTCAAGCTGCGCGAGGGCGAGGTTATCCCGCAGTACCAAAAGCTCAGGAAGAAGGTGGAGAGCGGCGCGCAGTTCATCATCAACCAGATCGGATTCGACTCACGGAAGATCAGCGAGCTGCGCTGCTACATGGACGCGCACGGGATGAAAGCGACGCCGCTGATCGGCAACGTTTACCTGCTGAGCCCGCGTGTGGCCGAACTTTTTCACGAAGGCAGGATTCCGGGGGTTGTGGTAAGCGAGGCGCTATGGGAGCTTTGCCGGAAGCAGGGTGAATCCGCCGACCGGGGAAAGGCATTCTTTCTGGAGCTCGCAGCGAAGCAGGTTGCGATCTATCGCGGCCTTGGCTTTCGCGGCGTCTACCTGGGCGGAGTGCACAGCCTGCCCGCGATTGAACGGATTCTGGAGATGGAACGGACCTTTGCGCGAGACGACTGGAAGGAGTTCGCGCGAGAGATCCGATTCTCGCGGCCGGGTGAGTTTTTCTTCTACTCGGAAGACGCGGCGACGGGACTTGCGAATCCGCTTAAGGAGAGTCCGCGGCTGCAGGCTTCATCGAAGCACGTGACTGCGGTCTATCAAATCTCCAAACTGGCCCATGCGACGATGTTCGCTCGCGGCACGGCCTTTGCCCGCTGGGGCGCGAAGGCTTGCGCACACTCGCGGAACCCGATGCAGGGACCGGCGCCGCTGCGATTGCTTGAAGAGGTGAGCAAGGCAGTCCTCTACCGCTGCAAGGATTGCGGCGACTGCTCGCTGCCCGATATCGCTTATCTTTGCCCCGAGTCGCAATGCGCGAAAAACCAGCGCAACGGCCCGTGCGGCGGCACGCGCGAAGGCCGCTGCGAAGTGGATGGGTACGGCGATTGCATCTGGCTGCGCGCTTACGAGCGCCTGAAACGCGATGGCCGCGAAGAGAAGCTGCTCGACCATGTGCCTGTTGTCCAGAACCAGGGCCTACGCGGAACTTCGGCGTGGGCAAACCTGTGGCTGGGCCGCGATCACAATTCCAAACGGGAGGCCAGTAAGGCGGAATCCGCCCCTTCCACACCGGAACCTAAGAAGCTATGAATAAGAAATTGCACATTGTCGGCGAATTGATGAACAACTCCTATGCGCGCGCGCGCAAAGCGTTCAACGCGCGCGATCCGAAAGGCTATGGGGAACTGGCCAAGCTGCAGTCCGACCTGGGAGCGGAGTATCTGACGCTGAATATCGACGGCACGCAGCGGGTCCAGGTGCGGCGGCAGGAAATGCTCGACTTTCTGCCGGATGTGATTCCGGCCATCCAGGAAGCTACGTCCACGCCGATCGCCTTCGACAATCCGTCGGTGGACTACCACAAGATTGCGTTGGCGCATTACGACCGGAAGAAGAGCGGCCCGCCAATTCTGAATTCGCTGGCTGCCTCGCGCGAGCGGCTGGATGAGATGGTCGAGCTGGTGAAGCACTACGACACGCTCGCCGTTGTGATGGCCTCGGAGACCTTCGTGCCCGGCGGGACCTCGCAATGCCTGAATCCGCAGGACTCCTATCGGGCGGCCAAACATTTTGTCGAGCTGCTGGTGACCAAGGCAGGCCGGCGCAACGATCAGATCATCATCGATCCGGGCCTGGCGCCGGTGGGCGCGGATACGTATGGTTTGGTGAACATTGGCCTCGACGCGATGCGGTTGATCAGCGCCGATCCGGATTTGAAAGGGGTGCACATGATTGTGGGCCTTTCGAATTTTGCGTGGGGCACGCCGAAAGAAGTCCGCGAGGAACTGGAAAAGGCCTACCTGACGCTGGGAATGGAAGTGGGGCTGGATTTTGCGTTGGCGAATCCGGAGAAGACTCCTGCGCCGTTGCCGCCCAGTCATCCCATGGTGGCCAAGCTGCGTGAAGCGCTCGAGCAGGGCCGCCGAGGCAAGGGCGAGTCCGGCGAGGCTTCCGGTTTCCGCCAGGCCGAAGCCATCATGATGATTTGTAGAGAGGGCGAGCCCGTCGACTACTGAGCGTGGCCTTGAAACATGCCTGAGCGAAGAATGCCCGATATTGATCTCATTTCCCCTGAGACCGATGAGCGCCGCGTCTGGCTGCGCGTGGGAACGCTGCTGGACGGCGTGAGCGCCGCGCCCCTGCGCAACGCGAATGTGGTCTATGACAGGAAGTCGATTCTCTTTGCGGGCGAGGATTTGCCGCCGAGAGATTTGCTGAACCTCGGGCAGATGCAGCCGGACCACGACCTTCCTCAGTACACGCTGCTGCCGGGATTGACGGACGCGCACACGCATTTCTTCCTCGAAGGCGGCGAACTCGATTCGAACAAGCGCTCCGCTTTTCTGAAGCACAGCCCCGCGGAATTGCTTGACCACGCGAAGCAGCGGCTTGAGAGGCTGGTGCGGCTCGGAATCATCGCCACGCGCGACGCCGGCGACAAGGATGGCGTGGGTCTGGGGCTGAGCAGGCTTTACGCGGGCAGCGAACGGCCGCTGATGCCGTATGTCGATAGCCCCGGGGCAGCGATTCATCATCGCGGACGATACGGCGCCTTCATGGCCGAGCCGTTTGAGGACTGTTTGACGCCGCGGCAGTGCGTGGAAGCGCGCGTGAAGGCCGGGGCTGACCGTATCAAGCTGATTCCGACCGGGATTATCAACTTCAAGAAGGGTGCGGTGACGGCCGCGCCACAAATGTCGACGGAGCGGATCGCGGAGTTTGTCGCAGCGGCGAAATTCTTTGGCAAACAGACGCTGGCGCACGCATCCGGTGATATAGGAATCGATCATGTGATCGACGGTGGCGTGGACTCGATCGAGCACGGTTTTTTTGTCCGCGACGATCAGCTTGCGAAGATGCGCGACCGGGAGATTGCGTGGGTGCCGACCTTTGCGCCCGTGCAGATGCAGGTGGACCACGCGGATTGGATGGGCTGGGACGCTCATGTGGTCGGGAATCTGAAGAAGATTCTCGATGCGCACGCGAAGAGCCTGGTGAAGGCTGACACGATGGGTGTGCAGGTGATCGCGGGCGCTGACGCCGGTTCTTACGGCGTGGCGCATGGCCTGGGCCTGCTGTACGAGTTGGAATTGATGCAGCGAGCCGGGCTATCGCCGATGGCTGTGATCAACTCGGCCACGGGAGCCGGGTCAAAACGGCTGGCCTTCAAGGAGAAATTCGGGCAGATCAAGCCCGGATTCCTGAGCCGATTCATTCTCACGCGGCACTCTCCGACCAAAGACGTGGCCAATCTTCGCAAGGAACGGATCGTCGTGTTCGACGGGGCGGTGTTCGCAACTGGCGAGGATTTAGGCCCGAGCGGCCTGTAGAAAAGGCCGACGAGCAGGTCGCCGTTTTCGGCGCCGCGCGCCGACAAGCCCATTAACTTAATTGTAAACATCTGGTTACCTCATGTAATTTTTCCTCGTCGCAACCATTTTTTGCTTGACTTGCTGCGCAGTTCGAATCAGAATCCGATCGTCTACTAGCCTGTTCAATTCAATCCTTTCGATGGAGATTGGCCCATGGCTCTTCCGACACTGACACGCATCGGCTCGATTTTCGAGGCGCTCTCCGCGCCCCCCCGCAAGACTCCAGCAATCCTCCGACGCAGATGGCGGGCGGGCTTCGCCTCATCAACTCTGACGATCAGGAGTTCGAGGATCACGTCTCAAGCGCCTATCCGCTGATTGCAAACTCAGAGTTCTACCCTCGGGCCAGGAAATTCATCGCCGTCCTTCGCCACGATGGCACGGTTGACGCCAAGGCATACCGCGTGCTTTGGACGATCCAGCAATCGCCCAGCCGCCAGCGCACCATGATGGCGCAATACATCCGCAAGCACTGTATGTTGCGAAGCGGGGTTTTGAATGTTAAACCCGGATCGAGAAGGCTGATTTCGCCGTTCTTCAATTATTCAGCCTCCGACTACAACTTTCGGCCCGAGAACGCGACCTTGCGGATTCCGCCTCGATTCCCCTTCCTGGATGCAGAAGTGGTCTCCCTATCTGTCGACGCCGTCATTTACTCCGATGGAACCATGGCAGGCCCGGACAAATACGATTTGCGTTCCCGTTATCTAGCAACCAGAGCCGCGGAACACGACGAGGGATACTCGCTCTCCTGGAAAATGGACAAAATGAAGGCGACACTCGGCCCCGGGGTGACCCTCGACCCTGACGCTATTGCGGGCATCCTCGATGGTGATTATCAATACGGTCTTGCGGCGCAGGGAAGCGACCCCAAGGCGATTTACGCCTTCGCGAGGAGCCAGGAGGCCGCGCTTATGAAAGGCATCCTGACTTCTCGCGGGCTTAGCGCCCTGGTGGCAAATGTTGCTCACAGGTTGAAGTTTTATCGCGCGGAGAATCTCAAGTCCATCGGATAGATGGGAGGCGAATCATGCTTCCATCCAACCGCGTCGATAAGCCATGCAGAAAGGAGCCCTTCAGACCGTGCAAATTCTCGCGCACTCGAATACCCGCGGACGCACCAGCATCCGCCCTCTCTTTCCCACCTTGGCATTTCTTGTTCTCGCCATTGGCGGCGCGACGTGGTCGCGCGCCCAGGGTTGCGACAACGTTGATTCCATTTATCAGGGCGGGAAATACTGCATCGCAGCAACTACCGCCTTGTCCGGCAACAATCCGGAAATGCCGGTCTTGACCTATCAGGGGACTGGAAATGCCTGCGATACCTACTCCGTCACGTTGGACCTTGAATTTAGGCAACCTGGCGACAGCGACCCGAATGCGTGGACCATCGGAATCTACTCGTCGGGCAATTTGCAGGGGAACGTCCCATGGACGGTAGATTGGCGTCAAAATCAGGGAGACATTGGACAGTATGCCGAGGGCGGAGATGGAGAGATCGATTATGCTTTGAACGGATCTGACTACGGACCGGATTACGTTGACTTCTACGTATACGGACAAAATCCGTCGACAAGCTCGATCACCGCCGCTCTCGGTACCCTCGGTCCGCCATGGTGGTACGGGCATGCGCTGACATGGGAATCGGGAAATCAGCAATTCCTTCCGGGCTGGGATTCTACTGACACCTTTCTTGGGCCACCGGTTTGGGGATATCCGGACGGTTTTGGTCTTTCACAACTCGACGGGTCGCCTAGCGCCAACCCAACGTTGGTAACCGATAACTCGATCTGGACCTGGACCACAAATCTGATATACGGGGTGCAAGTGGCGAGCGGGCACCGGGCAGCGGCGCAGGCCCATTTCCAGCAGCAGATGACCCTGATGCTGAATAACACGGGGGGCTCGCCACAGTACCCGAATCCCGTATCCGGCTATTGTCAGTTCACCTGGAATGGAACGGGGAACAACGCCTATTGGAACGCCGACTGGATCAACCTGTACAACGGAGGCTATTGGGAAACATGGACCGGCACAGGTTGGTCGTATGGCAGCGCTACGAACCCAAACTACACGCCGAACGTTTGTAGCCAGCCCTCGTACACGATCTGAGGCCCGAGCGGACTGCGGAATGAAGATGCGAGAGCACAAGAAATCGGCGCGCAGTCTGATCTACATCGGGCTAGCCGTGCTTGCATCTGCCATATCTTGTCCGGCTCAGGCCGGTTTTGGCAAAGGTGCTTCTGATGGAAAGGTCCTCTTCGTTCTTGCATCGAACATTGAGGCGCCGGTCCAGAATTCCGATCCGGTCCCTACGGTGTTGTATAGCGTTTCGCCTGCCAAGGGACTGGTTTCGAAAGCCGTCGTGCTGCAGGGATCGTCCATTAGCGGCGCACAAAATTGGCTCCCAGACGGGGTTTTCTCAATCAATGAGGTAGGGAGATACCTGATTGTTGAATATCCGCACGACGTTCCGTGTTGCGTGATCTTCATTTCCGAAGATGACCCCGCGGCTTTTGAGTCGGTGCGCGTTGTGCCCGACGGGATGACAGGCTTGAATTGCGGACTCAGTTCAGTTGTGAGCGACGAATCGGAGCCCTGCAACCTTTGGGAATTGACGCCATTTGCCGCGCCAGAACTGCTCGTTCAAGGGAAAGTCAGTTCAATCTTACAGAGCGTCTGCAAGCGTCCAGGCCAACCTCCTTACACGGTGTCGAACAGATGGGAAGACTTCACGCATTTCCGCTTCGATGGAGTTTCGCCGATTAGCGCACAGTGTTATCTCTGGTCTCAAGATGGCACGATCCATGAATACTTGCTCGGACGTCCTCCGGTCGTCATAACAAAAATGCCAGCCGACGCTCCGCTCTCGGCTATATCGAGACGGTTAACTCTCGATACGGCGAGCCGGCGCTTCAGGGTGATAAGCATCGATGACAGCGATCTCGTTGACCACAATACAGATGTTTTCGTCCAAACGGTGGCCGATGGGCGATGGAAGCGATTGCCCGTACTGCCCGTCCGCTTCATCGGAACAGATCCCACGAAGATGGACAGAATGGCTTACCGCCTGTTCGACGATTGGTTGGTGACCTCGGCATCGGCGGCGCTGCTGAAAGCCAACGACGCCACGGAGACCGCCGTACCGGATGTGCTGACCGTAGTGGAGACAGGAAAACAGCGGGACGATCTTGGAGTCGAGGTCGAGCCGCGGACTGCGCCCGACGTGGCCACGCTGCCCGCGCGGCGCATCACTCTCTGGAACCTGGCAGACGGACGCCGAATCGACCTGGCGATGCCGGAGGACGACTCGGAAATCGTTCACGTCTTCGACGGCCATTCGGTTCTGCTGCGAATTCACGACAAGCTTTTTTTTGCCGAGATCCAAGGTTCCAAGCTCACGGATTATAAGCTCGTCGCATTCGACTCTGCGATCCCGCAGGTACATTGGGCTTTCTACTCAGGGAACGATGGGCACGGAACCTAAGCGCCAACATGAGGAACAGAAAATAACGCAGGCCGAAGAAGGAGGATACGGAGATGGCAAACTGGACTCGGAGGCGGCTTACCAAGACCGCACTTGCATTTGTCTCGGCATCTCTGCTGCTGCTTGATCTTAAGCACACGGACGCGCAGGAACAATCGTGCGGCGGGGGCGGCGGCGGGGGCGGCGGCAATTCCTATGACCCGGACGACGGTGGTGGCGGCGGTGGTGGCGGCTCGGGCTGCTACCTCGGATGGATGAATTCGTCTGGACAACAGTGTTAGCGTGCGAATCGAGCATCAGGGGCGATTGGCGATCAAGTCGGCCGGACGTATGCCGCAGGAATGGATAAGGCGCCTGCTATTGCGTTGGAAACGGTCGCTTGAGCAACGGCTCGCTGAGATCGATGGTTCGGCTTTGCACAATGAGGCCGGGGAACCAGCTTGCGGGCCCAGCGAAGACGCGCAGGCCTGCGGAGCATCAAATGAACTAGTCATCCTCTTGCAAGGCCTTTCGCGGCGGTATCCTGGACGTGCCCTTATCGCCTATGGATCGCGTGTCTCCCGCGAGGCCGATGCGCATAGCGACCTCGATGTCCTGGTCGTCGAATACGACCGCAACTCAGCGCCTGCGCAGGAGACGGTGCAACTGCAAGGCGTGGAGATCGACGTCACCCGCGTGGGTTCCAATGTTCTTCTCAAAGGGTTAAGGGGACGGAGCAGGCATAACAATAACTGGTTCCTGAACGCATTGCGGGAGTGCCGCATTTATGGCGATCGTGACGGGGATGCGCGGCGATTGCAGGCAATGGCGGAAGGCATATGGAAAGAAGGCCCTCAGGCCCTGACGGCAAAACAGCTTGAGGGGGGCCGCGCGGGACTGCTTCGCCTTCTGGATTCTGCAAAGAAGTTGTGCGCCCGGGCTGACATGTCGCCAGAAGCTGCAAGACTGGCACGCATGCGCTGCGACCAGGTTGTCGCACAATCGATTTACCTCTCTTATTGCGTCCGCAGGCGGTGGACAACTTCCTTTCACCGTCTAATAGATAGGTGCAAGGTCGATTATCCGGAATTATATGGTCTGTGGCTGCAATACGTACGCTCCGCCGAGCATGAGGAAGCGGTTAGCGCCGCGAAACGAATCGTTGAGGCAGTACACGAGGGCGTTTTGCCGCCTCTGCCCCCACCGACAGGCGGACGGTGAGCAACTCAACGGTGGCGCGCACGCCAGAATGAACTGACTCCCAGGTAGAGAAATACCACCGCCGCTCCGATCGCGAAATCCCTCGACACCCCCCCGATTCCTGACCAGCTCTGCCAAAGGCGCAACGCGAAGAGGGCTGCGAACAAAAGAAAGAATGTGCCGGTGACCTCAAGCCAGACGATGCCACCTACGCGGCGGAAGGGGCGCAGGAATCCGCCGATTCCCTTGCTGACGCCGCGGCTTGTTTGAGCTGCAATGCTACCGGCGGCTCGCGCCTGAGATTGAACCTGGGCGACGCGGTTGGCGGTCGCGGCGGATTGGGCGTTGACATGAGGCGCGCTTGCGGCGGATTGCGCGGAACCTGCAATACGTTGGCCGGCAATGCGCCCGGCAATGCGAACGCCGATGCCCAGAGCGCGGCCGATGTTTTGCGGTCTCATACCGTTTATGATGGTAGCAGTGGCTTACGGCGGTTTTCGCGGCTGGGGCGGGTCCCGGGTTGCTCTCGAACCTGAATGGAAGTAAGGTAAAGAGATTCCGCGTTGCGACCCACGTTCCGAACCTGCCGGGGGCGCCGCTCATGGAGGTAACTGTGACATCCCGTCTGCGTGAACTCATTCAGCAACTGGGCGAGGCCATCCATGAGTCGGTCATCGAGAGCGAGCAAATCGCCGGCGTGGTGCAGGACATCCGCAAGCACGGATTCGATGTGCTGCTGATGCTGGAAGCGACAATCGGCCTGAACGAAGTTACCGAAAAGAGCGCTGCTACAGGGGCTCCGGAACTGAGCGAAGGCGAGGTGGGGAAATTCACCCCGAATGACCTGCACTTCTTGCGCTCGCTGCGGATCGCTGTGGAAGGTGAGCCCGACGAATCCGCAACAGACGTGAAGTAGGGTGTGCGCTTTGATGGCCGCGAGGCCGTAGGCGGACCGGCACGGCACTCCACGCAGGCAGTTCCCTGAAGATTCCCAGACAAGTTGTTTGCCAATGAGCTTCGGATCGCGCTGACAGTATGCCCGTGCGCGATTGACCCTGGTTCCGTCGCTTGATAAGATAAAAGTGCGGGGTGGAGCAGCCCGGTAGCTCGTTGGGCTCATAACCCAAAGGTCGCTGGTTCAAATCCAGCCCCCGCAACCAAAATAATCAATAAGTTACGGTTGAGCAGCTTTCTCCTGCAAGACCCCGTTTGACCCCATTCGGAAACGGCCCCAAAACTCCCCAAACTTACTGGATAACGGCAGACCCTTCGACGGTCTGCGTTGGCACGCCAAAAACCAGGCTCACGACTTGGCTGTTGGCGCGACGTTTGCTGTCTGACATGGCCTGTCCATAGACGTTCATCGTGGTCTGGATCGAGGCATGACGCATTAGTTCCTGCTGCACCTTCATCGGCGCTCCGGTCTCGTCCAGCCACGAGCGGTACGTGTGGCGGAACGTGTGCCAGCCAATCTCATCGCCGATCCCGGCGGCTGTTCCAGCCGGTTTCAGAATGCGCTGCTGTAAGCCGTCCTGGTGATACGGTCTCGCCGTGGCGGGATTGGCGAAGAGCCAATCCTCGTCTCTCGGAAAGATCGTCTGAGCGCGCCAAGCCAGCACCGCCTCAGCGAGGCGAGCGTCAAGCGGAACGTGGTCCTTCGAGTATTCCGTTTTGACCTCATCCACGCGGCCTTGCACAACGCTGCGCTGAATCAGGACTGTGCGTTTTTTGAAATCGAAGTCTCCCCACTGGAGACCCATGATCTCGCTTACGCGAAGTCCCAGACATTGCGCGATCAGCACCATCGTGCGGTACGGCTCCACGAATTGGGCGAGGAGCCGACAAAACTCCTCGACAGTAAGAACCCGCGGACGCCGCTGGCGCTTCGAGCTGTTCTTCACCCGCACCAGCGCGATGGGATTCTTGCCCATTTCGATCAGGCACCACCGCTCAGCGCATTTGAAAATCAGGTGCATCAGGCTCCGGATATGGGCCTTTGTCTTCGGCGCAAACTCCAGTTCTCGAAACCATTGTTCGATCGCCATCGGTCTGAACCGGTCCAAAGGGTATTCGCCCCAGCGCGGTCTGAGATGCACCCGGATGATGGACTTGTAGGCCATCCGGGTTGAATACCGATCCGGCAGTTCATGCTCGACAAAACGGTCGAGCAGAACGCCGAAAGTGGGAATTCGCATCTCCGCGCGCGGAGACTCTGCGTTGACTCTGAGAAGGAGTGTTTGCACTGCCCTGCGAGCTTCCGTGATCGTCGGGTATTGTTCCGTGTCCCCGACAATGACGGCGTGCCGTTTTCGTCCTCCACTTGGTTCCGTGTCGTAGTACCGGATCTCCCAAATGGCAGGACCGCGCAGCCTCTCCCTCAACCGCAAACTTCCAAATTGATACCGTGTCCCAACCATCAACTCATTCCTCTCTTGGTTGAGGGCACGAGTGGTTAAGAACAGGGTACCTCTGTTCGGCTTCAGAGTCGATTTCGCGCAGCTCCGCGCCCAGCGTCTGGCCATTCAGATCGGAAGCACGAAAGCGCCAGAGCTTGCCCACTCGCAATCCGGCGACAAGACCGTTGCGGGCGTAACGCTGAAGGGTCTTCGGATGGACCTTCACGAGGGCCGCAGCCTGCTCGCTGTTCAATAAAGGTTCGAATGAATAGGGGGAATCGAACATAGTTCGCACGCTCCTTGAACTCACGATGCGACGAATTCTATTTCTTGTCTAGCCCCTGTAAATTGAGGCACTTCCGCCTTATCAAAGTTTGCACTCGGAGCGAAGGTAATGGAGCGACGTTTAGAGAAATGGAGCGTAACGGAAGGTATTCTTAGGCATTCATGGGAATAGCTGTTTTTTTGATTTTATGAAAAGAGAATTATGCGTTTCGCTAAAAAGAACAGACATTCCCCGGATAGACAGAGCATAGCCGAGGCGCGGGCGGTGTCAAGGGCGGCTACGCCGCCGCTTCGCGGTCAAGACCCTTGACACCGCCCTCTCCGCCTCGGCAAACAATCCAAATATCCGGGAAATGTCAGTTTTAGAAGCCAATCCCAAAGTCGTGTCCATAGCCGATTTCGCGCCCAATTTTCATCAGGTCAATTTGCGGCTCAGGCACCAAAGCTACGCCGCGCGCCAACTCACTCTGTCGCGTCTGCTCGCGGGTCAATTCAGTGGCCGATGGGCGCGCCGAAGAAATTCCGAGCGATTCGCGCAGTTGTTCGCGGTCGCTCGTCACAATCGCAATTTCACTGCGGCCCCGCGAGGCGGCGACGTAGAACTGCTCTTGCTTCATTCCGTCGCCGGAGAGAACCACCGCATCCACAGTCTTGCCTTGGCTGCGATGAGCGGTGATCGCGTAGCCGTGGTCGAACTCGTGATAGTTTGCGGGCAGGGTGCGGCCATCCTCAAGTTGAATGCGCCCCCCATCAACACTGCGGACGTTTGCCAACTCTCCGTTAGTGGCGCGGAACCCCGCCTCCCGACGATTTCCCGTCAACAGGAGCCGGTCTCCAGCAGCGACTTCGATTTGATGACGTTCATGCACGGAGAAAGAACGCGCCTGTGCAGGACTCACCACGCGCTCTACGCCGTGCCGATCTCTGGCGACGATTTGCGATGCGCTTGCACTTTCGACGACGAGCGATTCATTCTTGCCGATCCCGTGCGAAGAGCGATGGAACTGCAATATCTGGCCTTCCTGATAATTCGACAAATCCTTCTTTTGCGCCTCAGTCCATTGCAAAGGCACATGGCGTTCGAAGACCATGCCGCCATTCAATTCGCCTTGTTGCGTCATATCATGACGAATCGCGTGGGTGATCCTGGCGATCTCTTCGTGAGTGCCTGCAACGACGAGCACTTTACGGCTAGGAACGACTGCAAGCTCCCGGTAAGCCGCCGCTACGGTGTGCGCGGAATCCAGGTAAGGAACCTCACGAACGGCCCCGAGCTTTTCCAACTTTTCAAAACCCTGCTCTGGCGAATCGCGTAGCGTTTGAATGGCGTCCCGATACTCTGCCTGTGTCTGCCGTTGTACGCCGGTCAGGGAAACGCTTTTCATCTGCGATTCCCGCTCCAGGATGCGCAGGGCGTCCGACGCTTCGACGCTTTGAATCTGCCGCGTGTCCCCGGAGAAGAGAAGCCGCACGTTTCCGTGCTCCGCCAGCTTGAGCAACTCATCCATTTGGCGGCCAGAGATCATGCCCGCCTCATCGACGATCAGAACTTTGCCGCGCACCGCACCCCGCTGAGTCTCATCTTCCAGCAATCGGGAAACCGTCATGGCATCTCGAATACCAACCTTGTGCAACTCCTCGACCGCACTGCGTGTCGGCGCAACCGCCGTTACTTTGCGCCCGGCATCGCGTAAACCGCGTTCAATTTCTTGAAGCGTGGCCGTTTTCCCAGTCCCGGCCGCTCCGCACAAATTGATGGCAAGATCGCGGGAAGCCAAAACCTCATGAACCGCTCGCCTTTGCTCATCTCGTAGACGCTCGGAAGGCTGGAACTCGCGCTCTCCACCCAACCGCTCAAAGTGCCCAGTGCCGCGATCCACTGCCTCAATCATCCGCTGTTCGCGCTCAAGACTCTCGCGTGTGGCAAGATTGTTTCCAGCCCGGATGAGAGAACCCTCTGACTGCTCCAGTTCCAGAGCGCCGCGCAACTGGCCAAGATCAATCTGCCCGCGCCCATGACGCAGGGCTTCGGTCATCAGATCGAAATCGCGCACAACGGAGTTACGCTCGAAGAGGTGCGCCTTCGCATACTGAAGCGATTCCGATGCTTGAGAGAATTCCTGGGAAACATGCGGATGCCGTTCGATTGACTTGGTGCGGATACTTTGCAGCGTTTGTCTTTCCTCCGGCGCAAGACGGGCTTGCTGTTGTTCTCTCACTCGTTCCGTGGAGATTTCCGCCAGCTTGTCCGCGCGGGATTCCCGGACAAGCACGGCAACTTCATTATCGGTTGGCTTGCGGCCATGCTCCGCCGTGAATTGCTCAATTGCGGCGTCGCGCTGTGCGCTGCGCACGCTGTACCTTTCGAGCAATTCATTCGATACGCCGCGAATCTCGAATCCATGATCTCTGCCCTTGGAATCGCGGCGCGGCTCGATCTCATATCCCAGCCCGCGCGCCTCACGCGCCAGCGCGTTCCGGTAAACCTCCGTCAGATATGAGCGGCGCTCGTACAGTCCCGACGCCTGTAAAGCCTTCCAGCGGCCTTCCACGCCGTCATAGGTGAGATTGGCCGCAACAGCGTGCGTGTGCAGTTGCGGATCGAGTTCCCGGCTGGTGTCGTGACGGTATGAAGCAACGATCCAGTTGCCGGTTGCTCGATTCTCGTTCGCACCATTCAACCGGACGCGCGTCGCTGCATGGCTCTCGGCCTCTGCAAGTGCCTCGCGGACCGCTTTGTCGTGAGCGGCTACGAGGCGATCATCCCCGCCGACGAGCGCCTGAATGGAAATTGACTTCGGCGCGGAAAAGGTCAGATCGTACAGCGACCGCCCTTTGCTCTGCTCGCTTCCGTCTTCTTTCGCGCGGTCCGCACTGTGCCGCGGGCGGAGGAACTCGCCGGTTTCCGGATTCAGCCCCTCTCGGATGGCCTCGAATTGTTCCGGCGTCACAGTGCCGTTCAAACCGAGCAGCTCGGCCCCACGGCCATGCCATTCGCCTTGAACCCGGCGATGTTCATCGTAGTAATCGCTGTGTTCGAGATGCCTCTGGGCATACCCGGCACCGCCCGACATGGCCCTGATCGTCAGCATAGCCCGACGCTAACGCTGTTCGAATTCCGAATGCAACAGCCTTTGTAACTTTGCCGCCTTGGTTGCCACGCCAATGTCGAAGCCTGATGGAGCCACGTCCCGTGCCAGTCCGCCCAGGTTGCAGCCTGAATCCGCAAGCATCGTTTCAGCAATACCCGACCAAGAGCGTTCTCGCTGCGCTCGTTCTGGAGATAGACACCATCCCTAAGCCTGACGGCTTAGGATCGTGACTGCGGGTCGTGAATATCGAACGAATCTCGAATGATTTCGCACGATGTTCGATATTGATCGCGGTGGATTCGATGACGTTCGAGTTTCTGTAGTAGTCGTTACTAGTCATCTCAAAGTGAGTGAAACAGAATCGTGCCTGGGCTGAATCGTCAATGCAGTCGGAAGTCAACGTCTCTAGCAGGCGTTAAGGTGTCCCCTTCACTTGCTGAATCATCGCAGAGAACATCTGCGGATTCTCATTCGGAAATCTTCTCGCCGCTTCGGACTCTGCATTCTGTGCATTTGATACTCCTATACCCCTTAAAAGCACTTTGCTTGGGACATTATGTGCTTTCAAACGGCAGCAAAAGCTCTCGATGTGAGCCTCACCAAGAACCAGAATTACTTCCGATTGAAGATATCTCCTGAGCTTTTGAATCCAATGCTCTTCGCGTGCCGGAAAAAAGACCGCGATTTCGACGGCGTGAGCCGCTACCCCTTCCAATCCGGGCGGGCAATTACTCAAAAGGCCAGATGCACAAAGTTCAAGGCAAATCTGAGATTTGCTCATGTACCCAATCCGCTTTTTCTCATTTGAACATGGTTCACAAAACAAGTGTTCGATTCCGCGCTCCCGGGCGACATTTCGAGGAATTGATTCATAAACTATAAACACCCCGTTTCTCCTGTCGACTAGAGTTTCTTCGTTTTCCTCGACAGCTATCAACGCAGGGTGATATTGCTCGATCGCTTTGATCAAGCAGCCTTCCAATTTCGCTTGATCGGGGCTGAGCATTGCACCCGGTGGGTGGCGCTGGGCATCGTGATTTACTCCGATTAGATAGAACATATCGGAAAGCTTAGCACTGCTGGCAGCTTTCTTAGGAAGCAGGTTTGACCTAAATCGTGGACGGACTCTCGCCATCCTTGCATTAAATCAGCGGGGCTTGTGAACTCCATAGCGATTGGCTGTCCGCCAGTTCTGGTAGTGGCCATTCCGATGATGAGCGTTCGTCTCGCCGGGATAGTTTCCGCCGTGCGATGTGGTGTGGTGTCCCCCGCCGTAGAACCGGCGGCTAGTTCCGGATGAGCGTTCCGTGCTGTGGTGACCATTGCTCACGCGAGGAGAATGGGTTCCGTGCGGTGTCGCGGAGGCGGAAGACATGGCCAGAATGCAGCAGAGTAGAGCCAATGCTAACGATCTTGATTTCATAGACTTACCTTCACTTCGCTTTCCGAAACCAATGACCATTCCAGAACGGGGTGCAACGATCTCCGAATCTGGTAACATTCTAATCACTTCACAGTCACTGTGATCAAGCGTTGGAAGCAACTTCCTCGGACCGCGACCAATTTGCGCAGATTCATTGCTTTTTGACTTGCGAAATCTGGACGCGGGCTGCAGGTGGCACGGTCTGTTGCGTAAGGAGAACGACAGTGCAAGACCCTCTGAAGGTTTTCGGAACAATTACGCGTTATGTTCTGGCGGGTGTCGCCTGCTTGTCGTTCTTCCAATTCTTATTCTTCATCAGCAGTTCATCGGATGAAGCTCAGTACAAAGCTGGCATGGCGATCGGTAGAGCGGTCATCTGTGGCGTGATAGCAGGCGTCTGGTTCTACAGAGCCAGCCGGGAGAAGCAATTGAGCGCGTTTACCGAGCATTCGGCTAGGGCTCGGCTGTCTATCGCGCCAGAGAAACCCATCCCAACAGAACAACCCAAAGTGATCTCCACTCCCGAACCGCCGCAAGGGTCGCATCCTCCGGTGGTCGAAGCAAATCTCTCGCAAGCTCCAGGAGATGGCCGAATTGTCTGCGGCGCCTGCGGCAAACAGTTTTCAGAGGAGTTTAGTTTCTGCCCTTACTGTGGGAAGTCCCTTGACGCCAAGCCGCCTGCAGGGATCGAATCGCCGTCAGTCCCTGCTGTGGAGCGCCAATCGTTCACGAACGATCCAGGCATTCAGCCCGAATCGGAGGAAAGCCCAGGGGCAGGCAGCGGAATTCAAACGGGTACCATCGTGTTTGGTGCGTTCTCCGCGATTAGCTTGGTGGTATCGATAGTCAAGGGTGTCGTTCCCATTTTCCTCATGGAGGCTGCCGGATGGGCTGGCGCTGCTTGGTACTGGCAAAACAAGAAAACTCATAGCGAAACTGCAAAGGCCGTCGTCGTTGTTTTGGCTGTTTTGATCGCCATCGGCGAGGTTATTCACATTGCTTCGCAGGCCAATCCGAAGGCTACCGCGCCTACAGTCAGCGATCCATTTGCAGCATACGGCGGTCATGAGGTTGCCCCTGCTGAAGAGTCGGCAACTTCGCATGTTACCGATGTCGAAATGCAAGCGGTTGCACTCTTCAGGCGGAAGCAATACAAGGAAGCGAGACCGCTCTTCGAACAAGCCTGTAATGGTACGGACGAAAACGGATTCAAATATGCCGGGTTCGATGGCGAGATGAAGGCCTGCAACTACCTCGGCTATATCTATGCCCAGGGCCTTGGCGGCGTTCACGACAGGAAAAAAGCACGGGACGCTTACGAGAAAGCATGTGACCAAGGGATATTGCCCAGTTGCGCAAGTCTCGGCTCTCTATTCCAGGACGCCGGAGACAACGACAATGCACGCAAGTACTTTCAGGAGGCCTGCGACGGTGGAGTGGCCGAAGGCTGCGACCTGCTGCGCGGCGTGAAGTAGCCGGGAACCGGCGAAAATGTCTCGGCGGTCATCGGTACTGGCAATTCCTCCGGCTGCGGAACATATGGGAGATCGGGATGCGGACAAGGACGTTGGCCGAATGGACGTGGCTCATGGTGTTGGCGGTTGCAGCCGTGCAAGTTGTGGCGCAACAGGATGACGTGCCAATCCTGCGCCCAAAGAAGCCACAGCCCAAGCCAACAGTCGCGACAATGTTGGTGATGTGCGACTTGGCTTGCAACTGGAAACTGGACGGCGAGGCGAAAGGCCGCATCGATGCTGGGGACTCGGCTACAGTGAGGGTGCATCCCAGTCAGCACCTGGTGGTTGCAGTGACTGAGGACGGCCTTGATCAGGCCCAGCAAATCGTCGAAGTTGAAAAAACGGGGCAAACAGTCACTGCCATCGAACTCAAGCCAGTACGCGAGGCACGTCTAAGAGCCGAGCAGCAGGCAACGGACAAGGCCGCTGAGGAGGCAAGAGAGAAGATAGCGCGCGAGAAAGCTAGCAGCATCTGGACCGACCCCGCGACGGGTCTGACGTGGGCTAAGGAAGACAGCTACTGGGGAGAAACCTGGCAGCTGGCGACAGATTACTGCCGAAGCCTGCAATTGGCCGGGTATACGGATTGGCGTCTTCCGACAATCGATGAGTTGCAGCGCATATACGACCCAAACACCAATGTTGACGGTGACCACGTGAACGGCAACCTGAAATTGACCTTGCCCTATTCTGAATGGAGCAGCTCTCAGGAATATGCTTCTGGGGAAGCTTGGACCTTCGACTTCCGCAACGGTTGGCGTTCCTCATACCAGCTAGACATTCACTACAATAATCGCGCACTGTGTGTGCGCCGTTCCGGAAGATGATGTGTGTCGCCTCTTTCCCGTCCCGGTGTCGTCTGGGACCGATCTTCGTAGGATATTGCTAAACGCAGCCTGTTAATTGAATTCGGAGTATGACAATGAACGCAAGGTTTCAGACGGCAATCATATTGATGATCCTGGTGTTCGCACTGGGTGAGGGGATGATCATGGCTCAGCAGAGTGAGGTGCCAATTCTGAAACCAAGAGCCAAGCCGGTCACGGCGGCAACGCTTTTGGTGATGTGCGATCTTGCCTGCAACTGGAAACTGGATGGCGAGACAAAGGGCCGCATCGATGCTGGAGGGTCTGCGAAAGCGAAGGTCGAACTTGGCCAGCACGCATTGGTTGCTGTGACCGATGATGGGTTCGACAAGGTGGAAAAGGATATTGAGATTAAGACAGCGGGACAGACCATCTTCCGCGTCGAACTCCAGCCTGTTCGGAATGCGAGAATCCAGACGGAACAGTCGGCACAGGAAGAGGCTGCCCATTTGCAGGAACTGCGCGATCATGCCGCCGACCGCTTCAAGGAAGGATACGCGCTCACCGAGCAGAAGCGCTATGGGGAGGCAAGACCGCTTCTTCAGAAGGCCTGCGATGGCGGAGACATGGTCGGATGCTTCGATCTGGCCTTACTCTACGAGCATGGCGACGGTGGGAGCCAAGACTATTCTCAAGCGCGAACACTTTATCAGAGGACCTGTGAAGGCGGATACATCGACGGATGCACCAATGCCGGTTCACTTTACGCCCAAGGTCGGGGTGGGACCCAGGACTACTTCGTGGCGCGAACATTTTACCAAAAGGCTTGCGATGGCGGAGACATGGTCGGATGCGTCAATCTTGGCAAACTCTACGACAATGGCAACGGTGGGAGTCAGGACTACTCTCAGGGACGAACACTTTTTCAGAGGGCCTGCGAAAGCGGAAATATAGAAGGATGCAGCATGCTCGGCAATCTTTACTACGACGGGTACGGTGTCAAGCAAGACTATACTCAGGCGCGAAAACTCTATCAGAGGTCCTGTGACGGCGGAGAAATGAATGCATGTTTTGCATTAGGCAGTATTTATGGATTAAGTCAAGGCGTGAGCGAGGACTTCTTCCAAGCCCGAACCTTCGATCAGAAGGCCTGCGACGGCGGTGTAATGGGCGCGTGCTTCATGCTCGGCCTTTATTATGAAAATGGTTACGGCGGGAAAAAGGACTATACCATGGCGCTTACCCTCTTCCAAAAAGCCTGCGACGGGGGAATTCAGAAGGCGTGCATTGAAATGCAACACTTGCACTAAAGCACAAAGTGAGACTCTCAATGATTGATGAAACTCAAAGAGCTATTTGCCACGAAGCTGGCCATGCAACGGTTGCCCTCCATCTTGGCTTTCCGATTGAGAGAATATCGGTGAGCAAGGGATTCCCATTTTGTCATATTTCGCTAGACACTCCTGATCGGAAGCTGCAAGAGCGGTACATCGTCTTGGGCGCTGGGATTGCTGCCGAACAACATCTTTATCAATGGCACAATCCAACTGCGTGTGCGAGAGATACAGCAATGATCGCTGCGAGAGGAGGGCAGTCAATCGAAACTTACCTTCCAGCGGCGCTGAGAATAATCGAGTTGAACGATTGCCGTTTCCGTCGGTTTGTCTGGAAGCTGACCTGTCGTATGCAGGAGGAAATCTGTGTCGGGTCTTTCGCGGCAGGAGGAAGCTTAGCGGATCCCGCACTTCCATCTTTTGATCTGCTCTCGATCGACGAAATCCAAGTTATTTGGCGCGATACTGCGAGACCGTCTGGAGATTATTCAATGCATCAGAGGGTAGCAAAGTGAAACAAGACTGGCTGGCTGGTTATTGCGATGTCTATACAGCGAAGCACGGGAAGGACATGATTTATGTTGGACGCGACCAGGCGAATCCGGTGAACTGGTCTGTATTTATAAATGGCAGGTGGGAAGGCATTGACGATGCGCTAACCTTGAGGGGCGCCAAGGAATTCGGCCACGCTCAATTCGACAAAGATAAAGTCTGTTCATTGAAGTTGGATTGGCGTGCGGACTGGCTCCTGGTTGATGCAACGCGGCAAGAAATAGCGAATTTGTGTCCTGAGTGCGGCAATCCAGCCACGGACGACTATGAAGATGAAGATACTCGCCGATGCCCCGATTGCGGGTGGGAACATCAATATACATCTCAGGAGAATGAGGGCATAAGAAAACTACATGAGCAGGCGGTCAATCCTTTGCTGGGTCGTTGATGTCAATGTGGGCGCATGGTGAGGAGCACAGAGTGAGCAAAGCGTTGAAATTCGTCGACCTCCCGAACATGAAGTACCTGACGGACGAGCTTACTTTCAATTTGGAGCGATGCGCAGACGTTCTTGATGCCAACCTTATAGGGTTAAACGAGAAGACTCAGATTCCCGACATAATCGCTTCTTGGAACGGAAAGAATCCGGCCGACCGCGCCCCATTCGCGTTTCGAGATCGAGGCAGAATCATCGTGGAAATATGTCAGTCGCTCACGAAGCGTGGGCCGCTCTTTACCTCCACGGTTCTCGAAGCCAAAAAAGAGAAAGAAACAGCGCCGGTCGTATTCTTTAAGATGCACTCGCCCACGCTCGACATCCCGATGCGCGTGGAAATTCCGTTGCGTGCTCTTATCAAAGGCGGCCCGAGCCTTGAAGGAACATATTCCGTTTACCTGCACGCGCTCATCTGTAATGACGGGAAGGAGTTCGTCTACTACGGAATAACCAAAAGAGGCTGGAACAAACGCTTCACTGAGCATATGGAATCGGCGCTCGCGGACGAATCTCGCCGGTTATTTCCCTCCAAATTGAAGGAGCTAATATCCGCGCGTGTGCAGCATGTCCAAAGAGAAAGTCAGACAGGGTCAATGTTGACTGGTTTCGTCAGTTCAGTTTGCGCAGTCGGCCTAAATGAGGATTCGGCGATGGACGCCGAGGAATACCTCGTGGACAAATACAGCTTGTCGTCCAAATACCCGAACGGCCTGAACATGATCCCAGGTGGCCGTGAGGGCATCAAGGTATTGCGAAAACTATCACCTGTCGGCGGAACATCTTTGACCGAAAGTGATGATCGTGAAGCGCTGCTCGATGAGTATTTGAAGATTCACCCTCATTTTGGAAGACCGAACCCAGGAGTCGCCGAAAGTTGGAACGATCCGGCGTACGCTGAGGCCGTCATCTGTGGCCGCGAGAATCGGTTGAGCGCGGAACAAGTTCGCGAAATCCGGTATCTTGCGGCAATGGGAAATGGCATCGACCGAATCAGAGAGCTGATCGGCGCATTGGACGACGGCCAGGTCTCGCGCGTCTTGTCGGGTCGCACATATACTCGGATCTCATAGAGAATGTCTCGGCACGATCCTGCTGTGAATAGTTTCTATCGGGCATTTCAGGACGCAGGGGTGACCGAAGCGGAGCACACGCAATCTAAGTTCGTCACGATTGCTTTCACTTCCAGTGTGCGAGGTTCTGCCAGTTGGCGGGGAACTGCATCGCCCGAAGATTGACCGTCGGATGAGCGTTGAAAAGAGCCTTGAGTCGCTCTCCCCAGTCGGAATCAGGAGCGATGCCGGCGAGCAGGGTTTGAATAATCAGCGCGATCACGTAAAAACGGTCATTACCAATGCCGTTTGCTTTCCATGCCACAGGTAACTCCGGCTTGACGGCGAGTTCTCTATTCCACAACCGGCTGTGATGCGCACAGACGTTCCGGACCGCCGTCAAAGCATGGAGCCAGCTTACAAAGACAGGCTGCGGCTGATTGAATTCGCGGGCGATCTTCTTCCGGAGGCTAGTCCTCAAGTGTTCATACATCTTCGAGAGCGCTCCGAAGCTGATTAACTCCGTCGCCATCCACACCGGCAAGTCCGTTTCGGAGGTGTATTTGGTCCGATAATGCCCGATGAACACCTCGGTCGAACGCCCCTCTTCGCGACGCAGAATCCTCATGAAGTCGGCATGATTGAATGCCGCCGCGAAGTTGGCGGCGTCTGTATAACCGAAGACGCCCAGGTCTTTCCCTATTTCGTAGGTAATGACCGCCCGGACGCTGATCTCAATCCTGTCCAGAGCTTCGCGTACGAGCCGCCGCAGGTCGGCATCGAATTGATAGAGGTCAATGATTTGCTCAAAGGTCGTCCCCGGACGAAAATTGCCGGTGGCCGCATCTTTGAATGGGATGAAGTACGCGCTCAGGCGGTAATAGCCGATTCGTTTCAGCCAAAACAACGTACTCGCCCTGTCTGCGCAAGCGAGACCGCGCCGGAGCAGTAATTCGACTTGATCTTCGTATGGAAGATGAGGCTTGCCGTATTTCATCGGAAAATGAAAAACCCGCCGATTTGAGCTTCACCTGTTTCCAGGGAGAGGCTTGGCGGGTGTGTCATCACTATAGTGACGGCATTCCCGCCAATTGTCAAGTGTTTTGTCCTCGCGGTCAGCCTGACCAGAAAGCGTTGAATGCCTGCAAAGCCATTCATTTCCTTCCAGATAGCCGCCCGTCATCGCCACTACCCGATTCTACCGCCCCTGTCCGGCGTCGGGCTTAGCGTCGTGCTGGAAATGATGCGGTTTCTGTGAATTGCCGCCTGAACTGCCGCTTTGGTTCGGTTGCAGCGTTGGAGCTGGTTGCACCGTGGCCGGCGTCGGCGCTGTGGCTGCATCGGAAGGCGAATCCCGGCAACCCTGAATCTCCATTCCGCAAAACATGCCGACAAGAAGGGTTGCGCCGCACACAAGAGGAATCCAGATTCGCAGCAAATCGCCTCTCAATTCGTGCAGGAGAGCATCAATCGTCTTGGCTCTGCTTTCCAGGGAATAGGTCAATCGGTTGTTGGCAGACTCGACCTGGGCAGCGATGCCGCTTTGCGAATCCGATAACCGCCGCAGGACAGTGGAAAGTTCCTTTTGCGCGCTCGTCATCGTTGCGCCCGTGGCCTGTAACCCCTGCGCAGATTCCGTAATGCCAGACTGGAGGAAATACTGGCGCAGACTCTCCCCCAGCATCTTTGCGATGTGTTCCGGCGCAAGGCCAGACTCGACCTCATCCGGCAACTTGGCGATGCGCGCTTCCAACTCGCGGACATAGGCGAGCGTTTTCTGCTGCGTCTCCGCTGAAGTTTGCCGATGAAGTTCAAGCAACTCCTGAAATCGTTCGCGCTCGTCGGCAATATCCTTGGGTGTGTGGCGGGTTAGCAGAGCCAAGATGCCCATTGCTTCGAGAATGCGCAGCATTTCATCGTCCGGGCTGAGAGTCCGAGCATGCGCGAGAACGCGATAATACTCGGCCTGCAACTCTTCGGGCACAAGGCGGGCGAGAGAGTCGAAAAGCGTCGGCTCTCCCGCCGCGACAACTGCGAGTGTGGAATTGACCGGAGCCGCACTCATGGCAAGAACACCTGCCTTGCACGGTCGAATTCAGAGAAGAGCCGCCGCCGGTAGCTCTGTGCGCGCATGACGAGCGATGCTCTTTTCAATTCGTCAATGTCGGCTTTGCGATCCGCAACCTGTCCCAGTTGTATTCCATGTTGCCGGACTGGGTTTTCAAGTTCAGCAAGCCGGAATTCCATCTGTAAGATTTCCGGCGAAAAGGCTTCACGGAAACGACTCGCCTGTTCGGTTGACCTCCAGTATGTGAAATCCGCGAGGGCGCTGGTTGCGTTTTCAACGACGACGTATTCGACGCGATCCTGTAACCGGCTGGCCCAGGCCAGGACGCTTTCGACGCTGGCCGGGTCCGGCGTGACCACGCCGACCGCTGTGAAGCGGACGCCCATCGCGGCAACGTCCTCGTACATCGACTCGAACCAGTCAGCGGCCACCTGTCCGGCACCGGCTCCCATATCGGCAAGGATGATGGGAGTACCACCGTCAAGGTGATCGACAAACGCGTCGAGACCAGCGGGAGTGTGAATGTTGACCTTGGTCACTGTGCCGTTGAAGAAGTGCTTGAGAGAGCCGCGCGCCTTATTCTCCGTATCGAGATCGAGCAGGGTGACCGGAATTTCATTCGTGGCGAACCATTCGGCCAAGGCAACCATGACGCCGGTTTTGCCGACTCCGCCTTTTCCGCCCATCGTGAAGACAACTCGTTTTGAACAGGCCGTCATTGTTCACCTCCGTTGTTTGTCAAGGTCAAAGGCTCGTTCTCACGGAAGACGAAGCGAGTTGGCTTCGCAGTTCGCACCACTGGCTTTGCTTTGAAGGCGCTAACGCGGTCGAGCACCGGCGAATCTGCCGTAGCAAGTTGGATTGGCGGCAGTTCGAATTGTGTGCGCTTGCGATGCTTGGCGCGGACCTTCACAAAGGAATGCAGGGTGCTCGGCGCAACGTACAAGCCAAGGCGCTCCTCAAAGAGGTGCGCAACCTCGCGGTACGTCCGCCCCTTGCGTCGTAGCTCGCGGATCAGTTCGCGGTGAGGTTCGAGCTTTGAGCGCGGTGGTTTCTCAGGAAGATTGTCGATCTCTGAAGTGGGCAGGCTCGTTACGATTGAGTCTGAAGTCATGGCGGATTCTCCTCTACAGGCGGTTTCGGAGAATCGTGCATGGGTCGAAGAGATGATATTCGCTGCTATCGGGACACGAACTACATCTCTTTGGGCCAGACCCCACACGGTTCCCAAACTGTGGTTTCTGACCGTTTCCGAAGGTTTCTCACGGTTTCCACCCGTGCCCTGTTGTCAATTGCTTGCCCGGAAAAAACGCCGCTCATAACCCAAAGGTCGCTGGTTCAAATCCAGCCCCCGCAACCATTTAGCTCAACAAAACAAAGAGCTTAGAAAAGGTCGCTTGACGCGGCCTTTTCTATTTTGGGTTGACTGTCCGTGTTCTGCCCGTATTCCTGTAGCCGAGGAGGAGAATTTGCCTCTGCCTTCGCTCAGGGAACACATGATTCGAGCGGATCAAGGATGGCCAATTCAATGGGAGGCGCTAAACGCTTCGGGTTACTGACTGGCCGCCCAGTGTTCGATCAAGGAGCGCTTAGGCCCCTTCGCATCAGCCAAGCTCCGAGAGCAAGTGCATTCCTGAACACTAGCCGGCTTTGCCAGTACTAATTCCATGGGCCGAAGCACCGTTGCTTGAACTGTTTATCACGTCGTAACTGACGAGTTGCCGGTGATCCACCCACAATCGGTCCACAGATGCGCCCAACCGCCGGACGATTTGAAAAGTCGGCTCTCGATCTGGGATCATCAGGCATGATTCCCTTCAATTGGTCGTTCGCGGCGGAGTTGCTCCTCGCCCTTATTCCGGTTGGTGCTGGCGCATTCGGGTTGAACCATCCCTTTCGACTCTCGTCGACCCCTCTTTGAAGGTTGATTTCAAGGCGTGGCTGGCGGCCAGACCAGCAACTGCCCACGCCGCAAGATAGTGGGGCTTGGCTTGGCAACTGAAATCCTTGATACCGCAGGAACGATTCGTTCATTCGTCGAAATGCGCAGACGTGCTCAGGAAGGTGGGCCGAAGCGGCTGGCCGTAGTAATGGCCGACGACGACGTCGTGCTGACGGCTGTGTCAGACGCGTTCAAGTTGGGGTTGGTGTATCCGGTGCTGATCGGCGACGAGGAAAAGATTCGTGCCAAGGCCGCAGCTCTGGGATTGGAAGAGCTGTTGCGAGCAGCGGAGATCGTCGCGACAGAAGAGGCGGCAATGGTAGGTGCGCGGATGGCCAGTGAAGGAGCGGTGGACATCCTGCTGAAGGGACATCTGCGCACCGACGAATTGCTGCGCCCGGTGCTCGACAAGAGCGCCGGTGTGCGCACCGGACGCTTGTTGAGCGATGTGGATCTTTATGAAGACACGCTCACCGGCGAGAGGCGACTGGTGGGAATTACCGACGGCGGCTTGAATGTTGCGCCGAATCTGGAACAGAAGAAGCAAATTGTGTTGAACGCGATCGAGGTGCTGCACTGCCTGGGATTCAAGCGGCCGAAGATTGCCTTGCTGAGCGCGACGGAGGTGATGTCGGATGCGTTGCCTTCCACGGTGGAGGCGGGCGCGCTCACTGAGATGGGAGCGGCGGGCGCTTTCGGTGATGCGGAGGTCTTCGGGCCGCTGGCACTGGACAACGCGCTGTTGCCCTGGGCGGCGGAAGCAAAAGGTATCCATCACGCAGTGGCGGGACACGCGGACTGCATGGTTGCGCCGACGATCGAAGCGGGGAATCTGCTAGGTAAGGCGGCGGTCTATATGGCAGGTTCGCACTGCGCGCATGTCGTCGCGGGTGCGAAGGTGCCCATCCTGATCCCCTCGCGGGTGGAGAGCGCGGAGGATAAGCTGAATTCCATCGCTCTGGGAGTGCTCTATGCAAACCGCTGAGTTCCGAGTTCTGGCCATCAATCCCGGATCGACGTCGACAAAATTCGGCCTCTTCACCAACGAGCGTGCGGAGAAAACTTGGACCGTGCGCCACGCGGACAAGGAAATGGAGGCGTTTCGCCGGCGGCCGATTCTGGAACAGGAGGGGTTTCGCCGCGGACTGATCGAGCGCACGCTGAAGAACGACGGCTTTGCTCTGCAGGGGATCCACGCCATTGTCGGCCGGGGAGGCATGCTCCGTCCCCTGGAGAGCGGAACTTACCACGTGAACAGCGCAATGCTGCAAGAATTGCGAGCGGCGCGCTACGGAGAGCACGCCTCCAATTTGGGCGCGATTCTGGCTCATTGTCTCGCGCGACCCATTGGCGTTGAAGCCTTCATCGTCGACCCCATCAGCGTGAACGAACGGACGGCAAAGGCGCGATTGTCGGGTAGCGCGTTGATGGAGCGGGGCCGATTCTGCCACGCCTTGAATTCGAAGGCGATTGCCAAACGCTTTGCGCGCGAGCAGAAGCGCCCTTACGCCGAGTTGCGCCTGATTGTGGCGCACTTGGGCGGGGGAAACTGCATTTCGGCGCACGAGGGCGGCAGGATGGTGGACGTGACCGACGCCCAGGAGGAGGGTCCGTTCTCCACGGAGAGAACCGGCACGCTGCCGGCCCTTGAACTGGTGCGCCTGTGCTACAGCGGCCGTTACACAAGAGAACAGGCGCAGCGGCTCGTGACGGGAGAGGGCGGTTTGTACTCATATCTCGGGACGCGGGAGCTGGTTGAGGTGGAACAAAGGATCGCGGACGGAGACGCCAAAGCAGCGCTGGTCTTTGAGGCTATGGCCTACCAGGTGATCAGGGAGGTTGGGGCGATGGCGGCGGTGCTGCACGGGCGCGTGGACGCGATATTGCTGACCGGCGGAATGGCTTACTCCAAAAAGCTGACGAGTGAGCTGAGCGATGCCTTGCGTTGGATTGCTCCGATTGCCGTTTATCCCGGCGAGGATGAGTTGCGGGCTCTTGCCGAAGGGGCGTTGCGAGTGCTCAGCGGAGAAGAGAAGGCACGGGAATTCGGCGATCCGTCCCCGGCGCCGGCTGAATAGCGGCAACGTAATCGAGGTTCTGGCCGACGCGATGGTCGAGCGAGGAATCCCCGAGCACATCCGCTCGGACAACGGTCCGGAGTTCGTGGCCCAAAACCTACGCAAGTGGCTGGCTGCAACGGGAGCAAAGACTCTGTGCATCGAACCCGGCTCTCCCTGGGAGAACGGGTACTGCGAGAGCTTCAACTCTAAGCTGCGCGATGAGTTCCTGAACGGCGAGATCTTCTACTCACTGAAGGAGGTGCAGGTGCTGGCCGAACGATGGCGCGTCTACTACAACACCAGAAGGCCGCACTCGTCGTTGGGGTACAGGCCACCGGCGCCAGCAGCATGGCAGGGCGAAACGACAACGGGCATGGAAGGGTGGAAAGCAATACGGAGCATGGAAAAGTGGAAAGCAAACAACGCGTCCCACTTTTCCACTCCCTCGACTGCGGCTATCAGACTCACCCGATAACTGCGCTACACTAACTCTCGCACTGATGCAAACGATCGGGCAGGCCAGTTTTGAGGAGGTTTGGATGTCAAACAAAGAACACTACGCACAGAGGCGCATGTCTGCTTTCGATGCGGTCCACAACGTAAGAACCGGGGAGACGATCGTGGTTCCAGCCGGAGTTGGTGAGCCGCCGACGCTCCTAACTGCACTCTCGGAACAGCGCCGGGACTTCCACCACGTCAAGATTTCCCAGGTTCTGCCTATTCGAGAGTATGGGTATTTTGATCCGGAAACAGTTGAGAACGTCCGGCATGTGGCCTATTTTTTCAGCGGTCCTTCGCGGCCAGGCGGTCAAGAGGGCTGGATCGACTTCATCCCTGCATATTTTTGGGAACTGCCCACACTCATCAATCGCAATCTGATCCCGGCCGACGTTGTCTTCAGCATGGCCTCGCCTATGGGGGAACACGGCTATTTCTCTCTCGGTCTTGCTGCCGACTACACCATGGCGGCGATCCAAAAGGCGCGGGCCATCGTTTTGGAAGTTAATCCAAACGTCCCCTTCGCCTACGGCAACTGCCACGTGCGCATCTCTCAGGTTACCGCTCTCGTGGAAAGCGAAGAGCCCGTGATGGAAGTGGGATTGCCAAGAATCGGACCTGTGCAGGAAGCAATCGGCAAGTACGTGGCCGACATGATTCCCGACGGCGCAACTCTGCAGATTGGCTATGGAGGCATTCCGGACGCCGTGGTCATGCAACTCATCGACAAACATGACCTCGGCATTCACACCGAAATGGTCGGTGACGGCATCATGTGCCTCGTCGAGGCCGGCGTTGTCACTAACCGCAAGAAGAACTACAACCCTGACAAGATGGTGGCCACATTCGCTCTGGGTTCAAAAAAGCTATACCAATTCATGGACCGCAATCCAGCCCTGGAAATGCACCCGGTCGATTTCACCAATGACCCCGCCCTTGCGAGCAAGAATGATAACCTGATCGCCATCAACGGCACAATGCAGGTGGATCTCATCGGCCAGTGCGGATCCGAGAGCCTTGGCTGCGTACCTTACTCTGGCACTGGCGGTCAAGCTGACTTCGTTCACGCCGCAAACCGATCCAATGGCGGAAAGGCCATTATCGTCCTGCCATCAACGGCGAAGAACGACACCATTTCACGCATTGTTCCGACCCTTACCCCGGGCACACATGTGACGACTACCAAGAACGATGTCAATTATGTGGTCACCGAATTCGGACGTGCCCAATTGCGAGGCAAGACTGCAAAGCAAAGAGCGCTGGAACTAATCAACATCGCTCACCCGAACTTCCGCCAGGAACTGACCGAGCAGGCTAGGCTCATGAAGATCGCTTGAGACAAGGAGTCCGTTGTACAGCGAAGATTGGTCCGCCCGGCGAAATCTGTGCTAGTAGTTTTGAGACAAACTGGTATGGAAGCAGCATGGAATGCATAGGGCAAAGAAATACAGTCCGGAGCAGATCGCGAGCTTGCTGCACGAGGAGACATTGCGGATGAAATCACAAGTAACGCTGGGCGCAGATCATTGCCCGCCATCTTCTCCACCAAGCAGTGCGGGGTGATCTAGAGGCGTGCGGGAATTCCGCGAAGCAATTGAGGAAGCGCACTCAAGGCTAGCTGCTTACGCGAATAGCGCGCTGCTCAATCCCGACACGGTGCCTCCGCTGTATCAGATCTCCTTCGTCGAGTCTGATGGGGATGGCCGCCCAGCGTCCGGCACTGTCATCGACGCCAGGAACGCAACTTCGCCGCATTCGTTGTCCGCTAATGCGGATTGATCGCTGCAGACGCACAATAAATCGAGTAATGTCCGCGTAGCCGGTGACACCGGGCCACTAGCAAGAAAGCCTGTCCCAGTGCCTCTGGCCCCTCACCACAGCGCTACACTAACAATTCGGCTGGTACAAACGATCGGAGAGGCCATGCTGTGCTGAGAGCGAAGCTCGACCAGAATGCGGAACCGGTTATGGCATATGCCAAGCTTTTTCTCGCTGGGATCACGCGTTGACTTTTTTGCCAACTTACCGGACGCAGCGTCTAGTTTTCGCGGAGGGAAACATGTTCAAGGGTATTTTGATCGAAAAAGACGGGAACGGTTCGAGCGCCACGTTGAAGGATATCAACGACTCGCTTCTACCTGAGGGCGATGTCACCGTAAGGGTCGCGTATTCTTCACTCAACTACAAAGACTCCCTAGCGATCACAGGAAAGTCTCCCGTCGTTCGACGATTCCCCATGATTCCGGGAGTCGATCTGGCAGGCACGGTCGAAGCGTCAAGAAATCCAGACTACCAAGTGGGGGACTCTGTGCTGCTGAATGGCTGGGGCCTAGGGGAAACCCATTGGGGAGGTCTTGCGCAAAAGGCACGTATAAAAGGCGAATGGCTGGTCCATTTGCCCTCGGCCTTTTCTCTCCAGCAAGCCATGGCCATTGGTACAGCCGGTTATACTGCCATGCTATGCGTGCTGGCGCTCGAGCAGCACGGCATCACTCCGGACAAGGGCGAAATCGTGGTCACTGGTGCGGCTGGCGGTGTGGGCAGCGTAGCGGTTGCCCTTCTTTCCAAGCTGGGTTATCGAGTGGTAGCCGCCAGCGGAAGAATGGAAGAAGCCGATTTCCTGAAGGGGTTGGGTGCCGCGGAGGTGCTGGGACGGGCGGAATTTGCGAGCCCCGGAAAACCACTCGGGAAGCAACGGTGGGCGGGGGCGGTCGATGTGGTTGGCAGCCACGTGCTTGCGAACGTTTGTGCCACAACCAAGTACGGCGGGGTAGTTACCGCTTGCGGTCTAGCAGGGGGAATGGATTTTCCGGCGACGGTCGCGCCATTCATTCTGCGTGGCGTGACGCTCGCTGGTATCGACAGTGTGATGTGTCCGCGTTCGGCCCGGCTTGAAGCATGGGCACGTTTGGCACGCGACCTCGATATTTCCAGGCTCGACGCGATTTCTCACGGTATCGGCCTCAGTGAAGCGATTTCATCGGCGCCATCTCTCCTGGCGGGAGAGGTTCGGGGACGGCTCGTGGTCGACGTTCAGAGGTGAGCAGTGACAGCTACGACTATACGGGAATTCTCGATGGCTCCAAGTGGGGTGTTTCGTCCCTCACCACGAGAATGCTGCGATGCCCAGCGGTTATGCGCGCCGGAAGCAATAACTTCAGCCGCAGGAAAGTTGGACTATCCGCGGCCGGAGATTTCGCATGCTTCGTGGAGAATTGCAAATCTCCGCATGATTAAGATGCGCAAACCTCGAAGACGCCATTCACTCGCCGGTGGAATGATGAGAGCCGCGGCTGGCGCAGCGCCCCCGGCACGCGCGCCGGTTGCTTCGAGCGCATTTTTATTTCCTTGACTTCGATTTCCCCGAGGAAATCCAAGTAGGCCTCAGAACATCAGTAGCCCGCCGTTTACGTTGATCGTCGTTCCAGTGATGTAGTCCCCATCCCGGGCCAGGAAGAGAACCGCTTTGGCGACCTCTTCGGGTTTTGCCAGCCGGCGCAGCGGTATCTTGGCGCAAATCTTTTCAAGAACATCTGCCGGCATCGCTTCTACCATTTCCGTACCGGTATACCCTGGGGCAACTGCATTGGCGGTGATGTTATCTCTCGCATACTCCAACGCTACGCACTTGGTGAACGCGATGATTCCGCCTTTGCTGGCGGCGTAATTGGCCTGGCCGAATGCTCCCGTTTGGCCGACGATGGAAGCAATGTTGATGATGCGCCCGTATTTCTGCTCGGTCATCGCCGGCAATGCGGCAGTGGTGCAGTAATAGGTCCCATGCAAGTTCACCGAGATTGCCGATTCCCATTCCTCATCGGTCATCTTGCGCAGGGTGTGGTCGCGGGTAATGCCGGCGTTGTTGACCAGGATGTCGATCCTCTTGAATTGCTCGAGGGTTGAGCTGACGACACGGCGTGCGTCCTCCTTGCGAGCCACGTCGCCCTGCGCTATCAGGCACTCGACGTCCATGGTGCGAATCTCGGCCGCGACCTCTTCCGCCTTGGCCAGATTGCTGTTATAGCTGAAGGTCACCGTTGCCCCGTTGCGGGCAAGTTCCAGAGCGATAGCCTTTCCGATGCCGCGCGATCCGCCCGTCACCAGGGCCACTCTGCCTTTTAGCGAGTCCGTCACCGGCTCGCTGAAGTTGCTCGTACTGCTTATAACGCTGCTTGCTGCCATAAAATGGCTCCTTCCGTACGAAGTGTTCAGACCCCGAGAGTTCCACGTGCTGGTGGTTCCCGCCAGAACCCGATCCGCCCTCTGCCAGGACAAGCCCGAGCTATTTCGCCTACAGCCGCTCCTCGAGCTCGAGCAAGTGCTGGCTGGCCTCCTCGGCACTCTCATAGATGTGAGGAGCGACACCGCGCTCGGCCAGGGCGTCCCCAAGTTTCATACGTAGGAAGCCACTGGTCGTGTATCGGGTGACACCCGAGTAACAGTCGTTCATCAGCTTCTTCACCATGTCGGTATACGGTCCCAATAGCTCGGGAGAAATCGAGAAATTGTCGTAATTGACGATGGCGTATACCTTGCCGGGTGCCGGCGCCAAACAGTCGCGCACCAATTGCTCGATCCGGTCGATCTGTTCCATGCTGCGCACCGTGTAACCTTCGAAGTTGACGAAGAACAGATTCTGTTGCCGCTCGTAGCTGAGCCGGCTCTCCAGGGGCTGTTCCAATAGATCGCCGCGCAAACCCATGGGCTGGGGCATGAACAAGCGCGCGTCCATTAGCCTAGGCTGGTGCACGATGGGCTGGAAATCCATGTGAGCCAGGATGTCCCTTTCAATATCGATGCCCGGGGCCACCTCAATAAGTTGCAGGCCTTCCGTCGTGAGGCTGAACACGCAGCGTTCGGTTACATAAAGCACCGGCTGTCGGCGCAGGCTGGCATATCGGCCGCTGAAGGTTCGATGTTCAACTTCGTTCACGAACTTTCGCGTGCGGCCCTCAGTGAGGATTTGTAATTTGCCGTCTGCGAATCCGACGTCCAGATTGCCCGCCGTGAACGTACCGCAGAACACCAGGCTCTTGGCGTTTTGGCTGATATTGATAAACCCCCCTGCACCCGCCAACCTGGGACCGAATTTGCTCACGTTGAGGCTTCCCTCGCGGTCCGCCTCTGCCAGGCCGAGGACAGCCAAGTCGAGTCCACCGCCGTCGTAAAAATCAAATTGGTAAGGCTGATCGATGATGGCGTGGGCATTGACCGCGGCGCCGAAATCGAGCCCCCCGGCCGGAACTCCGCCGACCACTCCGGGCTCCGCAGTGAGTGTAATGAGATCGATGATCTTCTCCTCATTGGCCACATTGGCCACGCCTTCGGGCATGCCAATTCCCAGGTTGACCACGCTGTTGGTCTTCAGCTCCAGCGCCGACCGGCGCGCGATCACCTTGCGCGCCGATAGCTCCATCGGTGGGATGGCTCCCATTCGCGTATGGATCTCTGCGCTAAAACCGGGGTTGTACACGGTAGCGAAGGTCTGCCAATGGTACTCCGGCTTTTCCGCAACCACGACGCAATCGACGAGAATTCCCGGTATCTTCACCTGTCGTGGATTCAGCGTGCCGCTCTCGGCCACGCGTTCGACCTGGGCGATGACGATCCCGCCGGAGTTGTGGGCTGCCATGGCAATGGAAAGCATTTCTATCGTCAGCGCCTCGCGCTCCATGGTGATATTGCCCTCGGGATCCGCGGTGGTGCCGCGGATAATGCCGACGTTGACCGGAAACGCTTTGTAGAACAGGTACTCCTCGCCGTGAATGGTAATCAACTCAACGAGATCGTCGGTAGTGCGGGAGTTGATTTTGCCGCCGCCGTAACGCGGATCGACGTAGGTCCCCATGCCGACCTTGCTGAGGTGCCCGGGACGATGTGCGGCAATATCGCGAAACAAATGCGAAATCACTCCCTGGGGAAAGTTGTAGGCCTCGATCTTGTTATTGACCGCCAGCGCCCCTAGCTTAGGCACCAAGCCCCAATGGCCGCCAACGACGCGTTTCACCAGACCCGGATGACCGAAGTGATTCAGCCCCCGTTCCTTTCCGTCGCCCTGCCCGGCCGCATAGAGGAGCGTTAGGTCGCAAGGCCGTCCGCTGGCGGGGCCGGCTTCCCCGTCGGGCGCCAGGAACTGTTGCTCGATGGCAACGGCAATCGCTTCGGGAAAGGCGACGCCCACGAAGCCTCCGGTCGCTACTGTGTCGCCGTCGCGAATTAAGCGCACGGCCGCGGCGGCGGTAACGATTTTGTTCCGCTCCGGAGAACGCGTGGCGGAAATCTTGACTATAGGGTGGGTCTCATGAGCGGTGGCCAGAGGATTGGCAGGCATAATCATTCTCCTCCGCGCTATGAAGGCGTGCCTTGCGGCACGCCTTGAAGCATCTTGTCCTAGTGCGCCGTCCAGCCCAAATCAATGTCGAGCGCCGTGCCGGTGATACCTGCGGCATCGTCCGAACACAAGTAGCGAACCAGCGAAGCGACCTCGCTGGGATTCAGTAGCCGCTTGATGGCGGCGGGTTCCAGCATGATCTTTTGAATCACTTCCTCCTCCGGAATGCCGTGAGAACGGGCCTGATTCTCAATTTGCTTCTCGACGAGCGGAGTACGCACGTAGGCGGGACAGATGGCATTACAGGTAATGTTGTGCTCGGCCACCTCCAACGCCACTACCTTCGTCAACCCCAGCACCCCGTGTTTGGCTGAAACATAAGCCACCTTGAAGGGCGACCCCACTTTGCCGTGGACCGAGTTGACGTTAATAATCCTGCCCCACTTCTGCTTGATCATGTGGGGCAAGGCATACTTACAACAAAGAAACGTTCCGGTAAGCATAACGCCTATCAGAGTGTCCCAGCGCTCTTCGGGGAACTCCACCACTGGCGTCACGAATTGCAGACCCGCATTGTTGACCAGAATGTCGAGACGCCCAAATTTTTCGATGGTGGCATCGACGAGATGGCGCACTTGGTCGGGCTGGGAAACACTTGTAGCAACGAACAGGCAGGGCGTCCCGGCCTCTTGAAGTTTCGCTGCGGCTCGTTCCCCACCGGCAACGTCCATGTCGGCAATCACGCAGTTCACGCCCACTTGGGCGAACGACTCAACAATCGCTAACCCGATCCCGCTCGCACCACCTGTTACGATTGCAACTTTCCCCTTCATGATGCGCTCCTTGCGAAACTACGGTCCGCTGTTTGGCTCTGTCCAGGCTCTGGATGTGTGATTTTGGCCCCCACCCGCCGCTATGGATTCAATCGCGCTGCCGGGCCGTGAAAACAGGATTATGCTTCGTAACTACCAATCAAATGCCAAGCAATAATTACGCCACTCGACAATTCACTCGGCAGTGACCGCTATCACGCTCATAACTCCAGTGACCCCAATCACGCATCCGCCTACTTAGTGACTGCTGTCACGCTCGTTGGAGTTGGTCTTGCAATTTACGTAAAGCCACGTACAATTCCCGTAAATCTGTTTTCACGATTGAGATTCGGGCCAAAATTTCCTGACCCTCAGAGGACCTGAGCGGAAGCGGAGGCGCGATGTACAGGATTGTCGACGCGCACGACGTGGGTCTCAACATACGTGAGTTGGTTGTCGAGGCGCCGCGCATCGCCCATAAGCAGGAACCGGGCCAGTTCGTTATCTTGCGGCTGCACGCCAAGGGCGAACGGATTCCGTTGACCATCAAGAGTTCCGATCCGGAGGCGGGCACCGTCACCATCGTGGTGCAATCTGTGGGCAAAACGACCGCCATGCTGAACTGTCTTCAGAAGGGCGACTCCATCCTCGACATCGTCGGCCCTCTTGGCCGGCCATCGGAGATCGAGAACTACGGCACGGTGGCCATTCTGGCCGGCAGCGTGGGCACGGCCATGGCTCTGCCCACAGCCAACGCCCTCAAACAGGCCGGCAACCATGTCGTCTTTGTTGAAGGCGCCCGCTCCAAAGAGATGGTCATCTTTGAAGACGAGGTGCGCCAGTCCAGCAACGAGGCTTACATCATGACCGACGACGGCAGCTACGGCGAACAGGGGCTGGTGACCAAGAAGCTCGACGAACTGATCGCCGCCGGGAGGAAGATCGACTTCGTGCTCGCCGTTGGTCCTGTGCCCATGATGCGCGCCGTCGCCCAGCTAACCGCTCCGCTGGGGATCAAGACCATGGTCAGCCTGAACTCCATCATGGTGGACGGCACCGGCATGTGTGGCGGCTGCCGTGTGTTGCTCGGCAACAAAAGCAAATTCGCCTGCGTGGATGGGCCAGAGTTCGATGCCTCGCTGGTCAACTTCGACGTCCTCATGCAGCGCAACTCCATGTATCGCGAGAAGGAGTGCCAGTCGCTCAAGCACTTCCAGGAACACACCCTGGAAGAACTGGTCGAACTTCGCGCTGAGTTGGCCGAGAAGGAGCGGGAACTTGCCGAGCTGCGCAGCATTCCCATCACGCTCAATCCGAAAAGACGCCCGATGAAGAACGAGGTCCAAAATGTCTGAGAAGAACCTCGTCCCTTTGAAGGACCGGATGAAGATTCCGCGCGTCCCTATGCCGGAGCTCGATCCCCAGGTGCGCAGCCGCAACTTTGAAGAGGTGAACCTGGGTCTGAGCGCAGCCGGCGCCCTTGAGGAGGCCACGCGCTGCATCGCCTGCGCCAAGCCCGGCTGCGTCGTCGATTGCCCGGTGGGCGTTAAGATCAAAGAGGTCGTAGCGCTGATCTATGCGGGCGACTATCTCGCCGCGGCGGCCAAGATGCGCGAGGACAATGCGCTGCCCGCCATCACCGGCCGCGTCTGCCCGCAGGAGAATCAGTGCGAGGGCGGATGCGTGCTGGGCAAAAAAGGCGCGTCCGTCGCCATCGGCAACCTCGAGCGCTTCATCGCCGACTACGAGCGCTCGAGCGGCCAGCTTGGCCTTCCTCCCAACGCGCCGCCCACGGGAAAAAGCGTGGCCATCGTCGGCAGCGGTCCGGCCGGGCTCTCGGCCGCTGGCGACTTGGTCCAGATGGGCCATCGCGTCCGCGTCTTTGAGGCCCTGCACGAGCTCGGCGGTGTGCTCGTCTACGGTATCCCCGAGTTCCGCCTGCCCAAGTCGATTGTCAAAAGCGAAGTCGACAACTTGCACCGCATGGGCGTCGAGTTCGAAACCAACGTGGTGGTCGGCAAGAGCGTAACCATCGATGAGCTGATGCAGCATGAAGGCTACGACGCGGTCTTCGTCGCCACCGGCGCCGGTCTGCCGCGCTTCCTCGGCATTCCCGGCGAGCACCTCATCGGCGTCTACTCGGCCAACGAGTTCCTTACTCGCGTCAACCTGATGCGTGCATACGACGCCACCGAATATGACGAACCCGTCTACGACTGCCGCGATCGCGACGTGATTGTGGTGGGCGGCGGCAACACCGCCATGGACGCGGTGCGCAGCGCGCGCCGCCTGGGCGCACGCACGGCAACCCTGGTCTATCGCCGTTCTGAAGCCGAGATGCCTGCGCGCCTCGAAGAAATACCCCATGCCCGCCAAGAGGGCATCGAGTTCCGCATGCTCACGAACCCCATCGAATTGATCGGCGACGAGAAGGGATGGCTCACCAGCGCGCGCTGCGTCCGCATGGAGCTGGGCGAGCCCGATGAGAGCGGCCGCCGCTCTCCCGTCGAGATCAAAGGCTCTGAGTTCATTCTGCCCGCCAACGTGGTCATCATCGGCGTGGGCACCAACGCTAATCCCCTCGTTCAGGCCTCGACGCCTGATCTCAAGACCACGTCGCGTAACTACATCGTGGCCGACACCCAGACCACCCGCACCTCCAAGCGCGGTGTCTTCGCCGGCGGCGACATCGTCACCGGCGGTGCCACGGTGATCCTCGCCATGGGCGCCGGCCGCAAAGCTGCGAAGGGAATCGATGAGTATCTGCGCAGCGGGGAGTGGGCGTAGGGCTACGTCCCTACCTTTCAAGAAGATGGGCGGCAAGAGTTGTGCTCTTGGCGCCGCCCGTCTCTGTGTCGTCTGATGTCGCGGTCCGGGTCAGAGTGCCCAGCGTCGGTGCAATTTCTGTTCTGAAGCGCGCGCCAGTTGCTGTTCAGCATCAGGATTTCGAGTTCAAAAAGGAGATTCCAATATGAATGGTTCTTCTTGTAACTTGTCTCTTCGTCTCCGGCTTCTTTCATTCTTTCTGCTGATTCTGGTGCTGTCTGCAATACTTTGCACGCCAGCAAAGGCACAGCAGGACGTCGCAAAGCCCCACGATCCGCTAGCAGAGATCCTGCTCCGCAAAGGCATTCTCACGCCCGACGATATGAAGCAGATCGATGGGGCGGCCACGCCGCAGCAGGCCGAAGATCTGATGGCCCGCATCCTTTTCGACAAAGGCGTTCTCTCGAATGACGAGTACGCACAGATTGCCGAAAGGCTGCCCGCTCCTGCGATGCCGGCTTCAGCCGGTGCGCCAGCCGCGCAGGTCGCGGGCGCTCTCACCTCAGCTACTGCGGAACTCAGACAGCCGTTGGTCAACCCCCGTTCACAAGCTCCTGCGGCGTCCGTCGTGGAGAAGTCCCCATCCCAAGCGATCAATGAGGCGCTCGCGCCCATTCGCCAGTTCCCCGTGAATGGGATTTCGCGCACCGGCATCGAACCTGCATTCAGGGCGGAGGGGGTCGGTTTTACTCCCTATGGATTTATCAGATTGACCGGGATTGAAGACAGTTCTTCTCCCAACGGAGATGATTTTCCGCTCCCCGGCTTTCTTACCGACACACCCCCTAATGGATCTCCAGAGTTCCACGTCAAGGCGCGCAGCAGCCGCTTGGGCGTGAACTTCGCGTGGATCGATCCCAATCCGAAGTGGAGCATCACGGGCAGGATCGAAATGGACTTCGAGGGTAACTTCAACCGCTCAGATAATCGCAATCTCTCCAGTATCCGCTCCAGCAACCCTTCGCTCCGCGTCGCATGGGGCAGGTTGGATTACCACTTTGACGACAAGAATACATTTTCGGCGCTCGCTGGGCAGGACTGGACAATCTATGGCTCTTCAACGCTCGTCAACATGGTTGAGTTGACTCTCGCTGGCGGTGATTTCGGCGGCCTTTGGGAGCGCGATCCGCAGATGCGCGTTGGCTATACGCACAAATTCAGCGGATTCTCGATCATGCCGGAGTTTGCCATCGATCTGCCGGGTTCAGGTCTTCCACCAAGTGCAGCCAACGTCTCAGAGCAGCTCGGTTACGGCGAGCGCCAGGGACCGGACTCGAACCGTCCCGAGATTCAGGGACGCCTGGTTGGCCAATGGCAGCTAGACCCCGCGGCCGGAGTTGCTCCCGCACAGCTCATCTTCAGCGGCTTCAAAGGTGAGCGCACTGCCAATGCCCTGGGTTCGGCAGTTCCCGCGCCTTATCAGGCCACCTTTCCTAACGGCGTAAGCGCAAGCAGCACACAGGATGGCTGGACCGCCGAGTGGCAATTGCCTACACGCTGGTTCACGCTGACAGGCAAGACTTACGGCGGCAGCGATCTCCGCTGGTTTTTCGGCGGGCAACTTTACTCCTTCTTTAGCGACACCGGCGGCCTGACCAATTTGGCTACCGTCGCCTCTGTAGATGGCGCATCGGACATTGTGCTCGACACCAACGCGAGTGGGCAGCAGGTGGTTGCACCCGAACGCCCGGTTCGCGCCGCGGGCGGCTTCGCACAACTGGGGCTCCCACTCTCCCGCATCTTCAATGTCAATCCCACGGGCCGCAACGCCGGTTGGTCCATCTATGGTCTTTATGGCGTTGATCAGGCTAAAGCGCGCGACATCAATGAGTTGCAGGGAACCCGGCATATGAGCACGATGCTCGTTGGCACGCTCAACTACAAGCTCGATAAGTGGGTCATGTTCTCGTACGAGCAGTCGCTCTTCACCACCCACGCCAACCCCGAGGAACCCCTGCCGCTCTTTAAAGGCGTGCCGTCGCGGGAGTGGAACGACATTCGCGAGGAATTGGGCCCTACATTCACCTTCTGAGATTCTGCCATCGGCCGCTGCGCATTCTACTCCAGCGCAGCGGCTGATCCTGACACCTTGGGTCACAGCTTTCAAAAAAATCGGAGCGCCACCGCTGGCAAGTATCAGGGATTAGCATTTCTCTGATACTAGCCTTCCAAATCGGGTGCCGGCTTCGCAAGCAGGATGCCGAGGGCGCAACTTGCCATTCGAGCCTGTTCTCCGTCCGCGCGGCCGGTGAGAACTACCGGAACCTTGGCTCCCACCACAACTCCGGCCGCCAGCGCTCCGGCCAGGTACTGAAGCTCCTTGAAGAGGATATTCCCAGCCTCCAGATTGGGAACCATGAGAAGATCAGGGTCTCCTGCGACCGGCGATTTGATCTTCTTGATCCGTGCGGCGTCGCTTGAAATGGCATTATCGAATGCGAGCGGACCATCGACGATGGCTCCGGTAATCTGTCCGCGTTCGACCATCTTGCAAAGGGCGGCGGCATCGAGCGTGGAGGGAATGGCCGGGGTAACCGACTCGACCGCCGACAGGATTGCCACCTTCGGGTTCACGACCCCAAGTTTGACCATCATGTCGATGGCATTCTGCAGAATGTCTATCTTGGTTTCCAGGTCCGTCTCGATGTTGACGGCCGCATCGGTAACGAACAGGGTCTTGTGATAGGACGGCACATCCAAAGCGAATACGTGGCTGATGTGCCGCCCGGTGCGCAATCCTCCCTCGCGTGAGGCCACAGCTTTCATGAGTTCTTCTGTCTGCAGCGAGCCCTTCATGAGCATTTGGACCTCGCCTTTACGAGCCATCTCAACAGCCCGGATGGCGGCCGCGCGGCTATCGTCGACGTCAACGATCGGGATGGATCCCAAGTCAAGTTGCATCGTTCCGGCAATGTTGCGGATCGCCGCTTCAGAACCCACAAGAACCGGAACAATCAACCCGTCTTTGTATGCCTGGAAAGCGCCCCCGAGAGATAGTGCGTCGCACGGCCAGACGATCGCGGTTTTCACAGCCGGCTTGGAAGTTGCACGCGCGATGAAACCGAGGTGGTGACGATAGGGATTGTTCACAATGAGTTGGGGTACCGGGAGTGTGGACAAGCGCAGCTTTTCCACGGGTGCAATGAGCTGTGCAGTGCCCGAAAAGACGGACGCGCCGGCGTCATTGCTTGCCTCGCAATCGAATATAACGCTCTTTGTAGAATCGTCCTTGGCCGTAACCTCGACTTTGACGAGGATGCGTTCTCCGACACGGATGCGATTATGGAACGTGAGCGACACGCTCGTCAGTGAGCATCCAGGCCCAGGTAGATTCGTGGCGAAAAGACCGGAGATGAGCGAGGCACACCACATGTTTGGTCCTGTCGGAAGCATGCTGCTCACGGCGCGATCGATGAGTCCTTCGGAGTCCAGAACGGCGGTGAATCCGGAAATCGAGGCCCACGCCATCGCGTCTTCCGTGGTCAAAACGTGCTCCGTCCTGGCTGTGTCGCCAACTGAAATCTCGTCGTATGTCTTGTTCTCAATAAATCCCAGATTCATTGAAGTTCCTTTCCCACTCCAGCGCCGGCCGATGTATAGGCTGAATGCCATCGTATTCTCTCGGAGCACAGCCCAACGTGACTGCAATCACGTACGCCAGCTACCCGGGAATAGAATCGGAATCTCATTTTTCAACGCTGGATCCTTGCAATTGGAACGCTCCGAGGCAAACGGGCGTATAATCACCGCGAATTTGTTGTCAAGAGATTCCGGTTGCGACTGCTCCACTTTCGGATTCGCCTCCGCGCACCTGGAGCCCGGCATTTGACTCTCAGTAAGTTAGGCGGCTCCTGGACCGCCTAGTGGTTCAGCCTGGGAGGGCGGAAGGGGGAGTAAATCGTCTTCCGCAACGAGTGCCGTGGCGCGAAAATAAACCGTAAGGTTCGCCAGCAGTTGGCTGCGCGCCTGGGAGAAGATACACATGAGCGATCTGGCTCTCCTGGCTGAAGGCATTACCGTTGACTCGCTGGTCGGCCATCCCGCCGACTATCATGTCTTTCA
>JBEKSA010000016.1:0-91116 GCA_049517515.1 Occallatibacter sp.
GCCCAGGCTGAGAACGGCCTGAAAAACCTCACCTAGCCCTTGTCGCCGTCCACAAACAACCGCCGCACTTCCCGCAATCAACTCGTTACCGCCAAAAAACAGGGCGTGTGAGAAATACAGGCTAGCGGCAAAGAAAAATGCGCTGCGAGGGTGGGGCACCCGACGTGTCAGCGGGCCGACGGGTCAGGATTGGACTTCGAAGAGGCCGGGCAGCACTTTGCCGGCTTTGCCTTCGACGATGTAAGTGAAGGCGGAGGCGTTGAGCGGCCGCTCGGGGCCGATGTAGACGGTTTGTGCGCCGGACTGGCGAGCCCAATTCACGAAGCCAGCCGCGGGATAGACGTTGCCGGATGTGCCGATGACGATCATCAGCGTGGATTTGGCGATCTCGCGCTCGATGCGGGGCATTTCAAGCGGAATCTCGCCGAAGAAGACAATGTGCGGGCGCATGCGGCCGCCGCAGGGGCAGCGGCCGACCTCGTCGAGGCTCGCGTAGATGGCGCGGTCTTCGACGGGCGGGCGGCCGCACTCGCGCTCGCAGCGCGCCTTGGTCAGCTCGCCGTGCATGTGGACGAGATTCCGCGATCCGGCGCGCTCATGCAGGTCGTCAACATTTTGCGTGCAGAGAAAATAGCGGCCAGGGAGTTGCGCTTCAAGCTCAGCGAGAGCGACGTGCGCGGGATTCGGATTGGCCTTGCTGCCTTGTGCGCGGCGCGCGGAGTAGAAGGCCCAGACTCCGGCGGGATCGCGACGCCAGGCATCGGGCGTGCACACATCTTCGACGCGGAAACCAGCCCACAGGCCGTCTGAGGCTCGGAAGGTGGGCAGCCCGCTTTCGGCGCTGATGCCCGCGCCGGTGAGGACGAAGACGCGGTCGGATGGCTTGATAGAGATGGTCATGATCGTGAACCCTGAATCGTGGTTCGTGGATCGTGGTTCGTGAATCGTAGTTCGTGAAACGTGGTGAGCAAGAGAGCGAAGAAGTGAATAGGTGAAAAAGTGAATGAGTGATCAGAGGTCAGGGAACGAGCAGAATCTTGCCGGTGGTCTTGCGTTCTTCCATGTCTGTCTGGGCCTGGGCGGCTTCGGCCAGCGGATAGGTATGCTCGGTGCGGAGTTTGAGCTCGCCGGTGGTGGCCCAGCCGAGGACCTCGCCGGCGCGCCACTCAAGCTCTGCGCGCGTAGCGATGTAGTGCCAGAGCGTGGGCCGGGTGAGAAAGAGCGAACCCTTGCTGTTGAGCAGAATGGGATCGAAGGGCGGAACGGGACCGCTGGACGCGCCGAAGAGAGCCAAGAGGCCGCGGGGACGCAGGCAGTTGAGGCTTTTGTCGAAGGTGGTCTTGCCCACGGAGTCGTAGACCACGTCGACGCCCTTGCCTTTGGTGAGGCGCTTGACCTCGGCCTCGAAGTCTTTTTCGGTGTAGAGAATCACGTCGGATGCGCCGGCCTCGCGCGAGAGCTCGGCCTTGGCCTTGGTGGAGACCGTGGTGATAACGCGCGCACCGATGCGAGCGGCGATCTGCGTGAGGAGAAGGCCGACACCGCCGGCTCCGGCGTGGACCAGCGCGGTATCGCCCTTCTTGAGCGGATAGGTCGAGTAAGCAAGATAGTGCGCAGTCATGCCCTGCAACATGGCGGCGGCGGCGTGCTCCAGGCTCAAACCCTCGGGGACCTTGACCAGTTGGGCGGCAGGAACGAGAGCGTATTCAGCGTAGCTGCCAATGACACCGGCGGACGCGACTGCGTCGCCGGCCTTGAATCCGTTGACTCCGGGGCCAAGCTCTTCCACCGTTCCGGCGGCTTCGCTGCCCGGAATCATGGGGAATGAAGCTTTGTAGACGCCCTTGCGGAAGTAGATCTCAATGAAGTTGACGCCAGTGGCTTCGATGCGGATGAGAACCTGGCCGGCTTGAGGTTGGGGGATCGGCAAATCGACGAGCTCGAGAGCTTCGGGACGACCTGCGGCGTGGATCTGGATGGCTTTCATGTCAGGGTTAAGAATGAACCCTGGGGGCGGGCGACTGCAAGGGAATAGCAGGAGGGATTCCCATTCGCTGGCTAGAGGTTGTCGTCCTTACTCTCGGAGAGCAAGGTCCGCTCGTCGGAGGATTCCAACCGCACCAGGCGATCCACGGTGTAGGACGTGGAACGCTGGTTACTGTAGTAGTGGCGCACCTGCAGCTCACCGAGCAGGCCGAGAGCCAGCAACTGGACGCCGGAGACGATGAGCACCGAAGCGATGACGAACATCGGCCCGTGCTGCTCCATCAAATTCGCGTGGGGATTCATTAGTTTCAGTCCCAGCAGAATCGCGGCCATGATGCTGCCGGAGAGCATGGCGAGAACTCCGCAGCCGCCAAAGAAGTGCAACGGCCGGCTCATGTGCTTGAGCAGGAAACGAATGGTCATCAGGTCGAAGAAGACCTGGACGGTGCGGCCCAATCCGTAGTGGCTCCTGCCGCGGACTCGCTTGAGATTGCGTATCGGAATCTCGCAGATGGATGCGCCGTGCAAGCTGGCGAGGGCGGGAATGAAGCGATGCATCTCGCCGTAGAGAGGAATATTCTGGATGACTTCGCGGCGATAGGCCTTGAAGGTGGTGCCGAAGTCGTGGATGGCAACTCCGGAGAGGCGCGCGATGATCCAGTTGGCGCAGGCGGAGGGAACTCGGCGAAAGATGAAGTTATCGATGCGCACCTTGCGCCAGCCGGAGACGATGTCGTATCCCTCATCGAGTTTCTCGAGAAAAGCGGGAATGTCATTGGGATCGTGCTGAAGATCGCCGTCCATGGCAAGAATGAAGTCGCCCGAGGCGTGGTCAAAGCCGGCAGCCAGGGCAGAAGTCTGGCCGAAGTTGCGGCGGAGCTTGACGACCAGGACGCGGCTGTCAACGGCGGCAACCTCCTCCAGGAGCTTGTACGTGCGGTCGCTTGACCCGTCGTCGATGAAGATCAGCTCAAAAGAATCGTCCACCTGTTCCATGACTTGTTTGAGCCGTGCATACAGGATGGTTACGTTCTCTTCTTCGTTGTGGAAGGGAACAACGATCGAGTATTTCGCCATATTGCTCCTTTAGACGCCTAAGGTGCGCGAGGGATTCGGGGCAGTTCCTCAAAGCGAGACGGATGCAGTTTGTGCCCGGATGCAGAGACGAGGGCGAGAGAGGAACCGCCGGCAGGGCCGGCCTGGGATCTAACTCTGCGCCTCCATGTCGCCGAGCATTGTCTGCATCTCATTGAGGGCATGGCTATTACCGCTTCGCGCGGCACAAGCGACGCCGGCTTTGAGCCTTTCGATCGCCTGCTGCTTTCTGCCCGCGGCAGCCAACGTCTGCGCGGACATGAAATAGCCCGCAGTGTAATCAGGATCGTTGGCCAAAAGCTTATCAAATTCTGCAATGGCAAGGCTGGTCTCGCCCCGTTTCGCCAGTTCCATGGCGACCCCGTATCGGGCAAAGCTGTTTCCTGGGTCAAGCGCGAGAATCTCTTTCAATCCTGCGATTTTATCCATTTGGCCTGTATCCGGGCCGATTTCGCTCGATCGGACCGAGAGGGATTTGCGGTTTTGGCGCGGATTGCCCAAACTGGAACATGAAAGATGTGCAAGGACTCAAAGCCAAGGCCACCCCAGGTTCTATTTTAACTGGCGGGCGATGAAGACGGCAAAAAGAAGCAGTGGAAATGGAGGCGGCATGAACAGCCAGGAGATCCACCCCAAGGTGCGGACGGTGGCGAGCACGCAGTCAGAGAAGACGGAGATCGTGCTGCCCAACGACACCAACATGCTTGGCCATCTGCTGGGAGGGCGGCTGATGCACTTCATCGATCTGACGGGGGCGATGGCGGCGTACCGGCATGCGCGCACCAACGTGGTGACGGCGGCGATGGATCATATCGACTTCATCCGCCCGGTGCACCTGGGCGACCTGGTCACGCTGAAGTCGAGCGTGAACCGGGCGTTTACGAGCTCGATGGAAGTGGGCGTGAAGGTGTGGGCGGAAAACACGCGAACCGGCGAAGTGGCTCACGTGGCCAGCGCGTACCTGGTGTTTGTTGCCATGGACGAACAGGGGCGCGTGCAGCGAGTTCCGCAATTGAAGCCGGAGACGCCGGACGAGGTTCGCCGCTATGAAGACGCGCTGCGCCGCCGGGAGCACCGCGAGCGGGAAAGCACGCGGCGCTCAGAGGGCAAGCTGGCCGTGGCAGCGCTGGCCGATGCAGAAGAGAAACACTGAAAAGCAAGACGTGCGATCTGAAACAGCGGCGCGTCCGATCTGAAACAATCGAATCAGGAGCAATAAAAAACGATGGCTCATTCTCATGCCATGCCTTCGCCGGTCGCATTGCCCGGCGTTTCGAAGATAGTCGCGGTGGGTTCCGGTAAGGGCGGCGTGGGAAAAACCACGGTGGCCGTGAACCTGGCCATTGCACTGAGTAAGCTGGGCCAGCGCGTGGGGCTGATGGACGCCGATGTGTACGGTCCCAACGTGCCGCTGATGATGGGCAGCTCGCAGCCGCCGAAGGTGGGCGCGGGCAACATCATCGAGCCCAACCTGACGCACGGCCTGAAGACGATCTCCATCGGGTACATTTCGCCCGGCGACAAGCCGATGGTGATGCGCGGGCCGATGCTGCACCAGATCATCCGGCAATTTTTGCAGCAGGTGAACTGGGGCGAGCTGGACTACCTGATTGTCGATTTGCCGCCGGGGACGGGCGACGTGGCGATCTCGCTGGTGCAGACCGTGCCGCTGACCGGCGCGATCGTGGTGTCGACGCCCAGCGACGTAAGCCTGGAAGATGCGCGAAAGGCTCTCGAGATGTTTGCGCAGGTGAATGTGGAAGTGCTGGGCATTGTGGAGAACATGAGCCACTTTACCTGCCCGCATTGCCACCATGAGATTGACATCTTCTCGCGCGGCGGCGCTGAGCGCACGGCGAAACAATTCAACGTGCCGTTTCTGGGAGCGGTCGAATTGATTCCCGCCATCCGCGAGGGTGGCGACCGGGGAATGCCGGTAGCGCTTGCCGGACCAAAGAGCCCGCAGGCAGCGGCGTTCTACACCATGGCGGAAAAGCTGATGGAGCAGGCAGAGAAGGCTGCGGCGGCGGCGACGGATGTGATCGAGATCAAGTAGTCACACATGATCAAGTAACGGGCCGGTTGCCGCAGCGGGAATCATGAATCTGAAAAACAGAAAAGCGGGGCGAGCGCCCCGCTTTTCGTCTGTGTAACGCAGGCTACCGCCAGTGGCCTTCGACCAGAACCCAGCCATTGCCGCGCTGTTCCCAGCGATGGGCAACCCAGACGGCGCCGGGATGCGGTGGACGCGCCCAACGGCCATGAACCCAGACGTAGCGGTGGCCGTCCCAGCGGTGATAACCGTCGACCCATACCCATCCCTCGTGCGGTGGACGGTCATGATGCTCAACGATGGGTGGCGGTGGTGCAATGCGGACGACGACCTGCGCCATCGCAACCGCAGGAGAGAGACACAGAGCGAGCAGCCCTGCCAAAAAAGTTTTCTTCACTGGAATCTTTACCTCCGTGGTTTGGATCTGCCGGAATCGGGGAGCCTTTTCCTGGCGATTACAGCGTTTTCGATTCTGCTCTTAACAGAATGCCGGATGTCAAGTGGCAATTTCCTCAAGAAATTGCCACGCTGCACAATGCCGGCGATGTCAACAAGTGAATCGAAAGCGCTCTCATCATAACAACCCAAGGGCCGGGTATTCGTTGCGCGCTGTTGAAAAAAGCTCCCCCGAGAAGCTTTCCATCCGATGGAGATGCGGGTCCGGACCGATTGGTTAACCGGCGACCTCAACCGACTCTCTCGGCGCGAAGACGTTGCCCAGGCGCTGGATTTGCGCTCCAACGCCGATCAACTTCTCTTCGATGCGTTCGTAGCCGCGGTCCATGTGATAGACACGGTCGACGATGGTCTCGCCCTCAGCGACGAGAGCCGCCAGCACCAACGAAGCGGAGGCGCGCAGATCGGAACACATGACGGCGGCGGAGGTGAGCCGGGCCGGGCCGCGAACGGTAGCAGTGCTTCCATCGACTTTGATGTTGGCGCCCATGCGGACCAGCTCCTGCACGTGCATGAAGCGGTTCTCGAAGATGTTTTCGCGGACCAGGCTGACGCCCTCAGCCTGCGTGGCCAGGGCCATGTACTGGGCCTGCATATCGGTGGGAAAACCGGGATACTCCTCGGTGGAGATGTCGGCAGCGCGCAGTTCGGCGGCAGCTCGTACGCGGATGGAATCGGGGCCGAGCACGTCAATGCGCGCGCCGGCCTCCTGAAGCTTGGCAATGACAGCGCCAAGGTGAGCAGTGTTGCAGTTGGAGACGATGAGGTCGCCCGCGGTGATGGCGCCGGCAATGAGGAAGGTTCCCGCCTCGATGCGGTCGGGATTGATGCGGTAGCGCGCCCCGTGGAGGCTCGCGACTCCGTGCACTTGGATGGTGGCTGTGCCCGCGCCTTCGATCTGCGCGCCCATCGCGTTCAACAGCGCTGCGAGGTCGACGACTTCCGGCTCGCGTGCACAGTTTTCCATCAAGGTGTCGCCTTCGGCGAGCACCGCCGCCATCAGCAGATCTTCCGTGCCGGTGACGGTGATCTTGTCGAAGACGATATGCGCGCCGCGGAGGTGTTCCGCGCGGGCTTCAAGGTAGCCGTGCTCCTGGGTGATGACCGCGCCCATCTTCTCCAGGCCCTTGATGTGCAGATCGATGGGCCGGCCGCCAATGGCGCAGCCGCCGGGCATGGCCACACGCGCCACGCCAGCACGAGCGATGAGCGGGCCCAGCACAAGCGAGCTGGCGCGCATGGTCTTGACGATCTCGTAGCGGGCGACGGGATCGGAGAGCGTGCGGCAACAGATCGTTGTGCGATCCTGCAGCTCGCCTTCGCGCAACACGACTTCGGCGCCCATGGAAGCGAGCAGCCGCCGCTCGGTTTCGATGTCGCGAACGTGGGGAATGTTCTCGAGGGTGACTTCATCCTCGGTGAGGATGGCCGCGGCCATCGAGGGCAGCGCGGAATTCTTCGCGCCTGAGACGCGAATGGTGCCGACCAGCGGATTGCCGCCGCGTATGACGAACTTATCCATGAAATTGCGCGCTCACAGCTCCCGGCTATTAGCCGTCAGCACTCAGTGTAAACGCGAGCGGCAGTCTGCGCTGAGTTCTACGCCTTCAATGGGCGCGCGTTCCCCGGGACGACTGTTTGGCCGGCCGAGGAGAATCTCACCGCACTCCAGCGATATGAATCCGTGGTTCGGAGCTCGGCACGTTCGCTGAATTCCCGAGTCGGTTGCGCGGGCCGTTCCCAATTCGTTGTGGTTCTCCGTTCAAGTAGTTGACTACAGTTCATTGCTCACCTCCGTGGGGGAAGCACGGCTCGCGCCGCGTTCCCGGAACTTAGTTTCCGGTTTGAGCCGCGGTAACAAGATGCAGCGGCTCATTGAGCGTGAACAGCAGGACTGCGCCGTTGTCCAGCGTAGCCTGAGGATGGTCCATCAACAAGTGCACCGTGATCACGCTGGCGCCAATGATGCCGCCTGCGAGCGCGCCACCTGGCCCGCCGATAATCGCGCCCGTGACCACGCCCGCGCCCGTCGCGCCGCCGTACTCGATGCCGACTTTCTTCATGCGCGAGCCGGGCGCGATGGCGCCCTCGCTGCCGACGCGGTCGTTCGACCCCGGCGCGCCGCTGATCTGAGCGTAAAGATGGAAGCGTGAACCGTCGGCGAGAATCACGGTCTCAGGCTGCAGATGCATCGATCCGTGGCCGCCAAAGTGACCGCTCGACACCGAAGCAACCTTGCCGTCAATCTCCGACCCGGCGGGAATGAGGACCTGGCCGTCCTGGATCACGTCAGAGACAACGCGCGTGCGGAACGCGTCGCCGCTCTGGTTCATGGCGGTCGAGAGGCGATCCATCAAGCGAACGCGAATTAGAGCGCCTTCGCCGAGAGTGCCGGGCGGCAATGGACCCGGGTGAACGATGTCGCTGTCGGGATCGTTTGCCGCCGGGCGCTGGTTCAGCGCGGGGGCGGCGGATGTGTCGGGCGCCACCTGCACGATGCCGTCGTCAGTGCCGTCGGCCCCGTTGGCAGGAGTGTTGCCGGCCGGACCCTGGTTGGCCGGAATCGTGTAGAGCGACCCATCGAGAGAGTGGTGCGCCGTCTGCGCTTGCGGTTCGGCAGCGGGCTGCGGCGGCGCGTCAGGTTGCGCGGCCATGGGGTGACTGGGGGAGGGCTTGGCGACGGGCGCAGGCTCCGGCGCGGGTGTGGTGATGGTGTCATCGGGCGGAGGATTGGAAGTGCCCGCGTAAGGGCTTGGCTGGCTTGCCTGCTGCGCTCCCAATAGAGCGGCGGCAGCGGCCAGAACGCCAAAAACAAGAATAGTCCGTTTCATCCCGATCTCCTTTTCTCAGGCAAAGGTCACCTTACCTGCGTTAGACCCTGCGGAGACGGGAAAGTTCTGCGTTCGCGGCTTCAGCCAGCCGGCCACGAACGTAAAACTACCCAACATAAGCGTAGCGTGACATTCCACAATGGCGAATAGGTGGGCATTCGGCGAGTGCCGCGCGGGTCACGAATCAAGAGAGTAACCACCTGGGCGCTTCCGCGGCGGCTCGTCTGCCGTGTGACCGCCGCCACACGGGCGATACCCACCTGGTTTGCTAGAATCCGGAAGGATAGAACCATTTTTTACCCACGCACTTTTTCGCTGGACGGAGAGAGATTTTTGCACCGACAGGAGCTTTTGGGCACCATTCAAAGCGCCGCCGGAGAAGCCCTGGCCGTGGATCGCCGTCCCCAACTGAATGACCGGCTGCAGCACCGCATTTTGAGGAGCGATATGACTGAGATTGTTGCCATTCGTGCCCGTGAAGTCCTGGATTCGCGCGGGAACCCAACCGTAGAGGCGGACGTCATTCTGGAAAGCGGCGCGATGGGCCGCGCCATTGTGCCTTCGGGCGCTTCCACGGGCGAGCATGAGGCCGTGGAGCTCCGCGACGGCGACAAGAGCCACTACGGAGGCAAGGGCGTGCTGCAGGCGGTAGCCAACGTGGAGACGGTGATTGCGCCGGAGCTGGAAGGCATGGACGCGGCCAACCAGCGGCTGCTCGACCAGTCGATGATTGCGCTGGACGGAACGCCGAACAAGAGCAAGCTGGGCGCGAATGCGATTCTGGCGGTCTCGATGGCCGCGACGCGCGCCGTGGCGCTGACGCTGGAAGTTCCGCTGTATCGCTACCTGGGCGGGGTGAACGCAAGCGTGCTGCCCACGCCGATGCTCAATGTGCTGAACGGCGGCGCTCACGCCGACTCGAACGTCGACTTTCAGGAATTCATGATCATGCCCGTTGGAGCGGAGCGCTTCAGCGAGGCGCTGCGCTGGGCGTCGGAGACCTTTCACACGCTGAAGAGCGTGCTGAAGAAGAAGGGCTACAACACCGCGGTGGGCGACGAGGGCGGATTTGCGCCGTCGCTCAAATCGAACGCCGAGGCCATCGAGCTGATCCTCGAGGCCATTGAGCAGGCCGGCTACAAACCCGGCGAGCAGATCGCCATCGCACTCGATCCGGCGTCGAGCGAGTTTTACGACAAGGAAAAGAAAAAGTACGTCTTCAAGAAGGGTGACAAGAGCGAGCTCACGAGCGAGCAGATGGTCGGTTTCTACGAAAACTGGATTCGCCAGTACCCGATCGTCTCGCTCGAAGACGGCCTGGCCGAGGAAGATTGGGCAGGGTGGAGAATCCTGACCGACAAGCTGGGCGGGCGCATTCAGCTGGTCGGCGACGACATCTTCTGCACCAACATCAAGCTGCTGCAGCGCGGCATCGAAGAGGGCGTAGCCAATTCGATTCTTATCAAGCTCAACCAGATCGGCACCGTGACCGAGACGCTGGAAGCGATCGAGCTGGCCAGCCGATACGGCTATACATCGGTCATCTCGCATCGTTCAGGCGAAACCGAGGACACGTTCATTGCCGATCTGGCCGTGGCTACAGGGGTTGGTCAGATCAAGACCGGCTCGGTGAGCCGCACCGACCGCATCGCGAAATACAACCAGTTGCTGCGCATCGAAGAGGAGCTTAGCTCAGGCGCGGTTTATCTGGGACTGGAAAGCCTGAACTACAACGAGTAGGCAGTCAATGTTCGAATTAAGAACAGGGCGGGGCGCAATGCTCCGCCCTGTTGCCGTTTGACGCCTTCAATTCCTGCTTCGATGAGTCAGCCGCCAACTCGCCTCATTATCGACTCACGCCGGTGCTCGCAGCTTTGTTGACCGCCTGCTCGATTTGTGCGGCGTCGCCCAGATAATAATGACGAATCGATTTCAGGTCGTCGCCAAGTTCCTGTACCATCGGCACGCCTGTGGGAATGTTGAGATCGACAATCTGGTCGTCCGGAATGTCTTCGAGATACTTCACGAGCGCCCGCAGGCTGTTGCCATGGGCGGCGATCAACACCTGTTTCCCCGACCGGATGCTGGGAGCGATCACCTCGTGCCAGCAGGGCAGAAAACGGTCGACAGTGTCCTTAAGACATTCGGTAAGCGGGAGTTGCTGTTTTGTAAGGTTGTGATAGCGCGGGTCGTGCCCCGGATAACGCGAATCTGCTTCGTCCAGCGCCGGCGGGCGAATATCGTAACTGCGGCGCCAGATCTTCACCTGTTCTGCACCGTACTTCGCCGCCGTCTCCGCCTTGTTCAGGCCTTGCAGCGCCCCGTAATGCCGTTCGTTCAGCCGCCAGTCGCGCTCAACGGGAATCCACATCAGGTCCATCTGGTCCAGCGTGATCCACAAGGTGCGTATCGCGCGCTTCAGGACAGAGGTAAAGGCGATGTCGAAGGAAAATCCCTGCTCCTTCAGCATCAGGCCGGCCTGCGTGGCCTCTTCCCTGCCCTTGTCCGACAGGTCAACATCTGTCCAGCCGGTGAACAGGTTTTCCTTATTCCAGATGCTCTCTCCATGGCGAAGCAAAACGACTTTATACATCTCAGCCCTCTCTTTCCGAAGCCGTAATCTCTTTTTTCATTCCTGATTTGCTTCAATTATACGGACGCGTGCCGACCGCAAAGTGAAACCGGAACGCGAAAAGGCCTCCCGCGCAGGGGAGGCCTTTTGCATTAGGGGGGCAAATTTCGAGTCAGCGCGGACGCAGCGAGCGGAAGGCTGCCACGCGCTGCTCAATCAGGCGCGCCTGCTCGGCAGCGATGCCGCCCAGGTACGACGGGGCAGGCGTGGCCATGAGCACCAGCGCCATGGCGATAAGCGAGAAGCAGAGCCCGGCGATTCCTGCAGAAATCAGCATGTGGTACATGTCGAAGATGTCGAGGCCCAGGATTTTGAAGGCGACATGTTCCAGCGGTTTGATGTGCTTCAAAACCGCGAGCGCGAAGAGGAAGAAAAGCGCGGCAGTCGACGTGAGGACCGCCAGCGTGACGTCGAGGCTGCGATGGAACCTTTGACGGGCGCGGCAGCGGGCGCACTCGGCAAAATGACTTTCGTAATCACGGCGCATCTCAGGGGAGATCCCCGAAATATCGTAGCGCCAGCTTGCCAAAATTGCGCCTACAACCCGGTCGGTGCATTTGTTTCCAACCGTAGACATAGATGAATCACCCTGCAAAAGAAGTCAGTTTAAATGCCAAAGCTTCCACCTGCTGATGCGGTGAGGAAGCTACCAATTGGACGCAGAATCCCACGTGATCGATGCAAAGCGTCCCGAAAATACACTTCGCCACGACAAGCTTTCTGGCACCTTATTCCGGCCCATCTAACGTCTTTTTCTGGCCGTAATCTACTTTGATTCTACTCTTTTTGGCTAGAAACGGATAGCTGAAAGCGGCTGGTGTTGCTCAGCAAGCAACAGGCGGTTGGCAAGGAGGCTCGCCCGGCCCAGGAGGGCGCGCTCGGCCACAACCCTGGCGAGCTCCGGAAGATTATTGTTTTCAGAGAGATGAGCGAGAATCACGTAGGCGGCCTGGCCGTCGTAAGCGGTGGAAAGGAACTCGGCTGTTGCGTCATTGGAGAGGTGGCCGACGCGGGACAGCACCCGCTGCTTGACCGACCAGGGATAAGGGCCGTCGCGCAGCATTTCCAGGTCGTGGTTGGACTCGAGCAGGAGCAGGTCGAGAGCCTGGAGCTGCTCCTTGACGTTGGGCGGGATGTAGCCGAGGTCCGTGGCGAAGCCCATGCGGACGCCTTCGGCGCTGAGAACGAAGCCAACGGGATCGGCGGCATCGTGCGGAATCGTGAAGGGACTGAGGGCAATATCGCCGATGGAGAAAGGCTCGCCGGCGCGAAAGTACTCAATCGCAGGTAACCACGTGGGGTCTTCCTTGAGCGTGGGTGGTTCAGCGGACACGGGGTTGGTACAGGACTCTGGAGCCGGGTCTGGCGACGGAGCAGCCTGGGTCAGGCATTCGGCCTCAGCTTCCTCGGGATCGCTCTCTTCGGTCGCGGCTTCCTGGGTCGAAGCTTCCGGCTCGGCCTGGCGCTCGGCGGCTTGCTTGCGGCAGAGCTCGAGCCACTGCTTGTAGGTCATCTGGCGGCGCGGGGTGAGCCAGCGCATCCATGCGCGATGCGTCGCCTCAGTAAAGTAGACCGGAATCCCGAGCTTGCGCGCGGTCACGGCCAGTCCATTCACGTGGTCCTGGTGCTCGTGGGTGATGACGATGGCGTCGAGGGTTTCGGGGTCTTCGTCAGCCAGCATCATGCGGCGAAACAGCTCGCGGCAGCTCAGGCCCGCGTCGACGAGGATGCGCGTGCGCCCGCCGGAAACAACTGTGCTGTTGCCTTTGGAGCCCGAAGCCAGCACCGTGAAGCGCACCATGCATTGAGAATACAATCAACTGCGCCGGCCGAGAACAGAAACTCGAGAGCGATGCGGCACTGGATGGGGACTCGGCCAGTTTCTCGGATGGCTGCGATCGAATTCGAAGAGGGTCGCACATGAGATTCCGCCCGGTTCTTCTGTTTCGGGTGGCATGCGCAGCGATGCTGGCGGCGCGCGCATCGGCAGCCACGACATCGTGATGATAGGAGAAACTGTGGCCGATGGTGCCGTGATGGGCAACTTCCCGGCCCACCGCGGTGAATTTGCGGCGCATTGCCAGCCATGCCTGTTGTAAGCTGGTGCCGAAAGAGGAGAAAGTGTCAAGCGTGAAGCCTCGACTCAGCCGCCGCGATCTGATGGTCGGTTCGGCGGCACTGGCCGGCAGCCTGGCCATGCGGGGCGCAGAACTGCCCGTCGTGTCGCCGCAGCCCGGCGAGGACTTCGGCGGCTATCAGCAGCGGCGCCGCCGCGAACTGTGGAATCTGCTCGGCGACCTGCCCTGGAATCACCAGCCCGCGCCTCCGCGACTGGTGCGCAAGGAGAAGCATGAAGACTACACGCTGGAGCGCTGGGATCTCGACCTCAATGGTCTCGAGCCGGTGCCCGCCCTTCTTCTCATTCCCGATCGCCGCCAGCCTTCCGCTCCCGGGCTGCTGTTCATCCACTGGCATGCGGGCCAGTACGATCTGGGCAAGGAACAGTTGTTGCGCGGAACGGAGGTGCAGCCGCCGTATGCGGCCATCTGTGCGGAAAAGGGCCTGGTCACCCTCGCAATCGACAGTTGGTGCTTCGGCGAGCGCAAGCACGATCCTGACGGCCACCAGGGCGAGGAAGACGCATTCAAACTGATGCTGTGGCAGGGCCGTGTTCTCTTCGGCATGATGATCTTTGACGAGCTCCAGGCTCTCTCTTATCTCGCCAGCCGTCCTGAAGTCGACCCGCGCCGGCTGGGCGTCTTTGGCATGTCGATGGGCGCTACCAAGGCTTGGTGGCTCGCAGCCCTCGATCCACGCGTGCATACGGCCATCGATGTCTGCTGCCTCACCGACTTCGACTCGCTCATTGCAGCGCACGGCCTGCACCTGCACGGAATTTTCTACTATGTTCCCTCGCTGCTGAAGCATTTCAGCTCGGCGCAGATCAACGAGCTCACCGTGCCACGCGCCCACTTGAGCGTGAATGGCCGTAAAGATCCGCTCACCCCGCCCGATGGCGTGGAAAAGATACGCGACGCGCTGCTGCCCCTCTACCGCAGGTACGGACACGAAGAGGATTGCCGTATCGAGCTCTTCGATTGCGCGCATCAGGAACTGCCCGAGATGCGGGCACAGATCCTCGCCTGGATGGATCGTCACCTGGTGGCAGGCTGAGCCCCTGCCCCGCCAACCAGGCTCGTTCTCGTTCGTATTCCTGCGACAGCGCGTAAACCTGAGGTTTCCAGCCCCTGGAGGATGCGCGTGCGCCCGCCGGAAACAACTGTGCTGTTGCCTTTGGAGCCCGAAGCCAGCACCGTGAAGCGCACCGTGAATTGAGAATACAATCAACTGCGCCGGCCGAGAACAGAAACCGCAGAGCGATGCGGGCACTGGCTGGGGACTCGGCCAGTTTCTCGGATGGCTGCGATCGAATGCGAAGGGAGTCGCACGTGAGATTCCATCGGGCTCTTCTCTTCTTGTTTGCATGCGCCGCGATGCCGTCTGCCCAGGCGAGCGCGCAAGCTGCTCTCACCCCGGCGGCAAAAACGGCGCCTGCGCAACAAGCTTCGATCGTCTACCGCAACACACAGTACGGCTTCTGCTTTGTTCTTCCTGCCAGTTGGAAGGGGTACACGATTGTCTCCGAGGAGTGGCGCGGGACCATTCTCAGTTCCGGCCAGGTTGTTCACGGGCCGCAGTTGCTCATTCGCAACCCGAAGTGGACCGAAGAAAATCAATATCAGGATATTTTCATTATGGTCTTCACGCCCGAACAGTGGCAGAAAGTGGACGACGCAGAGATCTCAGTGAGCGCAGCGCCCATTGGGCCTCAGGAACTGGGCCATAACAACCGATATGTTTTCGCGCTGCCGCCACGGTGGATCGGCTACGCCGACGTGCTCGGCTGGGAGGACCTGGAAACCTGGATGCAGCAGAATCGACTGCAGGCTCCCTGCACAAAAAGTTCAACCGGCCCGGCAAAGTAGCGCCCCACGCATCGCCCGGTTTTGCTGGCGCCCCTTTATTGGGCCGTCGGAGATGCGGCGAGCGGCACTTCGCTCATCAAGCCCACGGGGTTGCCATCGGGGTCGCGGAGAAACGCGATCCAGAGCTCGTGATCGGCCATCCTCGCCACCAAATGCGGTTTCTGGATAAATTCAACTCCTCTGGCGGCCAGCAGCGCATGGGTCTCGTGAATATCGGCAACGCGAAAATACAAGATCGTTCCTGCGGATGACGGCTTGTCTGGCGAGGTCCCGATAGCGAAACGAATCTTGCCGCACTGAAAGAACGACATCGGGCCGGCATCAAACAGAAAATGCATGCCAAGAAAGTTCTGGTAGAAATCCTTCGATCGCTGGAGATCGCTGACTGTGACCGCAATCTGGCCGATCTCATCGAGGTTTACCGGGGCTGGATTTGGAGATGCGCCGTTGGTCACGCCGGCCTCCTTTTGCGACCTTCCAACATTACACAGCACCCGGCAGGGTGGCCGGAAGCTCGATGGAGACCACTGTTCCCCGCCCTGGATTGCTGACGACGTTGAAGCTGGCCTGGTTGCCGTAGAGAACTTCCAGCCGCTCCTGCACATTCTTCATGCCGATGCCGGCGCCGGCGCGGCGAATCGCGGAGTCCGGGCGGCCGGTCATGCCCACGCCGTCGTCGGAGACCTCGATGGAGATGCGGTCGCCCTCAAGGTGACTGCGCAGGGTAACGGTGCCGCCGTGAATGCGCGGCTCCAAGCCGTGTTTGATGCTGTTCTCAATGAGCGGCTGCAGCAGAATGCTGGGCACCAGAATCTCGAGCGTGCGCGGATCGATGTCTTTTTCGACGCGGAGCTTATCGGCGCCAAAACGAACGACCTCGATGTCGAGGTAATCGTCGGTGAACTTCAGCTCCTCGCGCAGGGGAACGTAAGCGTCGTGATCCTTGAGCAGCGCGCGGAGAATGTTGGCCAACTTGACGGTCATCTGGCGGGCCATTTCCGGCTGGCTGCGCACCAGCGAGGAAACGGAGTTAAGTGTGTTGAAGAGGAAGTGGGGGTTGATCTGGCGCTGCAAGGCGTCAAGGCGGGCTTCAAGCAGAAGCCGCTTCTGCTCTTCGAGCGACATCTCGACGCGCAGGGCATTCCACACCTTAATGGCGACCCCGACCGAGATCGGCGCGCAAAGCCAGACCAGCGCCTGCAGCCAGAGATTGCTGGCGACGAGCGCAAAGAGGCGATGCGGGAAGGCGCGGGCAATCCAGTCGCGAGCCATCTCCATAATGGCGATGAGAACCAGGAGCAGGAACTGGCGGTCGATGCGCGGCTTGATCAGGTTGCGGCGAACCCAGCGGTAAAGACTGAGATCGATAAAGGGAGTGAAGGACCAGATTTCTTCCTTCTCGACGAAGCGGCCGATCATTCCGGCGACGAGACCCAGGACGACATTGAAGGGCAGAGCCAGATATTCGTGGTGCAGGACGGCGGGGACAGACAACACGCCGCCGCTGAGCATGGCCCAGCCCGGCCCGATCAGCAGGCCGAGAAGAATGACGGTTTCAAAGGAGATGTCGGCGGCGAGAAAGTTGGGAACCCGAAACCGAAGCCAAACCCCGAGAGTCAGCGGCGCCAGGAAAAAAGCCAGCAACGCCAGGGTTTGCGGTTGACTGCGGCTCTCGGCAAAAAACAGGCGGCGGAAAGTGGAAACGCGCGCCAGCACGCTGGCCACCGAGGCCACCACGCCCAGCTTGACCAGCAGCGTGATCCAAATCAGGTTATCCGTCACAGGATCAATGTATCGCGGCGCGCGGCAGGGAATCTAATTTTGGGGCGGTCCGCTCAGCGGCGATTCATGTCGAGCCGCGTCTAGAGGCAGCCCTGCGCGGAGAGCTGGACACGGCAGGCCGAGCTGTCGGCCCGTAGAATGAAAGCATGGCGTTGGAGAGCGTGAAAAAAGTCGCCGAGGCGGATTTCCCCACGCGCTGGGGCAGCTTCCGCATCCTCGGCTTCGAGGGCGAGCGAAACGAAAGACAGCCGGGCTGCGAACCGGCGCAGGCCGTCGAGGGCTTGGTGGCGCTGGTGATGGGCGACATTCATGCCGCGCCGCCGCTGGTGCGCATTCACTCGCAATGCCTCACTGGAGACGTCTTCGGATCGCTGCGCTGCGATTGCCGTCTGCAACTGGAGATGGCGCTCAAGAAGATCGCCGAAGAGGGCGCGGGCATTCTTCTCTACGAGCAACAGGAGGGCCGCGGCATCGGCCTGATGGCCAAGCTGAAGGCCTACGAACTGCAGGACCAGGGGCTCGACACCGTGCAGGCGAACGTGAAGCTGGGCTTCGCCGCCGATTGCCGCGATTACGACCTGGCGGCGGGAGCATTAAAGCTGCTCGGGGTCTCGCGGGTGCGCCTGATGACCAATAATCCCGGCAAAGTGGCCGCATTGGAGACCGCGGGGATCACCGTGACCGAACGCGTGTCCGCGGAGGTCGAGACCCAGGAGAGCTTCGAGCGCTACCTGCGAACGAAGCAGGAGAAGATGGGTCACATCTTCGATCATCCCAACCCAGTCAATCGTTGACCGGCTTCGCGCGTTGACCAGCATCGCGCGGCATTTTGTGGATCGATTGCCCGGACGGATTCCACGCCGCCCCCCGGGATCGAAGCGCGGGAAAGGACCGCGCGCGCTGCTTCAGCATCGAGTTTGGCGGCGCTCGCCGCTGACCTGAGTCGCGCGCTGAACAGCGCCAAGTCCTTGAAAACCCATGCTAGAATCGCTGTCACTGGAGCTACGATGATCGAGACCGAATCGAAGGATGGCACGACGCCGGAGCTGACCGCCGAGATGATTCGCGCGCAGCTTGACCTACTGATTCGGGATGAGGTCTTTCGCTCCAGCAAGCGCTCGGTTGCTTTCCTCAAGTACGTGGTGGAAATGACGCTGAACGGATCCGCGGATCAGATCAAGGAACGCACCATCGGGGTCGAAGTTTTTGGCAGAGACCCATCATACGACACGAATCTCGATCACATTGTGCGCACCGCCGCCACGGAGCTCCGCAAGCGGCTGGCGACCTACTATGTCGACGAGAAACATCGCTCCGAACTGCGGATGGGTCTGATTCCGGGGTCGTATATTCCTAGGTTCACGCTCCCGGGCCAGGCTCGGCACGGTGCGCTCGAAACCGAAATCGAAGCGGGAGCGCCGGACACTGGGCTCGATACTCACGCCGCGCATTTTCAGATTGGCCCGGTTCCTGGGACGGTGGGCAGGAATTGGTTGAAGATCCCGGCGCCGTGGTGGGATCGATGGTATGTTGGCGCATCCGCGGCTGTTGTCGTTGCGGCCGCAGTCTTCGCCGGATACGCAGGCCTGCATCGAGCCAATCCAGAAGATCTTTTCTGGAAGCCGGTTCTGGACACGCCGGGCCCCGTGCTCGTGGCAGTGGGAGACCATCCCAACGGGCCGCCGACAATACCCGCCGTGGACGGGAGTGAAAACGCCGAGACTCCTGTGCCGAGTTCCGACTCGTCGCAAACAGTTCCCTTCGCCGATACCGTCACCATCGCCAAGGTCGTTGGCGCGCTCCAGGCCCGGCACAAACAGGTCCTTATCCGTAGAGGCACTGAAAGCTCCTTCTCCGACCTCAGGAGCGGCGCCGTGGTTCTGATCGGGGCCTTCAACAACGAGTGGAGCCTGCGGCTGACCCGCCAGTTGCGCTTTAGCCTGGCCCTGGATGTGGACCGCCACCTGATCTACATTCGCGACGCGAAGAACCCCTCGTCGCGCAGTTGGAGTTGGGGCACGAACCAGCCGCGCGAACCCGAGACCGGAGCCAACAGCCCCCGGCTGGAAGATTTTGCCCTTATCTCCCGCATCCGGGACTCGGAAACGGGGCACGTTGTGGTTGTGATCGGCGGGCTATACACCTACGGAACGGAAACTGCCGGCGAGTTCCTCACCGATCCAAAGTTGATGCAGGCCATCTCCCGGGAAACGCGGCTGAATGGCGCGGAGCAAAACCTGCAGATTGTTCTGGGCACAACGGTGACGGACGGTACCCCGGGCCCCCCCAGGGTTCTGGCGGTATCGGCTGAATAATCGCCCTTTTCCACAGGGGCCAGCGGCGTTTAGTCTTCTTATGTAAGTTTTAGAAAATAATAAAGATACTCAAAAATTCTGACCGTCAGGGACGGTATCTGTCTCATCAACTGTCAATCTGTTTCAATACAAACTTCGCTGCTTGTGATTTCGTGAGCCCGGTGCGCTCTGCTCCGGGCACGAAGCGATTGTTTGGAGTGTCAGCAACAAAGGTTCAGGAGGCTATATGAAGACTTTTCCCAAGTTGATCGGCTGTTTTGTCGCCGTTTTTGCGTTGTGTATCTGCATTCCCGGCCGGTTGTCCGCCCAAGGATTTGGCAGCATCAACGGTACAGTGACCGACGCGAGCGGTGCAGTGGTAGCCGGCGCCCAGATAACAGCCATCCAGGCTGCAACGGGAATCTCGTCGGAGACGACTTCGGGCAGCCAGGGTAACTTTGTGTTCCCGATCCTGGCGCCTTCGAATTACACCATTACCGCCAAGGCGCCGGGATTCGAGTCGTACACAGAAAAGGGCGTTTCACTGCGCGCGGACAACGCGGTGACGGTGAACATCACGCTGAAACCCGGCACGACCACCGAAACCGTGACCGTAAGCGCCGACACTGCCCAGGTGGACACCACGACGGGCACACTGCAACAGGTGATCGGCACTTCGTCGGTGAATGAGTTGCCCCTGAATGGGCGCAATGCAGCCGCCCTCACCGAGGAAGTGGCCGGCGTTACCATCGCGCCTCCCGCACAGGCCGACCAGGGGAATACCAAGACCTTCCCCACGGCGATTACGATCACCGCCAACGGCACATTCACGGGGCAGACCAACTACATGCTCGACGGCGGCAACAACGTTGACGAGTACACCAACGTCAACATGCCCTTCCCCATGCCCGATGCAATCCAGGAGTTCAGCATCGAAACCAACAACTACAACGCCCAATATGGCCAGAACGCGGGCGGCGTGGTGAACATCATTACCAAGAGCGGCACCAATCGCTATCACGGCGATCTGTTTGAATATGTCCGCAATTCCGACCTGAACGCGTCAAACTACTTCACCTACAATGTCAAGACAGGAAAAAACCCCCCGGACTTGCTCAAACGCAATCAGTTTGGCGGCACCGTGGGCGGACCGCTGCAGATTCCGCACCTCTTCCACAGCGACAAGACATTCTTCTTCGTCGGATATCAGAAGACAATCGACCGTGAGGTCGCGGCCAGTACGACCTCCATTCTGCCAACCATTGCCCAGGCGGGCGCGAACTCGTCCGGCACTTCACCGGGGACAAACAACCTGGTGTTTTCCGATTGCGCCTCAAATCCGCTGGATCCGACGGGGATAAACCTGGTTACCGATGCCTCGTGCCCCGCCAACTCCTCGCACACGTGGAAACCGGCTGCTCTCAGTTCGGTCACGGCCAACTTTTTGAAGTATGTCCCGGCGTTAACGTCGACTGGCTCCGTTTTCTACCAGGTGCCGAACGATTACGGCTTTGCCGAGATTACGGCCAAAGTAGACACTGAGCTAACGCCGAAGGACAAATTGACGTTCCGGTACTTCTCTGATGCGTACATCTTCCAGGGCCAGGAAAACCTTACGAACCTGCTCTCCATCGAAGACGGAGCCGCGAACCACTATTACAATTCGCTCATCTCCGAGACGCACACTTTCAGCCCTCACGTCGTCAACAACTTCATCATCAGCAATCAGCTTGACAACGACTCCCGCGGGCCGGTCACGCCGAACGGCATCGATGTGGCCGATCTCGGCGTCAATATCTGGCAGCCGGCGTTCAAGCAGATCAACCAGATTTATGTCGAAGGCGGGTTTTTCGAAATCAGCGTCAACCCCCAGGCCTTCTTCCGCCGGGATAACTACACGCTGACTGACGACATCCACTTCCTGATGGGAAGACACAACATCGACGCCGGTTTTCACGGCGAGGTGTCGAAAGTCGACGTGAACAACCTGTTCGAGCAGCCGGGGCAGTTCAACTTCGCCTCCGCCGCCAACGCCGCCAACGGCGACACCATGGCCGACTTCCTGTTCGGGTCTCTCTATCAAATGAACCAGGCGTCTGGGCAGTTCTTCAATCCCCGCGGCAAGTTCATTGGCGCGTATGTGCAGGATAGCTGGAAGGCGACGCGCAATCTGACGCTCGACTACGGCATCCGCTATGAGCCCTTCAAGCCCTGGCACGAATTGCAAGGCCGCATGGGCAGCTTCTCGCCGACGCTGTGGGCGTCGAACACACACTCCACACTGTATCCGAAGGCACCCGCCGGAATGCAGTTCGCTGGCGACCCGGGGTTCAACCCCAACGGCGTCAACTCCGCCTACAACCACTTCATGCCTAGAGTCGGCGTTGCCTATGACGTGTTTGGCAATGGCAAAACGGCCATACGCGGCGGCGGCGGTGTCTTCTTTGACAGCCGCATCAACAGCACCTTGTTCAACATTTACTCCAACCTGGCGCCGTTCATTACGTCCGTAGGTCTGCAATCCAGCCCCACCGGCTACGAAATGAGCTGGGCCAATCCCTACGTCACCGCCGGGGTCGCCAATCCCTTCCCGGCTCCTCAGCCGCCTCCGGCAACAACCCCCATCGGGCCGCAGAGCTGGCTGACCTACGATCCGTACCGGGGCTTCCACGATCCGGTGACCTACGACTGGAACCTGGCCGTTGAGCAGCAGATCTCGAGCAGCCTCTCCTTGCGTATGGCCTATGTGGCCGAGCGCAGCAGCCACGAGTGGGAAGATATGGAGCTGAACCCCGTCGTGGGCGCCGTGAATGGGGTAGGCGGAACGCGCGTCTTCAACCAGACCGGTTGCGCAACCACTAACAGTTGCTACACGGGCACCATCACCGCGGCCAACACCGGCGGCAACACCAACTACAACTCATTGCAGATCTCGGCTGAGCAGCGAGTCCGCTACGGCCTGACCTTGCTGTTCAATTACACCTGGTCGAGAGCGATGAACGACATGCCCTGGAACCAGGCAGCCACGTCGATTGGCAATAACAACTCCTGGGTTTACCCGATCACCGTCTCGAACTTCAAGAGACTGGACTACGGCCCGGCGGACTTCGATCATCGCAACGTTTTTGCGACCTCGTATGTCTACACGCTCCCGAGGGTCCTCAACGATGCGCCCAGCGTTGCCCGGTACATCGTCAACGGTTGGTCGACAACCGGCCTGATCCAGTATCGGAGCGGCGATCCGCTGACCATCTTCGCGAATAGCGGCAACATCGATGGCTCACAACAGAGCCGCGATCGCGCGGTATACTCCGGCAGCGGAGCTTATGGCAGCACCACCTGCGCCGTTGGCGCTGCAAATTGCAAATCGTGGTTGAACCCGGCTGCCTTCTCGAACCCCGCTGCCGGCGGCTTCGGAAATGTCGTGAAGGGCTCCTTTGTCGGCCCGCATTACGTGGATTGGGACGGCAGCATCGCCCGCAAGTTCCCGTTCGGCGAACGGGTCGGCTTGACGTTCCGCGCCGACTACTTCAACCTGTTTAACCACACCAACCTGGGCGATCCCAACACGACATGCGGCACCTCGGGCGCGGGTAACGCATGCAGCATCAACCCAGGTTCATTTGGCAAAATCACCAGCACCAGCCCGCAGAACTGGGCTGGCACAGCGCCGCAAAACGATCCGCGCATCGCGCAGTTGTCATTGAAGTTGGACTTCTAACAACTTTGGGGAGTGCGGCCGAATGCGACGCTCCCCAATTCACTTCTTTGAGCAATCGATGGATGGTCGAGTGCCGCGTCGAGCGGCAGGCGGAGGCCGTTTCTATCTCTGAAAGCAACCTGGGCAGAAGTGTGAAGGCCACTCGATGACTCAAAGAACAGGAATCCCGATAAAAAGTACGCCGCGAAAACTCTTGCTGGCCATTTGCCTGGCGGGGGCGCTCGCGGCAGCGCAGGCCCAGGCTCCGCGCCCCGCCGCGCAAGCGATGTACCGCAATCCTATTCTCTTCGCCGATTACTCCGACCCCGACGTCATCCGCGATGGCTTGAACTACTATCTCGTCGCGTCCACATTTCACTTCGTGCCCGGCATTCCCATTCTGCAATCGAGCGACCTTGTCCATTGGACGATCATCGGGCACGTGGTCGACCGCCTGGATATGGATCCGCGCTACAGCATGGTCGGCGGCAACCGTTACGGCAAAGGGGTGTGGGCGCCTTCGATCAGAAAGCACAATGGCCGTTTTTACGTTTATTTCCCCACGCCCAGCGAGGGGATTTACATGAGCACGGCGGAAAAAATTACCGGGCCATGGAGCGAGCCTGAAGTCGTGATTGCGGGTGCGGGCCTTGAGGACCCCTGTCCATTCTGGGATGACGACGGCACCGCCTACCTGATTCACTCCATGACCGGCGCCGGCCCGCTCATCCTGCACCGCATGTCGCCCGATGGCAAGCATGTGCTCGATGAGGGAAAGATCATCGTCCAGGATCCCGTGCACCTGCCGGTTCTCGAAGGGCCCAAGCTGTATAAACGCGACGGCTACTATTACATCTTTGCTCCGTTCGGAGGCGTGGGCAGCGGTGCGCAGGCAGTGCTGCGCTCGCGACAGATCTATGGACCATACGAACATCGCGTGGTGCTTGCGCAGGGCTCGACCAACATCAACGGTCCGCATCAGGGCGGCTATGTTGAGACGCCCGACGGTGAGGGATGGTTCGTCCATTTCCAGGCCGACGGAGCGCACGGCAGGATTGTGCACCTTGAGCCGGTGCATTGGCATGGCGACTGGCCGGTGATCGGCGCCGATCCTGACGGCGCGTCGACCGGTCAACCCGCGCCCTCCGGCCCGATTCCGGGGAATCCACACGTGGAGTCGCGGCAGCGGCCCCAGACTTCCGACGACTTCAACGCGGCGAAGCTCGGACCGCAGTGGGAGTGGAACCACAATCCGGACGATGCGCACTGGTCGCTCAGCGCCAGGCCCGGTTATCTGCGCCTCATTCCCATGGAAGCCGACAGCTTGCTCGATGCGCGCAACACTCTTACGCAGTGCATGCAGGACAACGCCTTCGAATTCACCGTCCGCATGGATTTGGCGGGCATCAAGCCCGGCGTGCACACCGGCTTAGCCATGTTTGAAAAATCCGCCAGTGGCCTTGAGATTGAGCAAGTGGGCGCGACAAGGCGAGTGAATTTCTTTCACCTTCAGGATCACACTGCAGGGCCGGATTTTTCGCAGTCCCTGATTGAGCTTCGCGTGCGCGTCGACGGCGACCAGGCTCGCTATTCCTACAGCCTCGACGATGGCAGGACCTTTCACGAGCTTGGCGCGGACGCGCAGATTCGATTTAGCTGGTGGAAAGGGTCGCGGCCTGCTCTCTTCGCTTACACCACACAAGCCGCCGAGCCGGGGGCCGTCGACATCGACTGGGTCCACTACGAGCCATTGGGCCCGAACCCCTGGTAATTGCGCAAACCATTTCACGGAACTGCCGAAGGGAACAAAGATCCAAAATGAAAACACGGCGAGAGTTCATCGCAGAGGGAGCCACGGCAGCCGCAGTTGCCGCGGCCGGGCCGGCGGCACTGCTCATCGAGGGTTGCGCCCATCCAGCCGCCATTCCGCCCGTTCTGTCCGCCTCATTCCACGACGTTGCGGGTTCGCGCTCATTGCGAGCTCATGCGCGCCATCACGGCCTGGTCTTCGGCTCCGCGGTCATCATTCACAATGTGCAGAACGATCCCGATTTCGCTGAGTTGATCGGCGAGCAATGCGGCATTGTTGTGCCCACCGGCGAGCTCAAGTGGATCGCGCTGCGCCCTGCTCCCGATCGCTACGACTTCTCCCGTCCCGACTTTCTGCTTCAATTCGCGCAACGCAACCATATGCTGATGCGCGGCCACACGCTCTGCTGGCACGAGTCCGTTCCAGGCTGGATTCAGACCCCGGAGAATCGTCCCAAAACGCAGCAGTTCTTTGTCGATCACATCACCACCGTCTGCAGACACTTCACCGGCCAATTGCAATCGTGGGATGTTGTCAACGAGGCGATTCTTCCCGCGGATGGCCAGCCCGGCGGCCTGCGCAAATCTTTCTGGTACGAGCAAATCGGACCCGATTACATCGATCTGGCCTTCAGGACCGCGCGCGCCGCCGATCCGCACGCCAAGCTCACCTACAACGACTACGGAGTGGAATACGACAACGACGACAATGCGGAGCGGCGCCGCCTGATCCTCGATCTGCTGCGCGGCATGCAGAAGCGCGGCGTTCCGCTCGATGCGGTGGGCATCCAAAGCCACGTGAAAGCTGCCCAGCCCACCACCTTCGGCAAAGGCCTGGCCGGCTACATTGAGTCCATCCGCCAGATGGGGCTTGAGGTCTACCTCACCGAAATGGATGTGAACGAAGACGACATCGCCACGGACGATCCGGCGAAGCGCGATGCCATCATCGCGCAAACTTATACTGACTACCTCCGCGTCGCTCTGGCCAACCCGGCCGTGAAGCTGGTGCTCACCTGGGACCTGAGCGACCGGTTCACATGGCTCAACAATGGGCCAACGCACCATCGCAAGCAGCCCAATCGCCCCCAGCGGTCGCTCCCCTTCGATCGCGATTACCGCCCCAAAGACGCCTTTTTCGCGATTCGGGACAGCTTTGATCATCGCTCCGTCAAGTAACGCCCGGGATTCGGCCCGGACCGGCTGCCTGTGGGAAGCCGGGCAGGTTATCGCTCTGGTGACCCTTTCGAGGCATAGCCACCTGTTGCAATTTTCCGTGTATTCTGGAACTGATTGCCGCGGGGCTTTTGCCGCGGCAACCCCGGATTTGCGCTGACGACTCGTGGGTTGAGTCAAGGAGATTCGAATGATTCGCCGCTACGCTTTTCTCCTGGCCTTGATGCTGGCCGCCGTTGTGCTTCCGCTCCGCGCGCAAACCGGATGCGACGATTCGCCGGAAGATCAAACCATCGTGCTGGCACTGGTGGGTGGCGCAGGCGCTCTGGTGGCGAGTGTGCGGGCATCGCGCAGCCGCAAACGCTAGAGCGGTTCCGCATTTGATGTAGCCACTTCCTGCTTTCGTGCAGGGTGGATTCTTCTTAAGGAAGAATCCACTTGGCGTTCACGGCTTCGGGACACAGTAACTGCGGAACCGCTGTAGCCTGCAACCGGCGAGCGCGCTCCTGAATAGAATGGGGAATACAACGGTGAAGCTTCCCCGCATTATTCTCTCGCTTTCGATCTCTGCTTTTTTGGCCGCCCCTTTTTTCTCCGCATTGACCGGGTGTGGCGGCAGTGTCTCCACAGGTGGAGGAGGGGGTGGTGGCGGCGGCGGCTGCACCCCAAGCGTCAGTTCCAGCACGCCCGCTTCCTGCCCATCCAGAAGTTCTGTCGCGGGCGTCGCTTTCACAGGCAAGGTCCAGGCCGCCGGAAAGCCTGTGAGCGGCGCATCCGTCCAGCTCTACGCAGCCGGCAACTCAGGAAACGGCTCCGCGCCCACGCCGCTGCTGGCCACCGCGCTCGCCACCGCCGCCGACGGCACTTTCAGCGTTCCGGCCGGATACACTTGTCCCTCGGCGCAGACTCCTGTTTATCTGGTCGCGAATGGCGGACAACCGGCCTCTGCTGCATCGGCAAACTCTTCTCTCTGGCTCATGACGGCTCTCGGTCCCTGCGGCAGCATCAACTCGGGAAGCTCGTTCGTCGTGAATGAAGTCACAACCGCCGCCTCGGTTTGGGCGCTGGCTTCGTTCATGGCCGCTGGCGGCAATGTCGGCGCCAGTTGTACGAATACGACGGGTCTCGACAACGCATTCCTGACTGCCAACAATCTCGCTAATCCGGTCACCGGCGCTTCGCCCGGAGCCGCCCTTCCATCCAATCTCGCCGTGCCCACCAGCAAGCTGAACACGCTGGCCAATGCGCTGGCCTCGTGTACCGCGTCTGCCGGCGGCAGCGCCTGCTCGCCGCTGTTCAACGCCGCCACAACCAGCAGCGTCCCCGGCGACACGCTCGATGCCGCACTCGACATCGCGCGCGCCCCCGCTAACAACGTGGCCGCAATCTATACTCTGGCCTCGGGCAGCGCAACGTTCTCGCCGGCTCTCACTGCAGCGCCTCCAGACTGGATGCTGCACAACACCGTCTCGGGCGGAGGAATGAGTTCGCCCGCATCGGTCGGCGTGGACGCATCCGGCAATGTCTGGGCCTCAAGCTACTTCAATGCCGTGTCGGAGTTTTCTCCCAGCGGCGCTGCTGTCTTCCCTGCCGGAATCACTGGATCGGGGATCAACGAATCCTATGGCATGGCGCTCGACGTCCAGGGCAATGTCTGGATCGCCAATGAGCAAACCGCCCCGGACAGCGGCAACGGCAACGTTACCGAGCTGAATTCTTCAGGCCAAGCCCTTTTGACCGGAATCACCAGCGGAGGCATCTACTTTCCCATCGGTGTGGCCGCCGACACCAACGGCAATATGTGGTTTGCCGACTACGGCGACTCGAAAGTCACGTTGCTGTCGAGCTCCGGTTCGGCGATTTCGAGCTCCGCCGGCTGGGGCGGCACATCGCTCGCGTTTCCCGTCGCCGTCGCCGTCGACGCCAGTCATAACGCGTGGGTCGCCAACCAGGGTGGCCTGCTCCCGGTTACCGAAATCTCCGCGGACGGCTCAAAGGTGACCAATTACAACTGCGATTGCAATGGAGCCTCGGGCGTTGCCACCGACCAGAGCGGCAACGTCTGGATCGCGAATTACTACGGCAACAGCGTCAGCGAGGTGAATACCTGCGGAACGCTCAAGCTGGACGCCGCAACGGGCGGCGGCTTGCTGCGTCCCCAGGGAATCGCCGTCGACGGCGCGGGAACGGTGTGGGTGGCCAACTTCCAGGGCAACTCGTTCTCTGAGCTGGGCGGCTCGTCGAGCGCTTCGCCGGGTACGTTTCTGTCGCCCGCAAGCGGATTCGGAACCGACGCTTCCCTTCTCGATCCATACGGCCTCGCCATCGATGCCAGCGGGAATCTCTGGGTAACCAACGCCGGAAAAGACACGCTGACGCAATTTATCGGAGTCGCGGCGCCGGTGAAAACTCCGCTGGCCGGCCCGCCGCAAACTCCCTAGGCGTATCGACACATACGGGCGCGCAATATACGCGAGCCCAGCGGGATGCAATGATATCCAACGAGGGGCTCGCAGTTTCCATGGCAGAAGAGCTGGCACTCGCGACACCGCAAGCGGATCAGGCCGCGCTCGATCCGGACGCGGATTCCCGCCGGCCGACAAATCCGTCAATCGCGCTTTGGTGCTCCATCGCCATTCTTGCGGCGGCAGGCTGCCTCGGCATCGAGCGCGAGCTCGCTCTGCTGTGGCGATGCTGGACCACCGATCCGCTGCGCTCGATCGGCATGCTCATTCCGCCGGTCAGCATCATCCTCACTCTCCGCGTCTAGCAGCAAAACGGCTGGCAACTGCGCGGAAGCTGGTGGGGTCTGCTGGTAATCGGCACAGCATTTTTCGTCAGCATTCTGCGCGCCAGCGCCGAACTCTTCGTCACCGCCGGCGGCGCTCTCGTTTCCCTCATCCCGCTCACCTTGCCCGTCTATCTCTATGGCAGCGGCATTGTGCTCCTGTTTGCCGGGACGCGCGTCTGGCGCAAGGCGTGGTTTCCCGTTGGGCTGTTGCTGCTCTCGCAGCCCGTGCCCGTCGTCACCAGCAGCATGATCGACATTCCGCTGCAAAACATCTCGGCCCGCGTCGCGCGCGATTTCGCCACGCTCATTCACTTCGCGCCCACCACGCCGCAACTGCGCCTCATGTTCGCGCCGGACTTCGGCATGTTCATCGCGCCCGGCTGCGACGGCATTCGCGGCGCGATCACTCTGGGATATTTGGCTCTCGTCCTCGGCTATCTCAAGCGCGTTTCGCTGCGCCGCTGAGCGGCCTACGTCATTGGCGGCGTCCTGCTGGGTTACCTCTTCAACTTCATCCGCCTCTGCGTTCTCGTCATCTATTACTGCATTGCCCTCGGCCATCCCGCTCTCGAGGGCGTGGCGAAGCAGGCGGACTACGCCATCGGAAGCTGCTTATTTCTTGTGGCGATCCTGATCTTTCTCCGCCTCGCGAGCTTGAAGGAAGGGAAACCAGCTTCGGAAGATTACGCGCCCGTCGCCGCAGGGCCATCGCCGCGCGTTGCAAGTCCAGGGCGCCTCGTCGAAAATCCGGCACCGCGGGCCAAGAACCTCTTCATCAAGTGTGCGGCCTTTGCTGTCGTGCTTCTCGCCGTTCTGGCGCTGCCCTCCTCGGCGTTGCGATCGCGGCAAAGCGGTCCCGCCTCAACCTCATCTTCGACTGCGGCCCTCGCCCGCTTCCCGAAGCAGATCGGCAGCTTCGCGCTCACTCGCACCTGGTACGAGCAATCCGGCGGGCAAACACTGGTCGAAAGCGGCGCCTACTCCGCGCCCTACTCCGCACACGGGTCGGATGAGATCATCCTCGCCATCTGGGTTGCGCCCTTTGTCTACTATCACGATGCCAACTCGTGCTGGCTGGCGCGCGGTCTCACGCCCGATCTCGCCACATCCCTGCCCTTCGTCACCGCGCAGGGCAGGTCCGCCGACCTCAGTACCGGCTTCTACAACGACGGAGTCACCGACAGCATCGTCGTCAGCCTCGCCTGCACGCCGGGCTCCTGTTCGCAGTCGCAACAGGTCGCCTCGAAGGGCCGGTTCAGCTTTGTCGTTCTCAAGCCGCAGATTGGCGAGCTTGCCGGCGGCGAAGCGCATCCGGTTCCCATCATGATTCGCATCGACCATCTTCAAACCGATCAGCCTCATTCGGGCGCGCCAAAGGCGGCCACGCAAAGCGCTCTCACCGCTGAGGCACAGAAGTTTCTCGCCGGCCTCGATCCCATGAGCCTGAGCCAGGCGTTTCAGTGAAGCGCGTCAAATGGCCTTCCTAGCAAGGCCCACCGTCGGGCGGCGAAGGAGGGAAAGCTGGCGAACGCGGGCCTCTTGTTGAGACGGAGATCGGTGAGTGGCTCCGGAGGTTTTAGCTCTTCTTTGCCAACGAGTAGTCCAGCATCCGCAACAGGTAGCTGGCTACGAATAGAAGCTCCAAGGCCTCTTCAGGCTTCAAATTCGGCAGTTGATGTTTCTCATGCGCGTATGCGTTCCGAATCCAACCCAAAGCGCCACTCAATACGTTGGTCAATCCTTGCTGATACGCGTGCTTGCGCGCCCTATTGAGCTTCGGATACGGCAATTTCAATTTCTTCGCATTGAAAAGCGCATATACAACGTCCTTACCCTGCGTACTCTTTATTGCTGCATTACGTGAACTATCGCGGATTTCATTTAAGCGATTCTCGTAAAGCTCAAAGGCTGCCGGGACGACTTCTTTCAATCTGTTTTCGCGGAAATAGTGAGCAAATCCGCGCAACTCTGGAGCAAGCAGTTCAATGGCGGATAACATTTCTAGATTGACCGCTGCAGTATCCGAGTTTCTTGCAGCATTCAGGCCGTCATCGGTAACACAATAGAATCCTTGGCCGCCGTCTCGGATATATCCATTATTGACGAGATATTGCCAGGGTGCGGATAAGAGATAGTCTCTTACAGCGATCGTTTCCATGATCGGGAACCCATCGGTGAGCATTCAGCCATATGCTTGCAGTTGAAAGTTCATCTTGCCAAATGTAGCTGGCGGCGGGAACTGCGTTGCGAGACGGCGAAGCAAAAGCAATGCTTGCTTTTGAATGGGCGTCGACCGTAAACCGTCAAGTGTCCCTGCGACGCTGGCGATGCTCGTGAGCTTCCAGTCTTCCATAAGAAACCCATTCCTCGACAGTCCTCCGTTTCATTAGTGATCTCTCCGCCTTCAGTTTATATATCGATTTTGGAGGGCGTCACTACGGATGCCGATTGACCCCGGATTGTCTCGGGGCAATGGCGGGGACGACGGGGCTCGAACCCGCGACCTCTGCCGTGACAGTTAGAACCGGAAACCTAACTCATTGATTCTAAAGTGCACTGATGGCTCAGAAAGCGCTCAAAAGCACTCATTTTGAGGCTTCAGCACCCTAATCGTAAGCGTCCCGAGTTCCCCTCTGGCATGGGGTTGGGTGCGAGTCGGACTATGCCGTCATGGGTGTTGGAGAGGAAGCAGGTAGGGTACGGCCGGTCCGCCGGTGGCGGACGGTATCGGAGAAGCGGCGCATAGCCGAGCAGACATTGGAGCCCGGTGCGAGTGTGGCGCTGGTGGCTCGTGCGCACGGGGTGAACGCGAACCAGGTGTTTAAGTGGCGTCGCGCACCGAAGCGGGGCGAGCTGAGCGAGCCCGCGGCGGCATCTACGGCACTCCTTCCCGTCACGTTGTCAGCTGCTTGTGAAGCGGCCAGCGATACAGGAGAGATTGGCGCGAAGGAACAGCCTACATCTGGCGGCGCGATTCACATCGAACTGCCGGGGCGGGCCTTGATCAGTGTGGAAGGCAGGGCCGATGCGGTGGTGCTGCGCACGGTGCTGGAGAGCTTACGCAAGTGATCGAGTTCCGCGCAGGAACGAGGATCTGGATCGCTGCCGGTGTCACCGACATGCGTCGCGGCTTTCATGGTCTGAGTGCCAAGGTGCAGACGGTTCTCGAACAGCAGCCGTATTCCGGCCACGTGTTTGTCTTTCGCGGGCGCAGGGGCGACCCGATTAAGATTCTCTGGTTCGATGGTGACGGTTTGTGTCTGTTCGCCAAGCGTCTGGAGCGAGGACGGTTCGTCTGGCCACAGGCCACGGAAGGAACGGTTTCACTGACGCGAGCGCAGTTGTCGATGCTTCTGGAAGGCATTGATTGGCGGAGACCTGAGCGCACCTGGGCGCCGCAGCTCGCAGTGTGAGTGACAAGTGTGATTCCCCTGTATTCATGCGGGTTTCGTACCAGTTTTCCTCGCATCTTCATGGCATACTGCGTTCATGGATTGCGCATCGCTCCCCGATCTCGATTCGCTTAATGTGGAAGCGTTGAAGGCGCTGGCCATTCGACATCGAGTTGAGATCGCCGCCCAGAGAGCCGAGATCGCAGCCAGGGATGCGGCGATCGCAATCCGGGAAGCCGAGATTGCATCCAGGGATGCGGAGATCGCACAACAGCGCCAGACGCTTTCAGACGAGCTCGCGGAACTGCGGCGTTCCAGCAGCGAGCAGATCGAGCATCTGAAGCTGGTCATCGAGAAGCTGCGGCGCAGGGTGTTCGGCATCAAGAGCGAGAAGATCGTTATTCAGCTTGAGCAGCTCGAACTTCATCTGGAAGAGCTGGAGTCCTCGCAGGCCGAGATGGAAGCCGCCGTGGAGCGAGTGCTGCCGGCTGCGGAACCTAAGACGAGATCCCGGCGCAAGCCGCTGCCCGAGCATCTGCCGCGGGAAGTTGTCAGCCACGCTTTTCACGGTGACTGCTGCCCCGACTGCGGCGGCCAGTTGCGCCAGTTCGGCGAAGATGTCTCCGAACAACTGGAATACATCCCCGACAGCTTCAAGGTCATTCGCCACGTGCGGCCGAAGTTCGCCTGCAGTGGCTGTGAGCACGTGGTGGAAGCGCCCGCGCCATCCCGTCCGATTGAGCGTGGCCTTGCCGGACCAGGGCTGCTGGCCCACGTGCTGGTTTCGAAATTCGCAGATCACTTGCCCCTCTATCGACAGTCGGAGATTTACGCCCGCCAGGGAGTTGAGATTGAGCGCTCCACGCTGGCCGGCTGGGTAGGCGGAGCCAGTGAGTTACTGGCTCCGTTGATCGATGCGATTCAGAAGCATGTGCTCGCAGGAGCCAAGCTTCACGCCGACGATACACCGATGCCGGTGCTTGCGCCTGGCAGTGGCAAGACCAAGACTGGACGTCTCTGGACCTACGTGCGTGACGACCGGCCCGCCGGTGAAGATACCGCGCCCGCTGTCTGGTTCGCGTACTCGGAGGATCGCAAAGGCGAGCATCCGCGGCAGCATCTGAAGAACTTCAGGGGCGGCCTTCAGGCGGACGCCTATGCAGGGTTCCATCATCTGTACGGCGATGGCGCCATTTATGAAGTCGCTTGCTGGGCGCATGCACGCCGCAAGTTCCACGAGATCCATGTCATTTACGCATCACCCACAACCACCGAGGCTCTGGCCAGGATCGGTGCTCTCTACGCGATTGAAGACGAAGTGCGCGGCAAGCCCGCCGATCTAAGGCTGAGCGTTCGTCAGGCGCGAGCAAGACCACTGCTTGAGGATCTGCGTAAATGGATGGAGAAGGCACTTCATTCGCTGTCAGCGAAGAGCGAAACCGCGGCTGCGATTCGATACGCGCTCTCGCGCTGGCGTGCCCTTACGCGATATACCGAAGACGGATTGTTGGAGATCGACAACAGCGCGGCCGAGCGAGCTCTGCGGGCCGTGGCTCTTGGACGGAAGAACTATTTATTTGCGGGTTCCGATTGCGGTGGAGAACGGGCCGCCGCCATGTACAGCCTGATCGGATCGGCACGGCTGAACGGCCTCGATCCGGAGTTCTATCTCCGCACCGTGCTCGCCCAGATCGCCGACCATCCCATCAGCCGCATCGAGGAACTGCTGCCCTGGAACCTCGCCCTGTCTATACAGACCCAATCCTCCCAGGCCGCTTAGACACACTCATCAGGTGTCCACCAAAAAGGTAGTGGGCACTTCATGAGATGACTCCTCAACTTGGTCAAGAGGGGAGATCGGGACGCTTACCAATCTGCTCCGGTGTCTGCTTCCTGCCTCGTGCCATTCCAGGCTCCTTTCATTCCAGTTTCTCTCACTCCAACTGGTACAAAAGGGCCGGGCACTCCAGGCCCTGGCAGAGATGGCGGCCTCGTCAGCGATGTTTGGATTCAAGGTGCGTTCCCAAGCAGGCAGAGCAACGATTCCCTGAATTCGCTCGCGAAGAGTGGGCTGTTTCCAGAAGACCTTGCAAAGTACCTCGACGTTAACCACAAATTCCCGGCTGGACGACTTCTCTTCGAGCACCAGTCAATGTCGATCCGCGCAGCGAGCCAAACGCTTCAGAGTGGAAAACCGTCGATTGTGGTAACAGCAGGAACCGGAGCAGGCAAAACCGAGTCATTCTTATTGCCCATCCTCTCCAGGCCTATGGGATCGACCACGCAAGCAGGACGCCAACGGAATGCGATGGCAGCCAGGATCGCTGTACGAAGTCTTCGGTACAGCGACCCTGAAACCGCCATAAAAGCGCGCCGCTCCCCAGCGCCCTACTGGACAAACGTGACGATGCTCTGTGCGGGCAAGGAGTAGTAGAACTGCCCGCCCGTGACCGTGACCGCCGACTCTGGCACCAATCCGGCAGCGGAAGTGCTCTGGGTAGGCGTCATCGAGGAAATCGTCGTGGGGGCGTCGCTTAACGTGAAGTTAATGTTCTGCACGGTCGTGCTGGTGTTGGTGGCCACGATCACGTAGTGCCGGGTACCGCTGACCGTCCCGGTGTATGCCGAGACGTAGACGCCTGCCGTCGGGCTGGCCGTGGCCTCCGCGCGTAAGTAGCCTGGCTGGATGAACTTCGAGTACTGACCCATTACGTCGCCCGTCACCGTCACATTTCCGCTGTAGTCGACCAGGCCGCAGGTGCCGGCGTTGGTTGAACAACTGCCGGTGGTGTAGCCGAAAGCTCCCCACCAGACATAGGCATTGTATTGGCCGTTAACCAGGGAGTCATGGATGTCTATGGCGTAGGGCACCAAGGCTTGAGCGAAAGTCAGTTGTGCCGAGCTCAATGGGCCGAACTCGGTCATCCAGATTTCCTTCGGTGTATCTCCGGCGGGAACGGAATAGGGTGCCGTCGGAGGACCGCCGTAAATGTGGCCTCCGATAATGCTTACGCGGCCCTCCGCATTCGGGTCGTTGAGAGTCGCTGCGGCATCAACCGGATTGAAGACGTCCGACTCCGGCATGATGAGTTTGGTGGAATACGGGTCCGAGGTGATTGTGGAGGCGTTGTTTGCTACCCAGGTATCCATCTCCTCGGGCGTCCAGACGCAGGATTCGTACGTGACGTTCTCTTCCGGTTCATTCTGCATCGAGATCGCGTAGAGGTTGAAGCCGGCGTTGGTGTTGAAATATGTGACAAAATCCTCCAGGTAGGCGGCATAGTCGGCATAGTGGCTCGGATCAAGATAGCCGCCACAGTAGCCGGTTCCCTCGGAGCAACTGTTGAATGACTGATTCCACGTTTCGCCGTCATCCGAGACACTGCTACCACCGTTAAGCTTCCAGGCGGCCGGGGGCGACCACGGCGATGCAAAGACGATCGCATTTGGGTTGTTGGCGACGGCTTCCTTACCGTTGGCAAGTTCCTGGTCCCACTCGCCGGTTTCATATGGATCCAAATAGGTGCCACCACCACTTGCCGAGCCCTCGGGATCGATGCGCACGCGCAGGATGCTGAGGTTGAGGCCGCTGGTTGGGCTGAACAGTGCCGTGGCCGCCTTTGGGGGCATTGTTCCGAGCCACGCCGTCGATCCGCCAAAGCCGTGGATCGTTTGATACGTGGTTCCGAAACTCACTGCCACCGCGCTCGGACTGGCGCCAGTTGTGAAGGTCCACGCGTAGTTTGAGGCCAATGCGGTGCCCGTGGAGCCCTGCGCTCCCGTGGTAATGGTCGCGGTGTAGGCAGTGCTGGGGGCCAAGGCTACCGAAGGCGTGAACGTCGCTGTATTTGTGCCGCCGCTGTACGTGACGGTTCCGGCGACGGCGGAGCCGCCCGTGGCCGTCAGCGTGAAGGTGGAAGTAGTGAGGGTCGCGGCGTTCATCGGCTCGCTGAAGCTTGCCGTGAGAGCGTTAGCGGCGTCCACATTGGTGGCGCCGCTCGTGGGCGTGACTGACGCGACGGTCGGCACACCGGCCGCTACGGTGGTAAAGCTCCACGTGTAAGGCGTGCCGAGCGGACCTCCCAGTGAGTCCGTGACGCTGGCGGCTATGGTCGCGGTGTATGTGGCGCCATTGGCGAAACTGACAGACGGAGTGAAAGTGGCAGTGGGGCCGGCCAGGGCGGTCGCATTGTAGGTGACAGGCCCCGCCACGATGCCGCTGGGCCCGGTCAGCGAAAACGTCGAAGGGTTGATCGTGGACGCGTTCATCGCAGCGGCAAATGTGGCCGTGACAGTTTGACCGGTGATGGGGATGCCCGTGCTCAGGTTGGCGGGTGTGACTGAGAGGACCTGCGCCGGCGGAGGTAGTGCAGTGGTGAACGACCAACTGTAGTCAGCTGCCAGCGGAACCTCCGGAACCTGCGAGGCGGCCTCAACTCCGGTGGTGATGAGCGCCGTGTAGGTTGTGTTGTAGGCGAGAGGCGCCGTCGGAGTAAGAGTGAAGATCGTGTTGGTGGGATCGGCGGTGATAGTCCCCGTCACGGCTGCGCCGCCTTGCGGCGTCAGCGTAAAGGTCGAGCCGGTGACGGTTAACGGATCCATCGCCTCGCTGAAGGTGGCCGTGACGGTGGAAGTGATGAGGACGCCGGTGTTCCCGCTCGGGGGCGTCACCGCAGTAACTGTCGGCACCGGACCTTGCGCCGTAGTGAACGACCATGAATTGACATTGGCGATGGCGCTTCCCGTCGCACCCACAACTCCTGTGGTGACCGCTGCCGTGTACGTCGTGTAAGCGGCCAGTGGTGCGTTCGGCGTGAGCGTCGCGGTGAAGGTGGTCGCGTTATAGCTGACCGTTGCGCCCACGGGAGCGCCGCCTTGCGGCGTCAGCGTAAAGGTCGAAGCGGTGATGGTCGACGCATTCATCGCCTCGCTGAAGGTGGCCGTGACGGTTGTGTCCGCTACCAGGCCCGTGCTCCCGTTGCCGGGCGTGACTGCGGTGACCGTCGGCGCCGGGCCGGTCGCCGTGGTGAAGGACCAGGTATCGTTCGCCCCAAGCGCGGTTCCCGCGGGGTTCTCGACGCCTGTCGTGATGGTGGCGGTGTAGACGGTGTTATAGGCGAGCGGCGATGCCGGCGTGAAAACGGCCGTGGAGCTGCCCGCGCTATAGCTGACGTTTCCAGTTACAGCGGTCCCGCCCGCCGACTTGAGCGTGAAGGTCGAGGAGTTGAACGTCGTCGCATTCATCACCTCGTTGAATGTGGCCGTGACGGGCGAAGTGACGGCGACGCCGGTGCTCCCGCTCGCAGGCGTGACCGAATTAACGGCCAAGGCCGTTTGGGGCGTTGTCGAAGTACTGCTACCGCCGCATCCTGCAACCACCAAAGCTGAAGCTATGAGCCACCACACCCCACGAAATCGCATGATCATCTTCTCCTTGCGAACATTCGACGGCGCTCCCGCCGCCGCACTTTGGCTAATTGGTGATCGTTACGTTGATCGTATACGGCAGAGACATCTGGTCTCCGTTCCCGGGGATGAGACTCGCAGTATAGTTGTTATAGATCAATGGCGGGATCACCATAGTCCCCGCCTGACGCGCGGTGACCGTAACCCAATAGGTCCCGGCCGGCGTAATCCCGGTCTTTTCTGTGCCGAGGGTCGTGGTATTGCAGGCAGTTATTCCAAGAAGAGTGCCGCCCCAGAGCAGTGCGCAAGCGACCATCAACAGGTTTCGAAACCGACTGACCTTTCTACGGAAAGTCAGGCCAAGCAAGCCCAGCCCGAAGATGCTTGCGAAAGCGATGCCGCCCTGGTATGTTTTGAGGCTCGACGCGGTGCCCAACGGCACATTGGTGTTAATGGTCATCACGACCTGACCCGGCCCCAGGCAACCATCGCTTGCATCACAGGGTGGCGTAGCGCCACCATGATTTACCCCGAGCCCCTTCACAAATCCAGGGGGAGGGCCGACATCGACGGCGCAATATAACGGTGCAGCCGCAGTGCTGTTTTGGCATAGCAAACCACCGAAGGCAGGAAAGGCCACGGTATTGTAGGGTGCTGCAAGGGCCCCCACCGGATAGGCGGTCGCTTGCCGGTCCAACGGACTGGGAGTCGGATAGGTGAACGAGCACGAGGCGTACGCGGGCAGGCCCTGGCACTGCAAGGCGAGCGGCATGGCATAGTTTGGAATCTGGGTTGGTCCGTTGTCGCGGTCCATAAACCCATATCCCAGGACCGAAGCGAGGGTGAGCGTGGCCGATACCGACGATCCGGGGGCCACGACGAGCGCTGCCGGGCTGGAGCTGATCTGCACCACGGGATGCGCCACCCCCCAGATGTTGACGGGCGCTGCCGTCGAGCTCTTGTAGTTCGGATTGGTATCGCTCGTGATCAGATCGCTGAATTCCCCGGAATACTGCGGAGTGAAGGTGAAAAAGGCCATGAATACCGGAACAACTGCTCCGTTGATGCCGATGATGGGGGCGCACTGAACCGGAAACTGCGCCATGTCGACGCCGTTAATTTGCCCCACGTTGATGATGGATGGACTGCCAGCTCCGCTGCCGCAGATGGACCCGTTCGTCCCGGCATAGTTCACCGAGCCTAAGTTCGCACCAACCGGAGTCGCTTGGCCTTCATAGGCGGCCGTGCCAACCATGAGATCGCCGCTGGCCGACGCCACAATCAAAGGATAGGTGTAAGACCATAGCGGGACGGTGCCGTCACTCCCCCAAGAGCCGACGCAGCCGAGGCAACCATTGGCCGCAACAACAAGGTAACCCGGGGGGTTGCTTGCAGGCTGGCCCCAGCTATAGCTGGTGGTGCAGTTGCCCGGAGGGCCCGACGTGCAGGGGAGCGTGTAAGGCTCCAATTGTGCCGGGCTGGTGGGAGCTGTGTTGAGCGGGGAAGCATCGATCACGGGCTCATTGATCACGGTCGGCACCGCGTCGGCGACCGAAACGGCAGCTGACGCGCTCGAATTCGCGTAGGCATACGCGGTGTCTCCATTGTAGCGGGCCGTGAATGTGTAGTTTGCGATGGGCAACCCCCCGAAGGGCATCCCTTGTGCCGTCGCAATAGCCGAATTGAACGTCGCCACGCCATTTTGGAGCGGCACCGTGAGCTGGTACTTGGTTGGCAGGGCCGGATAGGTGATAGGCACATTCTTGCCGTAGACCACCGTCAGGGTGACAGTTCCCGTGGGCGTGGGACTACCGGAAACAGTGGGCGTTACGGTCACTGAAACTGGAACATTCTCAACGTTCCCGGTGGTGCTGGTCGGCGCCGTCACCGTGACACTGGCCAACGTTGGAGCCACGCCGGTGGCGTCCACTCCCACAGGAGCATTGGACACGTTGCCCTCAACCAAAACTTGATCAGTCAGATTGCCTCCGTCGCCGGGAACGGGACTGAAGGTAATGGTTGCAGTGCAGGTCGAGTCGACGGCAATCGTGTTTCCGGAGCAAGTATCCGCTGTCTCGGTGAAATCGGTTTCTGAATAGCCGACTGCTGCGCTGGTGGGCAGGAAATAGCTGAGCACGCTGTCGTAGCCGGTCACCTTCAACGCCGCGTTGCCAAAGTTCAGCAGGGTCGCGGTTTGCGTCGTCGACGAGCCAGCGGCCGGCGGATCTGCAGTTAATGTTCCGAAATTAATACCCGCGCTTGCGCTGTTAAAGTTCACGTCGAGCGCAGTGCCGTCTGCCACGTAGATATTGCCTAGAGAATCCAGGGTCACGGCGGTGGGGTTGGTGACGCCGGTGGCCACGGTTGTCTCATTCGCGGGGCTCAGCGCGCCGCTCACGTAAGGAATACGAACTGCGCCGCCGGTTGCGGTGACCAAGACGGAACCCGACGGATCGACGGCCAGCGTGGTGATGCCGCTAACACCGGTGAGTACCGCCGTCTGGGTGTTGGCAGGCGTGACTTCATACACGCTGGTGCCGTCCACCACGAAGAGGTTGTTGTAGGGATCCACTGCGATGGCCGATGGTGTGCTGAATGCAGCTCCGGAGAGAGTCAGGGTTTGCGAGCTGAGCACGCCGGGGAGGCTGGTATTCGAGCCGGTGCTGAAATTCTCGAGTTCATACACTTTCTGTTTGCTTATGTCAGATATAAAGAGATCGCCAAGGCCGTCGGCGGCCAACTGAACCTGGGAGCCAAGAGTAAGACCGGTATTCAGCGTTATCTGACCCTTGGCGTTCAACCCGGCGCCGGTTTGCGATTCCGGCACTTCGTAAACGCTTCCGCTATCGGCAATGAAAACATCGCCGGCTCCGTCGACTGCCACGCCGGTGGGAGCTTGCAGGCCGGTGCCCACAGAAGTTCCTGCAGTGCTTGATCCAGAGCCCGAGGGGTACATATCCACTGCTTTGAGGCCGGGATCGGCAACATAGAGGTTGCCGGCTGCGTCCACGGCGATCTGGCTGGGACTCACGAGACCGCCGCTGGCGCCGATGGTCGACTGCGCAGCGGGCAGAGCCTGCACCGCAGCGCCTGTCCCGCTTCCGTCAAGGGGGATGGAAGCAAGCAGCGTGTTATTCGCGCCCAGCATGACTAGCGTGGCGGAGACATTGCCCGCCGCTAACGGGGCGAAGCTTAAAGAAACCGGGCAACTGGTCTGGGCAGCGTACGGAGGCTGCAATTGGGTCGACAAGCAGGTACTTTTGGCGCCGGCGTTGACAGTGAAGTCGGGAGTGCTCTTGCCGGCCTCGAGCACTTCAATCTTCGCCGGGGTTGTGCTGGCGTTGAAGGTGAAGGTCACCTGTTCCGAGGCTGGGGCTGCCCCTACCCCTAACGCGCCGAATTGCGCTGCGCTGAATGAGACTTCGGCAACGTCGCCATAGCCGTTCGATTGCGTTTGGGTGGTTGGAACAATCAGACCATTGTTGCCAGAGAATGCGACTCCGCCCTGCGCGGTCACAGTTGTGAGCAGGAAGGCCGAGCTGGAAGATTTTGCCCCCTTGGGAAGCACAAATACGCCCACGTTGTTTGTGCTGTCGTTGTCGCTGATATAGATGTTGCCGAGGCTATCGGCAGCGACCCCCGTCACTTGAAGCAGTGAAGGATCGATTCGGGCAAGTCCGGAATCCGACTTCAGCCCGGTTTGCAAGGCGGGTATCTCGTAAGCGCCAGATAGGGCACCTGTACCGTCCTCGACGAAATAGATGTTGCCAGATGGGTCTTGAGTAACCGAAATCGGCGCTCCCGCCATGCCCGAAACGATCGTAGTTGGCGTCCCGGCAACCGGGGCAACCCAGGCACCAGTGACCGGGATGCTGACAATGCTGCTGCCGGCAGAGGCGCCGGCCGGGCTGGTCCCGACCACAAGGCTCGGAGAGCTTGAGCTTGTGTTAATGGCAATTCCCCAGGGCTGCGTTGTGGTTCCGAAATTGTAGAAGGTGGATGGCCCTCCGCACGCGGCTGCGGAAGTGGCGCCCGAATTCAGCGCGGCCAACGCATCCCAAGTATTGGTCGACGAATCGTAGGGGTACATCAGGACGCAGGAGCCGCCCTCGATATATAGGTTGTTCGCAGAGTCGATGGCGATTCCAGGAGTGACAATCGCGCTGGAGACTGTGACGTTGACGGGGGTACTGGCCAGTCCACCTGCCGCAACGAGTACTCTCGCCTCTCCACCGCCGGCAGGAAACTCATACAGCGCCCCGTTCTTGGCGTCCACCGCAAGCACGTCCCCAAAGCTATCGGTAGCGAGATTCGCAATGGTGCCCAGATTCCCGATGGTGCTGGAGGTGGCGGCATTAGTATGGTTCACCCCGGCGGCGAAACTGGCGATTGCAGCCGGCGCGGTCTGCGCCTGGGCTCCCGCAGAGAGGCATGCGGCCAGGAGCACGACCGTCAGCATAAATCCGGAGAACCGGCACAGCGACACGAATGACTTGTTGAACATGATGTGTCTCCCTGGAAAACTCATACCAACCTTGTCCGATGATTGAATCCGCGGCATAAATAAACCTGAATTCTGCGGTTTCTTGAGGCCAACTGCCCGCCCTGAAGGAAACCGGCTGCTCCGGAACAACCCCGGATTACTGAATGGTGACCCCCAGCGTGAAGGGCAGCGATTCCACCGCGCCCGTCGCAGTATTCGTGACCTGGATGCTGATGTTGTAGCTGCCGCTTTTAGTCGTGTAGTGAGGGACCGGCGGCGTATGGGTGTAGCCAGAGTTGGTACAACTCGTTATGCCCATCACCGTCCCAGCAAAGAACAACGCCAAGCAGACGAGGTTAAGCAGGTAGCGATTGAAGATGGCTCTCCTGCGCAGAGCCAATCCCAACAGCCCCAGGCCGAAAACGCCTGCCAGAATGAATGGAGATGAATGCGATCGCCCCGGCGGAACATTGCGCGCACTGGCGGGGAGGTTGACGGGGATATTGGTACTGAGCGTGAGCACGGTCGTCGACGGTTGGCAGGTATTTTTCGTGGCGGTCGGCGCACAGATAGTGGGCTGTGGGACGTTGAACGTGCATTCCGAATAAGACGGGACCGTATCCGTCGGAGTGACCTCGCAGGTGATGTTGGCCCCGGCGGGCGCCGAGAACCCGACCAGCGACTGGAGGGTAATGGTGGACGCCACCGGCGTTCCGGCCGCGGTTGTCACCGAAGCCGGACTGGCCGTGATCAGCACGCTCGGAGGTATGATCTGGAAAGTCACAGGCACCGTAGTGGAAACCGGGGAAAAGTTTTCATCCCCGGCGTAGGAGGCGATGAGACTGTAGGAGGCCGCAATCAGGTTGCCTGTGGTGAATGTCCAATTCTGGCCCGAGGTGTAGGTCGCGGCGCCCAAGTTCCCCTGCGTTGCATCGATTAAGGTGACGGTGCCGGTGGGGGTCCCGACCGCCGAGGACACGTTGGCCACGAGCGTGTTTGGTATGCCCAGCTGCAGATAGTACACCCCGTTTGTTTTATTCGGGCTAACGTTCACGGGCTGGGAAAGGGTGATGACCGGTGTTGCCGTAAGTATGGTAAAGTTCGCGTTGCCCGTTGACTTTGCCATCAGGTTGAGGACGCTTCCCTGGTATACGGCCGTCACATTGTAGGCGCCGCCGTCGAGGGTCGGCAGGTTGCTAAACGTAACGGAAGTGGGTTGACCGCTACTGCTGACCTGCGTCGCCGTCCCTGTTTCCACGATCGAAGCCTGCGTGCAGCCCTTCGAGGCGCAACTCAGGGTCAGTACGACCGTCCCCGTGGGCGCATAGGGGAGGGAGTAGACGTTGCTGCCAGAGGCAGCTGCGTCCGGAGCTATGTTTACTGTTACCGTTGCGCTCCCCGGATAGGTCGCGGCAGTAAGGTTAACTTGAACTGTCGTTGTTGTGTTCTCAAGGCCGTTGACTGAGGCAGCCTGCAAAGTCGCGGTGGCCTTGCCGCCTACCCCGATGTTGCTTGCGTTGGTTGGAACCGACAGGCTATCGCCTGCATAGAGAGTGGGAGTGAGGTCATCTTTCGCCAGCGCCGGCGGCGTGAAAGTCGGCCCCAATGAGCAGGAACCGCCGGCAGCCACGGTTGCGACGCCCGTGGTATCGCACTCCGTGCCTCCGCTCGGCGCAGTCAGGGAGTAATCGGTGAGGTCCGGCCCGCTAAACGAATATGAATTGGGCGTCAAGCTCAAGGGCTCGTTGCCGATATTGAACAGATCGAGGTCCTGCTCGTCGGCGACCTGAGGAGCAAGGCCAACGCCGTAGTTTACGAATCCCTTGACGTTCAACTGGTAGAGGTTCGGGCCGTTCGTCGGATCGATATCGGTGACATAAATATTTCCCTGCTGATCCAAGGCCACGCCATTGGGATTTGTGATGTTGGTGGTATAGACATTGTAGGAGCTTAAGGGAGGGGTGCCGGCCGAGCTGCCAGGCACACTGACGGAGGTGTCAATTAGACTGGCGCTGTTCACGCTAAAAGCGCCGACACCTTCGGTGACGAAGAAAGGGATGCGATACAGACCTTCGTTGTTGAGCGCCGCAATCACCGACCCAGAGGCATCGGTCGCCAAGCCAGTAACGGGAGCAGGCAGGGCGTCCGTGATGTCAGTCTGCGCATTGAACGGAAACTTTGAGACTTCATACAAGCTCGTGCCATCGGCAACGAACACGTCGCCGGAAGAGTCAACCGCGACCGCCGAAGGCGCGGTGAATCCGGAGCCGACGGTGACGGTGGCTTGGGCGGTGGTGTCGCCGGCAACTTCGGGGTTGACGACCAGGAAGGCCTGAGCAGGAGTGGGAATCTTTACCACGCGGGCATGATCGGGATCTGCGACATACACATCGCCGGTGCCGTCGACTGCAAGATTGAGATTGCTGCCGAGAGCCATGGCCTTGGTGCTCAAGGCAATCTGGCTACCGTACGCACCGCCTGCCTTGGACGTCGAGTTGGGAACCCAGGGAATTTCGTACACCGTGCCCAGGTTCTTGCTCGAATTCCAGTCGGCGATATAGATATCGCCCGTTCCGTCCACAGCAACGCCGGTGGGATCCGAGAGTCCGGACCCGATCGACTGCCCCGATGCACCGGAGGAACCCGCAGGGAAATAAAGGACCTGCTTTGCACCGGGATCGGCGACCCAGGTGTCGCCAATCAGGTCGGAGGCCACCTGCCCAGGAGTGTTAAGCGCGGTGGGAGCGGCCAGGGTACTCAACTGAGGCGAGTCGAGCATTGCAACCCCCGCCCCCTGCCCTGTTCCGCTCAAATAGACGTTGACGTTGTAGGGAACCGTCCCGGTACCCGAGGCCGCCGGCGTGTTGCCGTACATCGTAAGCTCGCCGGAGACGGGGCCGGGGACGGTTGGATCCAGCGTGACCCATAACAGGCAGGAATTCGTCAACGAATACGTGTTGAAAGCTCCGCCAACATTCCCTGTTGTACTGTTGCACGGAACCGTGGGAGTGGTGGCCGAAGGATTTGGCAGCGGATTCGTCGGTGTCAATCCGAATTCCGACGCGTTGCCCGTAGCGGAAGAGAACTTAAAAGCGCTCGGCTGATACGTCCCGTTGAAACTCACGTACAGATTCCCTGCTGGCCCTGCTGTCCCCGTCGGCGAGGCGCCTCCGATGGGCGGGGTCGAGTAGTTCAGGTTAAGGACGCCCGGAGCAAACACAACAATTGAATACACGCCAATTTGGTTCCCCTCTCCTGACGGAGCGTACTGTTGATACGTAGGGATCCATAAGTAGCCTCGCGAATCGATCGCCAACGGTTGGTTGGCGCTAATTGGAGCCAGCAGCTCAATGTCGCTATCGTCCATGCAGGTGTTGACATTCGACGCCGACGGAGACTTCCCGCAAACATTCGGAATCTCCCATACCCCGGCAAAGGTTTCGGCGTAGCCACTGTTGACTTCAGAGGTCATATAGAGGTTGCCGGCGGCGTCGAGGGTCACCCCGGCATACACAACAGGACTTGTACTACTCTCCTGGAGATTGTCGACCCTCCAGCCGTTATTTTGCAGTGTTTGCTCCGCCGTCCCTGCCGATCCCGTGATGCCGGTCACGCCCGCGGGGACGAACCAGATGCCGGTGGTGCCGGGGGGGCGAACCCCGTTCGTGGCGTTTATGGCGTGGCCTTCGACGAAGTAGATGTTACCCACCGCATCGACCGCCATATGTACCCCGCCTCCTGACGTTGTGTTGATAATGGACGTCGCGGTGATGGTCGAAAGGTCCGAATTGCCTTGTGCATCTACCGTGACCGAGTAGATCTGATTCTGAGTGGCTCCAAAGTACAACGTTCCGCTGCCGTCCATCGCCTTGCTGTTTTCAAACTGAACGTCCACCGTGCCCTGCCCCGTCTCAGACACGAGGGTGACGGGTGGTGTGCTGTTCGGGTCGACGATGTTGCCGCCCCAGGCGTAGGCGGCGGTGCACGAAGCATCCCACGTGTTCTTTTGCGGATCGTAAGGAAACCGCCAGAAGAGGGCGGACGGGTACGCGGTGGGGTGATTCGTAACGGAAATGTAGAGGTTGCCCACGGCATCGATGGCCATGCTTTGGGAGTTGTAGCCGCCCCCGAGGCAACCCGAGTTTCGTGCTGGTCCGCTTATGTTTTGCCATGATGTTGCGCCAGGCTGCAACTGATAGAGCACATCGGCTCCGGCGTCGAGCGCCAGGACATTCCCCTTGTAAAAGAGGATCTTGTAAATCTGGTTCATGTTGGCGTTGTAAGGAATGGGAACCACCGAACCCACGCTCACCAGCGGAGCCTGCCCCACTGCGACTGCGCAAAATGTCAGCATTCCTGCGAGCAAGCAAACCCCGGCACGCGTCAGCCAGCGAAAGTCCGCTAGAATTCCGATGGCCATGACAACCCTCTCCGACAATCTCATTGCATAATCCTCCGCGAGAGGCGTTCTCGCCTGCTCGCATTTTGAGGTCAGCCGCACCGGCCGCCCTCGCGCTTTCCCCGTCTGGCCGGCAGATTTTCTGCCGCCGATCCATACCTTCCACGGCCACCCGGCATTGAGCACGCCGGTCCGGCGGGGCGATTCGTTAAAACGTAAACTTCCCACTCAGCTCCATGAGGCGCGATCCATACTTAATATTCGCGATCCCGAAGTTCTTGTATCCTAGTTCCGAATTTGTAAGGGCTTGTCCCGGAACTGCGTCCAGCAGATTGCCCAACTCCAGATTCGAGGGGTCGCCGTTGTTGAAAGAGACCAGAGGATGATTGAGGAAATTGAAGGCGGAAGCCCTGAATTCCAGAGCCCTGCCTTCTCCCACCGGGAAGTCCTTAAATAGCGACAGATTATTGTTCAAGAATGCCGGACCGTGAATATACGGGAGGCGATATTGCCCCTGTCCGGTGGGGTTTTTTGAGGCATTCTGGCCCGTCGCGGGGCCTCCGGGCAGCGGAACTCCGAACGCCGTTGGATTGATGAACTGATGATTCCCGAGGTGTGCCTTGGGGTTGCCGGTCACGGTCGGCATCAGCTCGTAATCGGGACTGCCCATCCAGACGACCGAGTTGATGTTGGTCGCGCAATAGCCCGGCGGCGCGATGCCATAGGTGATCTCGCACGTACTAGGCGTCGGCCCGCTCTGCTCTTCCAGCGAGACCGGAGTGATTTGAATCGTTCCGCCCCCAAACCCAAAGTTTTCGCCCTGCTCCGAGGGCAGGTCGGGACCGCTCTCCACAGTGGAAATCCCGGAAACCTGCCAACCGTTGGCGACGGCGGACAGCAGGCGATTGCCGCCCTTAAAGCGCTTTCCTAAATTGACAAGGTAATGAATGTTGAAGACCTGCGATCGATCGAATGTGGCCGGATTGTAATCGTTGCGCAGATTGATGGGATCGGCGAGCGCGTTGCTGAAAGACGCGGCCGTCGCCAGATCCTTGGAGAAGGTGTAATTGGCGCCCCAGCTCACCATTCCCGCCGACTTGTTCCATGAGACCTGCAGGCTGTTGTAGTTCGCGTAAAAGTCGTGACCGAGCGAATAGATGTGCTGGTAAAAAGGATATTTCCGGAAGAAGTCCGTCTCTGGGGTGCACAGACCGCCGAGGGTGGGGGTTGCGGAGTTGCATCCAATAGAGAGACTGGCAGGCATTTCGCCAGTCGCGAACGTGGGGCCGAAAAACGTGCCCAAGGGAATCACATTCAGATCCGAAGCGCCGTTATAGCCAGCGACCCCCGCATTGGTGACCCCCGGGGCGGACCCCTCGGTGAGGCCGCCCGAATTGTAAGTAGGCAGGTTCTTGCTTTCGCTTCCGACGAAGGCAACCTCCAAGAGCGAATTCCACATCAACTTCTGGTCGAAGGTCAGGTTGAACTGGTAATAGATGGGCCGCACATTATCCGAGGGATTGAGCGTTTCCACGTCTATATCGGGAGGGTTGATCGGCGTCTGGTTATCAATCAGAGCAAAGTTCTCCTGTCCCACGGTGTTGCTCGTCCTGTACCCCTGCGCGGTGGCGCCCGCCAAAGCATAAGGGCCAAACGCCTCCTGGTTGCGATAGATGCCCCATCCTCCGCGCAGCACCGTCTTGCCCGACCCAAAGAGATCGATTGAGGCGCCGAGCCGCGGCGAGAAGTAAAGCTTGGGCGGTAGGCTCACCGAGTTGGCGACGGATGCGTTCGCAGAGTGCCATGTGATTCCCGGCATGGCCGAGGTGCTGGTGGGGCAGTTGCGCAGAACAGGGGGGCCGGTCGGGCTCACGTCGTCGCTTGAGCATTCGCTGTCGTAGATCGAGGGAGAGAATGTGGCCAGGCCATTGCCGTGGCGGTCGAACCATGGCCCGAGGTGCTCGATACGTGCACCGAGCACCAGCGTCACCCGTTTCAGCTTCCATGAATCGTTTGCGAACCCGGCCAGCGTGGTGTACTGCATGTCGACGATGGGCGAGAAGTTGGTCTGCGAAAAGCTGTCCGCGTAGCCCATGTACATCATGGCCACAGGGTTGATGCAGGCTCCGAAGTCGGCGGCGCCCGAGAGGCGGCTGGTGCCCTGTGGATCGGGGCTCTCGCAGGGTATGAACTCGGCGTTAGCGGATGGCTGCCCCGGACTGCCGTTGTACTCATAGTAGCCATTGCCCGGGTTGAAATCGTACTGGCCCTGGGGGAATGCCGAGGCATAATCCGCATCCCCGTTCAAGATGCCCCGTTCGGCATAAAAGCCAAATGCGAAGCTATGCTGCCCCTTGATCCAGTTCACCGTATCGGCGAGCGTCGGCACCACCTTCTTCATCCTGACCTGATTGTTGTAGAAGCCGCCTGCCATGGCCAGGTTGGGATAGCCCAAGTCGCCATAGTCCGTCAGACCGGGCACCGAATAGTCGCCGTTGCCCTTGTATTCCCCCAAGTAGTTGAAGTTGCCGTTGCCGGAATTGCCGCATGACCCCGTGGCGCGTAGAGTCGCATTCGAGCAGTTGTAGCCGTTCATGTATTCCCGGCTCACCGCCTCGGGATTTCCCATATTGCCGGGGTCGCTGATGAAGGACATGGAAGCCATGGCCTCGTTGGTGACGCTGGAGCCGAAGATCCGCGTGTAGTGCAGGGAGAAGATGTTCGAAATGTCGCCCGCCGTGACGCCCCCTGGATATTCCATGGCCCAGAAGGGAACATAATTCCAAGCGACAGGTTCATCGGTGATTTGCGACTGACGGCCGTAAGTGGCATAAAACTTGTTGTAGTCGCTCAGGTCGAAGTCCACCCGGGCATGAAATATCGACCCGTTTTGTGTCTGCACGACCGGCTGGACGTAGTTGTAACCCTCCTGGTTGACAAAAGGATCCGCATTGGGCAGCGGCAGCCAGTTGACCAGCGCGATGCCGCCGTTATGGTCGCCATATTGAGCTACGTTGCCGTTCGCGACGGCAGGGCCGTTCGGCAGGTAGTTCTCCGTATAACACAAGGGCTGGACTGCATTCAGATTCTGTTTACCGTCGGGACGCGCGCCGCACAACTCGGAGTTCAGCGACTGCTGGCTGAAGTCGCCCTGGCGCTCGGACATGGTTGGAACCCACGAGCCAAGTGTCTCTGGTGAGTAATTCTGGTTGTAATACTCGTAACCCGCAAAGAAGAAGAGCTTCTTGTTGTGCGGTCCGAATCGGGTCCAAGGAATCGGCAGTGGACCGCCAAACTGCCCGCCGGGATAATAAAAGGTTCCGGGGGGGCGTGACTGCTGAAGATAATTGTTGTACCAGTCGTTGGAGTTCAGCACGGTGTCGCGGAAATACATGTATGCGTCGCCGTGATATGAGGTGCCGCCGGCCTTGGTATTGGCGCTTAGCACCGCGGGCCCCTTCGCGAATTCGGCGCTGAAGGTCGACGTGGTGGCCTTGATCTCCTGAATCATTTCCTGATTGATCATTTGCACGGTGCCGGTATTGTTGGCGATATCCGTGATGGAGACGCCGTCGAGAATGGTCGCCAGTCCGGTAGGGCCGGCCCCATTGGCGGAATAGGAGCCGGTAGGACCGCTCATGCCCACCACCGCGGTGTTCGGTCCCTGGTTGTTGACCTGGTTGCTGACCATGGCGAACCCCGGCAGCATTCCGATCAGCTCCGTCGCGTCGCGGCCCTCGATGGCCAGCGTATTCAGATCCTTGGCCGTAATCACATCGCTGCGCTCCGGCGTATCCAGAGGCTTGAGCGTCTGGTTGTCGGAGGATTCCACGGTCACCGAGGCAGTGGCCGTCTCCAGCTGCATGCGGATATCGGTGAAGCTGATCTGGTCCCCGGGCCGCAGCGGGAACGGTTGCGACTGCCAGGGCGAAAAGCCCGGCATTTCCACCCGCACCTGGTACCTGAGGCCCGCCGTGATCCCGGGCACGGAAAACTCACCGGTGCCGTTGCTCACCGTCTTGCGCTCGGAGTTATTGTCCAAGTTCGTCACCAAGACCGAGGCACCGGGGATCACTGCGCCCGTCTTGTCCTGCACCACGCCGGACACAGTGCCCGTGGTCCCTTGCGCCAAAGCGGGCGGTTGCCATAACAGCAGGGCCGCGATCAGCAAACCCAAACATGCGAACGCCGGCCTGAATTCAGGAAAACGCGTCATCGGAACAACCCCCCCATCGGCTGCCAAGCTGTGCGAGATTCGGAATCAAATAGATGATCGATCACACCGTCCACGAACTATCGCACCACGCGGTTGCGAACGATCCAGTTCCCTAAAAATCGATGAGCTAATTCGGTTTGAAATTATGTGCCATGCAAGCGATCACGGTCAAGGACATTTTTCAAATAAACCTCACAACGAAAAACGGCTGTGACCCACGAATAAATTGATTTACGAATATGTAGCCGTTTTTTGAGCCAAATGGTCTTGCACCAACCCGCGGGCTGACCACATCGTGGAATGCGGTCTTCTGGGAATTCGGGGCAGTTCAGACAATCTTCTGCGGCGGGTTGGCTGCGCGGCCCGCGATAAGCCGATCTGTATCCGAAGCAGGGCGATTATTCGCCGATGCCCCGGCCGCGCCTCATCAACGCGCCCCGGCGACCGGGGCGGAGAAACGGGAGCCGGGCCGGAAGAGCGCGAACGAATCTCCTCCGCAGCGAGCCTGCGGGGTACCGCGCCGGTCTATCCTGCTTTGACTCCGGCCGTTACGGTTCGTCGACCTAAGCGATTTACTCGCGGCTCCTCGCTATTTCAAGCCCCGACATAAATCTTCTTGACAACCATAACTGGTGGAACGAGAATGATTCTGCATTTTTCAGAGCATCTGTTCGCACGCGGCGTCCGGGGCACTCGGAATCGAATTGTGCTTCGGGCAGGCGCAATGAAGGCGATATCGGGGATGGCTTTGGGTTGGGATTTAGCGTGCCTCCGCACCGGTTCACCGGCGGCCGCACCGGTTGCGGCAGCTCGCATGGGGTTATACAGGAGCGTACGGCGCCGCACTCCGTTTTGCCTCCTTGGTTCTCGCATTTTGAGCCCTCCCCGCCAGCGCACGGGGGGCTGGGCCGGAGCGCGCAACAAACGACAGTTCATACATGACGCTTTAGCAGGACACTCAGCGCGAGCGTAAATGGGGCGCTCAAACCATCGATGCATGAAGCAGAATCGCTTGACCGGAGATGGCGGAGTTGTCCGCAAGGTTTTAAAATACGGCGTTGAACGCAAGGGCTGTTCCAATAACTAACGGTTTATACCCGGAGGCATTGTGATGCTTACGAAATTAGACAGACTCAAGGGGTACTCGGCGCGGGAAACCTGCGTTGCCCTGCTGTCGATGCTGGCTATCCTGCTGTTTGCGTCTGCGATCGCAGACGCACAAACCTCCATCGTCGTCAGCCAGCAATTCTGGGGAGCGAACGAGACCAACAGCGCTGCCACCTTCGGTAACACCACGGTCGCCACGAGCGGTGGCAACTGGGGGCCCGCGTCTCCCGGCGGCCATTCCGCAGCCGCCAATTCCTACGGCGTCTTCGTAGCCGGCACCTCTACCGGAGGTTTCGTAGAGCAATTCACAAACCAAAACGCGGTGATGACTGTCATTGGCGAAAGTGACATCGGCCCCGGCGGCATCGCCATCGATAGAAACAACAACCTCTACATTTCGGGCGAGTCCAGCAACGTTGTTTATAAGATTCCCATGAACACCACCGCCAATGGGGTCTACGGGGTGGGAACCTACGGGCCGATCAATTCGGTCTGTCCGGATAGCAGCACTTGTTCATTCTTGGGAAGCGGCTCCGGCTCAACTGGCACGCCTCCACCGGTCTGCGCCGGCATCGGCCAGTTGCCTGACACTGCGGGAATCTGCCAGATCAACCTCGGCAACGGGAATTACGGCTTTAACGTGGCCAGTCTCGCGGTCGACAGTCAGCACAACTTGTTTTTCACCACCGACGGAAATGCCGGTTCCGGCACCTCCAGCGCTCCGTACTCAGTCTTCGAGTGCAACACGGCCTGCCTCTACCCAACCGGAGGCGCGACGCCTGCGCCGGTCCAGATCTTCGTTGAGCCTGCCGGTTCCGGCGGCCAGCTATACACCGGCGCCATCGCCGTCGATCAAAACGACAACGTGTACTTCACTGACTCGTTCATTTCGAGTTCGGGAACGACAAACGGATACAGCACCTCTTCCCACCTGTATCAGGTGACGTACAACTCCTCAACCCAAACCTGGAACACTCCGACGCTGCTCGCAACGCTGACACCGGCGTGTGCGGCTCCTTCAACTGGCACTCCGTGCACCGATGCGATCACGACAGTCGCCGTCGATGCGGCGGGCAATGTCTACTTTGGCACCGAATCCGACGGCGTGTTCGAAATCGCCAACAACGGGAGCGCACTCGCAGGCAATCCTCCCGTCATCCCCATCTCCGGCTACGGCGTGAAGACCATTGTGCCGGATGGCAAAGGCAACTTCTATTTTGTGAACACCAACCCGACAGCCCAAAATGACACAGCCGGCTTCCTGGCGGTTGGCTCGGTTGTGGACACTGCCCAGTCGTGGTCGGCAAGTGCGGGGTCGGTTAGCAATGTTTCGGCGGTCGACGCCGGCGCCGCCTGCTCCGCGCAGTCCAATCTGACTCTCGCCGAGAACTCGACCAATTACGGCTTCACCGGCGTCGAAACCACCGGCTCAACCTGCAGCACGTTGCCGTTTGATAACGGCTCGAGCTTCCCGGTGACCATCACCTTTAAGCCCAGCGCCTCGGAAGCGGGTCCTTATAGCACGACCATGACCGCGACCAATGCCGCCGATGGCGACAACGGAACTTTCGCGGTATCCGGCGTGGCCGCGATCGCGCAGACCATCAGCGTCACCTCACCCGCACCGCTTTCGTCGAAGGTCAACTTTGGCGTTCCGCCAATCGCCCTGGCCGCGACCGCGACCTCGGGTCTGCCGGTCGCCTTCACTTCGACCACCACCAGCGTGTGCACCGGGGCGAGCACAGGGGTAGTTACCTTCGTCTCCAACGGCACCTGCACCATCAACGCGAACCAGGCGGGCAACTCCGTCTACCAGCCTGCGCCAAAGGTTGTGATTACCTTCACGGTCAGTGCGTTGACGCAAAAAATCACCAACTGCACTCCGACCTCGACGCCTTACACCACAACCCCGATTCCACTCTGCGCAGTCAGCTCCAACATGACCTCCGGTGCCGCGCCGGTTTGCTTCACTCTCTTGTCCGGTCCCGGCACTGTCAGCGGCGAAGGCGGCACCACCGGTCCAGCATGTTTTCCACCCCAGACTTTAACGATTACCGGCACCGGTACGATCCTTCTGACAGTGAGCCAGGCCGCAAGCCCCGGCTACGCGGCAGGCACGCTGACTGCGCAAGTCGCGGTCAAATCGGCCCCTCAAAACATCGTCTTCACCTCGCCATCCGGCACGTTGGCAACCGCTCCTGCAACCATTGTCTATGGCTCCTCGTTGACTCTGGCTGCAACCGGCGGCGCTTCGCGCAATCCGGTCACCTACACCATTGACGCGTCGAGCACCGGCACCGGATCGATCAGCACCAGCGGCGTGTTGACCGCAACCGGTCTGGGTACGCTCGTGATTGACGCCAACCAGGCTGCCACTGCCGTCGCTACCGGCAGCACGACTCCCACCTACGCGCCGGCGACCCAGGTCCAGGCGTTCCTCACCGTCGTTCCGGTGAGCGCGGCCACGACTCCGGTGATCAGCCCGGCGAACGGTACCACGATGTACACCAGCGGCAACCTGAACGTCGTATCCATCACGGACACGCTAGCCGGCGCCGCCATCTACTACACAACCGACGGCAGCACTCCGACCCTGTCATCGACCCCGTACACAGCGCCCTTTACCTTCACGGCTCCCGGCTCTGCAACCGTCAATGCGATCGCGATCGCGCCCGGGTATGCGCTCAGCTCGGTTGCAACCGCAACCTACACTGTGTCTAATGCGGCCGCGAACTTCACCGCTTCGGTCGCTCCGGCGACAGTAACTGTCTCGCCAGGCTCACCCGGCATCGTCGACATTACCGTAACGCCTCAGTACGGGTTTAACTCCGCCACTACGTTCACCTGCTCGACCGTGCCATCGACCCTCACTTGCAGCTTCAACCCGGCAACGGTGACGCCGACGAACGGCCAGAGCGCTTCTACCGCTCTGACGTTAACCGCGAGCAGCAGCGCCGCTCTCCAACACCGTTCTAACCCGTTCCTTCCCGAGGGAGCCACGTTCGCGATCGCTGTCTGCTTCCTGGGATGGAAGAAGCGGCGTGCGCTTGTCGTGACTCTTGTTCTGATCGCTAGCGCAATCGGAGTCGCGCAGCTTACCGGTTGCAACAGCAGCAGCAGCGCAGCGCCCACCACCTCCACTGTGGTCGTCACCGCTGCCAGCGGCACCGTCACCCAACAGATCAAGCTCCAGGTCACCGTGAATCCGTAATCAGCAAATTGTGTCCGGACCTGCCGCGGCCTCTCCTTCGGGAGAGGCCGTGGTATCTCCGGGTTCTTTCGAATCGCCTCGACGCCTGACGACGGTTCTCCAATCACTTTGCGGTTTCGGTTGAGCGCCCTGTCCTTCGGATCATCGGAAGCGCAGCCAAGCTACGAGAAACTGCAGGGGTAAGGGTGCTATTTACTCGCTTGAGCTTGTTATTAACTTTCCCGCGGGCGGCGCCGGGGGCGAGAATTGCCGAGTTCGAGGAGAGGGGAGCGACGCATACCGCGGGCGCCTGCTAGCGACGAGCGACGCCGAAATGAGGGAAATTGGCCCCAGCCCGACGGGTTTTGGCGCAAATCGGTCGATCCTTTGTTGTCGTCCTAGGCGGTGGACCCGCCACAGCCTTCGCGCTCCGCCTCGTCTGGCGCGATTTCGGCCCACAACGCCTGCGCGCGCGAAAGTTAATAACAGGCTCTAAATCTTCGCCATCCCTGCGCCGGCTTTCACTACGGCGTTCCGTCGGCCCGCAGATGACCGTGAGGAGTCTCTGAAATCAACGCTTTCAGGATTGACGGCAGCGCAATCGCGTTTATGTTTTACGAGAGCGCCGGCGGCGTGCAAGCCATAAACCTCGATCTTCAATGGAAGGGCCCTCCAGGGCCCTATCGAACCCCGGGCGGGACCCCCGGTGACCCCAGCAACTGACCAGCCGCTGGCTCCAAGGGGTCTGATAACCCCCCAGAGGCCGTTGCTCGGGGCTGAGGAAAATTAATTCTGTACAAAATCGATTTGTATGTATATTATTTGCTCGCGCTGCACCCGGCGATTCAATTCGCTCCAGAAGTGAACTAGGTTCGCTCGTAGCAGCAATCTGTGAAATCAGGTGAGCATATGAAGATCAGAAACTCTCGGCTATGCGTCCAGACTTCATTCTGGGTGTTGGCGTCGGCATTTTGCGTTACGAGCCTGGCCGGTTGTGGCGCTACTGGCAACTTTACCCAGGGCCTTGGCACGGACACCGCTGTGCAGGGACTACATGGAACAGTGCATGGGGGTCCAAACCCGGTTAGTGGTGCGACTGTTACCCTCTATGCAACATCGACAGTTTCGTCTCCCTCCTCTTCCAACAATTACGGCTATGGCCAGGCAGGAGAGGTGCTTGGTACGACCACTACGAACAGCAGTGGCAACTTTGCGTTCTCCGGCACTGAAACAGCGTGCCCTGCCCTACAGCAGGCCTATATCGTCGCTGCCGGTGGAAAAACCGGTACCAATTCGGCGAATAGCGCAGCGCTGTTGATGGCCGCACTTGGCCCCTGCTCAGGTATTACCGAGGGCTCCAGCGGCACCGCAGTCATTATCAATGAGCCGACCACGATTGCCGCGGCCTATGCGCTCAGCGGCTTCATGACCGTTAGCGGGACCGTGGTGAACATCAGCGCCCCGGCGAACAACAACGCCGCCACGGCAGCCTGCACCACAAGCGGCACCAGCCCGCACATAGTAACCACCGGTTGCGTGGCCTCCGGCTTGGCGCACGCCTTCCTGAATGCAGCGAATCTGGTCAATACGACCACAGGAGCGGTCTATTCCGCCCCGCCAACCAACTCCACGGCAATTGTGCCGCAGATGCTCATCAACACGCTGGCCAACACTGTTGAAGCCTGCATCAACTCCGCGGGCAGCTCCAGCACGGCCTGCACCACGCTGATGACCAACACGACGCCCACCGAGCTCACTTCGCCCGCGGCGCCCACCAACACCTTGCAGGCTCTGCTGTACCTGGCCCAGTACCCGTCGGAGGCGACTGGCTGCTCGACGGCGCCTACGACTCTGTGCGCCCCCGGAACCGGCTCAGGTGCCCCAACCATGAACGCAACGGTAGGCGGTACGGTCGCCTCGGCCGCCACGACGGCCCTGTTTAACATTGCAAACAGCAACGCCTACTATGCGCCCGCACTCACCGCTGTGCCGCTTGACTTTACCATCGCCATTGCCTACCCCGAGACAGGCGCTCTGTGGGGGAGTGCGACGGACATTAAAGACACACATTATGTGTTTGACAACACGACCCCTGCTGCAGTCTTTTCCCTCAGTTCCGATGGGGCAGCGGGTTGGTCCACCGCAATCAGTGCGACTGCGGGCGGCGGTTGCGGCAGCTATAGCTACCGATGCAGCGTGGCTACTGACACCCTTGGCAATCTGTGGGTAGTGGACAGTTCAGGTCTGTACGAGCTCACTACCGCAGGCGTGCTAGAGACCGCCACCCCCTACACTAGCCCTACCGGCGACACCTTGGAGAGCGGGAGTGTGGATGTGGGCAACAATGTCTGGTTGGCAGCCGAGAGTATCGGGACAACAGCCGGCGCCAGCGGCCTTGAGGAATTCCCTCAGGGCGGATCCGCAATTATCGATGTCAACGTGAATGGCGCGCCGGAACCGTATGCTATTAAGCAACCCATCTTCGACAGCGCGGGCAACCTGTGGGCTGAATCGGATAATACTGGCGGCAGCGCCGGCCCCGGGGCGATTCTGATGCTCAGCGATACGGGCAGCTTGACCTCGCCGGCCTTTACGAACGCCGGTAGCGGCAGCGGCAATCCCGTTTACTACCCTGGTGGGGACGCCACACCCGGCAACGGCACCATGATTGACCCCAGCGGAAACTTCTGGTTTAGCGCTCAGGACGACCTGCTTGAGATCCCGAGCAGCGGCGACGTGACAGACGCCGGCCAAAACTACGGCTCACTCACCGCAGTCTACGGCCCAATTTATGAGGCTGGCGTGCAGCGTAATGCGGCCATGGATGGAGACGGCAAAATCATCATTGATGCCACCAGCACCGGCTCGGGATATCTGAGTGTGTTCTATCCCAATGCACCATGGGACGGCGATGGGGGCACAACAGTCACAGCAGGCGCGGACGTCTATCTCAATCCGTGCTACGTTGCGCCCGCCACGACGACTTGCGCAGCCCAAACAGGTGGGGAATCCACGATAGTGAATAATCCGCGCTCAACGACGATCGATGCCACCGGATCCATCTGGTCTGCTTTCCAAAGCGCTGGCTATGTACTTCAGGTGCTTGGCCCCGGCGCACCAACCTGGAGCCAGAAATCCTACATCCCCAAGGCCCTGGCGCCTAATTTGTCGGGGAATTCGACGAGCTTGCGCCCGTTTTAGTCCAGCCCCCGGATTGCGCCTGGCGGAAAGCATCCCGCCGGGCGGAATCCATAGCCTGAGTTTGCGGCGCGCTTCGAAACCCTGTAAATGGTTTCGGAGCGCGGCAAAAAGCTAACAGACTGAATTGCCGAAGGGTTTTCGGTCAAAAACGAGGATCGCGAGTCCTCACAGCGAAAGGATTACGTGATGAAGAATAAGTTTTGGGCACTGATAGTGGTAATTGCCGTGATGTGCATTCCTGCCCTTGTCCGCGCGCAGACCGGGTGCGAGGATTCTCCAGAAGATCCGACCCTCGTGCTGGCATTGGTCGCTTCCGCCGGTGCTCTGTTTACTGCAGCGCGTGCCCATTTCAAGGCGCGCAGAAGCTCTGGCGAGTAGAACCGCCAGACCGAATCGCGCGGGGCGATTGCCGGCGCAAAATGGCCGGCAGTTGCCGCGCGGCTTCACGCAGTCTCAGGGAACCGCGCAAGCGTATCTGTAATGCAAAGTGCGGTGTCTGGATTATGCAGTAGACTGAAAAACGGTGAGGACACGATGTGTCTTCACCGTTTTTCTTGTCTCAGCAGGCGAAGCTCATGGACTGGCGAAGCGTTCCCAGAGAAAGCTCCGAACAAACATAATTCGCAGAGATTTCCTTTCATGCAGCTTCGACGTTTCAGCCGTTCGTCCAGAACGGTTCTCGCCGTGTTGGCAGCCGGAGTCCTGACAAGCGCTCTGGCTGGTTGCGGGGGGACCGTATCCTCCACCACGAGCGGCTATAAAGGATCCGGCTTCGATGGTAAGGCGCTAATTGGTCAGCAGCCTTTGATCGGAGCTTCGGTCGAGCTGTATGCCGCGGGCACAAGCGGTAACGGTTCAAAGGGTGTTGAGCTTCTCTCGACCGCGCTGAGTACCGACAGCACAGGAGCGTTTTCCGTCGCGGCGGATTACGACTGCCCCTCGGCCAACTCCCAAATCTACCTTGTGGCGCGCGGCGGCAAGCCAGGGTCGGCAGCTTCTGCGGACAATGATTCCATTGCGCTGCTCACAGCTCTGGGAGCCTGTAATGAGGCGGCTTCGGCAAGTCGAGTCGTAATCAACGAGGTCACTACGGCGGCCGCTGTGTATGCGCTGGCGCAGTTTCTCTCGCCTGGAGGCAATCTGGGCGCAAGTTCCACCAATACGGTTGGCCTGAAGAATGCCGTTGCCACCGCTCAAGCGCTGGCAAACATCTCTACAGGAAGCAGTCCAGGGCCGGCCTTTGCCGCCAACGGCAGCTCTCCCGCGGCGAAAATCGACACGCTGGCAAATCTGCTGAACGCCTGTACTTCTTCTACTGACGGCGGAAGCACGTGCAGCGGGTTGTTCTCGGCAACCACTACGCCAACCGATACGCCGGAGAATACCCTGGACGCCGCACTCAATCTGGTGCACAACCCGGCCGAAAATGTCGCTGCGCTCTATGCCCTGGCGTCGTCCAGCTCCGTCTTTACCCCGGCATCGGCGGCGCAGCCTTCTGACTGGACGCTCTTTATCAACTACACCGGGGGCGGCATGAATAGTCCTACGTCCCTGGGAGTGGATGGTACGGGCAATGTTTGGGTTGCCAGCTACGTCGGCGGCGTAGCTTCGCTGTTTTCACCGCTGGGCGTGCCCTTGTTTGCGCAGGGCGTCACCGGTTCCGGGCTGAGTTATTCCTACGGCTTGGCGGTGGATGCAAACAATAACGCCTGGATCACCAATTGGCCCGGTCCCTGGGCGGCGGGAAACACGGTCAGCGTCTTCAATACCAGTGGTGCGTCCGTGGCCGTGAGCAGCGGGTACTCGACAGGCGCGAACACCTGGCCAAACGCCGTGGCGATCGACACCGATGGCTCAGCCTGGGTGGTGGACTGGGGCGATTCTCAACTGACGCATCTGTCCAGTTCGGGCCAGGAACTTTCCGGCTCCCCCTACTCGTCAACGCAGTTGTTCGATCCCTTTACTGCCGCGATCGATGCCAGTCATAACGTCTGGGTCAGCAACGAGGGCGGTACGACTGTCACCCGTGTTACTCAGGATGGAAGCCAGTTCACCAGCTATGACTGTTGCAATGGACCGGAGGGGTTGGCCATCGATCACAGCGGCAACGTCTGGGTGTCCAATTTCGACGGCAACAGCATCAGCGAGATTTCCGGCGCCGGCGTGGTGCTTTCCAACGGCGGCATTACCAGCGTGAGCCTCGACGACCCGGATGACATCGCCATCGACGGCGCGGGGACCGTGTGGATCTCTAATTACCGGGGCCCTTCTCTGACCGAACTGGCTGGCTCGACCGCTTCTGTCCCTGGAACAGTCCTTTCACCGGCGGGTGGTCTGGGTTCAGATGCCGGCCTGCTCGAAGCCTACTCCCTTGCTATCGACGCCAGTGGCAATCTTTGGGTCAGCAATAAAGGCAGCAATACCTTGACAGAGTTCATCGGATTGGCCGCGCCGGTACGGACTCCCCAGATTGGCCCTTCGGTGGCGCCTTGACTGGGTCAGTTCAGGAAGCGGTTGAGCCGAGTTTGGATGGGTTGATTTGCCGCGATTGAAACAGAGCGCGCAATCACAGGTAAACTGGACGTATGACGATGAAGATGGAAGTGGCTGCGCCGTGCTCGGAGATAGTTCCAGGCGCCAAAAGCCGCCTTACCCGCGCCAAAGCTCCTCTGCTTTGGTGCGCGATCGCTCTGCTGACAGCCGCAGGTTGCCTCGGCATTTACCGGGAGATCTCGGAACTCTGGACGTTCTGGACGACGGATCCGCTGCGGTCGATCGGCATGTTGATTCCCCCGTGGTCAATCGTGTTGACGCTGCGCGTGTGGCGGCGGCATGGCTGGGAGATGCGCGGGACGTGGTGGGGATTACCGGTAATCGGGCTCGCGTTTCTGCTGAGCGTGCTGCGCGAAAAGATGCTGCTGGTCGGACTCGCGGGACCAGTCGGGATTTCGTTCCTGCCGGTCTCGCTGCCTGTTTACGTCTATGGCAGCGGAGTTGTGCTGTTTTTTGCCGGAGCACGTGTCTGGCGCAAAGCGTGGTTCCCCCTCGGACTGCTACTACTGTCGCAACCGGTTCCGATCCTGTCGAGCCAGCTCGTCGATATTCCGCTGCAGCACCTTTCAGCGCGGGTGGCGCGAGATTTTGCGACCTTGATTGGTTTCGCTCCGACCACGCCGCAACTGCGCCTGATGTTTTCGCCGGATTTTGGCATGTTTATCGCGCCGGGGTGCGATGGGATCCGCGGCGCAGTGACCATGGGGTACGTCGCGCTGCTTCTCGGGTATCTAAAGCGGGTTTCGGCGCCACTGTGGGCAGCGTACGTGAGTGGAGCAGTGCTGTTGGGATACCTGTTCAACTTCATCCGGCTCTGCGGCCTTGTTCTTTATTACCGGATTGCGCTCGGGCATCCGGCACTGGAAGGCGTGGCGAAACAGGCGGATTACGCGATTGGTTCCTGCCTGTTTCTTACTGCGGTGCTTCTGTTTCTGTGGCTGGCGCGGCGTAAGGGAAAAGATGAGCCTCCGGGTGGGCCCGCCCAGCTCGAAAATTTGCGAGAATCGTGGAATGGCTGGATGAAGTGTGCCGCGTTTGCGATGCTGCTGGTGGCGGCACTTTCGGTGTTTGCATCACCGCTCCGAAACAGCCCTCGCACCACGCTTACGCCGGCATCGCTGGCTGCGCGCATGCCGAAACAAGTTGGCGAATTTACGTTGACCCGCACCTGGTACGAGCAACAGAGTGGAGCGATTGTTATGGAGGCGGGCGCCTATGCTGCGCCGGGATCGGACGAGATCATTCTGGGCGTCTCCGTTGCCCCGAACTTTAATCTGCACAACGCCAACGCGTGTTGGCTGGCGCGCGGACTTGACCCCGACCTGCTGGAGAGCCGGAAATATAGGACAGGAAACGGAGATTCCGTTGCGCTCGACACCGGGTTTTACAGTGACGGAATCACCGACAGCGTGGTGGTGAATGCCTTCTGCGGTCCCCTGTCTTGCTCGCAGGTTCGGCGCACCACATCGAGTGGACGGATCGGGTTCTTCGTTTTGGGGCCTCAGTTGTACGAACTGGCAGGTTCCAGAGTGCGCCTCGTTTCGATTATGGTTCGAATTGACAAGTTACATTCGATGGCGCAGAAGCAAGCTAACTATGACCTTCTCTCAGCGGAAGCGCAAAGGTTTATCTCCGGCCTTAACCTATTGAGCCTGAGCCGGGATTATCAGTAGAACTTCAGCACGCTGGCTCCAGCGCAATGTGCACGATGGCGTGAACTATTGCAAAACCAATTCACGTTGAAACTACCGCGTTTGTTTTGCAGTTTGCGCCCACGGGCGTACAATCGCCGGGAACGTGTTTTCAAAATGGAGATTCCGGTGACAGTGATTTCCGCCAAGCCTTCTAACCTGATTTTATCTCTATTAGCGACCACCTCCATCCTGGGATGCGGGGGAGTGAGCCGCCCGCCGGTCACGACTCCTGCTTCGACGCTCACTGGTAGCAGCTTGCACGGTCAGGTGAAAGGTGGCCAGCAGCCGATATGGGGTGCCACGATTCAGCTTTACCAGGTGGGAACGGCTGGCGACGGCTCCAGCGCCGCGCCTTTGGGCTCGTCGACCACTACCAACCCATCGGGTGGGTTCACCATCACTGGCGGTTACACGTGCCCAGGGTCGAATCCGCTGGTCTATCTGTTGGCAACCGGAGGGAATCCAGGCCTTACGAGCGGAACGAACAATACCGCAATCAACCTGATTGCGGCGCTGGGATCGTGCGGTTCGCTGAGTTCGAGCACTTTCATCAATCTGAATGAGGTAACGACGGTGGCGGCGGTGGCGGCGCTCTCGCCCTATATGACTTCGCCGACCGGCATTGGATCGGGCACGTCGGATGCGTCTGGGCTGGCGGCCGCGTTCACGCTGGCTTCGCAATACGCAAGCACGGCGACCGGCACGTCGCCTGGCACTTCAGTACCGGCCGGCGATGCAATTCCGAGCACACTGATCAATTCGCTTGCCGACATTGTGTCGGCGTGTGTGAACAGCATAGGAGGCAGTGCTGGCGATGGATCGGCCTGCGGCACGCTGTTCACCGATTCCACGCCCTCGGGTGGCGCGGCTCCGACCGACGTTGCCACTGCGTTGTTGAATATTTTGAACAACCCAACCAGCGATCTAACCCCGCTGTTCGGCTTACTGCCGTCAACACCGCCGTTCCAGCCAGTCTTGAATGCAGCGCCGTCGTCTTGGGCGATCAGCCTTTTCACCACGCCCGCCGGAGGCGCGCTGGTGGACTATGCCACGCAGGAACAGATCATTCGCGGTTTCGGCGCATCGGAAGTGTTTGATTCGGTGCTGCCGAGTTCCCAGATTACGGGGTTGTATGGACAGTCCAGCGGGCAGATCGGACTGAGCATCATGCGCGTGCAAATTGCTCCCGCCACCTGGACCTCATCCACCCAGACGGCAGATACAACTCAGTGGACCGCGGAACTCACCAATGCCCAGGCGGCGCAGGCTTTGGGGGCTATCGTCTTCGCTTCTCCCTGGACCCCGCCTGCCTCTATGAAGACAAGCTCCACATCCCAACCGTACAATTCGTCGTGCTCTTCGGGAACCAATTTATGCGGCGGCTATCTGAATCCGACGAGCTATTCCGATTATGCGAACTATCTTGAGGCTTTCGTCACCTATGCAACAAACACCATGGGCGTGAACCTCTACGGTGTCTCCGTGCAGAATGAGCCGGACTTCAATGCTACCTACGTATCCTGCCTCTGGACCGGAGCGCAGTTGGATACATGGATTGCAGGCTACGGTTCGGTGCTCACGTCGGGTACGATCCCGGTTAAGTTGATCATGCCGGAATCGGATACCTTCAATACAAACGAATCTGACCCTGCGCTGAACGATAGCGCCGCCGTCGGCAACATCTCGATCGTTGGCGGTCACCTGTATGGGGCGTCGCCCTTCTATTACACGAATGCCAAGAACAAGGGCAAGGATGTGTGGATGACCGAGCACTTGCTCGTTCCTGCCAATAACAGCTCCCCCCTCATGGCCGATGCCATTACCATGGCAGAGGAGATTCACAACTCCCTGACCGTGGCCGATTACAACGCGTACGTCTGGTGGCAGGGCCCCAGCTACCCGACGAACAAGACCCCACAAGAACACCTGATTGATGCCAGTGCCAACCCCACTTACTACGGTTCAGCCATGACGCAGTTCTCTCTCTTCATACGTCCCGGCTATTTCCGTTATAACGCCACGACGACTCCGGTCAGCGGCGTCTATCTTTCGGCATATAGCGGTAACGGGCACCAGGTGATCGTGGCGATCAACTCCACCAGTTCCGCGGTCACGCTGCCGATTCAGATCGCAAACCAGACGGTAACCTCGATGACGCCTTACCAGACTACTTCCAGTTCTTCGGTATCTCAGCTGAGCCCGGTTACAGTAACCAACAACGAGTTCTCTGCCGCGCTGCCCGCACAGAGTATCACCACCTACGTGCAGTAGCCGGGACGCTCGGCCCTCTATGCCCGATTATGGGCGCGTCGCTTCAGCGATGGAGGTATTCCCGTTTAGAGGCCTCTGAACTGATCATCTCAAACCGTTTCGTTGGGACCTATTTGTTCGGAAGTAAGGTAGCGAGAATTCATAACAAATCGTTCCAATACTGCGTCAGCACGGCAAAGGACAATTTCTTGCGGCAGTCCCGGCCGACAGGGTCGTACTACTATCCTGGGGCCCAGCTCGATGGTTCTCTCGTCCCGATCATTCATCGCATTCTGCCCTTCGCGAATCTCGACGGCATTCGGAACAAGCTATTCTTCTTCACCGGGTTCGAATACTACAACCAGAGCTTTGAGGCCAACCAGGAGGCCATCTCGGGCTGGGTGCCCACCATGTCGGAGCGGCAAGGGGCTTTCAGCCCCGCACCGCTCAGCACCCAGCTTTGCGGCGCGCGCCCGGGCAAGCCAACCGACAACGCATTCGTTGAATCGTTCAATGGGACGTTCCGCGATGAATGCCTCAACGTGCACTGGTTCGCAACGCTGGCCGAAGCAAAACAGCTTATCGAGGCATGGCGGCAGGAATACAATGAGAGTCGTCCTCACAGGGCTCTCAATGACAGGACGCCAAGCGAATTCGCCAGTGAGTACGCGGCTAGCCGCGTACTCACTGCAACCTAAACCCGTCGAAGACTAACATTCCGCTTGGTGCAAAAAACCTGGTCCGATCATTTGCCCAAACAGAACAGACAAATTGAAGAGGAGCTTCGGAAGATTCCGATTCGCAGTCGCGGCAAACGCGCTTGCGGCGCATCCCCGTGTTTCGCGGAATTTTCCGGGCGCACGACCTGCTAGTTTTCAGGGCAACCGGTCGTACATTCCCTTGGCATGCGATGACACGTTTTAGAGGGCGGTGAGCGCGGATGCACCGGCCAGCAGTTCGAGAATGCCACGCCTGGAAATTGTTATCACTCGGTTGCCGGGGCCGCCTTCTTGTGCTCCACGAAGGTGTGCGCTTGATGACAGCTCACGCAGGTCTTGCCATTCATGAATGGATCAGACTTCAGTTGTGCCACCTGGTCGGTGTGACAGCTGTCGCATGTGCTTAACGCCGGCGTGCCCGCAAAGTCCTTTGCTGTTGTCTCGCCATGGCATATGGTGCATTCCACACCGTTGGCGCCATGCGGGCTGGCTTTCCATTGGTCATAGATCGCCTTGTGGCAGGTGGCACAGGTATCCCCGGCTGGAATCAGCCGATGGTAAATATGCTTGGCTTGGTCCTGCTGAGCAACGGCGGTTTGGACGGCAATAGCCAAAACGAGAGAAACGAACAGGGCGAAACCGAACATGCGCGCACAGAAATGATTCACGGGCAGACTCCTGAGTACGGTCTCCAAGTATCGAACCGGCGAAGGCTGCAATCAGTGATACACATCACGTTTCACCGGAATGCGATCTGCGCACTGGCTGCGAGGCCTTTTGCCAAAGGAATGTTCACAAACCTCGCTTGATTCCGCTGTCTGTCGCTGCGGTCGTGCAGATTCATGCGCTATGGTGCGCCCTTTCGCTACCGCCTCGGCTGAGGCGTTGCTGTCACCAGAGTCGGCCAACCGCACAACTGGCAGCGGACCGAGCCGTTGAGAAACCCTGTCCGACCCGTTCTAACCTGCGGGCGAACACCCAAAGCCCCAATCGAGCAAATGTGGTGCGGCTCTTGGCGAGTCATGGGCAAGCCGGAACTTATCCGTCCATTCGTCAGATCAGTACCCACAAACGCCCTAGCGTTCTACAAACGGCCGGTTCCTTCGGGGTCGGCAGTTCGGAGAGTGACCCAGAACTCCAAAATTTGGAGTTCGAAATTGCCAACATCAAAAATCCAAGATTGAGATTTTCTGCTGGCCCGTTCAGTGGCGTCGCGTCGCCTCACCCCCCGGCCCCTTGCGCCACGGTCCTACGCTATTGGCGTGTGGCAGGCGGGGGCGGGATGCGGACGACGGAGAGGGCAGGATGTGCAACCGTAATTCGGGAGACAGCAATCGTGCAATGCTGATTTTCCATTTCCCAGTAGGTCCGCATGTCACCGACTCTGGGGCTTGCGGAAGGCCCAATAGCTTGACCAGCCAAGCAGCAACAGGCCAAGCCAGAGGTCAACCGGCTGCCACTACGACCGCTGCATCCGTACCGGCAGGATCGGGTTGAGCAGGAGCACGACAGCCAGGAAGGCCCACATCCAGCCCCGTGGCCCCGCGTGGTACACCCGCACCGCCCAATACGCCGCGCCCACGGTTGCAGCCGTCCTCAGCACCATGTAGAAGCCGTAGGAATGTCTCCCCTCGGCAGCAACGAGCAGGAGGATTGCCACAAGCACGGTGAGCGCAATTTCCAACACCCGCTTCCGGTCCATGATTGAACCTCCCGCTGAAAATCATTTCACGGTCGGCCTGCCAGTCCGGGGAGAAGTGAACTGTGCCACAGATTGTGCCACAGATTTCGCATTATTGAGAGTTAAGGTGCGCTACGGCACTTTTCGGGCAGAAGCAAAGCCCGCTGAAATTAGCGGCCTTTAGCGTCAAATCTCGGGTAGCGCTACCGGGAATCGAACCCGGGTTTTAAGATTGAGAATCTAGCAGCCTAGTTAACACTTTCAGCGACTTACAGCCAATTGTAACCGAGCTGTGTACCAAAGCGTGTACCACGAAACTGCAATTTGGTGCTTCTGCCGACCAAATCGTCTACCAGTTCCGATACGGGATGTTTGAGAGTTTGACGTCAACACCCTCGATCTCTCTTTTCCGCAGGAGCATCTCGACAGCTTCCACGGCCTGTTCTTTGTGAGCAGTGGGCCCGACAGTGATTCTTTTCAACGCAGATGGGATCCTCGTCAAGTCCAGATTGACTGAGATAAAGGGAGTCAAACCAAAATGGCTCTCTCTGAATGAACTTGCCTTCTCGTTCTCAGTAACGAAAACAAACCTCCACTCCTTCTCCTCTGAAAACCCAGGGTGCTTCATATAAGAAGCGGCTTCTGCAAAGTCCATATACATCTGGACGAGTGGCTCTAGAAGCAGTTCGCGATGCTTCTTGATGTCGTCGAAGATGGGATTATTCGGCTCGCGCAGCTCGTTCCTGAACTTATTCCAGCTCGAAATCAGACTGCCTAAATGCTTATCTGCAATCGCCGAGAGTCGCTGCGCGTTTAAGGATTCGTCGTATTCACATGGACCAAGATCAAACACGACGTTGAGCGAGTCTGGGTGACGACTGAAAGATTCCCGCAGCAGGCTGGAGTCGAAGCCGAGGCTATAACCATGGCCATTGTGCGAGTAGGCGCGCCATTGGCTTAATCGATCTCCGGGCGAGCTTTTACCCTGCGGTATTGCGGCCTCATCGTTCGTCAAGCACCAGACGTAGATCGCCTTGTTTTTGGGATCACCCCACATCACATTCAAGAATCTGTCGAATATCTTTTCAAGCTGTTCCTTGCGATTCGACGTGCTCTGGCTGACGGCGGATTTAACCCTTTCTTGGAGCGTAGCCCACGCCGCAATAAGCTCCGACGCGTCGTTGAGGTAAAGAACGTGTGTTGCCCAAACGCTCCCGTCGTTGAGTATTCCGTGTAAGCCACGCTGATCTGTGTAGTGATAGAGGAGTCCTGGCAGTTCTTGCTGCTGCCCCTCATCACCAGTTGCTGGTTTCGGGTCCGTCATGATCGTTTGGCCTTTGGCTGCAAGAATATCGCAAACTCTTGCGGGCCTCCACCCGGTCGCGGCGACCCACAAACTCGGACATCGCGTCCAATTGCGAACTTCACGATCGAGCGACTAGATTATGTCTGTGAGCGCGCTCAGACCCTACTGAACAACCTCCGTCACTTGCGAAAACGCCGCCTTAATTCCCTCTTGGACGTTCCGCGTCTGGTACTGGACAAGCTTTCCGAACCCGGCGGCAACGTGTGTCTCTGTGACGTGGATGTAATACCGGGCGGCCACTGACGGCGAGCTATGCCCCATCAGGCGGGCCAGGGTGAAACGGTCCATGCCGGACTGTGCGGCGCGGGTTCCGAACGTGTGACGCCAGCAGTAGAATTCAAAACGCTCCAGACCCGCCTCCTCGATTGCGGCGTCGTGCGGGTGCTGTAGTGACGTGATGTGTCCCGAGATGCCGGCGCCCGGAAACACAAACGCGGATTGGTTCGCCATCGCCTCTGCCGCTTTCTTCCGCCGTCCAAGAACCTCAGCAGCCCGTGGGGTGAGGGGAAGGCTGCGCTGCGCGTTCACCGTCTTGCCCTGGCGAACGTGAATCACTCCATGCGGGCATTCTGCGTTGGCCGTCAAGTCCACATCGGCCCATTTCAGCGGGAACAATTCGCTGTTCGGGCGCATTCCGGTATCGACCGCCAGAATCGCCGCATCGCGGAGATTCTCGGAAGCCTTCGCCAAATACCGCGCCTCTTCCTCAAAGCTCACCACCCGGTCCCGACCGTTTCGCTGAGGCAGTTCGTGAATCACTGGTGCACGGTCCAAGCGGCCCCATTCCACGGCGAGATTTAGGGCCCGCCGTAGGGTTCGCAAATCGCCGTTGACCGTAACAACGGAGTTGCCCGCCACCTCTCGACGATATCGAGCATACCCGCTCACCAGATCGCCAGTAATCCTGTTCAGAGGGGCATCTGCGATGGCTGCGAACGTCAGGAGCCGGCTGAGGCATACGTCGTAAAACGTGTGCGTGCCCGGTTCTGTGTGCGTCTTCGCGTATTGCAGGAATTCCTTCGCCAACTCGCGAAATACAGGCGGAGCGCTTGCCGCGGGCTTCGGCCAAGGGTCATTCGGGTGAATCTCGCCGAGTCTCAGCGCCCGCTTGTGCTCGTTCTCCGCATCCTCAGCATCTTTCCGCTTGTGCGTTCTGGCAGATTGCCGAATACGAAAACTCTCTACATTCCCATCCGCGTGTCGAATGGACCATCGGAAGTTGTACCCCCACACCTTTCCGCGTTTATAGAGCATTTCGCGCCTCTCTTTCAGCCGCTCAGTCTACCGCTCGTTTTCGCTCTTGGGCCACCTGCCCAATCCCGTCGGTGCCGCACCGTCTTCCACCCAACCTCTATCGAAGCCACACGCTTACCTCAACTCGCGAGCTTCCAGCGGCGAGTAAACGAATTCATTGCGCTTTTGTTTAGTTGGGGTTATGCCTAACCAAATTCACTCGCTGATTGCGAGTAGGACGAGCTTTGCGCATACAGCGTCACCTGCCGTTCCTGCCTTGGGAACGCTGCTTAATTCGATTTTTCTCCCAATAGATTCTCTGCCGCCAGAGATACTTTGTATTATCTTCGTTCTTGCAGTTGTAAGCTGTGGCATAATTCTCGGGGCATCCGTCCTCCTGCCAACCTTGAGGAGTCCTAATTCTTCTCCGGTCCAGCTCACGGCAGTACTTGAACCCCTTGTAACCAGCCCGAATGATATCTAAGATTACGGCGTCCCTCTTCCCGATGGGTTTTGGACGCTTTCTCGTAGACCGCTTTCTGCTCACATGGCGCCGTTCAAGAGAATGGTAATTCCCCGCTAAAACAGTGCTCCGCAGATTGGCGATTAGGATGGGATAGAGCGCGCCAAAACGTGCTTTCGCGTGTTCAATTGCCGACGACCCAAATTCAGTCGCGATCTCGCCGTTTACAACCTTCCGGCCCAGCTGACGGAGGATTTGCCTTTTTCGGTCTTCCAGAAGAGGCTCCAGGCAGCGATTCCATAGCGATCTAAAGAAGGCCGAGGATTCTGATTGGCCCTCGTTCCTCCATGTTTTACAGCAAGCCAAAAAGAACTGCACCACGAGCTCTTCAGTGTAGTTCACTTCTAGTTCAACCAAATCCAAGACGTACCACGGATCGCCTATGTTGTCTCTTTTCGTCTGCAGCTCCTGGAATTTGTCAGCCCATTCATCCATCAATCGGGTGTGAATCGATGCATGTAGGGGCTGGAACCTTGGGCTGGTTTGCTCCCAGGCTTTCGCGAACGTCATCTGGGAAGCACGATCTTTCATAGTCACCTCGCGCACTTTTCCTGTTTTCGCCGCGGAACTGCGGCTCAACAACGTCATGCGTTTACGTCTTTGAGACGTAGCCAAGATAGCATGGAGTAGATTCTTCAGCGAACTCTCTGCAGTCGAGCGATCAGTCGAATCTCGGGCCGACCCCTCGCACCCCAAGCGAGTTCCGCACAATTGATGCGGAAAGCTATTGTCTGCTTAACTTGACTACCGTCATCAGCTTACAGGCGTCCTGCAGTTCCACTGAATTGCTGCTGACATATGCCATTTTCTATCTGGGGTCCCCACAAAAGTCCCCACAGTGATTGCCCTGCCGTGACCGCTCTACACATTCACTGTTGTGGGTCCGCCAAAGATATGACCTTCGGCCCGGGCAAGAACCGCACAATCTCGACTTGCCGCTCTCAGAGGTTGCCTTACGTTACCGCGCAGAAATCAGCGCGTCCGACGAGGCGATCGCGCACTTCGCGAGAACAGCGGTGTACCTACCAGACATAATAGGCAACAACCCGCGGTGGACCGGCAACAGAATCTGTCACCGTGGTTTGCAGAACTAACTCCATGTTCTTCTTTTGCCAATCGGAAGAGACCGTCCGCAAACCCCGATCGAGAAAATCGGGATTAGAGATGAATTCTCCTGCGGCTTGCGTCCCGCTTCCATGTATGCCCGCGGCTATGATGGTGAACTGACCGGTCTTTGAGTCGAGTAGCCGTGCGACGATTGCGTAGTCCTCTCCAGCCTGCTCGGATTCCCTTGTGTTGTTGAGCCAAACCCTTCCCCCCGAAATCTGCTCGCGGATCATGTATTGGCCCTTGTCCTCGACAAATGAGAAATGGAGGCCGGGCAGGATCTGCATGGTCCATTTGTTATTGAAAGCGCCCACGATTACCGAAGGGGAGTTACTTAGGTCTTCAAAGGTGTAGTTTGCGCCAGCCCTCACCTGGCTTGGCTTTCCGATCTGTCCGAGCAAAGACGAGACACGAACCGCAGCATAGACGTCGCCAACGGCCACGCCATAGTCTGGATAAGGAACTATCTCGCTCCAGGGAATCTTCTCATTGGCATCAAGCGGAAGCACCTGATTGGACCGCTCAACCTCTGTCTGGAATGTACCAGGATGGGTCTTTGCGTAACTTTGATAAAGATCGAAAGAGGGTCTATAGACAACAGGCTTTGCGAGGCAAATGAAAACTGGCTGCGGAGTCGCAAACACTGGGGCCCAGAATCTTTGCAGTGTTGTAGGCGAGATCTGACTCACGCGAGAACGGTTGTAGAGCAGGCCGGCTCCCAGCACCAGGACGAAAGATACTGCCACCATAATCGCCGGAAAGGAGCGGATTTGAATGCTACGCGGCTGAGCCTGCGAAGCCTGTTGATTTCCCAGAGGGGATTCCGAGTCATCCGAAGCCCAATGGATGTTCGGAGAGTAGGAGCCGGGTTGGAGTTCGATCCGAACGGTGGGCCGGGAAGGAAGAGACTGATAGTACTGCTCCAGTCGTCGACGCACTTCGCCAGCCTGGACCCGAACGACGGGATCTTCGCCTGTCGCATACCCTGGAGCCCTTTGGAAGACGTCGGTCCCAATCGTACGTTCCTTCAAATGCTCGACATGGCCCTCTAATTTGTTGCGAACAACATATTCCAAGAACTGCCGGCTTCGCTCGGCGTTTTTGAAGAATTTACTTGCAAGAATTCGATCGAGTTCTTCGAGTACAAGACCTGCATGCTCTGGCCCAACGGGAGTGGGCTCGGCAGATTTGTCGGTTTCGTTGGGATGCTCGACTGTGAAGGCCATAGGTGCCAATTCCGTCCGCCGATGTGCACTTTGAAAACAGTCGCCAGTGGCTGATTCCGCCACTCGTGAGAAGTATCGATTTGGGCTTTGCGCTTCCTTGATTACGAAGCCGAATGATTCGCGGGGAACCAACCGTAAATTCACCTACCGAAAAACGTGCAAGTCAGGAGGCGGCGAAAACGTTTACCGTGGTCCAAAACACTGCCCTCCAAAGTAAACACGCAGTTTACTATCCATGTCAAGGTCTGGCTCCGTCTTTGCATCTGAATTGTGATAAGAGGTTCGATGAAGCCGTATGATGAACGCACTGATCCGGGCAAGACACAGGAGTTCCCGCCAAGCTCCGGCGCAAGCGCCCATGCACAAAGTCCAACCAATGGAATGGGTTTCGGGCCATGCATTGGGGTTTGCCGAGAGAAGACACCCTAGGGCTGCGTCTGTGGCACCACGTTGCGGACCACTCCGTTTTCTGCACAGAGTTTTCCGCCGCAAAGTTCGCCCGTGATGCCCATGCCTTCGGTGATCGTATAAATGTGGTCGACAGCAGGAAGCTTGACCATCTCTTTCCTGCCGGAGGGCCAGTGGATCTCGAGGCTGCCTGGATCGCTCGCGTCTCCTAACCCAAAGTGCAGCCGGCGGTCGTTCGAACTGATGTAGCTACCACTGGCCAGGACATCCTGCCGCTGACGCATTCCGTTCGCCGTGAGATATCCCGTTGCGCAAGTCGCGTCGCGCGGGCTCTTGGGGCCTCCCACAAGCCTTACTTCGACCCAATGATGATGGTCGGGATTGACATTGCGCAGCAATACCGGTGGGCCATCAATGGGATTGATGACCACATCTATCTTGCCATCGTTGAACAAATCGCCGAAGGCCGCGCCGCGCGCCGGAACTACCACCGCAAGCCCCGTGCCTGTGACTGGAGGAACGTATTCGAATCTGCGTCCCTTTCCGTTTCGATCCGGCACGTTGTGGAAGAGCAGCGGCCTCTCGGCGAATGTCGTGCCCCAGTCGTGCTGGTCAACCTGGGGATACACATGACCGTTAACCATGAACAAATCGAGCCACCCATCGTTGTCGTAGTCGACGAATCCGTCGCCCCAGCCAACAAACGGAATTGTCGTTTGCGCGATGCCAGCGTCATAGCTGACATCTGTGAATCCCGCTTCGCCATCGTTGTGATACAGAACTTTGTAGTCGTCGCCAAAGTCAGTGATGAAAAAGTCGAGCAGCCCGTTGTTCTCGTAGTCGCCTGCGGCAATGCCCATGGATGCGATCTCGCGTCCGTCTTTGTTGAGCGCGAAACCGGAGACGTAACTCTGATCTTCAAACGTGCCGTCGCCTTTGTTTCGATAGAAATAATTGGGTTCAGAGTCATTCCCGACGAAAAGATCAGGACGGCCGTTCCCATCCAGCGAAACGAAGATGGCTGTGAATCCGTAAAAAGGGCTTTTATCTTCGACGCCGGCTTTCTGTGTCACATCGGTGAATGTGCCGTCGCCGTTGTTGTGGAAGAGGTGATCGGGTTCTGCGGGCAGCCCGCGCGGACCACAGTTGACCGGGAAACCGCGGTACAGGCAGGCGGCGTTGGACGAGTCCTTGGCGAGCTGTTCAGCCAGAGCGCGGTCATAGTGCACATATCCGGTCACGTAAAGGTCCAGCCGCCCATCGCCGTCATAATCACCCCATGCCGAGCCAGTTGACCAGTTGCCCAATGCGACGCCGGCTTTCTCGGCCACATCAGCAAAAGTCCCGTCATGATTGTTGTGATAGAGGCGATTCTTGCCAAAGTTTCCGACGAAGAGATCGGGCCAGCCGTCGTTGTCGTAATCGGCCACTGAGCATCCGTATCCCCAGCGATCGTTGGTGACGCCGGCCTGAGCGCTGACGTCAGTGAAGGTGCCGTCGTGGTTGTTGTGGAAGAGCGCAGCGTGGGGCGGGGTCTGTTTGCCATCCAACGCATCGAAGGTCGACCCGTTGACAAGATAGATGTCGAGCCAGCCGTCGTTGTCGTAGTCGATGAGGCAGACCCCAGAGCCATTGGTCTCGACGATGAACTTCTTCTCGGGCACACCCATCTTGTGTGTCCAGCCGGAGAGTCCAGCCTGCCTGGTAATGTCTTCAAAGACGACCGGCCCCTTGTCGACGAATCCACCCGCAGTGATGGGCCGTCTCTTTTCGTCATAAACCGGCGCTGCTATCACGCCCGACGCGATCCCACTCATACCGCCGCCCTGCGGCGGAGCGGTTTGCGCCTGCTGCGCGCAGCAAACCGCGGGCAGAACGGCCGCAATAGTAAGAATACCGAGAATCAATTCCGCACTTCGCATCAACTTGATCCCTCGCACATGAGTCCAGGTAAATCTCTATCTGGCAAGATTTCCGTTTTGTTCGGCATAACCGATTCATTCCCGGGTTGGGCGTGGCTCTTTAGCCTCTGCCCGCTCGATTTGTTCTCAGCGCCATCTCCTCCTAAAGAAACCAATCCATTGGCAGCGGCTTACGTTTCTGGAGCCGCGCAGCCCCAAGCCGCACATTTACGCGCAGGATCAGTTGTTCTGTGGCTTCCTGCCCGGGTGCGCAGTGCACAAGGGGATTCAGTGCCCTGCATCAGGTTGTGCCGTTGGCGCTCCTTCCTCGACGAGTCGGAACCGCTTGCGATCGGTCTCATGTCGCAAAGATTCTTGATGCATCTCAGAGAGGCGCTTGACCAAAGGCTGCAGCTCATCGTTGCTTTGGCCGCTGTGACGCAGAGAGATGACGAGGTGATACATCGCAGTTTCGTTTGAAGGATCGTACTGCAAAGCTGTCCTGCACTCCTTCACTGCCCGGTCGTACTGATTCAGGCTCATATACATGCTTGCCAACTCATTGTGCGCATCAACAAGATCCGGCTTCGTCTTTGCCGCTGCCAGGGCATTTTGCATCGCCTCTTTGAATTCGGAGCTCTGCGGATCGGGCGCGCTGTTCATGATCAATTGAGCCAGCAGGAGATGGAAGAGCGGATTGTCGGGGTGAGCCTTTAATTGCTCGCGCACCCTTACAAGGGCAGCGTTCGGATCGTTCCTCTGAAGGACGGTAAGGTCGCCGGCATAAGCAGCAATGCTTTGCGTGGAGTCGAGCTGTTCTGCCATTTTGAAGTCGGCTTCTGCTTTGTCGTACTCTCCGAGCTGCACATAAAGAACGCCGCGCGAAAGATAGAGGGAGGAATTCCCGGAGATGCGTTCGAGCCCAGCATTGAGCATATCGATTCCCACCTGGAAGGAATCGTGTGTCATGCAGAGGACGGCAAACAGGACGTAATTTGAGGGATCGGTGGGATCGAGGACAATGGCTTGACGCTGCAGCGCGACCGCTTTGGGCGTGTTGCCGGTCGCCTCATACGCCTGTGACGCCAGGCTGAGAATGTCGGGGTCGGTCTGATCGGGAGTTAACAGCGGCTCCAGAACTTTCACGGCTTCGTCGTTGTTGTGCGTTGCGACAAGAAGGACGGCAAGATCGTAGCTCGGATATGCCTGCCCCGGAACAAGCGGGATGAGTTGGCGGAAGACAGGAATCGCATCGTCGGTCCGGTCCAGCTTGAACAAGCAATAGCCATAGGCTTCTAGCGAATCGGGATGGTTGGCGATTGCATCTTTGCTGAGGAGGAATTGAGACACTGCAGCACGGCAGTCGCCGGCGCGCTGCTCGAGCGTGGCAAGCATTTCATGCCCGGTTACATCGCCCGAATTGGACTTCAGCATCCTCTCCAACAGTGGAATAGCGCGTTTGTCCCCGGTTTTGTAGAGAATTTGTATTTCGCCTTTGAGGGCCGGGGTGTAATTGGGCGAAATGCGAATTGCATGGTCGAACGAAGCGAGGGCCTCACGGTCGTTGCCCTGCAATGCAAGACAAATCCCCTCGAGTGTCCAGAGTTTGAAGTCGCTTGGACTTCTGTGGATCGCAACGTTCAAAGTTTTCAGAGCTTGATCATATTGTTGCGAACGGATAAGTGACTCAATGGAAGAAATCGAAACGTTGACATCCTGGGCCTGCGCCGATAACGCACATGCCAAGGCGAAGCCCACGATCAGGCTGAGGCGAAACATTCGAGGCGAACTCCAGCGCGGAATCTCACACGCAGACGCCGAGACCACGCTCTTGTTCCATAGTATGACTCCATCGCTTCCAGCGGTGAGCTGTATGGATTCACCATCGCGGGACCAAGCGGCTTCTCGTTTCTTTATTGTGCTCAGGAACATGGCTGCTTGGCGCACAACACACCTGTTATGCCTTGCCCCTCGGTGATGGTAAAGATGCGATCCACGGCCGGCAGTTTGATCTTTTCGACACGGCCCGACGGCCAGTGGATCTCAGCGGTCCCGGCATCGGTCGCATCGCCCAGGCCGAAGTGAGGCCGCTGATCGTTGGACGAAATATAGCTGCCGCCGCTCATTACGTCTTCACGCTGGCGCATGCCGCTCGCAGTGAGGTAAACGGTTGCCCCGATGGCATCGCGCGGGCTCTTCCTAGCTGTCTTCGAGTCCACGCCACCGATAAGTTTGAGCTCCACCCAATGGTGATGATCGGGATTCACATTCCTGAGCAGCACAGGAGGTCCGTCGACCGGATTAATGACCACGTCGATCTTGCCGTCGTTGAACAGGTCACCGAAGGCCGCGCCCCGCCCCGGAACCACGACCGCCAGCCCTGTTCCCTTCACTGGCGGCACATAGTCGAACTTGCCGTGGTGGTTGTTATGAAAGAGCAGAGGACGTTCGGCATAGGTTGTGCCCCAATCGTGCTGGTCCACCTGGGGATAGACGTGGCCGTTGATCATCATGATGTCTTTCCAGCCGTCGTTGTCGTAATCGATCAGGCCGTCGCCCCAGCCCACAAAAGGAACAGCAGTCTGGACGAATCTCGCCTCGCGGCCAGCGTCGGTGAAGCTCGCGTTACCGTCGTTGCGGTAGAGCGCCTTGTAATCATCGGAGAAATCCGTAACTAGCACGTCGACCAGGCCGTTGTTCAAGTAATCGCCCACTCCCAAACCCATCGAGGCAATTTCCTTGCCGTCGAAGTTGAAGGCAAAGCCGGAAACATAGCTCTCGTCGTCGAATGTGCCGTCCCCTTTGTTGACGTAAAGATAGTTGCGTTCTGAATCGTTGGCCACGAGCAGATCCACTTTACCGTCGTTGTTCACGTCCACAAAGACCGCGGTGAATCCGTAGAAGCGGTCGGGGTCGGAGACCCCGGCCTTTACGCTGACGTCGGTGAAGGTGCCGTCGCCGTTGTTGTGGAAGAGGTGATCGGGCTCACCGGGAAGGCCTCGCGGGCCGCACATCACGGGCACGCCGCGCATCTGGCAATTGGCAGTTGAGTCCGTGCCGTCTTCCGCGCTGGGTTGATTGTTCAGATCGTAGTGCACATACCCTGAGACGAATAGATCGAGTCGGCCGTCGCCGTCATAGTCGCCCCATGTTGCGCCTTTCGACCAGTTGCCGAGGGTGACGCCTGCCTGCTCGGCCACGTCGGTAAACGTTCCGTCGTGGTTATTGTGGTAGAGCCTGTTCTTGCCATAGTTGGCTACGAAAATGTCGGGCCATCCATCGTTATCAAAATCCCCAATCGCCACGCCGAAACCCCAGCGGTCGTTGGTGACTCCGGCCATTTCGGCAACATCGGTAAAGGTTCCGTCGTGGTTATTGTGGAAGAGCGCGGCATGGGGCGGGGTGCTCTTGCCGCTGATTGCGTCGTAGGTTGAGCCGTTGACAAGGTAGATGTCAAGCCAGCCGTCGTTGTCGTAATCAATCAAGCCGACGCCGGAGCCATCGGTCTCGATGATGTACTTCTTCTGGGGCGTGCCCATCTCATGGCGCCAGCCGGAGAGCCCGGCGGCCTGGGTCACGTCCTCGAAGACTACGGTGCCTTTGTCAACAAATCCGCCAGCAGTGATGGGTCGCCGGTGATCGTCGTAAACGGGAGCGAACACACCGGCCGAGGCAATGCCTCCGGCCATGCCGCCTTGTACGGGTTGCACAGGCTGCTGAGTCTGGCCCGACGCACACACCGCAAGGCGGATCAACAATGCGCTACAGATTAAACCGCGAACATGCAAGAGAACTTCTCCATCCGGTTATTTTCACGGCTGTCTCTGAACCGCATCATAACGGCAGACAGATTCGTCAAAGTAGATTTTTTCCGGCAGGTCACCAAGTATAGATCGCAATGACATGAGGCGGCCCGGCCACCGAGTCGGTCACTGTGGTTTGCAGCAGCACTTCCAGATTGCGGTTTTGCCAGTCAGCGGGAGCGCCGGCGAGCCCTTCTTCCAGATACCGCGACGAAGAAACGAACTCGCCAGCGGCTTGCGTTCCCCGAGGCCCGATCCCCGCCACCGTGACCGTAAACTCACCAGTTTTGGAGTCGATCAGGCGGCCGACAATCGCAAAATCTTCCACTGTCTCACCATGAGGCCCTAGACGCGTAGTCCAGACTCTTCCGCCCGGAACCTGCTCCCGGATCATGTATTGCCCGTGGTCCCAATGGAAAGTGAAGTGCAAGTTCGAGAGCAGTTGCATGGTCCACCTGCTATCAAAACCGCCAATTACGACCGCCGGAAAATTGCGAAGATCTTCATATGTGGCGGCCGAGCCGATGCGCAATTGGCTCGGCCTGTCGAGCTTTCCAAAGAGGCCGGAAAGATCGACTGCAACAGAGGCATCGGCCGCAGGAACAATCTCGGGGGAGACAGCAGCGTCGCCGCCGGTGGCCTTTTCATCCGGGTCGAGAGGGAACGAAGATCCGATGCCTCCGACCTCGGTTGGAGAGGTACCTGAATGAGTTTGCGAAAAACGCAGGTAGATATCATCGGACGAATTGTTAAAGGCGTTGGCTAGACAAATGAGGATGGGCTGGTGACTTGCAATGGCGGGGCCCCAGAACAGCTCGAGTGTAGTCTTCGGATCCGCAGCGCGATGCAACGAGTTAATGAGAGTTCTGCCTGCGAAAGCGGCAAGAATCGCGAACGCCAACAGGGAAACTACCTTGAGGTGTGGCCTCCAACGCGAAGCGGGCATCGCAGCCGGAGGCACCGGTTGAGTTGGTTCCTCGCGAGCCCCAGGGGCAGGACGCTGATGAAAGACCGGTGAGTACGAACCCACTGGCAATTCGATGCGCAGCCGAGACGATTGCGGCATCTCCTGGTAGTACTGTTCGAGGCGTCGGCGGACTTCACCCGCTTGAACCCGCACCACGGGGTCCTCTCCAGTGGCATATCCGGGAGGGCGATTGAATACTTCCGTTCCGATGGTGCGTTCCTTGAGCCGCTCGGTTTGACCTTCGAGCTTGCTTAGAACCACGTAGCGAAGAAACTGCTTGCAACGGTCTGCGCTTTTAAAGTGCCGGCTGGACAGGATACTGTCCAGCTCTTGGAGCACGCTCCAGCGGTCGCCTCCCGAATTTTCAGGCCGGTGCTGATCGGCCTCGCTGCTCTTCGGCGATTCAAGAGCTGACTTCATGCATTCACCTGCCGCCACAGCATTTCGGCGTTTGCAACCATCCAGGTCGTCAACGGCCGAGTCTCGGAAAGCGAATTCTCCAGCGAATTGTGATCGCGAAAAGGGGGGTTTCGTTTCCGCTCGGACGGCTGTTGTAATCGTTTTCGAACGCCTCTAACTAAACAAACATGAAACCCTCTTGTCAAGGTAGCTGAACCCAGGGAGGTGCGAGGTGATTCTGCCCACGACTTCGCAAAGCGGCCCCACGGTAGTGACTCGCAGGATTTCAAGTCGAGCTACAGAGATACAAATCCTTCGACAAGCGTTTGACACAGAGAGGTTTATCTCGCCGCAGGCGCGTTGTTGTTGAGGGAGCGGCATCGATTCGCGGCACCCCCTCCATTTTCTTTTTGGGCAAAGCCCCGTCCAAAACAGAAGCTCTGCGCGCAAGCTATTGATGAAAAACACGTTATGAGGGGTTTTTACTGTAAATACACCGTGTTTTACTTGTTAGTCCTCTTCTCGGGGATCAAACTGCCAGTCGATTTCGGGATCAGACTTTTGATGGAGGCGGGAAGCGCTTTCACAAGTTTGATCTTGGAGCCTGAAGACCAGTTTGGTGGCCGGAAGGTCGAATTGGGCTCGATCGAAAGATGGCAGTCGAGCGGGGTCTCAATAGTGCCTCGGTGAACAGATGGGGGGAGCAGGGTGGTGAACGCTTTCGTTCGTAAAGGCGTGGTTGTGGTCGGGCTGGGGTTTCTTCTTCCCGGTTGCCAGGCACTTTGGGGCGCGGAAACGCAGATCGTGTTGTCGCGCCAAGGCAGGATTGTGGTGCTGGAGCCATACGCCCCCAATATCATTCGAATCACCTTGAGCTCGGAGAAGACTGCAGCCCTTGCAGCCGCCGGGTATGGATTCGTGGGCACACCATCAATGAACGGCTGGAGCCAAGAGCAAGATTCCTCAGGGTACGATGTGATTCGCTCGGAGCGAATGGTCATCCGTGTTGCCCCACAGAACCTGCCGCCAACTCACACTATGCCGCTCGACGCGTTGAATGAGTCGCTGAGAGAGCACTATTTCGGCGGCGGACCTCGTGGGAATGGACGATACGATGACACGATCTCTATCACAACGGCGTCCGGCAAGCCGCTTCTGACGATGCGGAACTGGTCCATGATGCCCAACCGGCAGGCAGCGTCCTCCGGGAGCGCAGAAAGTGGGCAAAAGGCCGATCCCGGCTACCGCGTTTCTGCAGTCTTCGACTCGCCTGCCGATGAGCACTACTACGGGCTGGGCCAACACCAACAGGGATTTCTCGACCTCCGTGACCAACGTGTTGAGTGCTGGCATGAGTACAACGCGATCGGTGGAGAGACTGTCTGTGTTCCCTTCATGGTGTCGAGCCGCGACTACGGCCTGATCTGGGACAACCCCTCGAAAACCACGATCGACCTCGGTTTCAACCTGCAGAACGTGTGGTCATCGGAGGTGGGAGACCGCGTTTCCTTCTTTGTGATCGCGGGAGATAAGAGCGACGAAATCTACGCGGGCTATCGCCAGCTCACTGGCGTCACGCACATGTTGCCGAAGGCCACATACGGCTACATCCAGAGCAAGGCAATCTATCCCACGCAGGACCAACTCATGGCAGTTGCGAAGGGATATCGCGACCGCAACCTGCCGCTCAATGTGCTGGTGGTGGACTTCCTGAACATGACCAAACAAGGCGAGTTGGATCTCGACCCAGCTCGATGGCCCGATCCAGCCGCAATGAACAAACAGCTTCATTCGATGGGCATCACGACGCTGCTGAGCGTGTGGCCGCATTTCGCTCCCGGCACGCGGTATTACGACATGCTGCGGCAAAAGGGTTGGCTCATTCACACCGCGGACGGCACTCCGGACTTCGGTTTCTTCAAGGACGAAATCGGTCCTAACATCGACACAACCAACCCTGCCGCCGCCAAGTGGTGGTGGGAGTCGATCAGGGATCGCTATGTGAAGCCGTACGGCTTTGATTACATTTGGCTCGATGAAACGGAACCAGACATCGATCCGGCCAAGGACTTTTTCTATGTCGGCTCAGGGACCCGTTATTACAACGTCTATCCCTTGTTCCACACAGCTTCGGTTTACGAGGGCTTCCGGCGTGATTTCGGGGACAGCCGGCGGGTCATGATTCTGGCTCGCGCGGCATACCTTGGGGCGCAACGAAACGGCACGGTCTTTTGGTCGAGTGATATCAGGTCCACCTGGGATATGTTGAAGCGTTCCATTCCCGCCGGACTGGATTTTACCGCCAGCGGCATGCCCTATTGGGACACGGATATTGCGGGTTTCTTCTCACCGTTGATTCCCTCCACGTACCACGCGGCACATACACCATTGGTTGACTCTTCAGACGCGCAGGGAAACGTCGACAATTACGAAGATTATCCTGAACTGTTCGTACGGTGGTTCGAATGGGGCGCATTCCAGCCAGTGATGCGGGCCCACGGCGAGCGAGACCATAACGAGGTCTGGGCGTACGGCAAACAGGCCGAGCCCATCCTCGAGAAGTATCTGCGTCTGCGCTATCAACTGATCCCGTACATCTACTCGCTCGGTTATCACACCTACCAGACAGGCGCGCCGTATACACGCGCGCTATTCATGGATTATCCAGATGACCCGAATGTGGCGGGCATCGGCGACGAGTACATGTTCGGGCCCGCATTTCTTGTAGCACCAGTGACTGATCAAGGAGCGACGAGCCGAAAAGTTTATCTGCCCGCCGGAACCGACTGGTACAACTACTGGACAAACGAACGGTTGAAAGGCGGCCAAACCGTTGAAGTATCTGCGCCGATCGACACCATTCCGCTCTTTGTCCGTGCAGGATCGATCGTTCCGCTTGGAAGCGAGGTCCTAAGCACAGACGATCCACAAACAATTGTTCGTGTGCTTGTTTATCCGGGTTCGGATGGCGATTTCACCATCTACAACGACGACGGAAAGACCTACGCATACGAGAACGGAAACTCTCAGATCACACATTTGCATTGGAACAATACGGCCGGGCAGTTGACGCACAACGGGGCCGAAGCCTGGACCGTATCCGACGCGAGCATTGTCAAAATCGTGGGGCGCTGAGCGATCCCCATCGCTAAGCACCTTGGCACTTAACGCTGTCAAACGCAAACGGAACGAATGTTGAATAAGGAGACCAGCATGAAACATTGGACACGCATCACGATCGTCCTGTTGCTCCTGTTCGGCTTGGGAGGAGCAAAGATTTTCGCTCAGTTCTCAAGCGGTATTGAGGGTATCGTGCATGACACAACAGGGGCTGTCATCGCGAAAGCGAGAGTCACCGTTACCGACACGCGTCTGGGCGTTTCGAAAGTTGTCTACTCGGGACAAGACGGCTACTTTCGTGTTGACGGCATCGCCGCATCCACCTACACCGTCGAGATTCAAATGTCCGGCTTCCAAACCTGGACGCAAAGTGGACTGACCCTGCAAATCGCTGAGATTCGCACTCTCACGCCCGAATTGAAAGTAGGTTCAGTCTCCACCAATGTGGAGGTTTCTGCAACCGCGGCGTCGGTCGATCTTGTCACCCCAACCACAGGGTCGATTATCTCCAACGTGACTCTGGCGGAAACGCCGTTGACCGGGCAGAACGTCTACGGCCTCGCGTCGCTCACGCCCGGCATGACCGGCGGCGGCGTCACAACGGCCGGCAACGACAACTACACCAACGAATACGCCATCAATCTCAACGCTGCGGGCCTCCGCCAGGAGGAGAACGGGTATCAGATCGACGACGGCTACACCAACACGCCCTCCCGCGGCGGCGGCACCTCGATCTCTCCCAATCCCGAGGTTGTTCAGTCGATGGACATCCGCACCAACGATTTCGACGCCCAGAAGGGAAGGAACGGCGGAAGCACGGTCGACGTCTACACCATCTCCGGTTCCAACCAGTTTCACGGGAACATCGACTGGTACTTCACCAACAACGATCTCTCCGCGACCACTCATTTTGAGAGTTCGGTTCCGACTTTCAAGCGCAACGAGATGGGCGCCACCATAGGCGGGCCGGTTTTCAAGAACAAGCTCTTCTGGTTCGGGGCCATCGATGTGCTGCGCGAAAGCTCCCCCAGCAGCTACACGGCCACGGTGGAAACGCAGGATTTCTTTAACTGGGCCAAAACTTACGAACCCAACACGGTAGGACTTCAGTTCCTCACCATGGCGCCACCGGCGAAATACCCCACCACGGGTCTGGTTCCGTATAGCACCTATATCTTGCCTTCGAACCAGGGAGGCACCCCGGGCTATTTCCCGCCTCCGACAGGCGCGGCACTCACCGCTCTTGAGGGCATTAATATCATCGGCACTATCCCGGTAAGCTACAGCGCGCCCAAAGACGGGTACCAGTGGAGCTTCCGCGTAGACGACTATCTCGGCAAAAACGACCGCATCTATGTGGATGCAATCCGCACCTATTACTCGGGCCCGGGAGGTGGAACCCGCCCGGCGAGTGTCCAGGGCAACGGCAACAGCTCCGATTTCGTCAACATCAACTGGTCCCACACCTTCAATTCCCACCTCTTCAATCAAACCGGAGCCAATGTCATCCGGCCGTACGGAGCGAACCTGACACAAGCCGCAACAGAAGGGATTCCGTACGTCAACGTCAACAACCTGGCGGGATTCGGGTCATGGGCGCCGGGCAACTTCTCACAGACCACCTACAGTTGGCGCGATGTGATGACGGCCACCATCAAGACGCACACGTTGAAGTTCGGAGCCGACCTGTTCAACACGCGCGAGGTGGACCACCAACAAGGCGCCTTCACCCGTCCAACGTTCAACTACCGCAACCTCATCGATCTCATTCAGGATGAACCGGTCTATCAATCGGGTCCGGACGTGAACCTGCAAAACCACCAGCAGGCGCCCTACGACCGCATCTATCGCGACTTCCTCCAGGGATATTACCTCCAGGATGATTGGAAGCTGACGCCGCGGTTCACCCTGAACCTGGGCGTCCGCTACGACGGGATGGTTAACTTCTTCAGCATTTACAGTCCTACGTTGTCCAGATTCAACCTGGGCACCGGTTCCACCTGGAACGCTAGAGTCGCCTCCGGGACGGCCACGCTGGCAAAGACCCACGACGTCCTCGACCACAATGTCGGGGGATTCACACCGCGCGTCGGCTTCTCCTGGGATGTCTTTGGCACCGGCAAGACGGCGTTGCGCGGCGGCTTTGGCATGTTCGAGGACCAGCCACCCTATCTGCACATCACGGACTCGACCGCTGGAAATCTGCCCAACTACTTCCAGCCGATTGACGACGTCACCGCGGGCGGACCTATTCCAAAGCCCTTCATCTGCACTGCTGTCGGGGCCTGGGATGTGAGCTGCCCGGTTTTGAACACCAGCAACGCCACGCTCAACTCCAGCGGCGGCCTCCTCATCAATGGAGTCATTTCGCGAGCGGGCATTGGCGGTTACGATTCCAACTTCAAGATGCAGCAAGTTGAAGCATGGACGCTGAGCGTGCAGCAGCAACTTCAGAACAACCTGATTGTGGAATTGAACTACTCAGGCACCGAAGCGCACCACCTGATGGTCTTTCAAAACGACGCCAACCGCTTTGCCGGCGACCTGATCCAAAATAACAACCAGCTGACGCGGCTTAACCCCAACTTCGCCACAACCTCGTGGGCTAGCTCCGACGGCAACTCCTTCGGAAACTTTGGTTCCGCGGAGGTTATACGGTCGTTTACCCACGGCCTGGCCTTCCGGGGCATCTACACCTATGGAAAGGCTCTGGACGAGATCAGCAATGCTCAGTCGCTCGACAGCGGTTCCATCACCACCACAACCGACTTCTATGTGAACAACGCTCTACATGCGCAGCGCGGGCGCGCCGACTTCGACATCCGGCAGAGTTTCCTGGCCGACGGTACCTGGGACGTTCCCAAAGACTATTCCAGCGCCGTGCTCAGGAACATTCTCGGCGGATGGCAATTCGGCGGCAAGTGGGTCGGTGAAACCGGATTGCCCTTCACCGTCACCAACGGCTCGGGCTTCGCGCCGGTTTGCAGCGGCGGCGCGGCTCTCGTGAACAACCAATGCCCAGCCGGCACCACGATCGTCGGCAACAACGGCGGCGACTACAACGCCGACGGTTATAACACTAAGCTACCCAACGTGCCTTCCTTTGGCGCGCACTTGAGCGGCCAATCAAAGAGCAAGTTCCTCAACGGAATCTTCACGGCATCGCAATTCCCGGCGCCGGCTCTCGGGGTGGAAGGAGACCTTGGCCGCAACACTTACGACCAGCCCGGATACAAAGACTTCGACTTCACCTTCGAGAAATACTTCGGTCTCCCGTGGTTCTTCTCGGAAAAGCTGAAGATCGAGGCCAAGGGCGAAGTCTTCAATCTGTTTAACCGCACCAACCTCTTAGGTGTCGACTCGGGCATGGCCGACAGTTCGTTCGGTAAGTCCACCAATCAGTTGCCGCCGCGCAGCTTGCAGCTCCACCTGCGCGCCAGCTTCTAACCGTTCCGCGGGAGGGCCGGCGGGTAGTCCGCCGGCCTTTCCGGCGCAGCGAGTCCTAACAGCCATTGGCCACTCCCATCAAAGCAGTCTTGTGCAGGGGGCCGTATGGCGAAAGTGGAAGCCACTCAAAGGCTTCTCCTCCTATCTGCCAGTTGTGCGAACGAACCACGCGCACAGCTGGCCTCTTTGTGTTTGGTGAGCGGTGGCTTATTGGGCGCGAGGGTAATCGGCCCCTCGAGGCTTGACAGAACCTAGACGAGACCGAAAGGCAAGCAGCGAGTGGCGCAGAGAATCGCTGGTAAGCGCCCTGTTGCCGCCGGTACGGCGACAAAGCTACTGGAAGAACAGCGACATTCCGATGAAGACTCGTGCTTGGGAGAGTTCTAGCCTCTGGCGTGAGGCCATGGTGGGTCAGGCATGAAGGATCGAGAAACGACGAAATACTCGCGGCGGACCTTCCTCGCGTTCGGTCTTTCGGCTCTGGCTGCTCGGTCCTCGGTGGGCTCCCAGACTGCGGCCGCCCAGCAACACCCCTACCCTGGCGAGTGGAAGTCACGCGTCCCCGCGCATTGTCCGATTCCTGTGTCACGGAAGTTCCGGGGACTCTATTTCACCGGCCGCCATCAGCAGTACGCCAACGCCGACACATGGTATCCCTCTTGGGCGAGTGACGACGTGCAATACTCTTCGTTCGCGGATGGCTACGTCCTCGACGCTACCGGGAACAAGGTCGCGGCCGCCTGCGATCAGGGATTCAACGCCACAACCGGATTTGCAAAGATCGTCGGCGACGATCCGTTGCAGCTCGAAGTAACAGCGCTGGGCAACTGGAAATCCTCCGGCATGCCTTATGGCGGCCGTTACCCATGCGCCAACCTGGTGCATGACGGCCTCTGGTACTACGGCACCTACTGTTGCGACATCAACTATCGCAAGACCGGAAGCGTCGTCTACAACTGGGCGTGGCTCGGCCCGTATCTGGGCTGCCGCTATTCCCGCGATTTTGGCAAGACCTGGGTTGAAAGCCCGTGCACGGCGTGGGCGCCGCTGTTCTCGCAGGATATCCACGGCGCGGCGGAGAAGCTCCACGCTCTCGAGCACACAAAGAAGGAGTTCAACGGAGACAGTCCGGGCAGCGACATCGGCTCGCTGATTCCAAACGTCGGCCTTCCGCAGCTTGGGGTCATGCACTTTGTGGATTTTGGCAAGAACATGCAGCACTCGCCCGATGGCAAAGCCTATTTTGTCGGGCACGGCGCAGCACCGGATGTTCCCCATCCACGTCTCGGAGCGGTAAGCTGGCTCTCGGGAGACGCGATCTACCTGACCAGAGTGGCATTAAGCCCTGGGACCGTCAATGACTCCAACCATTATGAGTTCTTCGCCGGCTATGATGCTGCCGGTGATCCGCAGTGGTCGCGCCGCTTTGAAGACCTGAAACCCATGCTCGAATGGAGAGACCACCTGGGTAGCGTCACCATCACCTATAATCCGGCTCTGGACCGGTTTCTGATGTGTGTCGCCGATGGATGGCCAAGCACGCAAACCATCAGCACGCTGATTCTGGAAGCGGACAAAGTGACCGGCCCGTGGCGCCTGGTTTGCTATCTCAAAGACTTTGGTGCCCAGGGCTACTTCGTCAATATTCCGAGCAAATTCATCCAGGCGGATGGAAGAACAATGTGGTTGTGCTACAGCGCCAACTTCACAAACGACTGGCTACACACTCATTACCCAATCGATCCGCCAGGCAGCCGCTATGGCATGTGCTTGCAGGAGATCAAGCTGCTCTCTTAACTGCCCTCGGGAAAACCGGATTCAAGGAGGTTCAAAATGGAGATCGGGCTCTCTCGCCGCAAATTCATCGCCGCCGCGGCGGCGTCATGCGTCACGCCGGCTATCGCTCAGGCGGACCCGAAACAGGGAAGCATCTTTTCCCTGCTGGCTGATGTGTCCGACGCGACCACATCGCACCGAGCAAACTGCCAGGACGCTGGCATCGCCGACTTCTCGCGATCGCCCTTTGCCAAATTGAAGCCCGTGCCCGTTAGGGCGGTGACGATTCAGGATGGCTTCTGGTCCAAGCGACGCGTCACCAATATCGATTCCAGCATTCCGTCGATGCACGACGAACTGATCGCGCACGGTCGCATGGACAACTTTCTCCGCCTCGAGGGAAAGTCAACCGCGCCACAGATTGGCCCCGTCTATTCTGACTCCGACATCTACAAGTGGGCTGAGGCTGTGGGGTTCGTGCTGCAATCTGCCGACCGCCCGCAACTCCGCGCGACCACCAATGCGATGATCCGCGATGTGGTCGCCGCACAGGAACCGAGCGGATACCTGAATACCTACTATCAGGACGATCGCAAATCGCTGCGCATGCTCTATGACACGCAAACTACTGGTCACGAGCTCTACTGCATCGGCCACCTCCTACAGGGAGCGATTGCCTTGTATCGCGCCACGAGCGACCGCACCCTGCTCGATGCCGGCATTCGGTTCGTTGACGGCTTCCTGCTTCCGAACTACGGTCCCGCCGCGAACCAGAAGGGAATCGTCGCCGGCCATCCGGAAATCGAGATGGCCCTCGTCGAGCTGTATCGCACCACCGGAAAACAGCAGTACGTCGGCTTGGCTGGCTATATCCTCCACGGAGATGAGCGGATCCCTCTTCGGCCGAGCCAGATCACCTACATGTTCTGCGGAATTCCATTTATTTCGCGGACCAAGCTTGAGGGGCACGCCGTTCGAGCCATGTACGCCTGCTGCGGCGCGACGGACTACTACCTTGAAACCGGAGATCCTGCCTACTGGGAGACACTGAACAGGCTTTGGGACGACCTGACTTCGCATCAGCTTTACGTCACCGGTGGCGTCGGCGCCCGGCAGGAAGGTGAAGCTTTCGGTGATCCATACGAATTGCCGAACGCGCGCGCCTATGGGGAGAGTTGCGCCGCGATCGGCAACATGATGTGGAACTGGCGCATGCTCGCGGCTTCGGGCGAAGCGAAATTCGCCGACGTGATGGAGCGCGCCCTCTACAACGGGATCAACTCCGGAATGTCGCTTGACGGAACGACCTATTGTTATCGCAACCCGTTGGCATTCGATCCAACTTCCGACTCCCGATATGTGGAGGATCCGGAAGGCAAAATTCGCAACCCCTGGTATTACACAACCTGCTGCCCGCCCAACCTCGAGCGAACCTTCGCCTCGCTGCCCGGCTACTTTTACAGCACCAGCGATGACGGGGTCTACGTGCATCTTTACGACAACTCGACTTTCAACTGGCGCTTCCATGACGGCCGCCCCTTCCGGATTCAACAGACCACGCGCTATCCCTGGGAGGGCGACGTCAAGGTCGCAGTCAGTCCCTCGGAACCGAGCGAATTCACGCTGTACGTCCGCATTCCGGGTTGGTCACAACAGACCATGGTCCGCGTCAACGGCGCACCGCTTGCCGACGTGCGGCCCGGGACTTATCTGCCGATCCGCCGCCGCTGGTCCACGGGAGACACGGTCGAGTTGTCGTTCGACATGTCCACGCGCCTGCTCAAGGCCAACCCGGCCGTCAACGAAGATCGAGGGCGCGTCGCCTTCCAGCGCGGTCCGATTGTCTTCTGCATGGAGCAGCTTGATCAGCCGGCTCGCGAGCGTTTCGCCAACCTCGTTGGCTACACAGCGAAACTCAACGCGACCACCACCGCGCATTTTGAGCCGGATCTCTTAGGCGGCGTGCTCGTCCTTGAACACCCTGGATCCATCGTCCAGGGCTCAAGGCAGACCGGCCTCTACTACTCGGCTTCTGAGAGCGAAGCACTTACCGAGTCGCCTACGACTCTCAGGCTTATTCCTTACTACGCCTGGGCCAACCGCACTCCCTCGGCCATGCAGGTCTGGATCCCATACCGCTTTGGTTGAAGGATAGACAATTCGAGCTGGGGAGCTAGGTGGCAACTGGCCCGCGAACTCAGAATTGGAACTACCGCAAGACTGCGACTAGCATGAATCTGACCAACGCTCCGGTCTCCAGGCTCTTGATGGGGGCCATCACTTGAGATGCATTAGGCAAACATGCCCGTCAATCGGGTACAAACCGAAATATGCAGGCCGAAATTAATCATCTACTTTGGCTAAACTATTTCAGCAAGAGTAATATGGCGGAGACTAACATTTACCCTGCTTCAAAAACACTAGGGCCGATCACGGCTATCAGACTGATTCGATAACTGGCCCAAAAACCGAAAACCAAGCCGGCGGGAAGTTGAGAATCCTCGTTCTTGTCGGTTGACCTTCTATCCGGACAGAACCATTTTTCGGATCATGGCAAGGTGGCACAGAGGCCACCCAATTAAGAAGCATGATTGTTGAACGGATCGCCCTTGTCTTCGGCCACCGCTGCTTTTCGTTCTTGGCTCGTGTAACTCACATTCTGCCCGCTCGACCGTGAACGCCGGACCGCAGCTGACGTAGCGTTGACGGCATTTGTCGTCGCCGTCCTGTTGGCTGCGTAGGGCATGGCGGATGCCGCAGCAATACCCATCTTGGCTGCAGTCGCGATGGCATCCTGATTGGCGCCAAGGTACACAAAATCCCACTTGTAGATGTCACGCTGCTGGACGATCAGGTCGAACACTTGCGGCGCCGTGAACACCTTGCTGGCATTCTCCAGACCATCGGTCATGATGATCACAATGACCTTGGATGGCCTTTCATCCTCAGACATCGCTG
>JBEKSA010000017.1:0-87390 GCA_049517515.1 Occallatibacter sp.
CCTCCGCACGGCTACAACTACGCTTCGACAACGCAGTTATGCCATGAAATGACGGCCTTTCCAACACTTTTCCTGTCTATCGTCACCGCAATCAGCAATGAACCTGTGAGAAATGCGGGCTAGCGCACAGCGGGCAGGGAAGACAATTCCCTGAAACGCCAGAGCGGCCCGGGCAGGATTACTCGAACTGCTCAGGGATAATCAAGAGCACTTCAACTTTGGCGGACTGGCCGTTCTGCATGGCGGGGCGGAACTGCCACTTCTCGAGCGCAGCGATCACGAACTGGGCCTGAGGAAAGGCTTGCGGGAAGACGATACTGAGCGTTTCGAAGTGGCCGGATTGATTCACGAAGCCATGAACCATAAGCGCGTCAGCATCGATGGACCCGGGATCGAGATTGGGCCGAACGATGTCATAAGGCCAGGGCGCATCAAGATGGGCAACTGCGCCGCCTTCAGAGGCGTCGACCGTGCGGGGAAGAGAGTATTGCAACACCCAGCTATGCGGCAAGCCGACGTGCAGGTAAACGGTGTACGCGATTCTTCCAGTCCAAACGCCGGCCATTTCGGGGTACTGATCATCAAGCGAGTTTCCGACGATGATGGCGCTGAAATGGCCATCTTTGGGGACGGTGATGGCGGTTGTCGAAAGCCGATCGCCGGCAAGGCTGTCTGGACCATTGCCGTTTCCGGTTTCGGGGCCCTGCGGTTTGTTGCTGGGAGCAGCAGGGCCGGTTCCGGCCACCTGAATTGGTTGACCCTGGGCGGCGCCGGCACCTTGGTTGCCTGGATTACCCGCTGGACCCTGGCTTGATCCGCCCTGGCCTGGTTTGGCAGAGGAGTTGTCCTTCCCGGGGGACGAAGCGTCCTTCCCCTGGCCCGCCAGCGTTCCCGGCCCACTGACCACCACACTTTCATTCACCGGCGGCAGGGTGGCAATGCCCTCCTTCATGCGCAGGTTGGACAGAGACAGAATTGAGGCCGGCGTGGGTTGTGCCGCGGATTGCGAGGAGGTGACCGGCGGCAACTGCACCTGTTGCGGAACGTGCACGGCGATGGGGGAAGTGGTGCTCGCGGTGATGATCGGCTTGGGCGTGGGATGAAAGCTGGAAGCGATATTGACGTCGGCAAGGGTGAGCTCTTCATTCGGACGTTCAACCGAGGGCTTGACGTCGGACGACGTAGGCTTCTGCGGCGATGGGGGAACGACCTTCTTGACCGTGACGTTGCTTGGCGACCAGATGACGACCTGAGGCACGGGAATCTGATCGGGGAGCTGGACAGGGTGTTCAATGTCGGGCTGGATGAGCGTCTGCGGGCCTGGCAAGGCTTGCGCGACCTCGCGGAGAGCAGGCTGGCTCGGCGACGGCTTGCCTTCGGAGGCGGGTGCGTGGGCGCCGGAAGCGGCGGCAGGATACGGGATGCGCGGCGGAGACACGTGCGCATCTTCGGGCATATTCAGATCAAGCTCCCGTACGTGAAAGTGCTCCGTGGACACCCGGGCAAACGGGGGCATGTAGGCGATGCTGAACCATGCCACACCGATCGCCAAGGTGTGAAGAACGATGGAAGCCGCAATCGAAGTCGGCCGGGGACCGAGATCAGGCCGCTCGGTGAAGAGAGTAACCGTGTAGGAGGAGCTCATCAACGGTTGGATCCCCCCTTAGAGATTCTGCGAAGAGTCGATGACTTTTGGAACGTACGCACGAGGGTATTTGTCTGGGGAAATTCCCAAGTTGGCACATGAAATTCATGGAGGCTATAACACGGAAGATGCACGCGCGACCTCCGATTGCCGAGTAGAATTCACGGTAAACTTATCGTGGAACAGCCCCCAAAGCGCGAGTACGACGTGCTGGCAGGCGGATCCATTTGGGGAGTGCATTGCTGCCCTTTTCAGAATCGCTCATCGAGAGGCTTTTCCCCATAGCACTTTTGATACCTCATCGATAGATAGCGGCGATTCTGGTGCGATTGGTGAGGCTTTCAGGGACTACACTGAAACCGCACTGCGCGCCGAACTCGATCAATATGAACAGAGTGGGCGCAATGTGCAGGCATTTTCGGAAGCGGGAATCGAATTCGGAATCCATCCGTGGCTGCAGGATCGAGCGATGGACGAGATAGAGCCCATGAATTTCGGAAGTGGCGACGAAGAAGACGCTCGCTGCGGAGCTGGCAGACGCAGCGGGTGAGGCAGGCACAGAAGGGCGGAGTTGGCGAGAGCCGGCTCCATCGGAGCAGGGATGAATCGAAGACTAATGACGATCCTCCTGGTTGCAGCGGTCATCGCGAGCGCCTGCACCTGGGTGGTTTATCGCCTTGTGAGCGTGAGGATAACGGCGTCGAAGCCGGTGTCGACGACGCAGGTAGTCGCGGCAGCTAAGGATATTCCGCTGGGCGCGGTGCTGACGACGGGCGATCTGACGACGATGACGTTGGCGGGCACGCCGCCCAAGGGCGCAATTTTGAAACAGGAAGATGCGATTGGCCGGGGCGTGATTACGCAGATCTCGCAAGGGGAACCGATTCTGGACAGCCAGTTGGCGAGTCTTGGCTCGGGCGGAGGTTTGGCGCCGACGATTCCGCAGGGCATGCGGGCATGCGCGGTGAGAGTGGATGAGGTGGTTGGCGTAGCGGGATTCGTGATTCCCGGCATGCGCGTGGACGTGCTGGTTTCGGGCAACCCGCCAGGGGAAGGCGCCTCGCAAGGCGTGGTGACGGAGACGATTCTGCAGAACATCCAGGTTCTTTCCGCGGGCACAGACATTCAAAGGGACGCCCAAGGCAAACCGCAACAGGTCCAGGTGGTGAACCTGCTGGTAACTCCCGACCAGGCCCAGCTGCTGAGCCTGGCGAGCAATTCGTTGAAGATTCAATTGGTGCTGCGCAACCCGCTGGATACGCAGGTCACAAAGGTTCCGGCGACGGCAATGAGCAACCTATTTGGCAGCCAGGCTCCGGCGACGCCTACACATCAGCGGGCCGCGAGGGGTCCTGGCAGGCCCGCAGCGAAACCCTATTCGATAGTCGTAATGAACGGCAACAAAACCACAGACGAAAAGTTTGCGTCACCTGAGGGGCAGCATTGAGATCGAAGGCAAGGGTCACCATCGTATCTTCGAGCGCGCTGGCCTTGGCATTTTTTGCCGGGCAGGCGGTGAGGGCTCAGAGCGCGCCGGCTCAGACCACACCCGCTGCGCAGCCGCCAGCAGCAGAAGCCACCTATGAGGACTCCACGAACGAGCTCTCAGTAACGGTGGGAAAATCGGTGCTCGTGGACTGCGCGCAACCGATCCAGCGCGTCGCGGTCGGGATTGGCGACATTGCGGAAGCCACGGCGATCAGCCCCACCGAAATCATGGTCGACGGCAAAGCTGCCGGCGAAACCAGCCTGATCATCTGGGACATTCACGGTGGACGCCAGTTCTTCAACGTGACGGTGCGTGCTCAGGCGACGGTAACGGGCGACAGTCTGGACGCCATCCGGCGCGAGCTGCGGGCCGAGCTGCCGGGCCAGACGATCCGGGTGAGCTACAGCAACAACAACATTTTTCTGCGGGGCACGGTGAGCGACCTGGTCAGCTCATCGCGCGCGGTACAAATTGCGTCTTCGGCAGGGAAGGTCGTGAACCTGCTGGACGTCGATGTGCCCAAGTCCGATCCGCAGATTCTGATCAAAGTACGCTTCGCCAGCGTGGATCGCAACCGAGCGCGGCAGTTGGGCATCAACCTGTTCAACCTTGGCCTGGGAAACGCGGTGGGTGGAGTGACCACTACGCAGTTTGCGCCGCCAGCGGTCGGGGGCGGCAGCTCGGCCGGCGGCGGCGAAGGAGTCTCTGGAGTTGCAGGGAGTGCGACGTTTTCCAATGAGTTCAACCTGCTTGCCTACTTCCCCGGCCTGGGCGTGGGCGCCGACATCTCCGCGCTTGAGACCAAGGGCGTGGTGCAGGTGCTGGCGGAGCCGAACGTGTTGGCGGCCAACGGCAAGGAAGCCAGCTTCCTGGCGGGCGGAGAGTTTCCCTATCCGGTGGCGCAGGGCTCAACTGGCGGTTTGACGACGGTGACCATCGAGTTCAAGGAATATGGCGTGCGGCTCAACTTCATCCCCACCATCACGCCGCGCGGAACCATCCGGCTGCAAGTGGCGCCGGAGGTGAGCGCACTGGACTACACCAACGAAGTGAACATCTCGGGATTTGAGGTTCCGGGACTCACTTCGCGCAGGGTGAATACGGAAGTGGAGCTGGCCGACGGCGAGAGCTTCATGATCGGCGGCCTGCTCGATAAGAGCACGACCGATACCTTCAATAAGATTCCTTTCATTGGCGACATTCCGATCCTCGGCAAGTTGTTCCAATCGGAGCAGAAGACCAAGAACGATACCGAGCTGATCGTGATTGTGACACCGGAGATCGTATCGCCGTTGCCGGCGAATGCGGCGCTGCCAACGCTGAATTATCCGGTACCGTTCATCCCGCCGAATTCGAATATCGCGATGCATCAGCCGGATGCGAAGACGCCTGAGAATACGCTGCCGCCATCGCCGGCATCGATACCGGTGGAGACGCTGGTTGAAAGCATGAAGCCGGAGAAGCCGCTGATCATCGAGAGCGCCACGGGTGGATTCGGCACCGGTGGAGGGGCCATCAACTCGGGGAATTCGGGCGGGTCGCCTGCCGCGGCAGCACCGCCGCAGCAATAGAGATTGCAGCACGCGGACGCCAAGAGAGCTCTGAGGCGGGCGGATGAATCCCTTGCAAAGAATTGCGAAGGCTGTGGGGGAGTTTCTTTCGCCGCCCGCGCAGGCCGGGCCGCAGGGACCGCTGCAGGTGAAGAACCTGACCCGCGGGACAGTGCTGGCCACGCGGCTTGAAGCCGCACACACGGGACCGACACGCAGAAAGGGATTGCTGGGCCGGGACGGGCTTGCGGCCGGCGAAGGATTGTGGATTGCACCCTGCGAGTCGGTGCATACGTTCTTCATGCGATTCCCCATCGACCTGGTTTACCTGGACCGCGAAAAAAAGATCAAAAAAGCACGCAGCTCGGTAGGACCGTGGCGTCTGTCGGCGTGCCTGTCGGCGTACAGCATCCTGGAGCTGCCTGCCGGGACAATTCGCGAGACGCGGACCGAGCGAGGAGACACGCTGGAAATTGCAGCGGCCGAGGAGCAGTGAGTCTGCGAGTCAGTCCGCCGCGGCGGACAAGCCTGCGACGGATCCCCGCAAAACGCCTCGCCGGTACGTGAGCCCTCACCAGCCTCCTGATTCTGCGCGTCCCACGATCGGAACGAAGCCCGCGTCAGCGGGCGAAATAAGGTAGCCACGGGGAGCAAGCCTCGAGACAGTCGGTGAAATTAAAACCACAAGCCCGCGTCAGCGGGCGAAGGAACCCACCGGTCCATTCCTTCCCTCGTTCCAATGTCAATCCCCTGCCGCTACCCACCTCTCGCAACCCTCTGAAAACACGCGCAAAAAACGATCTCGAACTTTGCCGATCATTTCCGCCTCCCGGCGCATACTCGTTTCATGAGCTTCAGTTCAGGCCTTCTTCGCGTTGCCGACATGTGCACTGATCGCGTTCTCGGAAGTGTCGGAGGTCATGCACCTGGCTGAATCTGTCAGGTATGTCCCCGGTCCGTACCCATGCCTCCGGTACCCACCCCCCATTGTTTCTGGACCCCACCCCCCTATGCCATTTGTGAAACTGTGAAACTGTGAAACTGTGGAGCCCGCAGAATCAACAACTTGCAGCCACAGTTTCACAGTTTCACAGTCTCACAGTCTCAGGCGCCGTGGGTCAGGAGGTTGGTGAGGGCTCGTATGACGGTGAGGTTTGAGTCTTCCACTGCTTCCGGACGGCGAAGACGGCGAGCGCGATGGTGAGCGCTATAGCCGTCCGCGTGGCCAATGGGTAGTCGATAAGGATGAAGGAAGCGAAGCGCATCACGAGCGACCAGGCAAGGGCGGTGGAGAGAAAGAGCGAAGCCTGCTTGAGATCCTTTGATCCGACAGCGGCGGCGAATGCGCCGAAGACCAGGCCGGGGATGAGGTCGATGACATAGTGCTCGCCGGTTGAGAGAGTGGCGAGGCAGGTCAAGGCGAGAAACGCGAATGCGACGGCCTTCCACAGCTTGCCTGGAGCAAAGAGGAGAAACAAGAAGGCTGTGCCGATGTGGAGAGAAGGGAATGCGTTGGGCATTCCCGCGAGGCGGATGGCGACGGGCTCGACGGCGGGCGGAGAGAGCCACTGCTTGCCAAAGGCATAGATGGGACCGCAGGCGGGAAAGAGAGCGTAGAGAAGCGGCCCGGCAACGAGTTCGGCGACGTAGGCAAGCACAACGGAAGCGCGCAGTTTGCTGTAGCTGGTGACGAGAAACCAGACGATCATCATCGGGACCATCAACTGGTAGACGATCCAGAGGGGAACGCGCATAAAGCCCTGGAGCGGACGCGCAATGGAGGCGGCCTGAAGGCCCAGCGACTGATCGACACAGAAGAGAATGTAGTCGAATTTCCAGGGAAAGAGACCACTTTCGCTGCCCATCACGGTCGTGAGAAGAAAACCGTAGAAGAGATTGAGAACCAGGGCAAAGACGAGCAAGGGACGGGTTTTGTCTTTCTGGTCCCTGAGCATCCAGATGGCCGACAGAAAGAGGGCGACGATTCCCAGTACCGGCGGACTCAACAGCGTTTGAAGTACGTGCATGTTCCTCTCCGGGCTGAAGGCATCATGAGGCTGCGACGGCCGGGGCTCCGGCGGAGCGGGCAGAGGCGCGCGCAAAGAGATACCAGACGAGCCAGGCGGGCGCGATCCAGAGATAGAGAGCGGAGTGCAAGCCGAAGGGCGAAACGATCTGGACTTCAATGAGGACGTAAATGAGCGCGAGAAGAGAGAGCATGGTTTGCGACGGGTTGCGGGCGACGGCAAGAAGAACTGCGGGAAGAGCGAGGGATTGATCGAAGATCCAGCCAAAGGGGGCGACGAGAAGCGAGACGAGCAGGAGGGGACTGCCGTGCTCGAGCCAATCCCAGGCGTGGCGGCGCGGCCAGAAATAGATCAAGGCCCAGATGCAGCCGAGTAAGGCGGGCACAAATGCGATCCACTCGGCGGTGGGGTTGATTCGGTCGCGGAGGAGGTCGCCGAAACAGGGAGTGAACTCGCGGGTGATGACCGAGGTGCGCATGTAATACGCGTACTGGCTCCAGGCAGCGGGGTCGACGAGGGAAGTGATGAGCGCGCCAACGGCGAAGGCTGCAATGCCTCCGGCGAGGATGCGAAAGCTGCGGGAGACGAAGATCCAGAGGAGAAGGACGAGGGCGTAGGGAAGAAAGAGATGCGGCTTGAGGGTGCACAGCCAAAGCGCGGCGCCGGCAGCGAAGGGGCGCGATCTGTGCAGGCGGAGAAAGACGGCGAGTCCGAAGAGCATGAGGATGGAGGTCTGGCCGAGGATGACGCAGAACAGCGCGGGGGGAAAGCAGTAGCCGAGCCAGTCGAGGCGACTTCCCACGGGGCCGAAGAGCTTCCAGAGAATGCGCACGGAGGCGATGAGGAGGGCGAGCATCGCAAGCGACCAGGGAAGAGCAGAGGCCGTGGGCGAGAAGTAGCCGAGAGGGTAGGCAAGGGGCAGAGCCCAGGGGGTGTTGCGCATGTAGTAGGAGCCGGGGCCGCGGAAACCTGCATCGCGCTCGATGCGGCTGATGGCTTGAGCGTCGTAGGGGTTGCCTTGTTGCACGAGTTGGCGTCCGGTGGCCCAGTAAACGATGAAATCGCGGCGGGCAATGGTGGCGGGATTGAAAGACAAGACGCTGAGAAAGAGAGTGGTGAAGACGACGCCGAGCGCGCATGCAATGGCAATGAAGAATGTGGTGAATTCGCGCTTGCTGGCCAAAGATGACGCACCTTTCTAGAGCGGGTCATCGCAATTATAGGTGCGGCATGTGTGGTGCTCGCGAGGGAAGCAGTGTCATTGGTGCCGAGCGAGAACCAAGGCGTTCAATAGTTGGCGAAGATCCAACTTATGCGGATGCGGCGGGCGGTTTTTCTCCGGCGGTCGCGCGGGCAAAGAGGTACCAGACGAGCCAGGCGGGGGCGGTCCAGAGATAGAGGGTGGAGGTGACCTTGACGGCGCAGATTTCGATGTCAGTGGCGAGGATGAGGAGAGCAAGAACCACGAGCAATTTGCGAGAGCGGCTGGCAAAAGCGCCATCGAGAAGCGCCGGTATGGCCAGGCATTGGTCGTAGAGCCATGAGTAGGGAGCGGCGAGAAGTGAGACGAGGATGAGCGGGCTCGAACCGGTGAGCCAGTCCCAATGAGCACGGCGGCGCCAGAAGTAGAAGAGCGCCCAGAGGCAGGCGAGGGCGGCGGGAAGGTATTGCAGCCAGACTGCGTGAGGACGGAGCCAGTGGCGCAAGGCACCGGCAAGGCAGGGAATGAACTGGTTCTCGACGGAGGGCGAGCGCATCAAGCGAGCGTAATCGGGCCAGGCCGAGGGGTCGATGAAGAAGGCGATTGCGCTGGTGAAGGCCAGGGCGACGGTAAATCCGGCAAGGAGCTTGTAGCTGTGCGAGACGACGATCCAGACGGCGAGCACGGCGGCGAAGGGCAGGAAGAGATGCGGCTTGAGAGCGCAGAGCCAGAGCGCGGCACCGGCGTTAAACGGGTGGCAGCGGTGAAAGCGGAGAAAAAGGACAAGGCCCAGGAGGGCCAAGAGCGAAGTCTGGCCCATGGTGAGGCAGATGATGGCCGGGGTGAAGGCAAAGCCGAGCCAGTGGACGCGACTGGGCGGAGAACCGTGGAGTTCGTGAAGTATGCGGATGGAGACGAGCAGGCAGGCCAGAAGGAGCAGGGTCCAGAGAATGCCGGCAAAGCGCAGGCCAAGAAAACCGAGGGGGTAAGCAAGCGGCAGGGCCCAGGGCGGGTTGCGCATGATGAGGACAGTGCGCGGGTCAAGGCCCGCAGCGTGCTCGAGGGCCGAGATCGCATCGCGGTCGTAAGGATTGCGGTGGTGAACGAGTTGGCTACCCGTGGCCCAGTAAGAGAGGAAGTCGCGACTGGCAGCCAATTTGCCTGCAACGGGGACAGCGACGATGTAGAGGATGGTGACGGCAAGAGCCAAGCCGGCGACACTGGCAATCGCAATTTGAGCGAAGTCGCTGCGCTGATGTGCTGGAGGAAGATCCAGCTTGCTGACCATGGTGGCTATTCTACGGCAGATGCAAAGGTTGGGGACGAGGGCTGATTCATTGAAGGCTTCTTAGGTTTGGGAAGATGGCGGCAAAGAAGTGGATGAGAGGCGAAAGGAAGGCGGAATTGGCGGTGTAGCGAAGGCTTGCGAAGGGAGTTCGGGGAGGGAAGGAGAAGTCTGGATGTATACAGGGCGGGCCAATGGGCGAACGGCAGTAAACGGGGGTAGACAGTGTGTGGGTGGTCACCACGGGAAGAATCAATCGTAAGGCGTTGATTCTAAATTGGCGAGCAATTTGTCCGAGAATGGCACGCCAGGTGCTATCTAAAGGCTGCCCGGCTGAGGCTGGGGAATTGAACTCTCGGAGAGATGACAAATGAATAATCTGTTTCTGACGCTTTATGTGAAGCTTCAGACCCTGATGGCCCGCGAGGAAGGTCAGGATCTGGTCGAGTACGCCCTTCTGGTTTGCCTGATTGCTATCGTCTGCATCGCAGGCGTGAAGAACGTTGCCAGTGCGGTCAACACTGTGTTCAGCAACATCAGCGCATCGCTGGCATAATTGCCCACGGAATACCCAAGAACCTCAGCCCCTTTTGCGGGAAGGCGCGCAACCGGCAAGAAGCCGAACGCGCCTTCTTGCGCTAAGGACAACCGCTCATAAGAGAGCAGCAAACAACCGGGCAAGGCGAATAACCTGAGCACTCGGCCTTGTCCGCAAGGGCGCAAGAGATTGCGGCGCCCAACTCGCCGGCTCAGGCCGGAAAATCACGAAGGAGAAGCAAAGATGCGCAACACACTTCTGAATCTGTACGTGAAATTCCAGGGCCTGAGGAATGGCGAGGAAGGTCAGGACCTAGTTGAGTATGCGTTGCTGGTTGCCCTGATCGCACTGGTTTGCATTGCGGGCGTCAGCAGCGTGGCGACGGCCGTGAACACGGTCTTCAGCAACATTAGCAGCTCGCTGGCGTAAGCGCCGAGCGTCTGGTTTAACCCAAGGGCCCCAGCATCTTCGGGGGAGGGTTGCGCGTCCGGCAGCGGGCCGGAGCGTATTCCTCCCCCGAAGAGTCTCATTCCCGCAAGAGCGACATGCAAGCGGGAAGACGCGCACAGCGCGGGTTGTTGTCTGGCTTCATACGATCCTTAAGTGAAAGACGGGGATTTGGCCCGCGAAAGCACGGCAGGCCGCGCGCTGCGGACTGGCCAAGCCGGAAGATCACCGACTGGGGAATGCCAGATGAACGATGCACTTTTGAAGCTGAATGTGAAGCTCCAGACCCTGATGGCTCGTGAGCAAGGCCAGGATCTGGTTGAGTATGGGTTGCTGGTCGCCCTGATTGCGGTGGTATGCATTTCCGGAATCAGCCAGGTGGCTGGTGGCGTGAACACGATGTTCAGCAATATCAGTTCCTCGCTGGCGTAGTTGCCAAGCGTGTGTTTAGCGACCTCGGCTCTTAGCCTGTCTAGGGACGGGGAAGGGCGCGGCGCGGCGCCGAGCCAAAGGCTCCGCGGCGATCTTCTCGCGGTTGGCGCACCCAAAATTGAGCACATTAGACGGGAGAGATGAGCCGGTGGAGTTCCTCCGCTATCGGCTCGTTCTCTCCCATGTTTTTGTGCACGCGCGGCGGGTTGACGAAGGGGGTTCGGATCGATGGATCCCCCGGAGGTATTGAGCCGCGAATGTCGTAAGATCGCAATGATCTCTCTAGAAAATGTGCTCGCCCAACCGATATGCTGCTGCCCTCCGCCAATCAGCCCAACCATACTTTCCTGGTGATTGAATGCGGGCTGACGGCAATTGCGGTCGCATCGGCATTTGCGTGGCCGGGTTTGGGTTCGAGCGGTTTCACGCGCATTGAGAAGGCGTTTGCGGAATTAGCACGCAAGAAGAGATTGGCGGTCATGTGCACCGGCCTGATGGTGCTCATTCTGCGTGTTGCAATTCTGCCCATCTATCCGATTCCGCTGCCGTTTGTTCCCGACGACTTCAGCTTTCTGCTGGCGGCGGATACTTTTGTCCGCGGCAGGCTGACCAATGCGACACCCGCGATGTGGGTCCATTTCGAGAGCATCCACATCACCATGCAGCCAACCTACCAGTCGATGTACTTTCCGAGCGAGGGACTGCTGCTGGCGGCGGGGACCATATTGTTCGGACATCCATGGTTCGGGCTGTTGGCGATGGATGTGCTGTTGTGCGCCGGCCTTACCTGGATGTTGCAGGCATGGTTGCCGCGGAATTGGGCGCTGCTGGGTGGGATGATCGCCGTACTGAGGCTGGGAATTTTCTCGGATTGGATCAACACATACCATACGGGCGGCTCGCTGGCCGCATTGGGCGGGGCGCTGGTGCTGGGCGCGCTGCCACGATTCAAGCGGACGACGCGGTTCAGGTACGCATTGGCGATGGCCGCCGGAGTTGCAATTCTGGGCCTGACCCGGCCTTACGAAGGGCTTCTGCTTTGCTTACCAGTTGTGTTCGTGTTGGGACATTGGATTTGGAAGGGCGGGAACCGTCCGCGAGCTACGGCGCTAATGTTGCGCACCGCGGCGCCGCTGGCGTTGATTATTGCCGCCGGCTCGTGGCTGGGCTACTACGATTACAAAGCCTTCGGAAAACCTACCACCCTGCCTTACACGGTCGATCGAAATACCTATGCGATCGCTCCGTATTACATCTGGCAACATCCGCGGCTGGCGCCAGCCTACCGGCATGCGGCGATGCAGAGCTTCTATCAAAAGGGTGAGATGGACTTCTACAAACAGATCCATTCAGCGAAGGGATTTGTTCCGTACACGCTGGAGAAAGCCGGATTCACCGTGTTGTTTTACGCCGGTTTTGTTCTGCTGATTCCTGTGATCATGGTGCGCCGCGTATTTCTTGACCACCGGGTGCGATTCCTGGTTGTGAGCGTACTAGTGTTGGCGGCGGGACTGATCATCGAGATTTTTCTTTTGCCGCACTATGTTGCTCCGTTTACAGCGGCCTTTTATGCGATCGGCTTGCAGATGATGCGACATTTGCGGGTGTGGAGACCGGAAGGAAAACCCGCGGGGAGAGCGATGGTGCGGTACGGGGTGACAGTGTGCGTTGTGCTTGCTGGATTGCGGCTGTTCGCGCAGCCGCTTCACATCGCGCCTCCGGAGTGGCCGCCGAGCAACTGGAATTTCACCTGGTACGGGCCAGAGCATTTCGGCGAAGAGCGAGACCAGATCGAAACCCGACTGGAGCATCTTCCAGGACTGCAACTTGCGATCGTCCGCTATTCGCCAGATCACTATCCACTGGACGAATGGGTTTATAACCGTGCTGACATCGATGGTTCCAAAGTCGTATGGGCAAGGGAGATGGATTCTGCCGATAATTTAGAGTTGATCCATTACTACTGGAACCGGCAGGTATGGTTGGTTGAGCCGGATGCGATTCCGGCGCGGATTACGCCGTACGAGGAGAGCGGGGTTAGCGGCGTTAGGGCCCACTAATACCAGATGAGCGAGCAAACCAGTTGGGTAGGACTCTCGGGGAGTTGAAACCTTGATTAACGGGAAGCGAATTGCGGTCGTGATGCCGGCCTACAACGCGGAGAAGACGCTGGAACAGACGGTGCGCGAGCTGTCGGACGTAGTGGACATCAAGATTTTGGTCGACGACTCAAGCAAGGATAAGACCGCGGAGCTTTCACGGAAGCTGGGCGTCCAGACCTTCATCCATGATGCCAATTACGGATATGGCCGCAACCAACAGACCTGTTACCGCGAGGCGTTGGCCGCTGGGGCTGACATCGTGGTGATGGTGCATCCCGACTACCAGTACACACCTTCTCTGGTCCCGGCGATGGCGGGAATGATCGCCAGCGGCGTGTACGACATGGTTCTGGGATCGCGAATTCTTGGCGGCGGAGCACTGCGCGGCGGGATGCCGATCTACAAATATGTGGCCAACCGGCTGCTGACTGCCTTTCAAAATCTATTTTTGGGCGTGAAGCTGTCGGAATATCACACCGGCTTCCGGGCCTTTTCGCGGGAGTTGCTGGAAACCCTGCCGCTGCTCGAAAACTCCGACGATTTTGTGTTTGATAACCAGATGATCGCGCAGGCGGTGATGTTCGGTTTTCGCATCGGCGAAATCTCCTGCCCGACGAAGTACTTTGAGGAAGCTTCCTCTATCAATTTCGAACGCAGCGTGAAGTATGGGCTGGGGGTGCTGGGCACCACCGCCGGCTTCATCTTCCACAAGCTCGGTATTTGCCGCGCACCACGCTACGGCGCGGCGGGAAGAAAGCTGGGCCCACAGTATTATTCCGAATCCAAGCATGAGGCATGAGAGCCCAGACCGGACCGTGAAACGCATTCCGACCCTCGATGGATGGCGCGGCATCGCGATCGCGATGGTTCTCTTTGACCATATTCAATATGCTGCGATGGGACGATATGCACGCCCCTGGACGCAGACCGGACGCCACGGAGTTACGATTTTCTTCGTGCTTTCAGGGTTCCTTATTACCTCGAACCTGATTGCAGGACCGATCGACCTCAAGAGATTCTACATTCGTCGTGTTTTTCGGTTAATGCCCGCCGCCTGGGTTTTCCTGGGCGCGGCGCTCTTGACCACACACTTGACTCGACTCCATTTCACGTCGTGGGCCGAAGTTAAAGCATGCCTCCTCTTCTACCGCAATTATTGCGGAAATATGGACGGCAACTTCGCTGGCCACTTCTGGTCCTTATCCATTGAAGAGCAGTTCTATCTGGTTTGGCCTTGTCTGCTTCTGTTTATTGGCGCACAGTGTTGCCGCTGGATCGCGATTACAGCTGCCATAGGAATTGCATTCTTTCGGTGGAGCATGTGGCAGCACTACCTAGGTGGTCTACTTCCAGACAGGACAGAGGTTCGTGCCGATGCACTCCTTGTCGGCTGTCTCTTGGCCCTGTTCTTTTCGAGTGAAACCGTCAGAGAACGCGCGCGGCACTGGTCAAAATTATGCGCACTCCCAGCAGCATCGGGTCTTCTGCTGGCGATTTTGTATTTTCACCTTTTGCAGCCGCTCTGGGAATCGGTCTGCATCGCGGTGCTGCTTGCAGCCACAATGCTTAATCCGGCCAACACGGTTTCACGCGTACTCTCCTGGAAACCGCTCGCTTGGCTCGGAATGGTTTCGTACAGCCTATACGTTTGGCAGGCGCCGTTCATGGGTTTCAATTTAAATCCCCGGATGCTTGCCATCTCAGTAGGCTTTACCCTTCCGCTATTTGCGCTCGGCAGCTATTACTTCATCGAGCGTCCGGCTACGCGCTTTGGCCATCGGCTTACAAATGCTCGCGCCTCGAAGCCTGCAGATCTTGACATTAGCCTTATTCCGATACCGGAAACAGATTGAAGCGGCCGCCGGCAAAAGCCGCGCGATTGTCAATCTGCATCCAACCCGGTGGCATGCCAGCGAGCGTTCCGGAGACCTGCGCCGGCGCTATACTGGCGGCGATGCGGTGCGTTCTGAGTTGGTTCCGGCGCGATTTCAACCTGCGGTTTGATTACGCAAGGCGGGTTGCGGCGGGGTTGCTTTTTCTTTTCATTGCCGGAGTCGCGGGTGGCCAGCAGAATCCTGTTGGCGCGCAAGTGACCGTGACGGTGGTGGATGAAAACGGCCACGCGGTGGAAGGCGCGCAGGTTACGATCGCCGAACCGGGAACTGCGTCGGTGCAGCTCTGGACGGATTACGCGGGGAACTGCAGGTACACAGTGCGGCAACGGGAGCCGTACCAGATCGCCGTGGAGAAGGCCGGATTCTACAGAGCCGAAGCGAACGGCACCGGCCCAAATCAAAACAGCGTGGACCAAAGCAGCGTGAAGGTGGTGCTGGAGCACGAGCAGACTGTGCGCGAGCAGGTGAATGTGACGGCGTCGGAGCCCGGGATCGATACGCAGCAGGTTGCAGACCAGAGCACGATGAATACGCCGGAGATCGTGAACATTCCCTATCCTACGTCGCACGATATTCGGAATCTGCTGCCATTTAATCCTGGAGTGGTGCCGGATGTGACCGGGCAGGTGCACGTGGCCGGATCGGAGACGTGGGAGACGCTGGACACGATGGATGGATTCGATATCCGCTCGACGGTGGGCGGGACGCTGAGCCTGCGGGTGAGCGCGGATGCGGTGCGGTCGATTGACGCGGAGACGACGCGGTACCCGGTGGAGTTCGGGCGGGCGACGGGCGGCGTGATCGCGTTTTACACGGGGATGGGCGACAATAAATTTCGGTTCAATGCGACGAACTTCATTCCGTCGTTTCGCGACCTGAATGGAATCCGGTTCGACCAGTTTGTACCGCGATTCACGTTCAGCGGGCCGCTGAAGCGCGATCGCGCGTGGTGGTACGACGGCGTTGAAATGGAGGTGGACAACATCTACATCTCCGAGCTGCCGGCGAACGCCAATACCGACGAACTGGTGCGCGGAAGCAACCTGACGAAGGTGCAGACGAACGTGACTGCGGCGAACATCGTGACCGCGGGGCTGCTCTACAACAACTATCACTCGCCATACGACGGCATTTCGTCGCTCACGCCGCAACCGAGCACCGTGAAGCGCAACACGATTGCGTGGATGCCGTATGCGCGGGACCAGCAGAGTTTTGGGAATGGCGCGCTGCTGGATTTGGGAGTGGGGTTTGTGAGCATTCGCGACGGATACGAGCCGCACGGGAGCGCGCCGTACGAGTACACGCCGGAGCAGACGGAGGGCAGCTATTTTGAGAATCTGAGCGGGCGATCGCAGCGGCTGGAAGGAACAGCGGCGCTGTATCTGCCGCCGCGGGAGTGGCTGGGGCGGCACGATGTGAAGGCGGGGCTGGACGTGGACCACATTGCCTATGACCAGAGGCAGACGTTGGCGCCGGTGAGCTATCTGGGCGAGGACGGGATGAAGGTGCGGCAGAGCACGTTTGCGCCGGAGCCGGCGTTCACGATGCACAATGGCGAGATCGGGGCGTTCGTGCAAGACCGGTGGCAGCCGGCGAAGGGGTGGGCCCGCGGATTACTTGTCGAGCCGGGGTTGCGATTCGACTGGGACGAGATAGTGCGGAGGCCGCTAGTGGCGCCGCGACTGGCTGCGGTGTATGCGCCGGGGGATAAGGACGCGACGAAGATTTCGGCCGGAATCGGCCTCTACTACGAACACACGCAACTGGAGTACCTGGCGCAAACGTATGCAGGCATTCGCTACGACACTTGTTACAACTCCGCCGAGTGCGTACCGACGCCGACGGGGCCGGAAGAGACGGAATTCACGGCGAACGATGGCTCGCTGCACGCGCCGCGCGCATTGAATTGGAGCGTGGGCGTTGAGCGGAAACTGCCGTGGGCGATTTATGCGGGCGCGAACTTTCTGGAGAAGCGGACTTCGGACGTTTTTACGTTTGCGAATCAGAGCGGGGCGGCGGCGCTTGCGGGAGATTATCTGCTGACGAACGGACGGGAAGATCGCTACAGCTCAGAGGAGTTCGACGCGCGAAAGCTGTTTGCGAATGGGTACACGGTGTATGTGTCGTATACGCACTCGTCGGCGCGGACCAACGCGGCGCTCGAAACCCTGCCGACACCGTCGCCGCTGGGGGCGCAGCAGAGCGGGCCGCTGCCGTGGGACGTGCCGAACCGCATTATTTCGTGGGGATGGCTCCCGGTGCCGTTCGCAAGACTGAGGAAGCGCTGGGACTTTGTGTATGCGCTGGATGAGCATACGGGGTTTCCGTACACGGCGGTGAATGCGGCCCAACAGGTGGTTGGCGCGGCAGGAGGGCAGAGGTTTCCGGAGTTTGTGAACTTCAGCCCGGGGCTCGAGTGGAAGTTTCATTTTCGCGGACAGTATTGGGGACTCCGCGGCGTGATGGAGAATGCGACGGACAGCGGAAATCCAGCGGTGGTGAACAACGTGGTGGACTCGCCGGAGTTTGGAACCTTCAGCGAAACACAGGGACGGGCATTCACGGCGAGGATCCGGCTGATCGGGACGAAATGAAGAAGACAGGGAACAGAGAACAGGGAACAGGGATCAGAAAGGCAGGGAGCGAGGGAGCAAGGGAGCGAGAAGGCGGGGACCAGGGAACGTACCTATTGAATGGGTGGAGCGGATGCAGGATCTGGGGAAGATGCTGTTGGGACTCGGGCTGCTGCTGGCGTTGATTGGAGCGGTGATTTTGGCGGCCGCGCGGTTCGGGCTTCCGCTGGGGCGATTACCCGGCGACATTTCCTACAAGGGCAAGAACGTTTCGTTCTACTTCCCGCTGGGGACGTCGATCGTGATCAGCGTTGTGCTGTCGGCGATTTTGTATTTGATTTCGAGATTGAGACGTTAGCGTCAGGTCGCACGGTCTCGGATTTACTCGCGAAAGGTGCGGGCGAGGACGCCCGCACGACAGCCGGTCTAGAGACCGGCGCTACGGCCCGATCTTTCCCTGGGACAAGTGGAGCGCAAACGCAAACATGCCGCCCGAGGGCGGCATGTTGAGGAAGATTGATGGCCTAAGCGTTAGATGCCAACGCCAAATTCGCTGGCCTGCTGCGAGCCGGCGTTCGAGTAGAAGTCGTAGGGCGTGCGCTTCTTGAATCTGTAGCGGTTGCGCAGCTCTGCGCCGACATAAATCCCGACTGCGGCAACAGCAACTCCCACAGAAAACCAAGTGATGACACGGAGAGCAGTCGATCCGGTCGTTTCTTCGGGTTCGGTAGATTCTGGAACGAGCAATTCGGATTGAGGATCGGCGGACATCGAGCACAGCCTCCTACGCTCTCATGATAGCGCAGATGGGGTGGGGCACTGGAAGGGGCGAAGTGCGGAAAACACAGAAGTAATCTACGCGAAAGTGTTAATTTGGGCCAGCCATGAGGCTTTTTCTGTTTCGGGAAGGAAACTGGCACGGATGGAGTTCGCGGCCAACTGGCGGAGCTCGTCACGGGTAAATCCCTGCTGGGTATGGGCGAGGAGGAACTCATTCGAGAGATCGGAGCCGAAGAAAGCGGGGTCGTCGGAGTTGATCGTGACGAGGAGGCCGTGATCGAAGTAGCGGCGCAGAGGATGGACGGCAAAAGAGGGGCAGACGCCAGTGCGGACGTTGGAGGTGGGGTTGAGCTCGACGGCGATGCCGCGATTTTTGAGCTCCGCGAGCAGAGATTCGTCCTGAACGGCGGAGACGGCGTGGCCGATGCGCTCGGAGCCGATGGCGAGAGCTTCCCAGATGGCCTCGGGGCCGGTGGTTTCGCCGGCGTGGCTGGTGAGGCGCAGGCCGGCGGCCTGGGCGCGGGCGTAGAGATGGCGGAAAGGCTCGGAACCGGAGCGGCGTTCGTCGCCGCCGAGGCCGACAGCGACGATGGAGGGGTAGAATTCGCGCAACTCGGCGGCCTTACGGAAGACGCGGTCGGCTTCCTCGACAGTGAAGTGGCGGACGGCGTCGAAGATCCAGTAGAGGGACAGTCCGAGCTCGCGGGCGGCGCGCTCACGGGCGCGCTCAAGGCCGGCGAAGATGGGCTCGAAGCAGCGGGGATCGAAGTTGCGCCACATATAGATGACGCCGACGGAGATGAAGACCTCGGCGTGAACCACGCCCTGGGAGGTGAGTTGCTCCATCATGCGCCAGGCGGCCAGCTCGTAGTCTTCGGGGTCGCGCAGGCGTCGGGTGACGGCCTTGAAGGACTCGATAAACTCGGTGAAGTCAGTGAAGCGGTAGAGGGCCTCGGCTTCGTGTGGGGTCAAGGGGTGAGCGTCGTGGCGGGCGCTGAGCTCGACCAGGGTGGCGGGCGCGATGGTGCCTTCAAGGTGCAGATGCAGCTCGGCCTTGGGCAGGCTGCGGATGAATTCCTGGATTTCCGTCACACCTTCAGTTTAGCGGGTCAGCGAGTCAGTAAGTCAGCGAGTCAGCCTCAGCATTCGCGTTGCGACTAATTCGTTTTAATCGTAGTTACGCGATTACCGACGAAGGTGATGGTCCACTTTTTGCCGGCTTGATCGTAGGTAATGGTGCGATTGCCTTCGCTCGTGCTGTTGACCTGCTGATTGTGGCCGATGGACATTTGGGTTTGAAGCTCGCTCATGCCGGCAGTGACCTGGTGTGCGTCAATGGTGGCCCAGACGTTCGGCGGCCAGTTGTCGTAGATCTTGTGCGGATCGTCGTAATAGAAAAGGACGTCGCAGAAATACTGTTCCTGGCTGCCATCGAAGGCGCCGATGACCGTGGCATAAAGGTCCGAACTGTGCGGCAGAGAGAAGATGGCGAAAACCTGCCGCGTGCCGTGGGAGATGCCGTCGTCGATCTGAGCCGGCGGCACGGCTTTGATGACTTTCTCGATGTCGAGCTGCTGGGCCGAAGGAATGACGCCGATGCGCTTGTTGAAAACGATGCGGCCGGCTTCGTAGGGGAAGTTGGGCATGGTATAGCCGTTCTTCATCCAGACGCTTGTGCCCTCGAGCTTGAGCGCGTCGTCGAAGGAGGTCATGAACTTCATGCGTACGATGGCGACGTCGTCGGGCGTGAGGTTCTGGTCGGGAGTGGTTTGCGGGAGGACGCCGGGGTTGCGGCGGTGCTCGAAGACAGAGAAGAGATAGATGCCGCCAATGGTGAGAGAGATAAGTGTCATGAGGAGAGCTTTTTGCCAGTTCTTCACAGGACCTTCGCTACTCGGTCGACCGGGTCCGAGCAAATTCGGAGCGGTGACGGCTATAGAGGAAATAAATGAACAGGCCGATGACCAGCCAGATGAGAAAGCGGTACCAGGTGATGATGGGCAATCCGGCCATGAGCAAGAAGCAGAAGATGACGCTGAGAGCGGGGATGACGGGCCCACCCGGGACCACGAAACCACGGCGGCGGTGGGGATCGCGGAAGCGGAGGACGATGACTCCGATGGAGACGAGGACGAAGGCAAAGAGCGTGCCGATGTTGGAGAGGTCGGCGAGAGTGCCGATGTCGAAAAGGCCTGAGGGAATGGCGACGACAACGCCGGCGACCCAGGTGGAAAAGGCCGGAGTACGGAAGAGGGGATGGACGTTGGAGAAGACTTTGGGCAAAAGGCCGTCGCGGGACATGGAGAACCAGACACGCGACTGGCCGATCTGGTAGACGAGGATGGAGGAGATCATGCCCATGAGCGCGCCGAGCAGGACGACGAGGCGGATCCAGTAGAGCGGGTGGCCGCCGGGCAGGAGCGAGAGCTTCTTGAGCGCGTTGACGACGGGAGCGGCGTCGCCGACCATCGATTGCCAGGGAACGAGGCCGGTGAGGCAAACGGCGACGGCGACGTAGAGCACGGTGCAGACAACCAGCGTGGCGATGATGCCGATGGGAAGATCGCGCTGGGGATTGCGGCACTCTTCGGCGGCGGTGGAGACGGAATCGAAGCCAATGTAGGTGAAGAAGATGATGGAGCCGCCGGTGAGCACGCCGGACCAGCCGTTGGGCATAAAGGGATGCCAGTTGGCGGGACGAATGAAGCCAATGACGGCAAAGACGAAGATGAGGATCGCAATCAGCTTGAACGCGACCATCATGTTGTTGGTGGAGGCGGACTCGCGGATGCCGCGGACCAGGATCACCGTGAGGAACATGACGATGAGGAAGGCGGGAATGTTGAAACCGAAGTGCCAGCCGGGACTGTAGAGGTTGTTGCCGGCGAGATCCTGGAGGCCGGAGGGAAGATAGGCGGGCGAGATCCATCGGGCGCTTGGATGCAGACCGAACCAGTCGAGCAGGTCGACGACGTGGGCGGCGAAGCCGACGCTGACGCTCATGTTGGAGCCGGCGTACTCGAGGATCAGATCCCAGCCGATGATCCAGGCGATGAGCTCGCCGAGTGTGGCATAGGTATAGGTGTATGCGGAACCGGCAATGGGAATCATGGAGGCCAGCTCGGCGTAACAGAGGCCGGTGAGAGCACAGACGAAGGCCACCAGCACCATGGAGAGCGCAATGGCCGGACCGGCGCCGGGACGGCCGGCGAGCGCGGTGTGCGTAACGACGTAGTGAATAAGGGGCGTGTCGGTGATGGTGGCGTTGGGTAGCTGCTCGCCGGAGATGGCGGTGCCGATGACGGTGAAGATGCCCGAGCCGATGACTGCGCCGATGCCGAGCGCGGTGAGCGACCACGGCCCGAGGCTCTTCTTCAGCGCGTGCTCGGGTTCTTCCGAGTCGCTGATGAGCTTGTCGATCGACTTGCGGGCGAAGAACTGGCTGGGCAGTGCAGGTCTCCTTGCAGTGGTCAGTGAACAGTGATCAGTGGTCAGCGGGCGACAGAGGTCAAACAGTCCAAAGTCACGCCGAGGTGAGGCAGTGGGCCGGCTGCGACACGAACGAACTGATCACTGATCACTGACCACTCGCCTTTGTTACCGCTTCGACTGGCCGCGGACCATTTTCTTCACTTTTTTCTTGAGCGAGCCGCGGGGGGTGGTGCGCTTGGCCTTGGGGGCAGCTTTTTTGCGCGCCGCGCGCTTGAGCTTCTTGCGTTCCGTCTTGTCTTTGATCTTTGTGGTGTCGGCCACGTTAACCTCTTTCCATGGAATGTTTTCAGGGAGCCCGCAGCGCGGGCTTTGCGAGATTCATGTTAACAGGCAGGTGGGGGCAGGAGAAAGCGCGGCGCGCGCACTGCGGCGCAATGTGGCGCGCATCCACACGGGCGGCGTTTGCAGCGTACAATGAAAGCAGACCCGACACAGTGCCTGGCCTGCTCGGCTCCGGCTGACCGATCGCTCCTGACGAGCTCCGCACCTCCACGCAACAATCACCTTGTTCGCCGGAGTTCGTCATGCGTTCTGATCAGGTTCACCGCGCACTGGCGCGAGGAATGAACCGCTTTGAAGTCTGCCGACTGGTTTCGAAGGGCGTAAAAGCCACGCACAAAACGGGCTCGCGCTTCGAGGATTCCATCAACAGCGTACTGCAGTACCTGGGCACACACGATATGCCGGAGGGGGGGCTGCATCCGGGCGCAGCGGCGGAGAAACTGGAACACGCGGCGTGAAAAAATGGTTCACAGTTCGTCGTTCTCAGTTTCCGGTCAGACGCGGGACAGCTGTGGAACTGACCGGAATGCAATAGAGTTTGAGCTAAACGCAAAAGAGGGACGGCAGGTTTGCCGTCCCTCTCGTTTTTGGTTCCGAACCTGTTCTCAGTTCCGAACGGTTTCAGGCTTGCCGCTTAAATAACCTGAACGTTCTCGGCCTGCCAGCCCTTGGGGCCCTTGGTCACGTCGAACTGGACCTTCTGGCCTTCCTGCAGCGACCGGAAACCGGTCGACTTGATGGCGGTGTGATGGACGAAGACGTCCTCGCCGTTTTCACGGCTCAAAAATCCAAATCCCTTTGCGTCATTGAACCACTTGACTGTGCCTTGTTCCATTGTGTTTGCTCCTCAAATTACTGAATTACCGCTGAATGCAATGTGGAGTGTTGCGTGTAGGCGGTAACCGGAACAGGCAAGAACTTCAGATCGAATTCTACGATTACTATAGAGTGTAGCACAGATTCCGCCGAACGGTCGCGAAAATCCTTTGGGCTCAACGAGAAAGGCGTTTGGCGTGAACGGTTTCCGGGGGCGAGGAGGCGAAGCAGCGCGGGGCGAGGAAGGCAGGGTACACTCGATGTCGTTGGAAGGATCGCCAGAGAGGTGAAGCTTGAGCGGCGAGCACGAAAGGGTCCTTGTCCTGAACCCCGGAACGACGTCGACGAAGTTCGGCGTTTATACGCGCGCGGGCGAAGAGATGGCGCGCAACATTCACCACGGAGACGAGGAAATCGAGAGGTTTCGCGGGAGGCCGATGCTGGACCGGCTGGAGTACCGCGCGGGGCGGATCGAGGCGGCGCTCAAAGAGGCAGGATACGGCGAGAGCGGGAGGGGCGCGGAGCCCTGGGCTGCGGTGGCCGGCCGGGGCGGACTGCTGCCGCCGATGGAGTGCGGGACGTATCTCGTGGACGACACGATGGTGGAGGAATTGCGGCGGGCGCGACGCGGAGAACATGCGTCGAACCTGGGCGCGGTTCTGGCGTTGCGGTTTGCAGCGGCGGCCGGCGTGGAGGCGTACATTGTGGATCCGGTGACGGCGGATGAGTGGCAGGAGTGCGCAAGGCGCTCGGGCTCGCCGCTGGTGAAGCGGTCGTTCGTGGGGCACGCGCTGAACACCAAGGCTGTGGCTCGGCGCCATGCTCGCGGGCTGGGGCGCCGCTACGAGGAGATGCGGCTGATCGTGGTGCACATGGGCAGCGGAATTACGGTGACGGCACACCGCGGCGGGCGCATGATCGACAGCAATTCCATCGAGGAGGGCCCGTTCGGCCCGGACCGCACGGGATCGCTGCCGGTGCGCGAGCTGATCAAGCTGTGCTTTAGCGGATCGATGACGGAAAAGGAGCTCGACCGGCACGTCTTCGGCGACGGTGGACTGTTCGCGTATCTCGGAACGCGCGACCTCATGGAGGTGGAGCGGAGAATCGACGCGGGCGACGCGCAGGCGGCGGCGGTCTTCGAGGCCATGGTCTACCAGATCGGCAAGGAGACGGGCGCGATGGCCGCGGTGCTCGAAGGCAAAGTGGATGCGGTGTTGGTTACCGGCGGCATGGTGCACTCAGAGCGGCTAGTGGCGCGGCTGCGCGGGTCTGTGGAATGGATCGCGCCGGTGGCTGTGTATCCCGGGGAGGACGAGCTGCGGGCGCTGGCCGAGGGCGTGTTCCGCGTGCTGGACGGAGAGGGAGAAGCCAAGCGGATGAAAAGGCAGGGAGTAAGGAGTAGGACCAGGGATCAGTGAAGAGTGAATCGTGAAATACGGGCAGTGGAAAAGTGAAGAAGTGAGCGGCTACCGGCTACAAGCTGGAATCTAAAGCTAAAAAAGATGACACCCGACACCTGACGCCTGGCAACTGAACCCTGCATTAGAATTCGATAGAGAATCGGGAGACGGCGAGGGACAGAGTTGGCGGTTCTGGCGGTGCAGCAGATCCGGCGCATGCGGGGCGGAGCGCAGGGCCAGTTGATGCTGGGCGCAGACGGGCACGTCTACGTGGTGAAGTTCCAGAACAACCCGCAGCATACGCGGGTTCTGGCCAACGAGTTGATGGCCTCGCGGCTGGCGGCGGCGGCGGGGCTGACGGTGCCCGAGACTGATCTGGTGGAAGTTTCGAGCTGGCTGATTGAGAATACGCCGGAGCTGGAGATCGACATAGGGCGGACGCGGGCGCGCTGCCAGGCGGGACTGCAGTTCGGGTCGCGCTTCGCCGGAGGCATGATGCCGGGCCAGGTGGTTGACTACCTGACCGAAGAGCAACTGGCCGAGTTGAAGAACCCGGGCGAGTTCGCCGGCGTCCTGGCTCTGGATAAGTGGACCGGCAATGCCAACGGGCGGCAGGCGGTGTTCACGCGGCGGCAGCGGGAGAAGCGCTATAGGGCTGTTTTCATCGACTTCGGGTACTGCTTTCACGCCGGGGAGTGGCGCTTTGAAGATGCTCCGCTGCGCGGCGTGTATTACCGCAACGATGTGTACCGGGAGATCACGGGATGGGAGTCGTTTGAGCCCTGGCTGACGAGACTTGAAACCATGGCGGCGGAGACGGTGTGGGAGGCGGCCAACGAGGTTCCCCCCGAATGGTATGGCGGCGATCAGAGTGAAATGGAAGCACTGGTCGAAAAGCTGCTCAAGCGGCGGAGCCGGATCCGGGAGCTGATTGAGGCGTTTGGGAACTCGGATAGGAGGCCGTTTCCGAAATGGGGAGCGGGGGGGATGGAAAGTGAGAAGAGGTCTTGGAGAGCGGCCCGATGGGGAGATACGATGAGGGTGAATTGAGGACAGAACTTAGTTTTTAGCTGTTAACCTTTAGCTCTTTCCGTTCGCGCGAAGACGGCAGAGGCTTTAATGGTGGAGGACAACGGCACGGAGTTTCGGACTGCATAGCCGGGGCTAAGAGCTAAAAGCTAAGGGCTAAGAGCCCGAGGCTGCCAGCTACGGGCTGCGGGCTATGAACTACGAACTGCGAACTTGAAGAAGCGATGACGAGCCAAAGCCAGCGGCGTGGGTGCGAGTTTCAACTGCTTCGGTATGTGCCGGACGCAGTGCGGAACGAGTATGTGCACATCGGCGTGATCTTGCGCGAGTCCGCCACGGCGGACAACCCTGGAAGGGTTGAGGTGCGCTTCACGCGCGACTGGCGGCGGGTGAGGTGCCTCGATCCCCACGCCGATACGGCGCTGCTCGAAGGGATGGAAGGCGAGCTGCGGCGGCAGCTCCAGGAGCGAACGGACCTGGAGGAAACAGACCTTGAGGCGGCGGGAGGGCGCCTGATGCGGATCCTCGAGGAATCGCTCTCGCTGAACGTGCAGATGACTGAGCCCAAGGCCTACCTGGCCGAAAGCGTTCCCGCGGGAATGGAAGAGCTGATGCGGATCTACGTCGAGCCCCCGCCGCGGGAGCGGAGCCCGAGGCTCAGCGGACGGGCGGCGATCCAGTCGCGCATGCGCTCGGAGTTCGAACATGCCGGTGTGTGGGATCTTTTGAGAAAGAGAATCGCCGCCTCGGAGTACACGCGGCCGGGCGATCCGCTGCGGATCGACGTGGGCTACCGGCCCAACGGGGTGGTGCGGATGTTCCAGGCGGTGAGCCTCGATCCGGGGCTGGAGACGGCCAAGGTGCTGGCCTTTTCGGCAGCCGCGCTCCGCGTCGGCGTAGAGCGAGTGGAGAAAGCCGAGCTTGAGTTGACGGCCGTGATCGAGCCAGCGGCGCGGGTGGGAGCGACCGAAGAGGAGCCGGAACGGCTGGAGCTCTACCGCTTCGGAGTGGAGACGATGGAAGAGCACCGGATTCGGGTGCTGACCACCTCCGACATGGGCCGCGTAGCCGAGACGGCGCGGCGCGAGCTGCACGTGTAAAGAGCTGGAGCCCGAAAACTGGGGTGCGGCTCGCGATCCAGTCGAGACTCTAAGTCTATTTTTAAGAACGCGTAAGGGGATGGTCACTGGGCCCGAAAATATTTTTTCTGAAGTTTGCCGATAATTTCCGGGCTTCGCGGTAGGATCAATCCGGTTGATGGATTTCAGGGGTATCGCGGCCGTTGCCGGGAGCGATTGAGTCAGGATTGGCTCAGGATTTGCTCCGGACTTGCTCCAGGCGGACGGCTGACGAAACCCTGATCCCTCGAAAAAGGCATGGCCATGGGCCGTGCCTTTTTGTTTTTGAAGGAAGGTGCGCGTGAAGGTAGGCGAGCAATTACGGGAGATGTGGCGGCAGGCCCGCCGCGGCAGGCAGGCCGGGAATGGTGAGCGGTCCCGGCAGGTGGACCTCGATGCGGAGGTGGGGGCGGAGGCGGAGCGGAAGACGCTTGCGCTTCCCGCGATCCTGAGCCCGGTGCAATTTCCGGGCAAGCATCTGCCCAAGCCGACGCCGATGAACCTGCGCCGGTTTGCGGAGACACCGGTGGTGCGGCGGGCGATCAACGTGATCAAGGACCGCATCGCGGCGATGGACTGGCAGATTCGGGTGCGACGCGGCGTGCAGCCCAACGACGTGGCGTTTGCGGCGCGCAAGCTGCGGGCGCTACGGTGCGCGCTGGAGGAGCCGAATCCGTCCGACAGCTTCCGCACCTTGGTGGAGCAGGTGATCGAAGATGCGCTGACCGGCGGCTTTGGAGCCATCGAGATGGAGCCGACGGGCGACCCGGAGCGGCCGGCGATGCTGTGGCCGGTGGATGGGGCCTCGATCCGCATCAACGCCAGGTGGGACGGCGGCGAGGATACGCCGCGCTACGCGCAGGCCATGCCGGGACAACTGGAGTCGGGCGCCGTGGAGCTGCTCGACCGGCAGTTGATGTACATCCGGATGAACCCGCGCAGCTTTACTCCCTTCGGGCTGGGGCCGCTGGAAGTGGCCTTTGAGACGGTGAACCAGTTCCTGAGCGCGCACCGCTTTGCCGGCAAGCTGGCGGCGAACTCGGTGGCGCAGTATGCACTCTGGCTGAACGAAGCCACGCCCGCGCAGCACGACCGGCTAATCCGCTGGTGGCAGGGCGAGATCGAAGGCACGGGGCGCGTGCCGCTGATCTCGACCGAGCAGAAGCCGGAGGTGCTGCGCTTCGCGCAGGGAACGGACGCGGACCTGAGGCTGGCATGGCAGGAGTTCCTGATCCGGATGGTGGCCAACGCCTTCGGGCTGCCGCCGCTGATGCTGGGTCTGGAGGCGGACGTGAACCAGTCGACGGCCTCGGAGATGGCCGACGAGGCCTTCCGCGGCGCGATCTCGCCGCTGGCCATGCTGGTGGCCGGGCACATCACGCGCGATCTGTTCGCCAAGTGCATCGGCTGGCGGGAGTTTGAGTTTGTCTTCAACGAGCTGAGCGCGCGGGACGAGGAGACAGAGCTGCAGGTGCAAGTGCAACTGCTGCAGGCCGGCGTGCTCACGATCGACGAGGTACGGGCGATGCGGGGACTGGCTCCGCTGGGGCAGACTCCGGAGGCGTTGCTGTCGGGCGAAGCGGAAAACAGAGACTAAGGGACTTAGGGACATAGGGGCTAAGAAACGCAGGGAGCGGGGACCGAGTCCCTGGCGGAGCGGAGCGAGCATGCGATTGGAAGCGATGGCGGTAAAGATTCCTCATGTGGACAAGCATCCCAACCGGGTGCCATTTGAGGGCGTGTTGACGGTAGTGAACGCGGCCAGCGATCGAGCGCCGGCCGGAGCGCGCGGGCACCGCGTGATGCTGACGCGCGAGGCGGCGGAGAAGGCGCTGCCTTCGCTGCTGGGCATGGCTGTGGATTACAGACCCGGATGGGACGGCCACGATGCGCGTCGCAAGATCGGCCTGCTGACCGAGGCCGATGTGATCGGGCCGCGGCTGGTGGTGCGAGGGTACCTCTACGCGCGCGATTTTCCCGATGTGGCGCAGGCGATCACGGCGCACGCTCTCGAAACGCTGGGCATGAGCTACGAACTGGCCGATGCGCGCGTGGAGGATATGCGGGCGGAGATCTGGAAGCTGACGCGGGTGACCTTTACCGGAGCGGCGATTCTGCTGCGGGACAAGGCAGCTTACCGGGCGACAAGCTTCAGGATGGCGAGTTAGCGAAAGACAGCGGAGTTAGCGGAGCCAGCGGAGTTGGCGGAGTTAGCCAAGGGGAAAAGCCAGACGGCCAACAAGTAAGTTAGCGAGTTAGTCAATCAGTGAGTAAGAGAGCGAACAAAGAGGCTCCGGGAACGGAGCCTTTTTGTTTCTCAGTGAACCGCCGCAGTGAGCAATTCGCAAAAACAGGAAAGGAAAAACATGGAACAAGGAGAAGAGAACATCGTGGAGCGGCTGGAAGCCGCAACCACCGCGCTGGAAAAGACGCTCAGTTGGCTGGAACAACGGCAGGGTGAGCTTTCCGGCGAGGTGGAGAGGATCTCGGCGACTGTGGAACAAAGCCGCCGCGAAACCGAACTGGCGGAGAAGCTTGCCGCCGTGGAGCGCGAGTTGGCCGAGGTGAAAGCGGCGTCGACGCAGAACGCACTGAACCCGCTGCGCCGCACCATGCCCGCAGCAACGGCCGAGATGCTGGCCAAGCATGGCATCGGCGATGGGCCGGTGGATGTGCGCTCGCTGGATGCGGCGTTGTCCGGACTGAGCCTGGAGCAGCGCATTGCAGTCAAAACGCAACTGCTGCGGGCCGGCGCAATCTCGTAAAGGCAGCTTCTAGCTTTTAGCTATTAGCTCTTAGCTACGAGCTTGTTGAGCGCACAGGGTAGCCGACAGACGAAACGCGATGGAAGTGAAAGATCGCGGACCGCGCGCCGGCGAATGATCAATCATCAACGCCAGATCAGGCACGAACAAGCTGGCAGCTAGGAGCTAGAAGCTAGCAGCTAAGCACGGCCCCATGGAGGGGGTGGAGAGAATCTATGAACGCAACCTTTGCAGATATTCATGCGGCAGCGGACTACATCGGGCCGGGCGCTATCGAAGTTCCGCTGTACCAGACGGAGATCTTCGACATTTGCCGGCGGTCAAGTTCATTTGGACAGCGCATCAGGCAGGTTCCGGCGACCGGGCATCCGTCGCGTTTCTTTGAGGAGACGGCGATTCCCAATCCGGGGACAGCGGGCTTCGTGAATCCGCGCAGCATCAATCCCACGGTGGTGAGCCCGACGCGCATTGAGCTGAGCGTGCCGCTGAAAGCGGTTGTGGCACAGATCAACTACAACCTCTTCGACATCGAGCTGGGCGACCAGCAGAAGCAGTTCGCCTATCTGCAGGCCAAGGATCTTGTGGATACGGTGAGCGGCGTGATGGTGGCGCACGACGTGGCGCTGTGGAACGGCAACGACACCAGCCTGAGCGCGCCTACGACCACGCAGTACATGGGCTGCGCGGCGCAGATCGCGGCCGGAGGCAACTCGGTGACCGTGACCACCTCGATGAAGATTGTGGACACGATCAAGACCACGGTGGCGCAGATGGTGGCCAACAACGGCTACCATGTGCGTCCCACGGCGGTCTATGCCAACCCGGTGCTGCTGGACCTGATCGACCAGGAGATGAAATCCGAGTACAACGTGGTGCTGAACACCGACCAGATCACCGGCGGCTTCCGCGTGAAGATGCTTTCGACGCAGGCCGGCGACCTGCCGTTGATTCCGGATTGGAGCCTGAGTTACACGGGCACGCCGGGAAGCGGCAATGCCGTGCTTCCGGCCTACATCGTGACTGAGGATCTGATCGAGTATCACTGGCTGGGCGATCCCACTCCGCGCGTCTTCCAGCTCGGCTTGCCGAACTCGCTGACCCACCAGTATGTGGCAGTCAAGTTCGGCGCTCCGGTGGTGAAGGGCGCAAACTTCGCCCACTATCAGGTGCTGGTCGACCGGTAGGGAAAACAGTTCATGGTTAGCAGTTCATGGTTTGCAGCTCACGGCCGCCGGAAAGAACACCGGCAGCCGTGAGGCGCGGGCTGAGGACTGCGAACCAGGAACTCTGACTCAAGAATTCTGAACCAGGAACTGGAAACGGAAGGATGCGCGATGGCATATCTCGAGCCAGCGGATTACACGAACTATGGATTGCCGGCCGGGACCACGGCAGACTGGATCACGGCCGCGACGGCCCTGATCAACAGTTACTGCAGGCGGCCCGATCTGAATGTGATTCAGTATACGGAGCGCCTGCGCGTAACGGCTGGGGCGCAGACGGTGCGGCTGAGCTATCTGCCGCTGGCGCCGCTGGCGCCGGCGACGACGCCGATGGTGAGCCTCGAAGGACGGTACGCGAGGCCAAGACGCGGGGAGATTCCGCAGGAGCCGCTCATCGAGATCGCATGGGCGTTTGCGTTGCCCGGGCAATGGACGTCGATCGATGCCACGCTTGTGGACTTCGATCCCAACACCGGGGAGCTGACGCTGCCGTGGAATGTTCTGGGGCTGCCGTTCAACGAAGTGCAAGCGACTTACACGGCGGGCCTAGCGACCATCGGCGACGACGTGAAGTCAGCGTGTGCGCAGATTGTGCGCAATGCGCAGGCAACGCCAGCGCTGAACGCGAGCATGAGCAGGATCGACACGATGCAAATCAAGTATTTCTCAAGTTCGCTGATCGACGAGACGGTGCAGGCGTGGCTGAATCCGTACGTTGCGAACAGGCTGGGGTGAGCGATGAGCGATACGGCGCCGCGTAACCCGCGGGGCGCGCCGCAGATGCTGGCCGACGCGCTGCTGCGCAGCGCATCGGGTACGACGGCCCTTCTGCGCGTGACAGGCACGAATACGGATACGAGCATGTCGGAGGTCGGCCTGGTAGCGACCACCTTCGCCGATGTTCCGGTAAGCCCGGTGCTGATGCGCAAGCTGCGGCCGCAATGGCAGGAAGGTGGCGAATCGAAGTGGGAGCTGCTGGTGTCGGCCACGAGTGTGGAGCAGCAGATCAACACGCTCGATTTGCCGTCGGCACAGTCTCTGTTCGCCATGACTTTGGCGGTTACCGTGGCCGGGCAAGACTATCTGATTGAGTCGATCGCTTCCAATGAGGCGTTTGGCCAGGTGTATCTCTACCGGCTGCTTTTGCGCGAGGCGCGGCAGCAGGCGGTGTAACCGCGCGAGGGGCATCCATGCAGAATGCGAAAGATTCTTTTTATATGGCGTTGCGCACGCGGCTTACCGAGATCAATCCGCAGCGGACGATCCTGGTGCGGGGTACCGTAAGGCCGGGAATCCTGGTGGAGGAAGCAGAGGCTCCGTTCAGCCAGTTCCCTAGCGACGTGTTTGTGTTGCGCTGGCTGGGCCTGGCTGTTGACATGGACCTGGCATCAACGATGACAGGGGAGCAATGCGAAATCGTCTACCAGACGTGCGGCACACAGAGCTTCGGCGGGCTGGATCGCGGCCGAGCTTTGAGCACGATGGACGAGGAATTAATGGCGATGATTCAGCCTTTCTACACACCGAAGCTGAATTACGCCGCCACGCCGCCAGCCGCCATGCTGACGCAGGTTTTCTGGGATGAGCCGGTGTTCTCGCCCATCGTTACCCAGCGCGACCGGCTGAGCCGCAGCGCGACAGTGTTGGTTTACAGCTACCAGGAGCAGGGGGAGTAAATGGCCGCAACTTGGTTTTCCGCTCCGGCGCCGGTGTCGCGACGGGTGCGGGCTTTCTTTGCGCCGGTGAATCGCGCGGCGCAGACGCCCGTTCTTTTCGATCCGTCGGAACAGGGCTGGTTTAGTCTTGATGCCCCACCGGCACCGTGGATCAGCCTAGGATGGGTGCAGGATTTTGTGCGCAAGACGGCGAGTAAGTCAGCGGCGCTGATGACCGGAATTCCCGCAGCGCCCCTCGAACAGGTGCGCGAGACCCTCGAAGCGCAAGTAAGTCTTCAATTTCTAAGTTGGACGAAGCTGACGATGGGTCTGGCTACCGGCTCGCAACATATGAACATCCTTGCGCCGGCGATTGGCGCGGCTCCTGCAGCTGATGGAGCACAAGCATCGCCCGCAGTGACACCGCAGAGCGGTTCGACGAGCACGTCGATTCTGCTGGCGCTTACGGACGCGGCCAAATTCACACCCGGCGCGATCGTCGCTGTCGACGCGGATTACAACGGGCAGACCGGCTATGTGGGCACTCCGGTAGCCGGCGCGTACGTGCGCCAGGTGCTCACGGATGTGGACTACGTGCGGCGCGTAACGTTCAATGTCGCGCTTGTATCGCAAGTGACCGCGACCGGGCTGAATCTGGCCGAGCCGTTGCCGGGCGGCGCCCCTGCAACGGGCGCCAAGGTGCAGGCAGTGACCGGATTTGTCGATCGAGAAGGCGGAAGCTTTTACCAGGAGTGGTCAGGGCTCTTTGTGATGGAAGGCAGCCAGGGAGAGAGAATCTTTTTCCACTATCCAAGACTGCAAGCTATGACCGGAGCGGAGGAGGCTGTTTCGCCGCTCAATCAAAAGAATCAAGGTGGACATTCGCGTGTACTACTCAAGGGGCAGTTTCTGGCATTGCCGGTGATGGACCCATTGGATGGAGAACGCGTGGTATGTTACCGGAGCTTTCTACCGGCGGCCAACGCGCTGGTATAACACGCACTAGAGAATCCGAGTTACCAGACAGAGAGTTGCGATGAAGATACAAATCCAGAGGCAGGATTACACGGCTGCGTTCGACTCCGGTCGTCCATTAACCATCGAGCGCAAGCTGAATGCACCGTCGGTCTGCGAGTTATGGTTGAGCCTACCGGCCAATGGCAGTCTTGCGGCGCCGGCGCGCTTTCAATCTGTTTCGGTGACCGGGGATGACGGGACAACTTACTTCACGGGCTATATCACTGCAAGTCCCTTGCCAGAGTATGCGGGAATTGGCCTTGAAGGGCCGCGCTACCGGCTAGCAATTCAGGCTGTGAGCGATGAGATTCTGCTGGACCAGGTGCTGATGCCGCCCAGCGCCGGATTGGCCGAAGAGGATGCGGGGACGTTGCTTGCTGCCCTTGTGGCTCACACTGGATCGACATCCCTTTCGGCGCGGACGTCTTCACTGAACACTCTTGTGGGGAACTTTACTCCGGAGCCGGGAGCAAATTGGAGCAAAAGCGCCGGAGAGGCCGCTGGCATGGCCCGGGCGGCATATCGCGCACAGAGCGGCGCAATCACGCTGTCCGCGGTACAGACAACCGTTCATCCCCTGAATGAGACCGATGGGAGCCTGAACCTGGGTAACCTGGCTCTGACAGCAAGCGTTAAGCGCGCGCTGGCCAACGATGTGACCGTTTGCGGCGAGAATGAGCCGGCAGCCTATGTTACGGAGTACTTCCTCGGCGACGGAGCAACAACGCAGTTCAATCTGGCAGCCGACCCATACTTTCCCGCGACTTCAAAATCCACAATTATCAGCGAGCTCTTTAACGAGCCACAAATCAACGAGACGGTGTGGGAATTTTCCGAGGGAACGGGCTACCTTACGATCGGCCCCGGCGGCCTGGCGATGAACGGCGGCAACGGGATCGACGGGCAGACGTTGCTGACATGGATCGATCCCATCGAAATGGGTGGAACTCTGCTGTTTGAGGCGGTGGGAGTGAAACTGTCTCCGGGCAGCACGGGCATCGTGGCGGGATTCTTTACCAGTCTGCTGACAGCGGCGAATTGCACCGCAGGTTTTCAGGCCACGGCGCAACAAGGCACCGGAGCCGTGACGCTGCAGCCAGTCGTGGAGGGCACTCCCGCGGGAATCACGTTTGCGTTGAATCCAGCCAACCAATACACTGTCCGTGTCCGCATACACTGTCCGGAGTGTAATCGCGCGCAAGCAATGTATTATTCCTTTGGAGATCAGGGGCTCATCGGCGCCGGCGGTGAATGGGCCATCGCTTCTGGAAAGATCCAGATGGAGATACAAGAATTTGTCAACGGCGTCGGCGCAACTCCTGTCACACTGTATGACGCGGCTGTTGCCTATCTTCCTGGCTCCTGCCTGGTGGTGCCGGCCAGCAGCATCAATTTAATCGGAACGATTCGCGCCGTAAGCCTGACGAACTTAGGGTCAGGTTGGGTAGTAAGTACCCCGCCGGCTGGCGGAGCGTACACGCGAAGGGTAGGCACAACCGCCGAAGCCGCGGAGTGTCATCTGGAGCGCACCGGCAAGGTCACGTTCTACACCGGATGCACGCCGGTTGCAGGTGAACAGATTGCAGTGAGTTACCGCACGGTTGGGCGGGCCGTAGGCCGCGCGGTAAACTCCACCAGCCAGCAGGCGCTGGCACAAGCCGGCTCACCGACTGTGGCCGCCTGGATCGGCTCGGTCACTCGTCCCCCCGGCACGCTGCTCCGCGGATTGCCGCAATGCCGCGCTGGTGATGGAGCAGGCTGCAGCCAGCGTGAGCGCGCTTTGGAGTGGAACGTACAAAGGGAACCGGACGAGCTTTTCAGCGGATGTTTGGCCAGGCGACGCGCTGCTGCTTGACGCGCCTTCGACAAATCTAAATGCGGAAGTCGTAGTGCGCACAGTTAAAGTAACTTACAGCGCCAGTTACCCGGACTTAGTGGCTTATGAGATCGCCTTTGCCAATGACTGGGCAGATGACTTAGCCATCAAGACAAGCGCCGCGGTGCCAGCGGACACTTGGTTGCCGGCTCCCATTGCCCCTACAGTACTGGCCAATCTTGCCTGTCTCACGGTGGCCGCGATGAACGGGAGCACGGTGACGGTGAATACGGGAGTGACACCGCCAAGCGGCGGCGGGTTCGAGATTCGGTTGCGCGATTTTGCTTTCATGCCCGGCGAGGATCCGACGCTGGTGATCCGCGGCTCGCAGCCGAATCTTACGTTTTCGCGCATTTCGGCGAGCGATCGGTTCTACATTCGGATGTTCGATGGTTCGACGCCACCAAATTACTCGGAATTTTCGACGGCGCTGTTCATCAATCTGCCGTTGAGTTCTTGAACGGAAGAGCGAGCAAAAATGAGGTACTCAACGGAGTCCGGTGGATGCGAATGATGAATGATTTCGAGGCCCAGGTACTGAGCGATCTAAGCGTGCTGAAATCGCAGATGACCGGATTGATGGGCGACGGCAACGGCGGGCGGCTGGCGGAACTGGAGCGGCGCATGGAGCGCCACGAGCAGAACTGGCAGCGCGCCAGGGGATTTCTTGCGGCCTTGAGCGTACTGTTCGCAGTGATCGAAGTGGCTGTTGAGGCGTGGCACCGACACTAGAACGGTTCTCACGGATGAACCTTCGTATAATGACCCCATGAGCGAACAACCGCTTGTAGGCGTTGTGATGGGCAGCAAGAGCGACTACGAAGTACTCTCGGCGGCCGTAGAAATTTTGCGCGCGCTCAAGATTCCGCATGAAGCGCGCATCGTAAGCGCGCACCGCACGCCGGACTGGCTTTTCAAGTACGCAGAAACGGCTCGCGAGCGCGGCCTGCGCGCGATCATCGCCGGGGCCGGCGGCGCGGCGCATCTGCCCGGCATGCTGGCCGCGAAAACGCTCGTCCCCGTGCTCGGGGTTCCGGTTCCCGCCACCCACCTCAACGGCCTCGATGCGCTGCTCTCTATCGTGCAGATGCCCAAGGGTGTGCCCGTTGGAACACTGGCCATTGGCAAGGCCGGTGCGGCCAACGCTGCGCTGCTCGCCGCGGAGATTCTGGCCGCGACCGATACAGCTCTCTACGATCGCCTCGCCGCGTGGCGCGCTGCGCGCACCCAGGAAGTGCTCGACCAGAAGATAGGCGAGGAGCAGGCCGGGTGAGTTCCACCTCAGCTCCAATAAAAGAGCAGATCCTTCCCGGTAGCTTGCTGGCCGTTCTCGGCGGCGGCCAGTTGGGCCGCATGACCGCAATGGCTGCGCGCACAATGGGCTTTCGCGTGCGCGTGATGGACCCCGAGGCAAAGTGCCCTGCGAGTTTCGTGGCGGATGAGACTATCGTGGGCCGCTGGGACGACGTGGATGCGGCGCGAAGGCTGGCCGCGGGCGCGGAAGCAGTGACGCTAGAGATCGAGCAGATCGGCGTGGATGCGTTGCGCGAAGTTGCGAGCATTGCGCTGTTGCGGCCTGGCGTGGAACCGATCCGCATCATTCAAGACAAGACACTGCAAAAAACGTGGCTCGCTGAGAACGGCTTTCCCATGGGACCGTTTCGCGTCGCACGCAGCGAAGCGGAACTGCATGAGGCGGTGGCTGAACTGGGCGCGCAGGTGTTTCTGAAGACCGGCCACGGGGGCTACGATGGCCGCGGCCAAGCGCGGATCGGATTGGATTCACCGGCGACGAGAGAGACGATTGCAGCGGCGTGGAGCGCGATTGGCGCGCGGCCCGCTGTCGCCGAAGAGGCCCTCGAGCTTGAGTGCGAGATCAGCGTGATGGCTGCGCGGAGTCCGGCGGGCGAGGTTCGCGTGTATCCCGCCGCACGCAACCACCACGAGAATCAGATTCTGGCGTGGAGCGTTTCGCCTGCGGGTGTGCCGGCCGCGCTTGAATCGCGTGCCGAGACTCTTGCCGCGGAGCTCGTCACGAAACTTGGAATCGAGGGGCTGCTTTGCGCGGAGATCTTCGTGACGCGCGCGGGCGAGCTCTTCATCAACGAGCTTGCGCCACGGCCGCACAACAGCTATCACCAAAGCGAGCGCGGCTGCGTAACCAGCCAGTTCGAGCAGCTTGTGCGAGCGGTTTGCAATCTGCCGCTGGGATCGACGGAGCTGATCAGTCCGGCGGCGATCGTCAACTTACTCGGCGATGTGTGGCTGAAGGGCGAGCCGAATTTGGCTGCGGCGCTCGCGGTTCCCGGCGTTCGATTGCACCTCTACGAGAAGCACACGCCGCGATCAGGGCGCAAAATGGGGCATTTGTCGGCGGTGGGAGCTACTGCGGAAGAGGCGCTGGAACGAGTGCTGGAAGCGAAGAGGAGACTCTAGCGGTTGAGCCGATAGAGAACGTGGCGCCGCAGCGGATGGCCTTCCGGCAAGGATGGGTGGTCGAACTCGTCATTGGAATCGTGCGTCATGCCGATCTTCTCCATCACGCGGCGAGAGCGCAGGTTTTCAGGAACCGTGAATGAAACGAGACTGTCGAGGCTGAGTTCGCCGAACGCGTAATGGACGGCGGCGCGTGCGCCTTCAGTCGCTAATCCCCGACCCCAGCAATCAAATGCGAGCCGCCAACCGACCTCAACCGCGGGCATGAAGGGCGCGTCGAAATTTGGAATGGACAGACCGATGAAACCGATGAAGGCTTGATTCTCAAGCAGCTCGGCAGCGGACGGTCCATAGCCGTGGCGGTCGAAGTGAGCCTGAGCGCGGTCGACGAGCGCGTCGGACTCCGCGGCTGACAGGAGCGAGGGCAGGAATTCCATCACGCGCGGATCGGCGTTCATGGCTTGGAAGGGTGGGCGGTCGGAGTCGCGCCAGGGGCGGAGGAGAAGGCGGTCAGTTTGCAGGAATTTTCGCATTGAAGCGCAGCCAAATTCAAAAAAAGGAAAGCGCAACTTCAGGGGTTAAAACCCCATGTTTTTGCTGCCTTTTCGCCCGGCCAAGGCCGCGCCCTTGTTGCAACGCTGATTTTTGAAACGGCTTCAGGCAAGATCCGTGGCGAGCCTAAGGCCGAATCACAACGCAGCGGCTTGCTCGGCCTTTTCCCAGCGCTTGGGCCGCTTGTTCTGCTGCAAAATCTTCTTGCGCAGGCGCAGCGACTTAGGCGTAACCTCGACAAATTCGTCGTCGGCGATGAACTCGATAGCCTGCTCGAGATTCAGTGTCGTGTAAGGCACGAGCCGGATGGCATCATCGGCGGTGGAAGCGCGCATGTTGGTCATCTTCTTTTCGCGAACCACATTTACGTCGAGGTCGTTCTCGCGCGAGTGCTCGCCGACAATCATGCCTTCGTACACCTCCACGCCCGCCCCGACAAACAGAATTCCGCGTTCCTGCAGGCCATTGAGCGCATAGGTAGTGGTCAGTCCCAGGCGGTCAGCGATGAGCGCGCCAGTGGGCCGCTGTGGAATCTCGCCCTGGTACGGAATGTAGCCGTCGAAGAGCGTGTTCATCACAATGGTTCCGCGCGTTTCAGTCAGCATCTCGCTGCGCAAACCGATGAGCCCGCGGCTAGGCACACGAAACTCCAGGCGCACGCGGCCCGAGCCGTGATTGTGCATTTTGGTCATTTCGCCCTTGCGCGGGCCGAGCTTTTCAATCACCGTGCCAGTGAACTGCTCAGGCACGTCGATGGTGAGGTGCTCGACCGGCTCCATGCGCACGCCGTCCACCACTTTGGTTACGATCTCCGGCCGGCCTGCCATCAGCTCGAAGCCCTCGCGGCGCATCATTTCAATCAAAATCGCAAGCTGGAGTTCGCCACGGCCAAGCACCTTGAAGCTGTCGGGCGAGCCGGTTTCCTCCACTCGAATCGACACATTGGTGAGCAGCTCTTTTTCCAAACGCTCGCGCAGGTTGCGGCTGGTGACATACTGGCCTTCACGCCCGGCGAAGGGAGAAGTATTGACGCTGAACTGGATCGCAATCGTTGGCTCGTCGATGACGATAAGGGGCAGAGGCGACGGATTCTCGACACTGGTAATTGTCTCGCCGATAGTGATGCCCTCAATGCCTGCAACGGCCACGATGTCGCCCATCGTAGTCTCTTCGATCTCGATGCGCTTGAGGCCCGAGAATGTGAACAGCTTGGTGATGCGCGTCTTGTAGAGCGAACCGTCACGGCGCGAAATGTTGGCTTCGTCGCCGGCGTGCAACGTTCCCTGAAAGACGCGGCAGATAGCAATGCGGCCGAGGTAATCGGAGTAATCGAGATTCGCGACCAGAATTTGCAGCGTGCCACCGGGATCGCCGGTGGCTTCTGGGATCGTTTCCACAATGGCCCGGAACAGCGGCTGCAAATCGACGCCGGGCTTGGTTGGATCAGTGGTCGCGGTGCCGGCTTTGGCGACGGCGTACAAGACCGGAAAATCCAATTGTGTTTCGTCTGCGTCGAGGTCGATGAACAGATCGTAGATTTCGTTCAGCACTTCCTGCGGGCGTGCATCGGGCCGGTCGATTTTGTTGATGACCACGATGGGCGGCAGCTTGGCCTCGAGCGCTTTCGACAGCACGTAGCGCGTCTGGGGAAGCGGGCCTTCGGCCGCGTCGACCAGCAGCATCACTCCGTCGACCATTTTGAGCGCGCGCTCTACCTCGCCGCCAAAATCGGCGTGGCCGGGAGTGTCCACAATGTTGATTTTTCCGCCATCGAAGTTGATCGCGGTGTTTTTGGCGAGAATCGTGATGCCGCGCTCGCGCTCCAGCTCGTTTGAGTCCATTACGCGCTCTGCCACCTGCTCATTGGCGCGGAAGGTGCCGGCCTGGCGCAACATGCCGTCCACGAGCGTGGTCTTGCCATGGTCCACATGGGCGATGATGGCGATATTGCGTATCGTCTGGCTCACAGGTACAGTTTTTCCTTCTCTCGGATTCGGCCGCGCGGGCCCTCGGGACGGTGAGGGGAGTGAAAGTTAGAGAATGCGCCGCACAGCGCGGCAGATTTCATTTTATCAGCCGGGGCTCAGGGACGATTGACGCGGTTGGCAGAGGGCGCGCGAATTCGATGCCAAAGACTCATTGCCCATCATTCAACGGGCATTCACAATCGCCGCCGTATCGGCCAGCTAGGATAAGGAAATCCGATCCGCCCGGGCGGATCGATGCGTCGCGGGGCGATCGCCGGCTGCGGCTCCGCGAACCATGAGATTATTTCAGATACGCATGCACCAGGTCGATAAGATCCTCGGCGAGTTCGGGCGCAATTTGCTCCTTGGCGCCGTCCACCAGGTGGAAACGGATGTGTGTTTCGAGCACATCGGCCATGAGGCTGTTGACACCGCCGCGGACCGCGGCGAGCTGCATCAGTTGACCGCCGCAATCCTCATCGGCTACCAACGAACGCTCCACCGCGTCGAGTTGGCCGCGGAGTTTCTTCACCCGCTGCATGAGTTTGAGTTTCTCCCGATCGTGATGCGACATTTTCCAGCTCCTCCGCTTGAAAATACCCAGCCGGGGTATAGTATATGCCAAGGGGGGGTATAGACACCCTACATCCATATTATGCCTCTCCGGAGCCCCAACCCGCTTTCGTATGCGCTACCCGCCTTGGTGGGTGCCTTACTCCTCACGGCCAACCTCGCGTCCGCGCAATCGCCGGCCGGGGTTCCTGCGGACAGCTCTTTGTCCGCGGGTTGGGGGACTTCACGCAACCTGCCGTCCGCGCCCGAGCCGCAGCTTTTGCCTGCGGTCCAAGTAGCCCAGCAAACCGCAGCCCCGCTACCACCCACGCAGAGCGGGAATACGGGACAGTCTGGCCCCCAGGCGACAGCTGCACCTGAACCCGACTACGGAGCGAGCCAGCCGGCGGGCGCCGAATCCAATTCCGAAGGTTCCGGCTCAGTCGATCCCGAAACCCTATTTCCGCACACAGATTCCGGCCGGTACTGGATATCAGGCCAGGCAAACGTGATTTTGCAGTGGCATCCGTCTTTCTACGCGCAGTACTCCGGGCCCAACAGCATGACCAACTGGGCGCAGAGCGCCACGACGCACGTTCTAACGCTTTTCACAGGCTACGAGCTCACACGTACCACTGAAGTCTTCGCCGACCTGGAGGACGCTACGGGCTCGGGCATCGGAAACGCGAACGGCCTGGCCGGCTACTCCAACATGGATTCTGTGCGGCTAGCAAACGGCGTGGCGCTTTCCCGGTCGCCTTATCTGGCGCGGTTTATGCTGCGACAGATTATTCCGCTGACTCAGGAGCGCCAGGAAGCGGATCGCGACGAGCTGCATCTGGCCACATCGCTACCTGTCCGGCGGATCGAATTTCGCCTGGGCAAGTTCGATCTGACCGATTTCCTCGACTTGAATACCTACGGCTCCGACAGCCACCTGCAGTTTCTCAACTGGACAGTGGACGCTAACGGCGCCTACGACTACGCCGCCGACACGCGCGGCTACACCGATGGCGCAATGGTGGAATACGACGATCACTGGTGGTCGGCGCGTTTTGCCGAAGCGCTGATGCCGAAAACAGCGAACGGACAGTTTCTGGATGCCGATATCGCGCGTGCGCGCTCCGAGAACCTCGAACTCGAAGCTCGCGGAAACCGCGTTGCGCACTGCCCGGGGGTGGTGCGGCTGCTGAGCTATCTCAACCACGCCGACATGGGAAACTACGAAGAAGCGATTCGCGAGTTTCTCGATGGCGAGACCCCTACTCCTGAAATAGTTGCCACCCGGCAGCAGGGGCGCCACAAATACGGATTCGGTCTGAACTTCGAGCAGGAGATCGCGCCGCAACTGAGCGTCTTCGGCCGGTTGGGCTGGAGCGATGGCCGGAACGAGTCGTTCGCCTACACCGAGGACGATCGCACGCTCGAACTCGGCGCCCTTGCGCAGGGGGGTTTGTGGCATCGGCGGAGCGACCGCGCGGGAGTCGCTGTGGTTGGCAACGGGATCGTGGCCGCGCATCAGCAGTATCTTGCGTTGGGTGGGCTTGGGTTCATTCTTGGTGACGGCGGGCTCACCTATGGTCACGAGAAGATCGTCGAGACGTTCTACACAGCGCATCTGTGGCGAGGCTTTTTCGCCTCTTACGACTTCCAGTACATCGATAATCCAGGCTATAACCAGGCTCGCGGCCCAGTCGCCATTTCGGCGGTGCGGTTCCACACGGACTTTTGAGGGAAACAGGGAACAGGGATCAGGAGTGTACAGCCTCATTCGCTTGAAGGGCAGGCACGATTCTCTCACTCAGAACCTTGAGTCTGGCCTCCAACATCACTGCAGATTCGGGCGTCGGCTGTGCATTCACTGCAATCACGTCCTTTGACGTGCGCCCTTCCTTTGCCAGCTTTACCCACTCTGACATCTCGTCGACGTATCCCTCAAGCGCCTGCGAGGGAGTCTTGCAGGCGTCAATTACGAGATATGCTGAGGGCAGGTCGCCCACCACCACCCACAACCACTCATCGACGTCGGGCCGGGATGGCTCGATGTGGAAGAAGAAGACCGCGACGACCTTTCCGTAGCCATCTCCAAAATAGGCCTCGCGTATGGATCTGCACCACGAGAATGTTGAAATGTAGCTCTGAGCCTTGGAAGCCATCTTCAGCAGATGCCGCGTGTACTCCGTGTCGTCGTCAAAAAACTGATCGATTGGAATGACGCCGCGAACCGGTAGCTCAATGCTTCTTTGTGCCATGACTTGCCTCGATCTCAAAGTGTTGGCAGAGCCCCAATGGCGAGAACGGGAACAGCTTGGAGCCAGGAAACGGAATCGGGAGGCTCACTTGCCCGTCGTCTGCTGCGACTGCGACTGGTCGGGCAGGGTCACGATGACTTCGCCGGGCTTGGCGTAGTGCAGTTTTTCGCGCGCCTCGCGCTCAATCGCATCGGGATCGGAATTCAGGTGCTCGATCTGCTCGCGCATCTGCGCATTTTCCTGCTGCAGGGTCTTGATCTCCTGCTGCAGGGCGCGGTCCTCGGCGCGTTTCTGCTGCCAAACCGACACGCCATGCTTGCCGTAGATCACGTGCCATGTGACCAGCAGCGCCAGAATAACGGCGATTCCGGTGCCCGCCGGCCGCCAAAGGCGCTGCGTCCATCCGAGCGCCCAAGTGCGCAGCGAAGCAGGCTTGGTGCCTGCCGCCGCCGTCTTCACGTGCACATTCTCTTCCCGCATCGATTCCCAACCCCGTGCTTGCGGTCTGCGATCGGACCTTAGCTCAGCACGAACTTCTCTGCCGCCGACCGCAACGCCTGCATATCGCGCTCGCTCCGCGCTTCGGTATAGGCTCGCACCACCGGTTCGGTCCCGGAAAGGCGGTAGCAAACCCACGACCCATCGTCCAGAGTCAGTTTGAGGCCGTCGGTCCTGACGACCTGGACAACTTTGCGCCCGCTCAACTCCTTCGGATCAGCCTTCAACTTCTCAGTGAACGCGGCTTTCTGCTCCGCGGTCAAGTGGAAGTTCTCGCGAACCGGGAAATAGGAACCAACCTTGGCAAAAAGCGCCTTCAATTGGGCGCCGAGGCTGGCGCCGCGCGTGGCCACCATCTCAGCAACGAGTAGGCCTGCGATGATGCCGTCTTTCTCGGGAACGTGGCCGCGGATGGTGAGGCCCGCAGACTCCTCGCCGCCGATGGCGATCTTGTCCTGATCGATCAGCGCGCCGATGTACTTGAAGCCCACGGGTGTTTCGTAGAGCGGAACTTTGTAATATTCGGCGAGCGCGTTGATCAGGTTGGTAGTCGCGACACTCTTGGCCACGCCGTTCTTCCAGCCGCGTGTCTCCACCAGATAATCGAAGAGCAACGCGATGACGTAATTCGGCTGTATGAATGTGGCATCGCCGTCCACGATGCCGAAGCGGTCCGCATCGCCATCGGTGGCGATCGCGAGGGCCGCGCCGATCTCCGTCATTTTCTTCTTCGCAGCACCCAGCAGCTCGTCGGAGGGCTCCGGCGCGTGGCCACCGAAGAGCACGTCGCGGTAATCGTGGACAGTTTCGACGGTGACGCCGGCCTGGCGGAGCAGGTGGCAGGGATAGCCGCGGCCCGCGCCCCAGAACGGATCGTAAACCACCTTGATGCCCGACCTGGCGATCGCTTTCAGGTCCACGAGCTCAGCGAGGCGCTTGAGGAACGCAGGCTTCACGTCCGCGGTCTCGAATTGGTCCGCCGTTGAGAGGGGGCTGGGAATGCCACCTCCTCCGCCTGCAGCAATTTTGTCGATCGCGGCTTCAATCTGTTTAGTCGCTTCGGGCAGCGCTGGCGCGCCATCGAGCGTGGAGTATTTGATGCCGTTGTACTCCGGTGGATTGTGCGAGGCGGTGAAGTTGATGGAGCCCGAAGTCTTGAGGGTGCGCACAGCGAAGGCGATGGCCGGAGTGGGAGCAGCCTCGGGAATCACGATGGGCGTGGCGCCCGCACCTGCCAGCACGCGCGCGGCCTCGGCCACAAAGCTCTCGCCCAGGAAGCGTGGGTCGCGGCCCACGAGCACGCGATGCGGAGCCGGAAGCGTCTTCACATAAGAAGCGATTCCCGCGACCGCCAGCCGAATATTGGCCACGGTAAATTCGTCGGCCACAATCGCGCGCCATCCCGAAGTGCCAAATTTGATCGCTGTGGTCATCCTTTTCCCCATGTGGCGGCCTCGCTGGCCGCAAAGTTCATACTGCAACACCGGGCCCGGATCGGCAAGCCGCTCTGCTTTCACCAGATTGAAACGAACCGATGAGAGGCTTGGCGAGGCCATTTGGGCGTAGAGTGGTGGCAGAATCGTTTTCATTGTGGAGGGGCCAAATGCTCGAATCTACTTCGTCCGCCCGGATCGTGATGACCACCGTGGTGAGCCCCGAGGAGGGCACGCGCCTGGGGCGCACGCTCGTGGAGGAGCGCTTGGCTGCATGCGCCACACTCCTTCCTCCCGTTCACTCGATCTACCGCTGGCAGGGCAAGATCGAGTCGTCAGCTGAGACCCTGCTTCTGCTCAAGACCGCGAGCGAACAATTGCCCGCTCTGGAATCGAGACTGCAGGAGCTCCACAGTTACCAAACCCCTGAATTCCTGGTGCTTGGGATCGAGGCCGGGAGTCACTCTTACCTGAAATGGCTGCGCGCCAGCCTGGATGCGCCGCAAGGTACCAAAGTGTAAACGAAGGTCATAGATCGCAAAAGGCCCTCTGGTATCCTTGTTGGAGTCTGTCTTCATGCGTTGGCTCCTCATCGTTCTTCTTGTGTCGCTCGGGGCGCTGCTGGTTGCGGCTGCGGGAGCTGCCCGTCACATTTGGCTGCAGCGTACTAAGCCCGGCGGTGAACACTCCGCGGCCCTGGAGCCGGCTGAGGAGCCCGACCTGAAAGTTAAGCCCTGAGAATTGTTGCGATGAGCGGTCCGGCTTTCCGCCGGAAGCAGACGGTTATCGTGTGGTCATACACTGAAAGCTGTTGCAAGATTGAAGAATGAACAGGTTTGTTGCCGAAAGGATCTCCCCGACGTGAGCACCAAGACCCCCGATCTCACAGGTTCCAAGGGACTGATGGAGATTTCCATCGCCCATAGCCCGGATTCCGACGATGCCTTCATGTTTTACGGCTTGGCAACCAGCAAGGTACGAGTGCCAGGCTACCGCTTCAGTCACACACTCTGTGACATTGAGACGCTCAACCGCCGTGCCCGCGAAGAGGCCTTCTACGATGTAACGGCCATCAGCTTTCATGCCTATCCGTATTTGCAAGAGAACTACATGCTGATGGGCTGCGGCGGCAGCGTGGGCGAAGGTTATGGTCCGATGGTCGTGGCCAGCCGCATGCTCGACGTGAATGACCTCGGCCGCATCCGGGTTGCGGTTCCAGGCACGCTGACCACGGCCTATCTCGCGCTCAAAATCCTCAACCCGGAAATTAAGACCGTTACCGTTCCGTTCGACCGCATCATTCCCGAGATTCTGGCCGGCACCTACGATGCTGGCCTCATCATTCATGAGGGGCAGCTCACCTATTCCACCAGCGGTCTTTTTAGAGTGATTGACCTTGGCGCCTGGTGGCGCGAAACCACCGGCTTCGTGCTGCCACTGGGCGGCAACGCGATTCGCCGCTCGCTCGGCGCCAAAGCGCACAAAGTCATCTCCAAGGCGCTTCGCGACTCGATCCGGTATGCCCTGGACCATCGCGAGCAGGCCCTCGAATACGCCATGCAGTTTGCGCGCGACCTGGACACCACAATGGCCAGCCAATTTGTGAGCATGTATGTGAATGAGCGCACTCTCGACTACGGCGCCGATGGCCGCGAAGCGATCCGCAAACTGCTGGCTATTGGCCACGAGCGCGGCATCATCCCCATTGCCCCGCAAATCGACTTTGTGGATTAGCGCATCCTCGGGATGAGCTGCGTTGCTGCCTCTGCACGCGATTGTGCCGCATTTTTGCCCCGGAGCAGACACAGTACCCTTTAAGGCCTTGGATCCGCTCTAAGGTCATTGTGCCGGCCCAACAATCTTCGCGGGTTTTCTAAATTTTTTCTAATCTTTGCCGATGCATCCAACAAGGAGCTTTGCCGGATGCCTTCGCACATGTCTCCCGCTTTCCTCTTTGCGTCGCCCGACCCGGCTCTTCTTAGCGCCGTCGAACCGATGCTGTTGGCCGCAGGCGCGCGGGTCGATGTGGTTCTGTCCGCTGAGGCCGCGCGCGCTTCCATCGCCAGCGGGAATCCGCCAGGCCTGCTTCTGCTCGATGCAAGCCTGCCCGGCATGCCGATCGGCCAATTGCTCGCCGCGGCGCGGTCCCAGGTCGACGTGCCACGTTTCCCGATTGTTCTGGTTGCAGACACGGTGACCCAGGAATGGATCGATCGCCTGGCCGACGGCGCGGTTGACGATCTCATCTTGCGCTCCGCTGAACTTCCCTACTGGCAGCTGCGGATTGATCTTGTGATGCGCGATCAGCGGATGGCGCTAGAGCTCGAAACTCTTCGCGATGCGGCCATCCGCAACGCTCAGTTCGACCGCCTTACCGGCGTCTACAACCGCGAAACCATGCTCGCCATGCTCTTCCGCGAGACCGACCGCGTGCAACGCATGGGTAGCTCGCTCTGCCTGGTGCTCTTCGATATCGACGACTTCGGCCACTGGAACTCGCGGCTTGGCGTGGATGCCTGCGACGAGCTGCTTTGCCAGGTGGCGAGCCGCACCGGCGCGCTTTTGCGCAGCTACGATCTGCTCGGGCGGCCCGGCATGGACGTGTTCCTGATCGCCTTGCCTGCCTGCAGCCCCGCCAGCGCCATGATCCTGGCCGAGCGTATTCGCGTGGATGTTTTCTCCGTGCCCTTCCGCGTGGCGGGCGAGGCCGTCCGCCTCTCCGCGTGCTTTGGTATCGCCAACAGCCGCGGACGGTCGCCGGTGGTGGTTCTGCGCGAGGCCGAGAAGGCCCTCGAATGGGCCAAGGCCGCCGGACCAGAGTCTATCCAGTGTTTCGGATGTCCGCCGGAACCCGCTTCGTCGCCGGTGACTTTTCTCTCCTCGAGCTCCGGCGACGAGCTGCTGGCGTGGTAGCGCAGCTCTGTCCGAGCCCATCCAATTTGGCCGTTGCGGAGCGCGTTCGTCCGTTCCGGGGGCGGCGGACGAAAAAGGATGGAAGACGCCGGCCTCGGCCTATCTGTCGCACGCCGTCGTCGCGGCTGCCGGTTCCAGAAATTCCTGAAAAACCTCGTTTGAAAGGAGCCGTCCGCGCGCGGTCAAGCGGACGCGCGCGCCGTCAGCAACCAACAGGCCATCGTCGACTAGCCGCCCCACGGTTTCCATTGCGGGCGCGACCAACTCGGGGCCGAATTCCTGCCTGAGCGCATCGACGCTTACACCTTCATTCATGCGCAACCCGAGAAACCACGCTTCCTCGAGCTGGCGCGCCGGCGGGAGCCATGTGGTCTCAGGCGCTGTTGGACCTGCGAGATATGCTTTCAGATCGTCGGCCGTCGTGGACCGCAGCACGTCGGGCGGTTCTGCTTGGCCTCTGGCGCCGTTCCAAAAGGCTGTTGCATGCAATGCCATGGATGACGCATCCAAGCCGACGCCCAGATACGGCCGTCGCTGCCAATAGCGCAGATTGTGCCTCGACTCGAATCCGGGACAAGCGAAATTCGCAATTTCATACTGGCACAGCCCGCTCTGCGCCAGTCGCTCGATCGCCGACTCGTACATCCGGGCGATGGTATCGTCACAGGGCACCAGATCGGCGCGATAGCGCGCGCCGCGTTTGAGCACTTCGCGGCCGAGGCGCGAATCCTCGTCCACCTCAAGCATGTACACGCTGGCGTGAGGAATGCCGGCATCCACGAGCGCGTTCAACGACTCTTCCCACGACGCGAACGTCTGGCCGGCCAGCCCCGCAATCAAATCCACGTTCAGGTTTTCGATTCCGGCTGAACGCAGCCGCCGCAAATCACCTTCGGCCGCAGCACGATCGTGCAGCCGGCCGCTGGCCCGCGCCTCGCTGTCGACAAACGACTGCACGCCGAGGCTCACACGGTTGACACCAGCAGCGACAATCGCATCCAGCGTCGCCTCGGCCAACTGCCCTGGCGCGGACTCCAAGGTGATCTCTGCGTCGGCGTCGAGATCGAATTCCGCTCGCATCGCGGCAAAAAGCCGCGCCAGCAGATTCGGCTCAAGGAGCGACGGCGTTCCACCACCCAGATAGACCGAATCCACGCGCCGGGGGAGCTCCGCTCCCATTGCTGCCGCCCACGCCCGCGCGCCCACGAGGTCCTCGATCAGCCGGTCCACATATCGTGGGTGATCAGCCGCCGGATAGACTCCCGACGCAAAGTTGCAATAGGTGCACTTCGACCGGCAAAAGGGGAAGGAAATATAAATTCCGAGCGCATTGGCGCCGTTGCCGGTCATAGAAGGATTGTTTCACGCGCGTCTGCAGGTCGCTGGCCCTCGATAATCTCCGTCGCCGGTCATGCAATGATGGATTCAAGGAGATCCGGTTTTGAAAGCCTGGCCAGTTCTTGCCATCCTAGTCATCCAGATCCTCGTCTTTCTTGCTCATTGGTTTGTCTACTCCACCTGCATCGCCTTTTGGCCCGGACTCGCTCCCGCGGCGGCCGCCGATCTGCGCGTCGCGATGCTGGTTCTGGCATTCAGCTTCGTCACCGCTTCGTTGCTCTCCTTCCGCTTTTCTAATGCGGCTGTCCGGTTGTTCTACTGGGCTGCGGCTGTGTGGCTCGGCTTTCTCAACTTCTTTTTCTGGGGGTCGATTGTCATTCGGCTGATGTGGTTTGCGCTGCGAATTTCTCACCTGGCGGCGAACTCCGCCGCAATCCGCGCGCCACTGGCAGCCACGATCTACACAATCTCAGCACTGACCGGAATCTATGGTCTCATCAACGCCCGCATCATTCGCGTTCACCGCGTCGCGGTGCATATCCCCGGCCTGCCCCAGGCGTGGCATGGACGCAAGGGCGTCTTGCTGAGCGATTTGCACCTTGGACCCATTAACGGCGTCCGTTTTTGCCGCCGTCTGGTTGCGCTGGTCTCGAGTTTTCATCCCGACGTGGTCTATCTTCCCGGCGACCTCTTTGACGGCACAAAGGACGATCTCGAGCGACTGCTGTCGCCGTTCAACGAGCTTTCGCCACCACTGGGCACCTACTTCTCAACCGGCAACCACGAGGAGTTTACTTCGCCTGTGCACTACATCGAGGCCATCAAGCGGGTGGGCATCCGCGTTCTGGCCAATGAACAGGTTGTCGTCGATGGCCTCAGAATCGCCGGCGTGTTCTATCACGACTCGTCTTCGCCGCTGCACATGAAGGCTGCGCTCAGCAGTATGCGCCCCAACGGTCCGGAATCTGACCGCGCCCAGCCCGGAATCCTGCTCAACCATGCGCCCACGCGCCTGCCCATCGTGGAGCGGGCCGGCTTCAGCCTGCAACTCTCCGGCCACACCCATGGCGGGCAGTTCCTGCCATTCACCTGGATTACGCGCCGCGTTTATGGCCGCTTCACGCGCGGCCTTCATCGTTTTGGCTCGCTCCAGGTCTACACTTCAACGGGTGCGGGAACCTGGGGCCCCCCGATGCGCGTCGGTAGCCGGCCGGAGATTGTTTTGCTCGATTTCGTTTAGCGGCTTTAATCCTATTAGTGCGCCAATCTGCAAGCATGGAGAACAATGCTTTGAAACCAGAATATTATGCGCCAAGCCAGCCCGTCATTCGCACCAGCCTTTCCGGGCTCGATCTGCTGATGAATCCGTGCCTCAACAAGGGCACCGCGTTTACTGAGGCGGAACGAGATGCTTTCGATCTGCATGGCCTGTTACCTCCGCACATCGGAACTCTCGAAAGCCAAAGCGAGCGCCGCAAGCGCGTGCTCGACTGCCACCCCACTGCATTCGACAAATACGCTTCAATGCGCGACCTGCAGGACAACAATGAGACGCTGTTCTACTCGCTCATGGCCTCCAATATCGAGGAGCTGCTCCCGATTGTCTACACGCCGGCCGTCGGTGAGGGCTGCCAGCGATTCTCCGAAATCTGGCGCAAGCCACGCGGTCTCTTCCTCAGCTATCCGAATAAGAACCGCATCGACCAGATCTTCGCCAGCTCCCATTACGATCCCGTGCGTTGCATTGTGGTCAGCGACGGAGAGCGCATCCTCGGCCTCGGCGATCAAGGCGCCGGAGGAATGGGCATTCCCATCGGCAAAATGGCGCTCTATACCGCGCTGGGCGGCATCCCGCCCGAGCATTGCCTGCCCGTGCTGCTCGACGTGGGCACCGACAACCAAAAGCTGCTTGGCGATCCGATTTACATCGGCTGGGAACACAAGCGCGTTCGCGGGCAGGAGTACGACGACTTTGTCGAAGCTTTCGTGACTGCCGTTGAGCGCCGCTGGCCTCACGTTCTTTTGCAGTGGGAGGATTTCGCCGGCGCTAACGCGGCCCGCTTGTTAGAGCGCTATCGCGACCGGCTCTGCACTTTCAACGACGACATTCAGGGAACCGCGGCCGTGACGACCGCGACATTGCTGGCAGCCGTGTACGCCACCGGCATTCCGCTCAGGGAGCAGACCATCGCGATGTTCGGCACGGGATCGGCCGGCGCAGGCATTCTCGACCTTCTCATCGCTGCGATGAAAGAGGAGGGCTTGAGCGCAGAACAGGCGCGCAAACGCATTTACGCCTTCAACCACCTTGGCCTGCTCATCGAGGGCTGCGAGGGTGTGAAGCCCGCGCAGGAGGCGTTCCTGCGCAAGCGCGAAGACGTTGCCGGATGGAAGCTGTCGGTGCCGGATTCCGGCGCAATCTCGCTGCTCGACGTGGTGCGCAATGCAGGCATCACGGTGCTGGCCGGGGTGAGCGCGCAGCCGGGAGCGTTTACCGAGGAGATTGTGCGCGAGATGGCTCGCCACACTCCGCATCCGGTGATTTTTCCGCTGTCGAATCCCACATCGCAAGCCGAGGCAACGCCCGCCGATCTGCTCCGTTGGACCGACGGCCGCGCGTTGGTGGGAACGGGTAGCCCCTCTGCTCCGGTCGAAGTGAACGGCAAGCTCATCCGCATCGCGCAAGTCAACAACTCCTACATCTTTCCCGGCCTGGCCCTGGGCATTCTCGTCTCGCGCGCCATGCGCGTCACTGACGGCATGATTATGGCTGCCACAAAAAGCCTGGCATTGCTTTCGCCGGCGCGCGCTGACAAAAATGCCCCGCTGCTGCCGCCTATCGCCGATGCCCGCAAAACGAGCCTTGCGGTCGCCGAGGCAGTCTACCGGCAAACGGTTGCCGATGGAGTGGCCGAACCCGCCAACGAGGCAACTATCGCGGCAAATTTGCGCGCGTATATGTGGGAGCCGGTTTACCAGCCCTACGAACGCATCAAAGGCGCTAGCTAGGGAATTGCTAATCTTCGGCCGGCAATTCCTCCAGCAATCGCTTCCACATCTTCTGGTTTTTGCGGAAGCTTTTCTTCAGATCCTCGAGAATTCGCTCGAAGTCCGCGTTGGTGCGCAGGTTGGTCCATGCGGGATTCTTCCGGAACCAGGGATAGTTCTCGTTGCCGAGATAAATGGCGCGGCGCAGCCAATGCAGGGCTTCGCTGGAGTCGCCGTCGACGGCGAAGTAGGTGGCCAGGCGGTAAGCCATTTCACTATCGGCCTCGGCGGCAGCCAACGTGTCGTCCTTGAGCAGCGTAGCGCCGCGGTCCCGCGCGCCCGCCTGCACATAGCAGATGGCCAGCGTGGGCACGGCAATGCGCAGAGAGGGATCGTCGGCGATCACGCCCTCGAGAATTTCGATGGCCTGGTCGAGATTGCCCAGCCGCATCTGCTGATAGCCCGACGAAGTGCGGAGCAGCGGATGGCGCGGCTCCAGCGCCAGGCCTTTTTCGAGCTCATCGCCGGCCAGCTCGATCTGGTTCTGGTAGTGGTAGACGCGGGCGCGATGGTTGTAGAGAATTGCCGCGTTGGCCGGATTCAGTTTGAGCGCGCGGCTGAATTCGCCCAGCGCCTCGTCGTACATGCCGTCGCCGCGGAGAGCCAGGCCGGCAACCATGTGCACGTTCCAGTCGTTGGCGGCACCGGCGAGCAGGTTGGCAATGCCGTGCCGCGCGGACTCCTTTTCGCCGCGCGAAAGCAACATGTAAATCCGGTAGAGATTGGTTTCGGTCGAAGAGGGATCGAGCTTCAGCGCCTCGTCAAAGGCGCGCCGCGCGCGCATCACATGGATCTGCCCACCGAAACCATGCCGTGCGTAGTGCAGTTCGGCGATGCCCAACCCGCTCCACCCCGCAGCGAATCCCGGGTCGGCCTCGGTGACGCGGGTGAACAACGCGTGCGCGCGATCCAGATCGGCGCGCGAACCGGTGCGCACCATGAACGAACTCAACAGCGCCCGCGCCTGCAAGTATTTTTCGCTCACCGGCCCGGGCAGGGATCCATCCCGAGCAGAAGCGCGCGCCGCATCGGTGCTCGGCCTGGCACGTTGTCCTTCAATTCCTTCCGCTGCCCCCATTCCCTGCAGCGTTGCGAACACTTCGTTTGAAATCTCCGACTGCACCGCGATCAGATCCAGCGACGCGACGCGAATCGATCCACCGGTGCGCACGCTCTGCGAAGCAACGTCGAGCAATTGCCAGTTCAAGTCGAATCCGTCTTCCGAGCGCACAAAGTTCCCGGCGAGCACAAACTTCACCAGCAGCTTCTGCCCCACCGCCAGCGGGTCCATCTGCGCCCAGGGCCGCGCGCCGGCAAGCGGCATCAGCGTGCTCGAGGGCCGTACCACCAGCGCTGGAATCCGCGCCAGCCGGGCCGCAATCGCATCGGCAAGAGCGTAGCCGTAAAGCGGCGCTGCCTCCGTCGCGCCCAGGTTGGCGAAGGGCAACACGACCAGCGAATTCTGCGTCTTTTGCTCGCCAGCCGACTCGCGGAACCGCTCTGCCAGCATGGAAAGCAAACCTGTCGTACGCTTCTCCGCCTCAGCGCCCGTCGCCGGCAGGTTGGCCGCCGCGTCGCCGGGTATGATTCCCGTTTCGATGCGCAGCGCCTTCATGATGGTCTTCAGTCCCTCGCGCACCTCGGCTGCCGATGAAGTGCGCGCGCCCGGATTCTTTTCGAGACAAGCGGCAATCACGCTCTTGAGCTCCGGAGAAATTTCCGAGACGATCGCGCTCAGATCTTCCGGTTCGAGAAACTGAATGGCGCGAATGGCCTGAGAGTCCTCGGCGTCAGGACGAGCGAAAGGGTGGCGTCCGCTCGCCAACTCGTACAGAATCACGCCCAGCGCCCACACGTCTGACTGCACACTCGAGTGTCCGGTGACGAACTGCTCGGGCGCCATGTAACGGATGGTCCCGCCGCGCGCCGTGAACGTTGACGCGACGGACTTGTCGTTGGCCAGTGCCGGTGTCGCCGGGTCGAAGGGCGCGTCTTCGGGAGTGAGCCGCCGCGCCAAGCCGAAATCCAGAATCTTCACCAGGCCGCCGTCGGTCAGCATCACGTTCTGCGGCTTCAGGTCGCGATGGAAAATTCCCAGCGCATGTGCCGCCTGCAATCCGTCGGCAATCTGGATTCCCACCGAGAGGACAAGCTGCAAATTGGCCCGCCCGCCCGCGATCAATTCGTCCAGCGGCTGGCCCGGCACAAACTGCATGGCAATGTAAGCCTCGTCGCCGCTCTCACCCACTTCGTAAATCGCGCACACATTGGGATGTTCAATGGCCGAAGCCAGGCGCGCCTCGCGGAGCACCGTCGACCGCATTTGCTCGGCAGTCAGCAGCCCTGTGTGCAGCATCTTAAGCACGACGGGGCGCTGCAGCAGCGTGTCGTTGGCCGCGTACACCACGCCACTGCCGCCGGCGCCAAGACGCCGGAGAATCTCGTAATGGGCAATTGTCTTTCGCTTCATCGCTCAACTCAAGTCTAGCGGCCATTGCGTAAGGACCGTCTCAAGAAGGGGCTTTCGCCGCATTGCCGTCTACTGTTAACGTCGATGTGAAGATAAACGGCATGAGTGAATTTGCGGCAGAAAGCAACCCGCGCCCGGCGCATCAGTCGTCTGTGGCACGGTTGCTCCTCGCCTTGGCGTTCGCCATGCCGCTGTGCCCTCTGGCGGCGCAACAAAGCGCGGAGCCGCCGGCGCAGCAAACAACTCAGCAGCCCGGCGCGGAATCGCAACTCCACACCGGGACCAGCAGTGGACTTGATACCGACGCACGCTTGCAGAACTTGCTCGCCGATCACCAATACCTTCGCATCCAGAAACAACTCGACCAGTTGCCGCCGGATCAGGCGCAGTTCTATCGCGGCATTCTGGCCAACCGCTCCAATCAACTGGATCAATCAGTCCGGCTTCTCGAGCCGCTCGTGGATCAGGTGACTGCGAGCGGAGATGCCGCTCGCGAGAAGCTGCTCCGCATGACACTGGCCGAAGACTATCTACGCCTCGGCGATTGGGCCAAGGCCGGCCTGGCTTACCAGGCGCTCGACGCGCGACTTGGCGCCAAGCTCACCTCCAACGAGCAGGATGAAATTGAGATGCCGCTCAAAATGCTGCCGCTGGCCAAGGACAATCCGACCATCACGGTCGACCCCTGCGAGCCGTTCAGGCTTCAGGTGAGCAACGATCCTCTCGGCCTTATCGATGTTCCCGTCTTTATCGACGCGCGTTCTCATAGCTGGATGCTCGATCCCACCGCACCCTTCAATCTCATCTCCCGATCCATCGCACAGGATGTTGGGCTCACCATCTCAAAGGAATCCGCTACCATTCACACCCTTACCGGGCGCCCCATTCAGGTTCACGTCACGGTGATTCCCCGCTTTACTATCGGCGGCCGGCTCACGTTGCACGATGTTACCGCTTTCGTTTTCGACGACGCGGATTATTCCTTCCCACACTCCGGCTATCGGGTCGAGGGCGTACTTGGGTATCCGGCGCTCGCCGCCATGGGCCGGCTCACCGTATCCGATAACACGATCCAGGTGGATCCCGCGAAAGAAATCGATCCCCAGGAAGACCAGGATCGCCTCACCGCCGGCGCTCACTTCTATCTCGACGGAGATCAGGTCATCGTCGCGCTAGGCCGGGTGCTCGAACCGACGACCGGTTCCTCTTCGCAAGGAGTCGCAGCGGGCAGCAGCGGCGACGCTGGTGAAAACGATGATCGGATGTTCGCCATCGATGCCGGTGGCCAACAAACGTACCTGACCTCGCGCTGGTTCGACGAGCATTCCGCCGCGTTCAACGGCCAGAAGATGGAACCCTTCTCGATCCCCGGCATGGATTCGGGTCCGGAGTCGGTCTATGTCGCTGAGAACGTTCCCCTGGCCGTGGGCAATACCTCGATCGACCTTCACTACATTCCCGTCCTGACGCAGCCATTTGGCTCAGCCGCTCGCGACGATGTTTATGGCGTGCTCGGCATCGACGCCCTCGACCAGCTCAAGAGCTACACCTTCGACTACCGCACCATGCGCTTCAGTGCGACAGAAGAATGAAGGCAGCTGGGAATACTCGGACGGAACGCTGATTGCTACTTCTTCTTCTCCAGCTTGATCTGGCCGCGCCGGCCAAGTACGAGGGCTGCAATTCCAAACACGAGCAGAACGAGTCCCCACCACAGATTGGCATCGATCCCCATGCTCTTGGCATACACGTCGGCGTTGGAGCGCGTGGCCAGGCCGAAGGCTGTCAGGATGGTTCCGATCAATGTGAGCAGCATGCCCATCGAAATGCGTGGATCGTAGAACATTGCTCTCCTTCTCTGCTCAGATGAAGATCAGGCTCACCGCAATCGCGGCCGACAGGATTACCGCAGCCATCGCCTCGGGCCGCTTCCACCATGGCCCAATCGCAGGCGGCCGCGCTGTGGGGGAAAACACAAGGCCTTTGAGATCCTCCGCCAGCGCTGGCTTTGCGAGCAGGCTCGCCACCACCGTCACCAGCAGACTCACAAGGAAGGCTAACATCGCCGTTCCCAGCCCGAGTACCAGTTCGCTCGCGGGATGGTGCAGGATTGCAATCCAGCCACCGTGGATGCCTGGTTGCTCGCCACGCGGCAGCGCGATCCCGTGATGCAGAAGCGCTGCAGCGGCTCCCGCAATCAATCCTGCGAACGCGCCGTGCCCGGTCGCACGCTTCCAGAAGGCTCCAAGCATCAGCACCGCAAAGAGAGGTGCATTCACGACCGCAAAAACCAGCAGCATCGCATCGAGCATGCTGCTGAAGCGCATTGCGGCCCACGCTGCTGCGAACGCAAGCAGCATTCCACCCACTGCCGCCCATCGAGCCACAGCGAGCAGGCGCTTGTCGGCAGTGTTCCTGGCAAGGAACGCCTGAAAAATATCGCAGGTAAAGACAGTGCTGAACGAAGTCACGCCGGCGGCCACGCCGCCCATAAGGCACGCCAGCAGAGCCGTCATCCCCAGCCCCAGAAGGCCAGCGGGAAGAAACTGGAGAAGCATGTTTGGCGTGGCCATTGCGTAGTCGAGTACAGCGTGTCCATCGGCGTCCATGACCGGCTTTCCATCCGCATCGGCTTTTGCGGGAACTAGTCCGCTCCCCTCTTCGACTGCTGGTGGGACGACAGTGATTTCGTGATAAATCACACCGCTGTCGTTGTGGATGACGATTGAAGTGTGGGGAGTGGGCAGGTCCACGGCAATCAGGCCCGGAAGAATCAAGACAATGATGACAAAAACGCGCAGAGCCGCGGCGATCATTGGCGCCCTTCGCGCGGCCTCCACATTCTTCGCCGCCATCGCGGCCTGCAACAGCCTGAAGTCTGCGCACCATGTTCCGCCGCCCAGCACCAGGCCTGCGCCAACTGCGAGAACGACAGCGCCGGCGCTCAAGGAGTGTGTGCCCGCGTGCAATGTGTTCGGCAGAACCGCGGCCTTCAATCCGCTCCAGCCGCCGATCCGCTTGAGTCCCAGCAGCACCACTGGCAGCATTCCGGCAACGATGAGACAAAACTGCAGCGCCTGGTTGTACATTGCTGCGCCAAGCCCGCCGAGCAGAACATAGGCCAGCACCAGAGCCGCGGGCAGTGCCATCGCAAGCAGCAGCGTTCGGCTGGGCGACAGGTTCAGAGTGTTGGCAGCCTGATCGAGAACGTGCAGCGCCACAAAGACGCGCCCCATGGCGTAGAGAGCGATTCCGGCGCTGAAGGCGGACATCGCGGCAAACATGCAGGCATTCAGCGCCCGTGTCTTCCGATCAAAGCGCAGCCCAAGATACTCCGGAATCGACCGCGCGGCAAATTTATCCTGTTTTTGCGGGGACGCGGCCGCCCCTGAATTCGAACCATAGAAGACGGGCATCAGATAAAGGCCCGCGAAGAGCATGGCCGGAATTGAGCCGAGGGCGAAGAATCCAACGCTGGCCAGGCCGTACCGGGCTCCCGCAGCGCCCATGCCGAGCAGCTCCTGCGAGCCCAGGCTGGCGCCCAACATTGCCATGCCGCACAGCCAGCCCGGCATCACGCGGCCGGCCTGCATGAACTGCTGGCCGCTCGTCATCGCCGGCTTCAACGAGAATCCGGCAGTGAGCATGAAAAAGCCGTAGATCAGTAGGATCAGCGAGTCCGTGGCAGCAAGGTTTGACACAAACCGCTCCTTCCATCCTGATGGTACAGAATCCACTTGGCCCGCTGTCGCACGCCAAACGCAATCCTGATGTTGCGCCGGCCAGAGGCTCCTTCGCCGGCGCAAAAAAACGGCGGCAAGGGAATGCCCCCTGCCGCCACCAGATTCCTTTGTCAACGGGATTTAACCTTTGCGTTGAGCACTCGTGTTTCTGCCGCGCCCAGGTCGTACGGTCGATGGCTCTCGATCAGCGGCCGGACCGCATCCGCTGCCCACCGCGCCGTTATTGGTTCACGCCCGCTCCCTGGGCCGTTCCCGGCGCCGGTGCTGGAGCCGGTGCTGCCTGCGGAGCCGCGTCCGGTGGCTGAGGCGGTTGCGGATGACGGAACTGCCCACCCGGCCCGCGGAACTGGCTGCCCGGTCCGCCCATCCCTGGCCTCTGTCCATCGTGTCCCCACGGACCCCGGTCACGTTCGCGCATCCCGTCGTGCTGCATCCGGTTCTGGTGCATAGTCTGCAGTTGCTTCCACTGGTCCGGCTTCAGCTGCATCCGAATGTCCAGAAGGAAACGCGCATTCGCTTTTTCCAGATCAGCGCGCGCGCCCACGACTTTGTCGATCTGCGCTTCAATCGCGGCACGGTCCGGAGTATCGGCCTTCATCAGCGGCCCCATCTCCAACTCAGCTTTGCGCAAAGTGGCTTGCATGTCGATCAGCTTCATGCGATGGTCCTGCAGAATTCCATCCATCGCCTTGCGCTGATCGTCACTCAGGGTCAACTGCTTCACGATGTCCGGATTGTTCCAGAACTGCCCATTCGCAAATCCGAACGCGCGTTCCATCGGAGGCCGATGCTGCCCGAATCCAGGACCCATGCCTGGCCCGCCGGGTCCTTGCGCGCACGCCCAACCTCCTGCGATCAATATTCCCGCTCCCGCCAAAATCAGTCGAACAATTTTCAACGTCTTCATCGATTTTTCCCTCCCCCTGTGTCCCAAGGGACCCTTTCCTGCCTTCTGATGAGTTTCCTCTTGCCTTGTTTTGTGAGTAATTCAATTTGTACCGTTGCTGTCCATCATTTGCGCCAGCGGCTCCATGGCCGCCGGAACCTGCCGCGATACATCGCTGTCTACCGTTGCCAGCAGATCCTCATTTTCACTGGCTGCCCTCTTTACCGCGGTTGGTTGCCGCTTGGAAACGATTGTGGCCTTGACAGGCTTTTCGGGCGCTGCATGCACCAGCGCGGCTTTTTGCTCCGCCGCTTTCAACGCCGCGATGCGAGCCTGCTCCTGCCGGTGATGGCGTTCGTACAATCCGCCCGCCAGGCTTCCGGCCGCCAGCATGCATCCCAGCGCCCAGCTCGCTGCCAGGCGCCAGTTGTGTCGCGCCGTGGTCACCACTGTCCGCGGCCGGTTGTACGCCGCCTCGCTCCAGGCATCCACGCTCGCCTTGAAGTTCTCCAGCGCCCCCGCCACCATCGGATCGTCGATCTCTCCCGCCAATTTGTCTCTCCAACTCATCGTGTTCCTCTCAGCTCCGCGCGCACTCTCGCGAGCGCCCGCGATAAGTGGGCCTTCACCGTGCCCTCGCTCAATCCCGTTGCCTTTGCAATCTCGCTCAACTCCCGGTCCTCGACGTAGCGCAGCAGGAATACCGTTCGCTGCCGCGCGCTCAGTCCTTCCACAGCCTTCCAAACCTGCGCAACCTGTTCCCGCGCCAAGATCTGCTGTTCCGCAGAGCGTTCACCGTTCGGAAGCCAGTCGCTGGCCTCGTCCACTCCAATTGCGTTCGCTTGCGTATGCCGCCAGAACTGCAGGCGCCGGTTGCGCCAGTGGTCCTTCTGCAAATTGATGGCGATCCGCATCAGCCAGGTCATCGCGCTGGAATCGCCGCGGAAGTGTTTCCAGTTCCGGTGCGCTTTCAGGAAACATTCCTGGGTCAGCGTCTCGGCCAAATCCACGTCCCTGAGCGATGCCAACAGGAAGCGGAAGATTTGCGGGCGGTGGCTTTCGACAATGCTGGCGAAATCCTGCGCAGCAATCTCCTCCGCCGCTTGCGCGGTCATCGGCTTCACGGCTGTTCCGGCTGCCATCACTTTGGTAGACGTCCGCATCGGGGCCAAGTTTACAACCCTTCGCTCGATTCTCGCGCCAAAGCGCAGCAAAGCACAGCCGCGGAAGGAACGCTAGCTGGCCGCAAATCCATTATTCTCATCGGGGATTTCCCCACTCCGGTATCCGGCCGCGCCCCTTTCCGGGCAACGATATAATTCGTTGCGGCGGAAGGAGCCCTTTGCCGCGAACGATAATGGTTGAGGCCGGGAGCTGAACGCCGAGAAGTGTGATGGGATTGGAGAAGCAGATGATTTCCCGCCGACAATTTGTCAACGGACTGGCTGCCGGTGCGGCGGCCTCAGCCTTTGCGTCCACGGCAAAGAGCTATGCGCAGATTCTCGGCGCCAACGATCGCCTGAACTTCGCCATCAACGGTCTCAATGGCCGAGGCCACGCGCATTTGGCCTCGCTGCGGGCTAATAGCAACACCGCCCGCGTTGCGTATATCTGCGACGTCGACTCAGGAATTCTTGCGAAATTCGCTGCTGAAGCGGAACAAAAGCTCGGCTATGCACCCAAGGCCGAGACCGATTTCCGCCATGCGCTGGAGTCGAAGGACGTCGACGCCATTACGGTTGCCACTCCCGATCACTGGCACACGCCGATGGCGGTACTCGGTCTGAAGGCCGGCAAGCACGTTTACGTCGAGAAGCCCTCCAGCCAGAATCCGCGCGAAGGCGAGCTGCTTGTGGCGGCGCAGAAGAAATATGGAAAGCTCGTCCAGGTCGGCGATCAGCAGCGATCCTCCGACTACACCATCCGCATGATCCAGCAAATTCACGATGGCCTGATCGGCGAGGCGTACATGGCCAAATCGTGGTACGTGAACACTCGCGGCACCATGGGCATCGGCAAGCCCGCACCCATTCCCGCGTCGCTCAACTGGGATCTGTGGCAGGGCCCCGCGCCGCGCAGCGAGTACAAAGACAATATTCATCCTTACAACTGGCACTGGCTGCGGCGGTATGGAACCGGCGAGACTCTCAACAATGGAACTCACGAGGTTGACGTCTGCCGTTGGGCTCTGCAGGCAGAAATTCCCCATGCCGTGACAGCGAGCGGCGGCCGCTACCAGTTCAAAGACGATTGGCAGTTCTCCGACACGACCATCACCAATTTTGAATACCCGGGCAAGCTCATCTCGTGGGAGGGCCGCTCCTGCCAGGGAATTCGCCTCTACGATCGCGACCGGGGTTCGATCATTATGGGAACCAAGGGCTCGGTCGTCATCGATCGCGACGGATACGATGTCTTTGATTGGAAAGGGAAGCAGATCGACAAGTATCGCGTCGGCCACGTCACTTCCACCGGCGACTTGATCGGAGCCGACTCGATGACCGACGCCCACTTCGCCAACTTCATCAGCGCTATCCGCGGCCACGAGACGCTCCACTCGCCTGTTTCGGTGGCAAATGTCACCGTCACTATGCTTTTGCTCTCAAACATCGCCTGGTTCGTCGGCAGGTTATTGCGTGTCGACAATGAAACCGCGCACATCATTGGCGATGCCGAGGCCATGAAGTACTGGGCCCGTACCTACGAACCGGGTTGGGAAGTGACGGTCTAAGGAGGCACTGAAATGACGGCCGGATCCGAGATTTTGCCTGCCGCGCAAGCGGGAACGATCACCCTTGGCGGAGATTTGACTGTGGACCGCATGGGCTATGGCGCCATGCGCATCACGGGCCAGGGCATCTGGGGTCCGCCAGACAATGTCGATGCCGCACTCGCCACTTTGCGCCGCGCAGTCAAACTCGGCGTCAATTTCATTGACACTGCCGACTCCTACGGTCCCGATGTTTCTGAGGAGCTCATCGCGCAAGCTCTCTATCCCTATCCTGCCGGCGTCGTCATCGCGACTAAGGCCGGATGGACTCGCCACGGTCCTGGCGTTTGGCAGCACGACGCCAGTCCCGCGCACATTCAGCGAGCCATCGAGGGCAGCCTCAAGCGGTTGCGTTTGGAGCGCATCGACGTTTACCAACTCCACGTTCCCGATCCGGCTGTTTCTTTCGACGCCTCCGTGGAAACGCTGGCGCGCCTCAAAGAACAGGGGAAGATCCGGCACGTTGGGCTCTCCAATGTCACTCTCGAACACATCAAGCGTGCGCAAAAGATTGTCTCCATTGTCAGCGTGCAGAATCGCTACAGCTTCAGCGATCGCGAGTGGGATTTCGTGGTTGATTATTGTGAGGCCAACGGCATCGCGTTTCTGCCCTGGGGTCCGATGGCGCAAGGCCGCAAGGCCAACGAGGTAATGGAGAGGATTGCCGCAGCGCGCAAGGTTTCGACTGCAGTTTTGTCACTGGCCTGGCTGCTGCGCCGTTCGCCCGTTATGCTGCCCATCCCCGGAACCGGGTCAGTAAAGCACCTTGAAGAGAACGTGAGCGCGGCAGCCTTCCGACTGACAGACGCAGAATTTGCCGAGCTTGGCGCGATTGTTCCAAAGCCCTACTGGCTGCGCGGCTGAGATGCTGGCGCGCCTCGTGCTGCCTCTGGCCTGTTCGCCTCACGGTTCTTGCGATGCCGCCGGTTGTGCTCTGCCCCGCGCATCAGCAGCACTACGGGAATGTTGAGCAAGATCAAGATCCCCATCAGGAGAAATGCGTCGCCATAGCTGAGCAATGCCGCCTGTTGCTGGAGCTGCCGATAGATGAGCCCGCCGGCTTTGTGCGCCGCCGTCACCGGGTCTACACCCTGATGAGCGAGAAAAGGCGCCAGCTGCGCAAAGGCCTGCTGGCTCATCGGACTCGAAGCCGTGAGGTGGTCGCCGAGGATTTGCTGGTGAAATTGCTCACGCCGCGCCATCAGCGTGGTGACAAACGAAATGCCCATGCTGGACCCGATATTGCGCACGGTGTTAAACAGGCTGGTTGCGTATCCGGTCTCCGCCTTCGGAACCGTGCTCATGGTCAGAGTCGTCATGGGCACAAACAGGAAGCCGAGAGCAAAGCCTTGCACGATCTGAATCCAGAAAATGTCCCAGGTTCCGGACTCGAGCGTCATGCGCGCGTAGGAGAAGAAGCAGAGCCCCGTGACGGCGAAGCCGACGATCAACAAGCGGCGCGCGTCCCATCCTTTGCCCAGAAGATAGGCTACAAGCGGCATGCAGAGCGCGGTTCCGATGCCGCGCGGACTGTTCCAGATGCCCGCTGTGGTTGCCGTCCACCCCAGCAGCGTCTGCATGAAGAGCGGCAGCAGCACCAGGCTGCCGTAGAGCACGAACCCCATGATGGTGGCCAGCACCAAACCCGAAGCGAAGGTGCGCGAGCGCATCAGCTTGAAATGCACAATGGGATCCTTGGCTCGAAGCTCGCGCAGCACAAAGGCCGTGAGTCCGACGAACGCAATCACGCACAGGACACGAATCAGGGTCGATCCGAACCAGTCCTTCTCCTGCCCCTTGTCGAGCATGATCTGCAGCGCGCCCATGCCTACGGCCAACATGCCGATGCCCCACGCATCCACGCCCAGCGAGCGGCGCCGCAAGTAGTGCGGATCGTAAATGTACTGCGAGATCAGAAGCAGGCTCAGCACGCCCACCGGCAGGTTGATAAAGAAGACCCAGCGCCAGGTCCAGGTGTCGGTGATCCAGCCGCCCAGCGTGGGGCCAAGGATAGGCGCCGCGATAATCCCAAGGCTCCAAAAGGCCATCGCCTTGCCCTGCTCCCGGCCCGGAAACTCCTCGAGAAGCACGGCCTGCGAAAGTGGCTGCAGCCCGCCGCCGGTCAATCCCTGGATGACGCGAAAGACGATCAACATGGGCAGATTCAGAGCCAGGCCGCACGCCAGGCTCGACAGCGTAAAGCCGGCAACGGCCATCATCAGTACGCGCTTGCGGCCCAGCACGCCCGCAATCCATCCGGTTATGGGAAGGATGATGGCGTTCGCCACGAGGTAGGAGGTCAGTACCCAGGTTGCCTCCTCGACGGTCGAGGAAAGCGATCCGGCGATATGCGGCAGGCTGACATTGACCACCGATGTATCCAGCACCTGCATCACGGCGCTCGACATCACGGCGATGGCGACCATCCAACGATGAGGCGGAATGGCCTCACCGTCGGGCGATGAAGTGGCCAGCATAGCCTTTGCTCTTGACGAAAGCGAATTCGCGCCTTGCGCGGACCCTGCCAAGCGGGGAATGGAAACATCAGCCACGGCTGCCCACCACTTGCCGGGCGCAGAACAGCAGGCCGCGAGCTGTGGCGCAAAAGGCAAACCCGGCATCAGAAACAACGGCGGCACCGCTCTGCGCGCACACAGCCAAACCTCTGCGCTCTCGCGTCGTCTGTCCAGCGAGAGGGGCCTTCACTCAACCGATAACAAACTAGTCGAAGATTGACCCCAGTTTACTGCAGCACCGATTAACGCGCTACCCAGCCACCCCATCGCGAAGGCACCGACCGCACGCCACAGCCCCGCCACGATCGTTGATTCTTCATCCGTTACCCTCTTGAAGGATTTACTCTTATTCCAGACACGTCATGCTGCTTGAATCTCTCCGCGAACAAGTCCTCCGCGCCAATCAGGAGATCGCCCGTCGCGGCCTCGCGCCCCACACATTTGGGAATGCTAGCGGTGTCGACCGCAACAGCGCCAAACCGCTCGTGGTCATCAAGCCCAGCGGTGTCGATTACGCCGCATTAACCCCCGCTGACCTCGTCGTTACCGATCTCGATGGCAACATCGTCGAGGGCGCACTGCGTCCATCGAGCGATCTTGAAACGCACACGCTGCTCTACCGCGAATTTCCTCAGATCGGCGGCATCGTCCACACGCACTCCGAGTTCGCGACGGCTTGGGCTCAGGCCTGCCGCGCCATTCCATGCTTCGGCACCACCCACGCTGATTACTTTCGCGGTCCGGTCCCCGTCACTGAGCCGCTCACCGCCGAAGAGGTTACTTCAGGCTACGTTCGCAATACGGGCTCAGTCATCGTTCGCTGCTTCCGCTCGGGAAAACTCGATCCGGTGGCCGTCCCCGGCGTGTTGGTGGCGGGCCACGCCCCGTTTGCATGGGGCAAGAACCCCGCTGAGGCTGTCGAGCACGCCGACGTCCTTGAGTACATCGCCCGGCTCGCCTTCCGCAGCGTGCTTCTGGGCGCGCCGGAGGCCGGCATCCCCAGCCATGTCTCGGAATACCACTACCTTCGCAAACATGGCTCGAAGGCAACATACGGACAGCGCTGACTCTGCACCAGAGCCCATACATATTTGGCCGGCTCGTGGTCGTCCGCGCGAGATTTCACGCGCTCAAATCCGCGAAAGACTGCTAACCGGAACTCCTTTATTTTCGGCCGGTTGAAAGATAACTCGCCACGGGCCATCGATCTACCATTTTTCATAGATGGATTCTCTTCCGTGGAGGGCTGTTCTTGTTTTTTGCACTTCCGATGTGATCTACTTCACTTCAGGTTGACATTTATTGACGACCCAAAGTCCATATCACGTCTGTTCTCAGGCGATTGGCCTGAGACCTCTAGCTAAGAGCCGCATCCTCCCTGCATGGCAACCGACGTGCTGGTAAGGCGATTAAAGTAGGAAATTCCCGCTCATGGAGACAAGCCTTCTCAACCGCGTACAGGCTACGCTGCTGGCCTTGGCCACAGCCGCGCTGTTCGTGTTGGCGGTGCTGAATCTCCTCGAACAGCGCCAGTTTCCGCAGCCCGACGATGGCGTGTGGTGGGGCGAGGCTTCCGGCGGCCTGCACGCGGAAAAAGTTCTGCCTGATAAGCCCGGGCAGCGCGCCGGAATCCAGGTGGGAGACCTGCTGACGGGCGTCAGCGAATCCCCCACCGAAACCGTTACGCCCGTTACGGTGGTCGCTGATCTGGAGCGCGCACTTTACGCCACAGGTCCTTACGGCCAGGTCTACTACACCATCACGCGCGACGGCATTCCCCTGGAAGCGCCTATCAAGGTCATTCCCGAGCCGTTGGATCGCAGTCTCGAGTTCGGCCTGCGCATCATCGGCCTCATCTATCTCATCATCGGCTTCTACGTCCTTTTCCGCCGCTGGGGCGCCCCCCGTGCGACGCACTTTTACCTCTTCTGCCTGGTTTCTTTTGCGCTCTACGCGCTGAAGTACACCACCAAGCTCGACACTCTGGACTGGATCGTCTTCTGGACGAATGTCGTGGCCGAGGCGCTGCAGCCTGCGCTCTTCCTGCACTTCGCGCTCAGCTTCCCTGAGGAGCGATTCAAGAATCACCGCCGCCGCTGGCTGTTGCCCCTGGTCTACGCGCCCGGTGCGGGAATGCTTGCCCTGTGGCTCTGGTCCATCGGCACGCGCGAGGCCACCAAGCTCCTGCTCGACCGGCTCTACCAGATCGACACGGCTTACGACGCCGTTTTCTACGTATGCGCCGCGCTTCTGTTCCTGCGCAGCTATAGCCGCGCCACCACGCCGCTGCTACGCCAGCAGTTGAAGTGGGTTACGCGTGGCACACTGCTTGCGGTTCTTCCCTTTACGTTCTTTTACGCCGTCCCCTATCTGCTTCACCTGAATCCGCCGCAACTGCTCACCAATCTGGCTGGCCTTTCGCTGGTGTTTTTGCCGCTCACGTTCGCCTGGGCCATCGTTCGCTACCGCTTGATGGACACCGACCTGATCTTCAAGCGCGGCGTCGCCTACACGCTGTCGGTAGCGCTCATTGGCGGCGGCTATTTCGGCATCATCGCGCTGATCGCCCTCGTGGTTCATCAGCGCTTGCCTGAAGCCATGCGCGAGTGGGCGCTGGTCATCGCCATTCTGGTCACGGCTGCCGTCTTCGATCCCCTCAAACGGCGCATTCAGGGCTGGGTCGAACGCGCCTTCGACCGGCATCGCTACGACTACCGGAGGGCCCTGGTCGAGTTCGGCAGCGGCCTCAGCTCCGAAACCGACCTGCAGGCGTTGCTCAACTCCATCGTCGAGCAGTTGCCGCGCACGCTCCTGGTGGCGCGCGTTGCCATTTTCCTGGCGCAGGACTCGGGCGGGTTGCGTCTTGCGGCATCGCACGGACTACCTGATGAAGTCAGCGCAGGGCAAAGCAACCTGGCCCTCGGCTTTCTCAACTTCGACCGCGCCAAGGACCACTCTCACATCTTTCTCGAAAACGCTCAAGCTGTTCTGCATCTGCCGCCAGACCAGCAGCGCACCGCCGCTCTGCTCGACCTCAACTACTATCTGCCCTGCCGGGTGGCTCCGGTGCGGTTGGAGAATGGTGAGGCCGCCAGCCGCACCATTGCCGTCATCGGCCTCGGCCGCACGCTGGGCGGCGACTTCCTGTCGAGCGAAGACGTCGAGCTTCTGGAATCCCTGGCCAGCTACATCGGCATCGCCCTCCAGAACGCCAGCCTCTACGCGCGGCTTGAGGAAAAGATCGTTGAGTTCGAGCGCCTCAAGGAGTTCAACGAGAACATCGTCGAATCCATCAACGTGGGCATCTTCGCCATCGACCTCAACGACCGCATCGAAAGCTGGAACGCGCAGATGGAGGCGATGTACGCACTCAGCCGCGCTGAAGCCATCGGCCAGGAACTTCGTTCCGTCTTCCCTCTGGAATTCATCGAAGCCCTGGAGGGCTTCCGCAGCGATCCGGGAGTGCATCACCTCTACAAGTTCCGCCTCACCACGCGCGCCGGCGAGCAGCGCACCGCCAACATCGCCATTGCGCCGCTGCTCTCTCGCAACTTCGTTCCCGTGGGCCGCATCGTCCTGGTCGACGACATTACCGAGCGCGTCACGCTGGAAACGCAGCTTGCCCAGGCTGACAAGCTCACCTCCATCGGCCTACTCGCTGCCGGCGTCGCCCACGAGATCAACACTCCACTCGCTGTCATCTCCTCCTACGCGCAGATGCTGGCCAAGCAATTGCGCGGCGACGCGCGCCTCAGCCCCGTGCTCGACAAGATCACGCAGCAGAGCTTCCGCGCCGCCGAAATCGCCAACGGCCTGCTCAACTTCTCGCGCACTTCCACCACCGAGTTCCGCTCCACCGACCTGAACCAGGTGGTTCGCGACACGCTTTCGCTGCTCGAGCACCAGTTCAAGACAGCGCAGATTCTTGTCGATCTCGAACTCGCCGACGAGCTTCCGCCGATCCACGGCAACCCCGGCAAGCTGCAGCAGGTCTTCCTCAATCTCTTGCTGAACGCCAAGGACGCCATGCCTGGCGGCGGGCGCCTGCGCATCGCCACGCTGGTCAACGGACACGTAGAAGCCGTGATCTCCGACTCCGGCTCCGGCATCGCGCCTGAGCACCTCAAGCGCATCTACGATCCCTTCTTCACCACCAAAAACCTGCCCGGCGACCGGCGCGGCACCGGCCTCGGCCTCTCCGTTTCGTACGGCATCATTCAGGAACACGCCGGCAAAATTCACGTCGACAGCGCAATCGGCGCCGGCACGACCTTTCACCTTGAGTTTCCCCTATTAAGGAATTCCGTCCATGCCTGAGCCCACTGCTGAGGACGCACTGCCCGTGAACGCGCCTGTCTCCGCGCCCGCGATCGACGTCAGTTCGCCCGCCGCGTCGATCCTGGTTGTCGACGATGAGATCGGCATCCAGGAATCGCTCGAGGTCCTGCTCTCCCTCGAGAACTACGCCGTTAAAACCGCGGCCAACGGCGAGGAGGGCCTGCGCATGCTCGATCAGTCGAGCTTCGACCTCGTTTTGCTCGACCTCGCGTTGCCCGGCCAGAGCGGCCTTGAGCTTCTACCGCAATTCAAGGAGCGCCAGCCCGATCTGCCTATCATCATGATCACCGCCTATGGCACCGTCGACAACGTTGTCGAGGCCATTCGCGCCGGCGCGGAAAATTTCATCCAGAAGCCCTGGGACAACGAGAAACTACTCGCAGACATCCGCTCCGCAGTCGCCCGCCGCCGCGCCGAGGAAGAGAATCTTCAGCTCAAGCGCACCCTCAAGCAGCGCTACAACTTTGCCAACATTGTGGGCAAAAGCGAGTCCATGCTCCGCGTCTTCGATCTTGTCGCGCAGGTCGCTCCCAGCCGCTCCACAGTTCTCATTCAGGGCGAGAGCGGCACCGGCAAGGAGATCATCGCCAAGGCCATCCACGCCAACTCGCCGCGCCGCGACAAGCCATTCGTCCCTATCAACACCGGCGCCATGCCCTCTGAGCTGCTTGAGTCCACGCTCTTCGGGCACGTCAAGGGCGCGTTCACTTCAGCTGTTGCCTCAAAGAAAGGTCTCTTCGAAGTCGCCAACGGCGGCACGCTCTTCCTCGACGAGATCGCCACCATGGGCCTCGACACGCAATCAAAGATTCTGCGTGTGCTGCAGGACAAGCGCTTCATGCATCTCGGCGGCATTCAGGAGCTTCAGGTGGACGTGCGCATCCTCGCCGCCACTAACGTCGATCTCCGCCAGGCGGTGCGCGATGGCCGCTTCCGCGAGGATCTCTTCTACCGCCTCAACGTCATCACCGTTGATTTGCCGCCGCTGCGCGCCCGCCGCGAGGACATTCCGCTCCTCGCCCAGCACTTCCTCGATTTTTACGCCACTGAGAACAACTTCGCTCCGCGCAAACTCTCCACCGACGCCATGCGCGCCCTCATCGACTACGACTGGCCGGGCAATGTCCGCGAGCTTGAAAACGCCATCGAGCGCGGCGTCGTACTCTCCTCCGGTCCGCTCATCGGCGCCGAGCTTCTCCCCGGACAGATCACAGGCCGCAGCTTCCAGGACGCGCTCCTCGAGCACAACCCGAACTCTTCGCTTTTCGACATCCTCGAAGTCATCGAGCGCCGCATCATCATCGAAAAACTCGAGCGATGTAACTGGAACCAGACTGAAGCCGCCGAGCAGTTCCGCATCCCGCTCTCCACGCTGAACCAGAAGATCAAGCGCCTCAACATTGAGATCCGGAAGCGGGGCAGGGAATAGAAAGACAGGGAATAGCCAATAGGGAATAGGGAACAGGAAGCGTTGCTTCGCTCCCATTCGCCGGTTTGCCGAGCGCAGAAAACTGACAACTACGAACTAAGAACTGTGAACTGTTTATGCCCTACTTCCTCCTTTAATCCGAGCCCGGCGTCTACTCTTTCGACGACCTCTTGCGCGACGGCGAGACCGCGTGGGACGGCGTGACGAATCCCGCCGCCGTCAAGAATCTACGCGAGATGAAGCCGGGGATGAAGTGGATCTTCTACTACACTGGCGACGAACGCACCGCCGTGGGCACAGGAACGATCCTCAGCGTCGACTCGGCTGACCCGAAAGTCCCCATCGTGTGCGTCAAGGCAGGCAAGCGCCTCAAAAACCCGAAAACCCTCGCCCAAATCAAGGCTGAAAAGCTCTTTGCGCGCTCACCGCTCCTGCTCATCGGCCGGCTTTCGGTCGTTCCATTGACAAAAGAGCAGTGGGATTGGTTTCTCGGGTAAAGGTTCAGGGGCAGGGAACGACTACTCCTCGTTTTTTCCCAGCCAGGCCCTAGTGTTCAGCAATTGGCGCTGATCCAGCGCCCACACTTTGCCCGTCAACTCGTCCGGCGCACGGCCCTCGCGCGCCGACTTCTCAAACTCGCTGGCCATCGCCTGCATCTTTGCGTCCAGGTCGTCGAGGAAGTTGAGCACCAGCGCTTCGGGAATCATGGGCAGCTTGGGCGAGCCGAACTCCAACTTGCCGTGGTGCGACAGAATCATGTGCAGCACCAGCGTGCGCAGCCGGTCAGGGAATCCGGGCAGCCCGGCGATCGTCTTCTCCACTAGATCGACGCCCATCTGGATGTGCCCGAGCAGAACACCCTCCACCGTGTAGTCGAATCCGGTGTCCCAGCTCAGCTCGCGGGTCTTTCCGATGTCGTGCAGAATCACGCCCGTGACAAGCAGATCGCGGTCGAGCATCGGGTAGTGCGCGGCTACGCGATCGGCGAGCCCCAGCAAACTCACCACGTGTTCGAGCAGTCCGCCCAGCCACGCATGGTGCAGTTGCCGCGCCGCCGGCGCCTCGCGAAAAGCCTGCGCGATTGGTGCATCGGTGAGTAACGCCCTGAGCAGCCGATTCAGATCGGGATTGGTCACGCTCGCGATGCTTGCCTCGAGCATCCGCCACAGCTCGCCCACATCGCGGCTCGTCGCGGGCAGCATATCCATCTTGTCCGCTTCGCTGCCCAGCGCCTTGCGCAACTGATCCACTTTTAACTGTGCACGATCGTCGAAACGCGACACACTCCCGCGCACCTTTACGATGTCGCCACGCTCGAAGTCCCTGGCGATCCGCGGATCGCCAAGCTCCCACACGCGGGCTTCGATCGGTCCAGTTTTGTCGCCGAGCGTCAGGCTCAGATACGGTTTGTTCTGCTTGGTGGTCCGCTGCTGCTTGGCCAGCACGAGAAAGAAGCTGTCGAAGAGCTTGCCTTCGTCGAAGCCCATCAAATCCGCGATATAGATGTCTTTCATTCTGCCGAGAAGATTAACGCAATTCTCCCGCTATGCCAAAGGTGCCGCTCAAATCGAACGAAACCCGTGCTGCCACCAGAACACTGCGGGCCTGGGATTCCATTCCCAGGCCCGCTCTGTCGGACAGATTGAATCTCGAGGTTATTGCGGCGTCGTTTGCTGCGGTTGAGGCTGGTCCGGATGGTCGGAGGGCGCCGGCGCTCCCGGCACGGGAGGAATGGGTGTCGGCTTCTGTACCGGCTTCGGCTGCGTTTCTTCCTCGCTCTTCTTCTTGTCGGCGATGCGAGTCTTTCCCTCGGTTGCAGTCGATGCCTTTTTCTTCTTCTTCGATGTATCTCCAGGCAGACCCAAAGGAGCCAACTGCGTCTGCTGGTCGGCTACCTCAGACGCATTCGGCGGCAAGGGCCCGGTCGCACCCGCCTGTCCGGCATTGCCTTTTGTCTTCGCCGTCTTGGGCTGTCGTGCGCGAGCGCTGAAACGCGTCTTCTGCGTTGGCGCGGCCGGCTCCAGCGGATTCGCCGGCTGGTCGGTATTCGAAGCCGTCTCGGGCAGCGCGCCCGCATTCTCCGTGGCTGAGTTTGTCGTCGCGGAAGGCAGCGTCTCGCGCGGCGCTTGGCCGAAGCGGATCTTTTCTTTCTTGCCAGGCTTCTCGGTGGCTGCCTCTTCCTTCTTGCTCCCCTTCTTCTTTTTGTTGGTTGCCCGGGTTGGCGTGGCTGCCGGAGGCGCCGGCGCTGCGCCGGTCGGCGCTTCGGTGGCGCTCTGAGCGGGCGGGCCAGATGGACCCGATCTCTCACGGAAGCTATGCGTGCTTTCGCGGAACCTCGTCCTTTCCACCTTGGCCTTCTTCTTCGGCGCCGGCGGCACATACGCGCTGAAACTGATGCTTGAATGCAGCTCGGCGGGTGTCGCGCCGGCGTCTACATATCCCTGCTTGATCTGGATGAAGGCTTCATCTCGCATCCGGCTCAGATAATCGCGAATCGCCGGATCCATCAGGCTCATGTAATACGCCTGTTCCACGTCCTCCTGCACATCCTTGTACGGCCGTGGTCCGCCCGGCGTATGCTGCACGACTTTCAGGATGATGTAGCCCTGCCGCGTGAGAATCGGATCGGTGTACTGGCCCGACGCCAGATCGAATGTCTTGTCCTCAAGTACCTTGGGAAGCTGGCCCCGCTTATACTGGCCCAGATCGCCGCCAGACGCCGCCGTGGAGCCGTCGCTGAAGCTCCGCGCCAACTGCGCAAAGTCTCCGCCCGCGTGCAGCCGCGCCTCAAGGTCGTCCGCCTTTGCTTTGGCCGCCGCAACCTTCGCTGGATCGTCGGTTCCTTCCTTCCCCGTGGAAATTAGAATCTCGCCCAACCGCACGCTCTCCGGCTGCACGTAATCCTGTTTGTGCTCCTCGTAGTACCGCTCGACCTCGCCGGGAGTCATCTGGATATGCTCGCCAACCTCCTGCCGCATCACCTCCTGGGTGATGATCTGGTTGCGGATGTTGGCCTTGAAGTCCTCGAAGGACACGCCCTGCTCTCTGGCCGCCTTCTCCAGATCGTCAATCGAATCCAGGTTGTATTGCTTGCGGATCTCGTCCAGGCGCTTTACCAGTTCCGTTTCGCCGGTGATGTCCAGTTCCTTGCCCTTAGAGAGCCACAACTGCTGGTCGATCAGATTGCGCAGCAGGTCCTTCCGCTGACCTGCCATCTCCTGCATCGATGCACCGTTCTGCTTTCCTACCTGATCCAGCTCGGTTTCCGCTCGGTCGTAGTCTGACTTGGTGATGATCTGGTCGTTGACGCGAGCAATAATGTCCTCGACGGTCGTCCCGCCATAGGGGCTCTCCGGTTCGTTCGCCTGGCCGATTGAGAGGCTGGGGCACACCAGAAGCGCCGCGCCAAACGCGAATGCCGCAAATCCGCGAAAATGTCTCAAATTCATAGAACCGACGTCCGGCCGTTTGCCTGGCGCATGCTTTCCTGGTGCCTGGTGCATAGACGCAATTGTAAATGCCGGGAGAGCCGAAACGGAAAGCGGATGCCGGCCCAAGCCTGCGGGCAACCCTCCGCAATGTGCCTTCGCGCCCCCCAAACCACGGTAACCCGGCTACCCGCCCGCCTGGGCGCGCGTCAAATACAGCGGTGTTATACTTTAGCCGAAGACGGCCTCGCAGCCTCAGTGCGAGCGGTTCTTCCATCTCCCTGGCCTTGCCAATACCGGGCAAGGTCAATTTTTATCGAGCGGAAATCCAGCATTGGCCGGATTCGCTCCCAGGCGATGGAAGGTCCGCCGTCCGGCGTCTGGCGCACGCGCCGTCTGGAGGTTCGGTTTGCCCATGAGTTTCCGTGCCCGCCGCGCACTATTCGCCGTGGTCGTCTTTTTCGCTGTCTGTGCCGTGGCCGGCACCGTTCTCGAGCGCCGCGTCGGCGCCCAATCGTCGCAGGACGAGAGCCAGCTCCGCGACAGCCTCAAGGCATTCACCGACGTCTACGCGATCGTGGAGCAGAACTACGCCGAGCCCCTCACACCCGACAAGGCGGACGATGTCATCTACGACGGCGCCATCCCCGGTATGTTGCAGGTTCTTGACCCGCACTCGCATTTCTACGATCCCAAGGCCTATGCCCGCCTGCGCGAAGATCAGCGCGGCCGCTACTACGGCGTGGGCATGGTCATCCAGCAGCAAAATGACAACAATGGAAAGAGCAACGTTTACGTTGTCACTCCATACGAGGACACGCCCTCATTCCGCGCGGGTATTCATCCGGGCGATGAAGTTGTTGCGGTCGATGGGAAGTCCACCGACGGCTGGTCGTCAGACCAGGTAGCGAAAGCGTTGAAGGGACCCAAGGGCACGCATGTCCAGGTCACGATGGTTCGTTACGGCCAGGCCAAGCCGCTGGTATTCGACCTCATTCGCGACGAGATTCCGCACCCCTCCATCGATCTCAAGTTCGAGATTCGTCCCGGCATCGGCTACATTCATCTGTCCCAGTTCCAGGAGACCACTGGTCAGGAAATGGACGACGCCATCGACGGCTTCGGCGACCTCAAGGGCCTGGTGCTCGATCTGCGCGAGAATCCCGGCGGCCTCCTAAGCCAGGCCGTGGATGTCTGCGACCATCTGCTTGCCAAGGGCCAGACCATCGTTTCCCAGCGCGGCCGCGCCTACTCCGATCAGAACTACGTCGCGACGCACGGCAACGACGGCAAGACCTTCCCCATCGTCGTGCTGGTTAACCGCGACACCGCCTCGGCGGCCGAGATCGTTTCCGGCGCGCTGCAGGATCACGATCGCGCCCTCATCGTGGGCGAAACCACCTTCGGTAAGGGTCTGGTGCAGACCGTCTACAACCTCAGTGAAGACTCCGGCCTCGCCTTGACTACGTATCACTACTACACGCCGTCCGGCCGCCTCATCCAGCGCAATTACGCCGGCGTCTCGCTCTACGACTATTACAACCACGCCGGCGGCGGGCCTGCGCCCTCCGACTCCTCCAGCCGCGAGGTCAAGCTGACTGACTCTGGCCGCACCGTCTACGGCGGCGGCGGCATCACGCCCGACGAAAAAATCGAGCCGCCTACCACCAACCGCTTCCAGGACGAGCTGGTCTACAAAGACGTCTTCTTCCACTTCGCGCCGGTCTACGTGGCCACGCATACAATCGACAAGAACTTCCAGGTCGACGACACTGTCCTCAATGACTTCAAGAAATTCCTTACTAACCAGGACGTTGACTGGACCGACGGCGACATTGGCGACTCCTCCGGCTGGATTAAGGCGCAAATCAAGAAAGACATTTTTACAATTCAGTTCGGGCAGCTGACCGGCTTGCGCGTCATCGCCGATTGGGATCCGATGGTCCAGAAGGCGCTCACCTACATGCCCGAAGCCCAGGCACTTGAAAATAGCGCGCACAAGGTATTGGCCGAAAAGGCTCAAGCCCGCACCGAGCCGAGCACGGGCGCCGCGTCCCAGCCCTGAGTTCCGTTCATCGCTTCAAGCAAAGCAAAAGGCCATCTTTGTGGGATGGCCTTTGTCGTTGTTGACCTGCCTGAGCACCGGTTTGACGCGGCGCATACCGACACTCTTCCTGAGTCGGCCGTCTAGCCGCTGCGCGACTCAGGCGCCGCCGACGCTCGCTACTTCGGTGGAGGTGGTGGCGTGAAGATCTCGCGCTTGCGTCCCGGTTCTGGTTTTGGCTTCGGCTTCGGAGCCTTCTTCGCTTCTCTCTTGCCCTTGTCTTTGTTTCCCATGCAAGCAAGCATGACACAGAAGGTCCGCGCCTGAAAAGGGCCAAAGCGCTTGCCCGCGCCCGCGCCATCGTTCAGTCGCGCGATGATTGCCGTGCTTCAAGCGGCGTCCTATTGGACATTGGTGGGTGCGGGCGCTCCCGCAAGTGTCACGAATCGTTCCGGCCGGCAGCAAACCCGGTCCAGTTGTGCCCGATCGGCCATCATTTCCCGGTCGGCGCCAAACGACTCAAGCGTTGCGTCCAGAATCGCCGCCACTGCGGAGTCAGCTGGCCGCTCGATGCGATAGTGCATCCACTTGCCTTCGCGCCGCGCGCGCACGACTCCCGCCCTGCGCAGATACGCCAGGTGCCGCGACACCTTGGGCTGGCTCTGCCTCAGGACCTCCACGAAGTAGCACACACACACTTCGCGGCCGTTCATCAGGTTCAGCAGGCGCAGCCGTGTTCGGTCGGCAAGTGCGGCAAACAGGAGTGCCACGTCAACCGGTTTCGCGCTTCGTCCCATCTCTTCAAATATACGCCTTGACAAATATGAATACCGGAAATATATTTGCTTAAGCATATACGAAGGAGGGTTCGAATGGCAGCCCCGGCGGAAGTGAAGGAGCAAGTGAAGCAAAAGTATGGCAGCGCGGCGCGCGCCGTGGCGGAGGCAGGCAGTCTGCAGCCCTGTTGCGATCCCGGTCTCCTTTGCTGCGACCCGATCACCGCCAATCTTTACAGCGACGGCGAAAAAGGCCTCATCCCGGAGAAGGCTGTGCAGGCCTCGCGGGGCTGTGGCAATCCAACGGCGCTCATTGATCTCAAGCCCGGCGACGTGGTCCTCGACCTCGGCTCTGGCGGCGGAATTGACGTGCTGCTCTCCGCGCGCCGCGTGGCTCCCGGCGGCAAAGCCTACGGCCTCGATATGACTGACGAGATGCTTGCTCTGGCTCGCGAAAACCAGCGCAAGGCTGGCGTTGAAAACGTCGAGTTTCTCAAAGGCGAAATCGAAAACATTCCACTCGCCGCGAACTCGGTCGACGTCATCATCTCGAATTGCGTCATCAACCTCTCTGCCGACAAGGACCGCGTGTTGCGCGAGGCCTTTCGTGCGCTTAAGCCGGGCGGCCGCTTCGCCGTCTCTGATGTCGTCGTGCGCGGCCAAGTTCCCGACGCTGTGCGCCAGAGCATGTTGCTCTGGGTCGGCTGCATGGCGGGCGCTCTCGAAGAGCAGGACTATCGCGGCCGGCTGATCGCCGCCGGGTTTGCCGATGTCTCCTTCGAGCCCACGCGCATCTACAGCGTCGAGGATGCTCGCCAGTTTCTCACTGAGGCGGGAGTCGACGTCGATGCCATCGCTCCGGAGGTTGAAGGCAAATTCCTCAGCGCCTTCATCCGCGCCGTCAAGCCTCAATCATCCTGCTGCGCGCCCGGCTGCTGCAGCGGCGCCGCAGCGTAGGATCCACATCATGCCCAGCCACTACAACGTCCTCTTTCTGTGCACCGGCAACTCGGCCCGTTCGCTGATGGCCGAAGCGATTCTTAATCACAAGGGCAAGGGAGCCTTCACCGCCTACAGCGCGGGCAGCCATCCCGCAGGAAAACCGCGTCCCGAAGCGATCAAACAGATCGCCTCAGCCGGAATATCAACCGCCGGCCTGCGCAGCAAATCGTGGGACGAGTTTGCCGCGCCCGGCGCGCCCAAAATGGACTTCGTCTTCACCGTCTGCGACAACGCCGCAAAGGAAATCTGCCCCTACTGGCCCGGCCAGCCCATGACCGCGCACTGGGGCATCCCCGATCCCGCCGCGGTCGAGGGAACGCCCGACGAGATCGCCCGTGCCTTTCGTGATGCCTTCGTCATCCTCGACCGCAGGGTCGGCCTCTTTCTCTCGCTGCCCCTCGCGTCGCTGCAACAACTCGCCATCCAGAAGGAGATCGACGAGATCGGCTGTTCCTGACCGGCGGCTCATGCCGCAAAGCAGCACGCACATTTCTTTCTTTGAGGTTTGCTCATGAAGGTCACTGGCCGGCTCTCGTTTCTTGATCGTTATCTGACCGCCTGGATCTTCGCCGCCATGGTGGCCGGCGTGGCGCTCGGATGGCTCGTCCCCGGCGTCGTTCCTTTTCTCGACCGCTTCAGCATCGGCACCACGTCCATCCCCATCGCCGTGGGCCTGATCGTGATGATGTACCCGCCCTTCACCAAGGTGCGGTACGACGAGCTGCACGAAGTCTTTCGCAACAAGAAGGTGCTCGCCCTTTCACTGGTGCAGAACTGGCTCATTGGTCCTGTCCTCATGTTCGTTCTGGCTGTGGTGTTCCTGCGCGGATACCCGGAATACATGGCCGGCCTCATCATGATCGGCCTGGCGCGCTGCATTGCCATGGTCATCGTCTGGAACGAACTGGCCAAAGGAGACACCGAATACGCCGCCGGCTTGGTGGCCTTCAACTCTCTCTTTCAGGTCTTCTTTTACTCGCTCTACGCCTGGGTCTTCATCACCGTACTGCCGGCAAAGCTCGGGTTGCAGGGCGCGGTCGTCCATGTCTCCATCGGCCAAATCGCGCAGAGCGTCTTCATTTATCTGGGCATTCCATGCCTCGCCGGATTCCTTACGCGCACAGTCCTTGTCCGCGCCAAAGGCCTGGCTTGGTACGACCGCAACTTTGTCCCGCGCATCAGTCCCCTCACTCTCGTCGCCCTTCTCTTCACCATCGTCGTCATGTTCTCGCTCAAAGGGAGCTATATTGTTCGTCTCCCACTCGATGTCCTCAGGATTGCCGCGCCGCTTCTGGTCTATTTCGTGGTCATGTTCCTGGTCTCGTTTTATATGGGCCGAAAGCTCGGCGCGGACTACTCCAAAACCACGACGCTGGCCTTCACTGCCGCTTCCAACAACTTTGAGCTGGCCATCGCTGTCGCCGTCTCTGTCTTCGGCATCAATTCGGGAGCCGCCTTTGCGGCGGTCATCGGGCCCCTGGTCGAAGTGCCCGTGATGATTGCTCTTGTTAACGTGGCGCTCTTCTTTCAGTGCAGGTATTTTCCCGACCCTCAACCGACGCAAGTCGCCTCTGTCTGCGTATCCGCCCGGAAGTAAGCACGCCGCGCCCGTTATTCTGAAAGCATAATGACTGACTCACCCAAGCCCCTTCGCCGCGTCGCCGTTTTCTGCGGATCGGCCTTCGGAAACAACCCCGCATTTCGCGCTGAGGCCACAGCTATCGGCACGGCCATCGCCAAAGCGGGCCTTGGCTTGGTCTACGGCGGAGCCTGCCGCGGCCTGATGGGTGTGGTGGCTGACGCGGCGCTGGCAGGTGGCGGAGAAGTGATCGGCGTGTTGCCAGACGCGCTCAGTGGCCGAGAGATCGCGCACAACGGCCTCACTTCGCTCGAACTGGTTCCCACGATGCACGAGCGCAAGGCCCGCATTCACGAGTTGTCCGACGCCATCCTCGCGCTGCCCGGCGGCTACGGCACACTCGACGAATTACTGGAAGCCATCACCTGGGCGCAGATCGGCATTCACGCGAAGCCGTGCATCCTGATTAACACGCTCAATTATTGGGACGGCCTGCTCGCCTTCCTCGACACGGCTGTCGACGCCGGATTCATCGAAGCAAAGAATCGCACTCTCGTCCGCGTAGCCGCCAACGCCGCCGAAGCGATTGCGTTGGCTCTGAACCACGCGTGAGCCGCATATCATCCGCCGCGTTCGGCGGTATCATGCGTTATGTCGAAAAAGCTCCGTTTCGGCGTGCTCAGCACCGCCAACATCGGCCTGAAAAAGGTGATCCCTGCCATGCAGCAGGGCGAACTCACCACCGTTACCGCTATTGCATCGCGCGATCTGGCGAAAGCCCGTGAGGCGGCCACGAAACTTGGCATTCCCACGGCCTACGGCTCTTACGAGGAGCTGCTCGCCGATCCAAACATCGACGCCATCTACAATCCGCTGCCCAATCAGCTCCATGTTCCGTGGACGACGAAGGCCGCCGAGGCCGGCAAGCACGTACTCTGCGAGAAGCCGCTCAGCATGACGGTCGCCGAGGCTAAGACGCTGCTCGACGTTCGCGCCCGCACCGGAGTCAAAATCTGCGAAGCCTTCATGATCCGAAGCGCGCCGCAGTGGCTGCGCGTGCGTCAGCTTCTCGACGAGGGCCGCATCGGCGAATTGCGTGCAGTCGCCGGCGTGTACAGCTACTGCAACATCGACCCCGCCAACATACGCAACCAGATCGAAACCGGCGGCGGCGGCCTTTACGACATCGGCTGCTATCTCGTGCAGTCGTCGCGCTACGCCTTCAAGCGTCAGCCGCAGCGCGTGGTCGCGCTCGTCGATCGCGATGCGCAAACCGGCACAGACCGGCTGACCTCGGCGATCCTCGACTTCGGCTCCGGCCAGGCAATCTTTACCTGCAGCACACAACTGATTCCGTTTCAGCGCGTCCAGATTCTGGGCACGCGCGGCCGCATCGAACTTGAGATTCCTTTCAACGCGCCTAGCGACCGGCCCACACGGCTCTTCATCGATGCGACGGGTGACCTCACCTTCAGCGGAATCACGATGGAATCTTTCCCCACATCTGATCAGTACACGCTGCAAGGCGACGCATTCGCCAGGTCCGTTCGTGAGAACACGCAGGTTCCCGTCCCACTGGAGGATTCGATCGGCAACATGGCCGTCATCGAAGCTATCTTCCGCTCGGGAAGGTCAGGCCAATGGGAGCAACCAGAGCAATAGGAGTTTTCGTTCGCTGATCGGGCCGGGCACTGGTTTCCGCGTGGTCGCGCAGGCTACGCGGCAACCGCGCACTCCCGCAGTTCGCGGCTCAGCGCATCCACGCGCCCGGGATCGCTGTCCCAGGCGAACATGAAGCGCGCTGCTCCGCCAATGAAGGTGTAGAAGCTCCATCCCCGCGCACGAAGATCATTGAGGACCTTTTCCGGCGCCTCAACAAACACAGCGTTGGCTTCAACCGGCTGTGCCAGCCGCACGCCGGGAATCGAAGCAATTTGCGACGCAAACTGCTGCGCGCAGCGGTTGGCGTGCTCGGCGTTGCGTAGCCACGCTCCGCTCTCCAGCATGCCGACCCACGGCGCCGAAAGAAATCGCATCTTCGATGCCAGTTGTCCCGCCTGCTTGCAGCGGTAGTCGAAGTCCGTCGCCAACGCGCGATCAAAGAATAAGACAGCTTCTCCCATCGCCATGCCGTTTTTGGCTCCGCCAAAGCACAACACATCCACGCCGCTCTTCCAGCTCATCTCCGCCGGCGAGCAGCCCAGGCTGGCGCAGGCGTTGGCAAAGCGCGCGCCGTCCATGTGCAGCGAGAGCCCGCGTCCGCGGCACTCCTCCGAGATTGCGCGCAACTCGGCGAGCGTGTAGACTCGCCCGGTTTCGGTGGACTGCGTCAGCGTGACCGCGCGCGGCTTGGGATAGTGAATGTCGCTGCGCTTGGTTGCCAACTCGCGAATCGCGTCTGGCGTGAGCTTTCCTTCCGGGCTAGCCGCCACAAGCAGTTTCGAACCGTTCGAGAAGAACTCCGGTGCGCCGCACTCGTCTGTCTCCACATGCGCCTGGTCGGAGCAGATTACGCTGTGATAGGACTGGCAGAGCGACGCCAGGGCCAGCGAGTTGGCCGCGGTGCCGTTGAACACGAAGTACACCTCGCAGGCTGTCTCAAACAGGTTGCGGAAGGCATCGGCCGCCTTCACCGTCCACGGATCGTCACCGTACGACGTCACATGCCCGCGATTGGCGGCCTCCATGGCCGTCCACGCTTCGGGGCAAATTCCCGCAGAGTTGTCGCTGCCAAACTGCTGCTGCAATTCGTTGTTTTCGATTTCCGCCATGGGACAATCCTCGCTCACTCGGGACGGAATACCTCCCGGAGACACTCTTAAACTCGATGCGGATTCACTCAGAGGGAGCAGGCGATTGAGGAGTTGGAGGCGCGGGCCGGGATCGAACCGGCGCATAAAGGTTTTGCAGACCTCTCCCTTACCACTTGGGTACCGCGCCTTGGGCTGCCTGCCTCACGGGTTACGGATCGTCTCATTCCACTCTTCACCCAGTTCATATGCGCCGGAGAAATGCAGAATGGAGCGGGAGACGAGACTTGAACTCGCGACCCTCGCCTTGGCAAGGCGATGCTCTACCACTGAGCTACTCCCGCTTAACGCAAGTTCGAGTATACCGGGCTGCCGAAACCGGGTCAAACCGGCTTAGCCTGCTGAAAAGTGCTTTTCAACGATAGAGTTCTGGCGCCCCGCGCAGCGAAATTCCCGTCCCAATGCGCGCCTCGCAGACGTTTGACCCACCCCGCAAATTCCCGTAGACTTAGAGATTGCGAGGGATGCGGCTCAATCCGCCTTCCACCCCGCATCATTTTTTCCTGAAGTCAGGACCACCCCTGCAATTCAGGCTTTGGAGATGGAAGCACAACCATGGCAAACCACGTATCAGCCCTCAAGCGCGCCCGCCAGACCGAAACCCGCACTGAAGTGAATCGCGCCAACCGCAGCCGCGTGCGCTCGAGCCTGCGCTCCCTGCGCGAGGCACTGGTTAAGGGCAACGTGAAAGAAGCACAGGCGCAGTACCGGGCCACAGTTTCAGCCCTCGACAAGAGCGTGCAGAAGGGCGTTCTGCACTCCAACACTGTTTCCCGCTATAAGAGCCGCTTGAACACGCGCCTCAAAGCGCTCGCGGTCGCCAAGGCAAAGTAGCCCTGCGACTACAATCGAATCTGTCGTTAGGCGACAGCCGGGAGCGATCCCGGCTGTTGCTGTTCCGGGCGTCGAGTTGGTTCATGGGCCCTTGCGCAGCAATGGCTTGAGCACGGGAAAGAGTGTGCCGGCGATGATCGCGGAGCCTTTGGCAGTGGGATGGATGCCATCGCTCTGAATAGTTCCCGAAACGTGAATCAGATCCTTATAGAGCATGGGCACGACCGCTATATGGTGCTTTGCCGCAAGATCGCGAAAGATCTTGTTGAACGACTGGATGTAGTCCTGTCCATAATCCGGCGGAAGCGTGATGCCGGCGAGCAGGATCGTCACGTGAGCCTTCTCGAGGCCTGCGAGCACCTGTTCGAGATTGCTGCGCGTCTGGTCAACGGGAAGTCCGCGTAGCCCGTCATTCCCGCCAAACTCCACGATCACGATGGCAGGGTGCATGCGCAGCACGTTCGGCAGGCCTGCCACCGCATCCTTGGTAGTAGCGCCGCTCGTTCCCTGGTTGATGACCTTGTACGCGTAGCCCCGCTTGTCGAGCAGCCTCTGCAGGTCTTCTGGATAGGCTTCGCCATCACGCAGGCCCAGCCCCGCGGTGATGCTGTCGCCATAGCAGACCAGGATCGGCCGATCGGCGGCAGAGAGCGGCCCTGCCGTAAACAACAGCAGGCAACATGCGACAAGAACCGTCCGCCGAACGTCCACGTATCAAGTGTAACTGCGCAAGAGTCTGCAGCGGCCCGGAATTGCGATGTCCGGCCATTTACACTGCGAATGACGGGAGAGCGAGTTGATTCAAGTCAAAGGTGCGAAGAAATGGATCCAGAACGGCGCGCGGCGCGTGGAGATTTTGCAGGGCATATCCCTGGACATTCCCGCCGGACAGTTTGTCGCCATCGTGGGCGCGAGCGGAAGCGGCAAGAGCACGCTGCTCGGGCTGCTTGCCGGTCTCGATTCGCCCAGCGAAGGAGAGATCTGGCTCGACGGAGTTCCGATCCACAACCTTGCGGAGACCGAGTTGGCAGCGGTGCGCGGGCGCAAAATCGGCTTCGTTTTCCAGTCCTACCAGTTGATCCAAACACTCACCGCTCTCGAAAACGTGTTGCTCCCTTACGAGCTCAACCTGGAAGGCAGCGGCGTGGCACAGGCTCGGCGCTTGCTTAACGAGGTCGGCCTGAGGGAGCGCGTGGACCACTATCCAGTGCAGCTCTCCGGCGGTGAACAGCAACGCGTGGCGTTGGCGCGGGCCTTTGTGGTCGAGCCGCCCATCGTGATGGCCGATGAGCCGACGGGAAACCTGGATTCAGCGAATGGCCGGCTGGTGTTGGATCTGCTGCTGGAGAGGAACAAAAAGGCGGGGACGACACTGGTGCTCGTCACCCACGACCCTGAAGTCGCCAGCCGCGCCGACCGCAGGATCGTGCTCAAGGACGGCCTCATCGTCGAAGATTCCAAGCCGGGTCCGTTTCCATCCAGCTCCGAATCTGCGCAAGGAGAACAATGGCCAGGCGCGCGTTAAGCTGGAAGCGCGCTGCAGCCATCGGCTGGCGCGATTTGAAGTCCGCTCCCGGCAAGTTCGGTTTTGTTGTGCTGTCGATCGCTGTTGGCGTGGCAGCACTGGTAGGCGTCCGCGGGTTGAGCGACAGCTTCCGGCAAACATTGAATACGGAGGCGCGTTCGCTGCTGGCAGGCGATCTGAGCGCGCGGCTGCTTCGTGCGCCCACGCCCGAGGAACTCAGCAAGATCGCGGCAGTTGAAGTCCAAAGCGGCGGCTCAATCCGCTCTACGTGGGTCACTGAGACAGTCTCCATGGCGTCGGTGTCGACGGATCCCGTGCCAATACTCGTCTCGCTCAAAGCTGTCGATCCGGCTGAGTATCCCTTCTACGGAACGGTGGAACTGAATCCGGCGATGCCGCTGCGGCAAGCTTTGCAGGGCGACTCGGCCGTCGTGGCGGACGAGTTCCTCATTCGCCTCGATGCACACGTCGGCGACACGCTGCGCCTCGGCAGCAGAGACTTCCGCATCTCCGCTGTGCTGAAGCAGGAGCCCGATCGCATCACCGCGGGCATGGGACTGGGACCGCGCGTCATGATTTCGGAGGCGGCAATGGCGACGACCGGATTGCTGGCGCCGGGTAGCCGCGCCAGCCGACGTCTGCTCGTCAAGCTCCCTGACGCGCCTCCGAAAGGCGTATCCACGGATGCCGAAACCGCCACAGTCCGCGGGCAACTGGAAGCGGCGCTGCCTGACGCGCAGGTGATGGACTACCGCGAGGGCAACCCCGCGCTTACTCGCGGCCTCGATAATGCGACCTCCATCTTGAGCCTCATTTGCCTGGTGGCCATGGTTTTGGGCGCCATCGGCGTGGCCATGGCCATGCACGCGCATCTCGAACAGCGCATGGACATGCTGGCGATCCTCAAGGCGATCGGTGCGGATTCCTCCGACCTGCTGCGGATATTTCTGTTGCAGACGCTCGGCCTCGGCCTTGCCGGGGGATTGCTGGGCGTAGCTGCGGGCGTGGCTGTGATGGCTGCGCTGCCCGCGGCCTTTGGTCAGTTGCTTCCCGTGCACGTAATCCTTCAATTCCCCTGGCAATCGGCGCTTGCGGGACTAGGAACGGGCCTACTCACAACCCTTCTCTTTTGTCTGCCCCCGCTTCTCGACGTGCGCGCCGTGCGGCCGGTGCTCGTGCTGCGCAGGCTCGTCGAGCAGGGTCCATCTGGCATTGCTGGCTGGTTTGCGCGTTGGTGGGCACGGCGCCTACAACTCGGCATTGCGGCGGTGGTGATCGCCGCCTTGGCTGCCATCGCGTGGGCGCTTTCAGATTCGCCGAAGGTGGGCGCGTGGTTTGCTCTGCTATTCACCATCACGCTGGTGGTTCTGCTTGTGTTGGCAGCGGGGGCGCTTTGGTTTCTCAGGTTCTTCCTGAACCGCACCCGTCTCCACCTGCCTTCCTCATTGCGCCATGGTCTTTCCAATCTCTACCGCCCTGGCAATCAATCTGCCGCGGTGCTGGCAGCGCTCGGAACCGGAGTCATGCTGATCCTCTCGGTCTATCTTATGCAGAAGGATCTTTTGACCGATCTGCGCGAGACCGCATCGCCCAAGCTGCCCAATGTCTTTCTTGTCGATGTGCGAAGCGACGAAGTCGACGGCGTCAAAGCATTCTTCGTGCATCAAGCGGGCGTCAGCCAGCAACTAAACCTGATTCCTGTTGTGATCGGCCGGTTTATCTCTATCAACGGCCAGCCGGTGGAGCAAATGAAAGGCCAGCACTATCCGATTCGCATGTTGGAAAGCGTCGAGCTCACTTGGGCCGATGCGCCGCCCGAGGGCGACAAGGTGACCGCGGGCACGTGGTGGGCCAGCAGCAGCGCGCCGCAGATTGCGGTCAGCGACGGCATAGCCCAGCGCCTGCACGTGGGTGTGGGTTCTGCTGTGGAGCTTGAGACTGGCGGAACAACGCAAAAGCTGACCGTCGCCGCCATTTATCGCGCGGATGGCCAGCACCTGGCCGCGCGCGTACAGTTTGTTCTGCCTTCGGGATTGATCGCCGACCAGCCGTCCACCTGGTACGGTGGCGCCCACATCGATCCCAAACAGGTGGCCGCAATGGAGCGTGCATTCTTTACGGCCTACCCAACAATCACCGTCATCAACGTCGCCGATGTCATACAGCGCATCGAGAGTGTCGTCGATCAGATTACCTTTGTCGTTCGCTTGCTGGCCGGCTTTTCGATTCTCGCCGGGCTCACAATCCTCGCCTCAAGCATCGCCAGCACACGGTTTCGCCGCATGCAGGAAGCGGTCGTGCTCAAAACTCTTGGCGCCACGCGGATGCGCATTGTGGGCACCTTCAGCGTGGAGTTCAGCGTTCTGGGTTTGCTGGCCGGCTCGGTCGGTGTTGTCTTTGCCAACCTGCTCACGCGCGTGCTTTTGCACCGCCTCGAGGTGGGCTTTCATATCGCGTGGGGTGCCACGCTGATCGCGCTCGCCGGGACAGCTGTGCTGGCCGCCGCCACGGGCTGGATCGCCAGCTACCGTATTCTCGGGCTGAGGCCTCTTCAAGTCCTTCGCGAAGAATAGAAGAATCCGAAATGGGGAAGAGTGGAGCCTGACGGATTGAGATTGATCTTCATCTACCGATCGCCAGGAGCCGGCAAATTGACCGCGCGCGGGAATCTTCGTAACATGAAGAAGTTGGCTTTGCGCGCCCAGCTTTGGGAGCCATGCCGATCGGTTGCAAGACGAGCCGCCACGCCCGCTTGTTGCCCCCTCGTTCAATGGTAGGACAGCTGACTCTGGATCAGCATATCGGGGTTCGAATCCCTGGGGGGCAGCCAATAGAATCAATAACTTATAGATGATATCACTCCTTGGCCGCTAATTGTGTCCGCACTGTGTCCGTTTTGGATATCCTGATCCCGTTAACTTGGACAATTGATATGATGTCGTGACAGGTACTCGATGATGTAGATCGCGGGACACCAGCCGACTTTGCGGTACCGATCCAGAAGCGACGTGCCGGACTTCCACGAATACAGTATTTCAGGCAGACGTTGAATCCTCATCAGGGTGGTCGGCCATGTGATGAAAGGGCTACGCTTTGGCCTGAAGGCCCACGGCGCATCCCGCTCTATTGCGAATTTCCGAAGAAGGCGTGCCCTGAAACCCCGGTATGCCAGTCGAAGGAATAGTTGAACTGGAAGCCGGCGGTCATTCGCGTCAGACTTCTCTGAGTTCCCTTGGCCGCGTTGCCCTGATACACAAACTCACTGAAAGTTGGCCCGAGGCTGAAGTTGGCAGGCAGTTGCAGCAGTACCGACGAGGAGCTGTTGAATGCATAGTGCGTCAGGATCGACTCGTTTTTATTGCTATACGCGAAGTAATTTCCGAAGATCGATTCCTGGATAAGCATCCCCTTCCGGTACTTCACAAAATAGTCCCAGAACGCTTCAAGGTAGCCTCCCTCCTGGTGAAAAGTCGCATACGAAGGTACTAGCCCGCATTTCTCACAGGTTCATTGCTGATTGCGGTGACGATAGACAGGAAAAGTGTTGGAAAGGCCGTCATTTCATGGCATAACTGCGTTGTCGAAGCGTAGTTGTAGCCGTGCGGAGGCGG
>JBEKSA010000018.1:0-86123 GCA_049517515.1 Occallatibacter sp.
GTCCTCGCCTTCGTCGTAGGCAGATAGAAACTTACGACGCAAATCATCCCCATAGGGTCGCCCCATATCTTCTGCGCCGCGGAGTGTCGCCAATTACCAGTCTATACTATTTCCTAAAATGCTCTAGGGTCGTCCGTCGCGGCCTGCGACCGCAAGGATAGACTTTGCCCCAAGCAGCAGAATCGGCTTCTCGGGCAACCCGATTGCGCGCCGAGTGAGGGCGGAAGCCAGAGACCAGGAGACCTGGGGGCCGGGACGCGCGGATTTTGCATCTCATCGATTTTTAGCTCGTGATTCACAGGACTTTCTCTTGACAACGAGAGGAATATCGACCTATTGTTTTGGGCGCGAACTAAATACCCGAACGCCGGATGCAAACCGGCTCCCGGCGTAGACAGCTCCGTCGCACTCGCCGTTGACGGCCTTCAACCTGCCGTCGAAACCTTCCCCTCCTAACCGGGGCAGTGGAAACAGCTTCCTGCCCTCCCCAAAGCGAGGAAAAAATATGAGCAGCCTTCGCATGATATGGAGTGGGCCGGCCTTACTGCGGCTCAAGACTTTCTCTGTCAAAACGTCTCTCGCGTTGATGCTGTTGGTGCTTGTATGGTCCGCGACGCCAAAGGCATCCGCACAAGACCATGAGAACACGTTTGGCGATTCGTTCACGCCGCTGGTCTACAACGTTGAGAACACCGGTGCGCATTACCCGGCGCCACACTTCCCATCGTTCGCTCAGCTGCCGATCATCCGGCCTTTGCCTGATCCGTTCACGTTTAACGACGGTTTCCGGCGGCCGTGGTTCAACAACTGGGAGCAGCGCCGAAACGAGATTATGGCCGCAGTGGAAAAGTATGAGACTGGCCCGGTGCCCGATTGTCACGACTGCACCGTTACGGCGAACTACGTGCCGCCGGCGTCGGGGTCGACCAATGGCACGCTGACCGTGAATGTCACCCGGAACGGCAAGACGCTGACCTTGACGTCAGGCGTCTACATTCCGCAGGGGATGGGCAACGGCCCATTTCCGGCATTGATCCCCATGGAGATTGCCTCTTTCAGTTTCAGTTTCGGTGGCCCCCCCATAGTCATTAACTTTCCCCCGCCCACGCCTCCCGATTATGGCAGCCTTCCATCCAGCGTGTTTTCGGGGCTCCCCATTGCAACGGTGGGCTACGTCAGCACCCAGGTTACCCAGTACGCGTTTTCGTCGCCGAGTGACCATACGACGGACCCGTTCTACCAGCTTTACCCGGAGTATTGCGAAGGAATCTGCACGGGCACAAGCAATCAGGGAGAATATGCAGCCTGGTCGTGGGGAGTGAGCCGCCTGATTGATGGCATGGAGATCGCAACGCATCAGTCGGTGAATCCGCTGCCCATCGATATGAAACACCTGGCTGTGACCGGGTGCTCGTTTGCCGGGAAGATGGCGCTCTATGCCGGGGCATTCGACGAGCGCATTGCTCTGACAATTTCCCAGGAAAACGGTGGCGGCGGCGCACCGTCATGGCGCGTGTCGCACGATATCGAGGCGCAGGGTACTGTGGAAGATGTCGACGACACGAACTATGACTGGTTTAGCCAGCAGATGCAGCAGTTTGCTGGCGACAACGTCTACAAAATGCCGTTCGATCAACATGAGTTGATGGCCATGGTGGCGCCACGGGCCCTGCTGGAAACCGGAAACGCTTCGCAGTACTGGCTGTCGAACGGATCGAACTACGTTTCGTCGCGGGCGACGCAGCGAATCTTTGACACGCTTGGAATCGGAGACCGATTCGGTTTCTTCATCGATGGACTCCACGCACACTGCGCGACGAATCCCATTGAGACCGCGCCGTTAACAGCGTTCATCGACAAATTCATGCTGGGACAGGCTTCCGTCAATTCGGATGTTGAAGTCTATCCTACCCCCGCCAACGCTGGGACCCCAATTGAGGTCGCTGGCGGCGCCTACGCCTACGACTTCCCAACCATGAATTACAAGCGGTGGACCGATTGGTGGGGAACTTCCAACCCGGTGTTCCCTGACAATTGGAACACGGGCGGGACTGTCGTTGCGTCGCTTGACAACTATGCCTCCTTCTGGAATTTCTTTGATTTTGATGACCGTCCATGGATCCAAACCGGCGATACCGTTAAGGGAGGCTACGAATTGACGCTGGGTGGCAACCACCCCGCAGCCAAAGTGTCTCTGGTGAGCGGGGCGAAAATCACCGCCGACATCGCCTGTCCCGGAGACATTTCCTATACCCTCAATATTCCGCTCCCGGCGCAGTCCTATTCCATCGCCGCCGGCGACAACTCCTGGCAGCCGAGCAGCGATCCCAATAGCCCGCTCGTCTATCAGGGCTCGAACCCGGCCACGCCTCCATCGGGAGCTGCGGCGTGCGTGGGGGGGCATGCCGTCCACACCTACTTCAGCACAACGGGATTATCCGAAGGCGGCGATGGCAACCCAGGAGGACCAGGTTTCCTGACGTCCGACGTCACCGATCCTTTGAATCTCAGGTTCCACGTTCTCGACAGCAGCAACGGCCAAAAGGCCGCCTACGACTCGTCGATCACGGTGAACTTCAACCCGCTCACTTCAGCGGACGCCACCGACCAAAACCCGGTCGCTGCACCGTAGCGCGCCGGGAAAGCGCGGGGCGGGTTCTCGATGCCCACCCCACGCTACCGCCCGGCTTTACCGTCATAGCCAAACGGCGAGACCGTACAACGAAGCTTCATCGGCCCGGCGAGTTTGGCTCGCTGGGCCGAATTCTTTTTGGGTCGATGGGCGGTCGCGTCCGACTGCGGCCCCTCAACGGAAGCATTGCCTGGCGGGGAATTTCGACAACCTTCAGTCACAATGTAAGAGTGGCGATCGGAGGTCATCCATTGAAGGCAAAACTTGCAGCATTGACTTTGCTTGTTCTCGCATCGTTTTCAGCTTCAGCACAACAGCCAACCGGTAAAGATCCCTTGCTTGATCGTCTGGCCGGCAACTGGATCCTTCAGGGCGTCATCGCCGGACACGAAACGACCCACGATATCGAGTCCGAATGGGTGCTGAACCATGAATACCTCCGGGTCCACGAAACTTCGCGCGAGAGGAACGCTGGAGGCCAACCCGCGTACGAAGCGATCGTCTTGATTGAATGGGACCAATCGTTGAGCGAATACCGATGCATGTGGCTCGACTCGACCGGCGGCGGCGGGCTCTCAGCCCAGGGCATTGCCCACGGGACGCGCGGCGATCACCAAATCGCGTTCTTCTTCAGGGACAAAGATCCGGACAGCGGCGTTCGCACAACGTTTGTCTACAGCCAAGCGACCGACTCGTGGAACTGGCTAATTGATAATGAAACCAGCGGCAAGCTAACGCCTTTTGCGCGCGTGAAACTCACCAGGAAATAAAGACTCCGCGAGACATTCATTTGCGGTTCGGCGCGCGACTTCGCGGCAGCGATCGTCGGCGCGGGCGGCTGCGGAGGCAGAGAAGCTGACGCTAGGCGAAGTGCTGCCAGCCCTGAGGCGCGAGGCGAATTGCGCCCTTTGGTGTGATCAGGACGATGGGTGAGGCAGAGGATTGCCCCGTTCCTCTGCGCGCAGCCCCTTTGCCCGCGGCCCCTCCGGATCGAGCGACGATGCGGCCGATCTGCGTCACAGCAACGCCTTCAATCGAGCTGGGCACGCGGGCGCCGGGCGGCGCGGTGAAAAGGAGTTCGTAGTCTTCTCCGCCATTGAGAGCCTGGGCGGGGGTTGCTCCGGGAGCGAAGGGCAAAGCAGTGGCGTCAAGCTCAGCGGCAACGCCCGACTCGGCGCAGAGGTGCGCGAGGTCGGTGGAGAGGCCGTCGCTCAAATCGATGGCGGCGGTGGCCATTCGGTTGCGCGCCAGCCAGAGCCCCTGCGCGACGCGCGGTGTGGGGTAGAGGTGCGGCGTGAGCAGCGCCATGAAGCGCGGAGGAATGCTGGGTAGCGCTGACGGCTTTGGGCGGGGCCGCGAGCGTTTGAGGGCGGCTGCGAGTTTGGTGAGGTGGTCGAGGCCAACGGCGGCGGCGCCGAGGCTGCCGGTGACATAGATCAGGTCACCGGGGCGCGCGCCCGAGCGAAGCAGAGCTTCTCCCTGCGGGACCCCGCCAGTAAGAACCACGTCGGCGACAGCGAGAGCGGACTCGGCAAGGTCGCCGCCGGCGAGCGGGACCTTATAAGACTGCGCAAGGGCGAGAAAGCCGTCGAGGAAACGGTCGATCCAAACTCCCCGCGCGGCCGACGCGCCTCGCGCCTTCCGCCCGCTCCGCGCTTTTGGCTTCTGGACGAGCTCGCGAGGCAGGGCCAGCGACAAAAACGCGGCGACGGGACGCGCGCCCATGGCGGCCAGATCGCTGAGTCCGCGGGCGAGTGCACGGTGGCCGACGGACTCTGCGGGGTGCCAGTCGAGGCGGAAATGGCGGCCGGCGATGGAGAGGTCGGTGGTTACGGCAAACTCTTCGCCTGGGGCGGGACGAAGGATGGCGCAGTCGTCGCCGATGCCAAGACGCAGCTCGGGAGTGGATGCTTGGGCGAAGCGGAGGCGAATCTTGTGGAGGAGGGCCAGCTCGCCCATCCGGGAAGGGCTCGATTTTTTCGGCGCACGCGGCATCCTATATAGAGTACGGCGCGGCGGGTCGACCTAGTCCGGAATCGATACACATTCGGGGCACATTCATCGGAACCGATGGCCGGCCGATGCATTTGGCAGAGCTGCGCGAGGCGGGGATTCGGGTGCGTAAGGTGCTTTTGGTTCTAGGAGAAGGCATCCTTCGCCTCGTTAAAGGGACTTAAGGGCCTAAGGTGGTACCCTGGTAATGACAGCGCACACTTTTCGTTGACCCGATCTTGGACGGTCTGCTAGGCTTTAGCAACGTTCTCGTAACTGCTCCATTGGAGCGCTAAGGTTCTTGCGTGGGCTCAAAGGCCCGCAACTGATCGATTTCCCCCGATCTGGAATCTTGATGACTGGCAGGTCGCCGGGGAATGCAGGCAATGATGCTACGTAGGCGATACTACATACTTTTTGTAGCGCGGGATGGGGACGGCCAGCTACGGAAGATTCCGCTTCCGCTGAAGTATGTGTACGGATTTGTGGCCGCGGCAATCGTGGGAGCGTTCACGATTGTGGGCCTGGCCGGATCGTACACGCGCATGCTTCTCAAGACCGAAAGCTACAACCAGGTGAGGGCGGATCGCGAGACGCTGCGCCAGAATTACCAGCGCATGGCAGAGATTGCGCACAATCGTAGCGTGCAGGTGGCGAGCCTGGGCGCGCTGGCCAATGAAGTGTCGGCGCTGTACGGGCTAAGGCAGAACAGGCTGCAGGCGGCGGCAGAACCGAAGCTCACGGCTACGGCCGACAAGGCGGCTCCGGCTCCGGCGGCGCTGGCGCAAACTGACGACGTGAACCAGCAGCAGGTTGCCAACTCCATCGATATGTTCTATGAGCTGCGCGCTGAGGCGATGTCGGGCGCGGTTTCGCGCGCGCTCGAGGGCGGCCTGACGTCCAACTTTACCGGCGACTGGACGGAGCTGGCCGATGCGCCGTCAATGTGGCCGGTCGAGGGTCGCGTGGCCTCCAGCTTCGGCGAGCGCGAAGATCCGATCAACGGCGAAGGCGCGTTCCACACGGGAGTCGACATCGACGCGCCCTACGGAACGCCGGTGCGCGCGTCGGCCGATGGCACTGTCACCGGAGAGCAAATGGGCGTCGGCTACGGGCGCGAGGTGACGTTGGATCACGGGCACGACGTGATCACGCTCTATGGGCATCTTTCCGCGGTAGCGGTCTATCCGGGGCAGCACGTGACCCGCGGCGAAATCATCGGGTACGTAGGCGAGTCAGGACGCGCAACGGGACCGCACCTGCACTACGAAGTGCGCCTGCACAATGTGCCAGTGAATCCATATAAATATTTGCGTGTAACCTACGAGCAGGCTACGAATCTGTACGGCGATTCCTCACCGGGCCAATAAGCGAAGTTCTTTTTGAGGTGGTACAAACGGCTCCCGGAAGCGGGGGCCGTTTTGTTTTGTGGAGGTCTGCAATGATCCTGCGCACCTTTGCGTGGTATCGTTAACGGGTTGCGTTTCGAGGGGAGATTTTTATGCGTTTTCGATTCAGTTTCCTCGTCCTTCTCCTTGCCTTCGCCATTCCCGCCACAGCCCAGAGCGCACAGGACCACGCCGCCGACGTGCAGACGGCGTTTGCGCGCGCGCAGCATTTACGTCACGGGATCAATGCTTCGGGCTGGTTCGGGGGGGCGGGCGATTACTCGGCGAAGTACACCGGCAGCTACACCGACGACGCGGACATCGCGCTGATAGCGAAGATGGGATTCGATCATGTGCGGCTGAGCATCGATCCCATGCCGCTGGCCATGTCGATGTACGGCCCTCAAGGGCCGAAAAACGACTTTCTGGCGCGGCTCGATCATGCCGTAGACACGATGCTGGCCAACGGGCTGGCGGTAATCATCGACGTGCACCCCAGCGACGACTACAAGCAAAAGATGCGCGCGGACGACAGCGCGGTGACGCGATTCGAGATGCTCTGGACAAGGCTGGCGGCGCATTATGCGGATCGCGATCCGAAGATGGTGTTCTTCGAAATTCTGAACGAGCCGGAAATCTACGATGCGTACCGTTGGGCGGGAATCCAGACGCGCGTGGCGGGTGCGATCCGGCAGGCGGCGCCGCACCACACGATCATTGCGGAAGGCGCGATGTGGGCGGACATCTGGGACCTGCTGGCGATGGAACCGCTGGCCGACGGGAACGTGATTTACAACTTCCACTTCTACGAGCCGCACGAGTTCACGCACCAGGGCGCCACGTGGAGCACTCCGTGGTACAGCTACGAACACGGCATTCCTTATCCCGCGACGGAGAGCTCGATGCCGGAGCTGCTGAAAGAAGTTCCCGATGCGGTGGATCGCTACAACATGCAGAAGTATTGGCTCGACGGGTGGAATGCGCATCGCATCCAGGTGATGATGGACGATGCGGCGGCGTGGGGGCACGAGCATCATGTGCCGCTGACCTGCAACGAATTCGGCGTCTTCCGCGATCACAGCGATCCCGTGTCGCGAGCCAACTGGCTGCACGACGTGCGCACGGCGCTCGAAACGGACGGCATCGGCTGGGCGATGTGGGATTATCGCGGAGGGTTCGGCGTCGTGACCAAGGAGAATGGGCAACCGGCGCAGGTGGACGACTCGGTGGTCAAGGCGCTCGGGCTGCAGGGACACGAGTAACGCAGCGAGTCAGCCGGGTGCCCCATGTCCCGATGTTGGGACATGGGATACCTCGACCTCTAATCTTCGCGTTGTCATCTTGAGCGGAGTCCGCCGCAGCGGACAGAGTCGAAAGATCTGCGGTTGCTTTTCGCTTTCTATCGGGGCACGGCTTCGAACCTCGCGGAAGAATTCGCGTCCGATTTTCACGGAGGAAGCGTAGGTTCAGTCCCACGAATAAGCGCTCCCGGTTCTGGCCAGCGGAGGGAGCGTGGGGCTTCAGCCCCACGAATAAGCGCACAGAATCACGGGGGCTTTAGCCCCGGGCCTTCGTTCCTCGCTACCATTTCCGGCCCTCATTTTTCTTGTCGCTTGTCCGGTTGATCGAGGAACTGCTCGAGTCGATCGAGCTTGCGATCCCACTCGGGACGGCGCGCGCGGAGCCATTCTTCGGCGGCGCGAAGGCCCGAGGCCTCAACGCGGCAACTCCGCACGCGGCCGATTTTTTCGGTCTTCACGAGGCCGGCTTCCTCGAGCACCTGCAGATGCTGCACCACGGCGGCGAGTGACATATCGAAGGGCTCAGCCAGAAGCGACACCGACATCGGCCCGGAGCTCAGCCGCTCGAGCATGGCTCGTCGCGTAGCGTCTCCGAGCGCCTGGAAGACGCGGTCGATATTCGGGGAGCTACGCTTCATCTGCCGCGCCTTCCTTCTTCTCAAACCGAGCGGCCTCGCGTTTGCGGTTTACTCGCCGAGCTCTTTCGCCAGCTTGTTGAGCAGCTTCTCCCATCCGCCCTTGCGCATCTCAGGCCCGTCGGCATTTTCAAAGTACGCGCCCTGGTGGGTGAAGAGCAGATCGGTGCCGGAGCCGCTTGGGATCAGTTCGATGGTGGCGAGCGATGCCGAGAACGGTATTCCGTCCATGCTCATCTTGTAGGCCGCGACGATGCGCCGCGAGGGGACAATGTCCTGATAGATGGTCTCATTGACGAGGGTTTTGCCGGCCACAGGCGTCCCTGGGCCCATCTTCATCTGGGCGCGCTCGCAGCCGCCGACCTTGAAGTCGAGTTCATGGTGTTCGAGCGCGTGAGAGCCGCCCTCAAAGAACCAGCGGCGCTTGGTTCGCTCGTCGGCAAATGCCGCGAAGACGCGCTCCGGGGAAGCTTTGAGCTTGCGTTCGAGCTGAAAGGTGCTGTGAATGACGTTTGAGTTGGACATGGATGTCGAGCTCCTTTAAGGGAATAGTCAAGTTGCAGCTTAAGTGTCGCGCGGTCTGGTCTGATTGTCAAGTGGAAACTTAAGTGTTGTGCGGGGGACTGGAGAGATTAGATGAAGGGCCGGTGCGCAGGGCGAGGATGAGAGGCCGGGAGATGAGGTTGGGTGTGTGGCCGGCGGCCAGTGCAGGTGACCCAATGGCTGGCGGGAGGTGGCCCGGGCGAGGGGATTGGGGGTGCTGGCAACCCCTCGCGGATGGAAACCGGGTCTGAGGTTGGCGCCGAGAAGGGCGTTTATCTGTACCGATGCCGGGAAACGCGGGAAACTTCCAAATGGCGGGTGATTCGCCCGGGAGCGCGAGTTCGGCTGGGTTCGACCACGTCATCATGGAGTGCCCGGCACTTCTTGTATCAGTTGCTGTAAAAGAAGCTGGAATGAAAGGAGCCTTAAATGGCACGAGGCCGGAAGCAGGCACCGGAGCAGATTGTAGGATTGCTGCGACTGATCGAGGTGGGTACGGCGAACGGTAAGACGGCGGCCTACGCGCTCTAGTTCGCGTAGGACCCCGAATCAACCAGGCCGGTACGCCTCCGCCGAGGGCTCCCTCCGTGTTGTTGACAAAGACTTCAAGCCGGGCCTATTGTGTTTGGGTTTCCAGGAAAAAAAGGGAAGGAAGTCGAAATGGTTGCCTACTTTCAGCTTCAGCCCGCGGAGTCGGAGCTCCAGCAGCTGGCAGAGCAGTATTGGCAGAAGTCCGGCGAGAAAGAGCATGAGCTTGAAAAGGCAGCGTTCGAAGCCGGGGAAGCGATTCGCGCTGGGGACTATTCGTTGGCCAATTTGGAGGCGATCGTGCGCTGGAAGTCGGAGCGCGCGGTGCAATATTTGATCGGCAACAGCGACGCGCAGGTCCGGCGCGTCCTGGCCGTGGCAGCCGCGCCCGAGTCGGCCACTGAAGCTGCCGTGAAGGCTTTGCTCGAACTGCACGGCGTAGATATCTCCTTGGCGTCGGTGATTCTGGCCGCGATTTACCCTGAGCGTTACACGGTGCTGGACTACCGTGTTCTGGAAGCGGTGGGGTACGCCCGGCAAGACGTGCATTTTTATGAGGAGTATCTGGCCTTTTGCAAGCGCCTGGCGGACAGCAACATCGTCAAGCCGCAGAGCGCACTCCCCGGTCCCGCACCGCTGCGCACGCTCGATCGTGCGTTGTGGGAATGGTCGCGTAGCCACGGCGAGTAGCAGCGGGCCCAGGCCGCGCGCCGCATGCGCTTCTGCCTGGAGCCTTCTCTAGAACTTTCAAAACTGTTTGCCTCTTCGACTGCAGAGATATGTCCAGTCGTGCGAAACTGCTCATGAGTACCCTAATCTTGGTGGCTCAGAGCTGAAAAGGAAATTACTGTTAAGGAGCATTCTTATGTCCGCAAAGCGAATTGGAATTCTCACGGGAGGCGGCGACGTCCCGGGCCTGAATTCGGTCATCAAGTCGGTCGTTTACCGGGGAACCGAAATCGGGTACGAGGTCCTTGGCATTCGCCGCGGCTGGGAAGGACTGACGCACGTCGATCTGAAAGATCCGGCCAGCCGGTCGCGGTATATCCAGCCGCTGAACCGCGAGAACACCCGCACCATCGATCGCACAGGTGGCACCTATCTGCACAGCTCGCGCACCAATCCCACCAAGATGCAGGAACTGCCGCCGGTGCTCGCTGGGCAACATTTTCCGAGTAAACAATCCACCAAGAATGGCGTAACCAGCATGCTCTACGACGTGACGCCGGCGGTGCTGAAGAATATCGAGACGTTGGGGCTCGAATACGTGGTGGCAATCGGCGGCGATGACACCCTTAGTTATGCCGCCGAGCTTGACCGGCAGGGCGTGAGGGTGATCGCGGTGCCGAAGACCATGGATAACGACGTTCGCAACACCGAGTATTGCATAGGCTTTTCAACTGCCATCACGCGCGCCATGGACGCCATCGAGCGGCAGCGGACGACGGTCGGTTCGCACGAACGCATCGGCATCTTCCGGGTGTTCGGACGCGACGCCGGCTACACCGCTCTCTACACCGCGTTTGTGACATCCTTGCGCTGCTGCATCCCCGAGTTCAAGGTGAATTTGCAGCGCCTGATCGAAATCCTAGTCGCCGACAAGCACAACAATCCCAGCAACTACTCGCTGGTGATTCTTTCGGAAGGCGCAGAGTGGGAGGGCTACACGGTAAAGGAATATGGCCCAGCCGATGCCTTTGGCCACCGCAAGAAGATGAGCGTGGCGGAGGACCTGAGTAACGAGATCAAGGCTGCCACCGGCGAAGAGACCATTGTCAGTGACCTGACATACGATTTGCGCTCCGGCAGTCCGGATTTCATCGACCGCATGGTGGCCATCACCTTCGCGGGGATGGCGATGGACGCCGTGAAAGAGGGAAAGACCGGCCTGATGACGGCAATCAGCAGTGGCTGCTACGCGATGGTGCCGATCCCGGATCCCAAACTTGGGCCGCGCAAAGTTGACGTCGCCACCATGTACAACACAGAGCGCTACCGGCCAACCTACGATCTCAAGCTGGGCCTGCCGATTTTTCTGACGCGGGGCTAATGCGGAGGAAGCTGGACGTAATCCTCGCTCGGCGATAACAGTCCCTACCATGAACTGACGTAGTTGGTTCACAGAGAATCCTCCTTCTCTGCATCCCAAACTACCCCGGCAGCCTAAACTGCTTGGGGGTATTCGCGAAACTCTGTGCGAACCTTTCGCGGGGTCGAGGTCGCACAAGAGCGAACATTTCGCGTGAATTGGCCCCCTCTTCCTGGAGCCTGGAAAAATACGCCCCCTCGGCGAGCCGCCTCAGCGGTTTTGCGCCAGGCTCACGATGCGCTCCGCGACCGATTCGATGATTTGTTCGTGGACCTCGTCGACGGAGAGGTCGCCTTCGATGAGGACGACGCGCTCGGGCTCACGGGCTGCGATCTCGCGGTACTTTTCCCAGACTCGGCGGAAGAACGCATCGTGCTCGGTTTCGAAGCGGTTCTCGTCGCGGCCGGTTTCGGATTCGGCGCGCTGATTGCGGTTGCGGGCGCGGGCCAGAGAGACAGCGAAGCTGGGCAGGAGCAGGAGGGTGATGTCGGGCTGGAGGTCGCGGCAGAGCCGGCGATGGAGATCGAGAACGACCTCGGAACCGAACTGGCGGCCTCCGCCCTGGTAGGCCTCAGTGGAGTCGGTGAAGCGGTCGCAGACGACGATCTGACCGGCATCGAGGGCCGGCTGGATGACTTCGGCGATAGCCTGCGCGCGGTCGGCGAACATGAGGGCCATCTCGGTCATGGGGTCGAGCGAGCGGGAGCGGGAGTCGAGCAGGATCTCGCGGATGCGGTCGCCGATGGCGGTGCCGCCGGGCTGGCGGAGCAAGACGGGCTGCTGGCCGCGGCGCGTGAGCCATCCAGCCAAGCGCTTGATCTGCGTGGTTTTGCCTGACCCGTCGAGGCCCTCGAGGGTGATGAAAACACCGCGCGGCATGGGCTGAGTCTATCACCGGGCCACCGGCTACAGACAATCGAGCTCAATCTGTGTTACAAGAGTTTGAATTCCCCAAAATCTGCCGTGGGCGGGCCCGCATAGGGTAGCGCTCCATTGGAGTGAAAGATGGATTTTCGCAACGCGCTCAAGCTCGCATTTTGTTTTTTGATTGTGGCCGCGCTGCCGGTGAGCCGGCTGGCTGCTCAAAATCTGACGCTGGAAGGCCAGACGGGCGGGTTCCTGACGCCGACGGCCTATATCGTCGATATGGAGAAGGGCAAGGCATTCTCTCACCCGGCCGTCGGCTTCCATTTCATCGACGCTTCGGCGGTCATCGGCAACATTGAAACCTTCAGCATCACCGAGGGCTTTCGCAACCGGGCAGAGGCCGGCTACACCCGCAGTGTGCATCAGTTTGGAGACCAGCCCACCACGACGGCCACGCCGCTCGGTCTCAGCAACCTGTGGAACTACTCCGGCATGAACGTCTTCCACGGCAAAGTCGTCGCGTTCAGGGACGGACAGTTCGGCCCGTGGATGCCGGGTATTGCGGTCGGCGGCGTGGTCCGCACCAATGACCACTTTGTCTCGGGTGCGGCCAACAAGACGCTGACGGGCGTGGACAAGGCCTACACCAACGGCGACGTGTACGTTGCTGTCACCAAGACCTGGGCGAAACCTCCTGTACCGTTCCTGCTGAATCTGGGCTGGAAGGCCACCAATGCCACGATCTTCGGCATTGGCGGCCAGAGCACTCGCTTTGGCGGGCGGTTCTTCGGCGGGCTGGGCATTCCGCTGCCCATCGGCCATGGAATCGTGGCGGTGCCATCGGCGGGATTCACGCAGGAGCCCAGGACCGCGGTGAATCTGAACACCCTGCTAAACGCAGCGCTCTATCAGTGCGAGCTTGCACTCGCCTGCAATCCTGCGTCGTACCCGCTTATGAGCGCCCATCTACCCACAACGCTGGACTACGCCGTGCGCGTGACTCAGCGGGAGCATCCTCACTTTGCCTTCGATATCGGGGTCGGCCAGGTAGCGGGAAATATCGGGTCCATCTGGGTCGCGAATCCCTACTACCCCGCGGTGGGGCCTCCGATTGTCGCCACGCCGGTAAACCTGCAGGCGCGCCATGTGGTCGGGGTGGGGCTTAGCTACAGGTATTAAAGCGGTTACAACTTGTGGAAAATCCGCCCTCCGGTGCAACTTCTCCGCGCCGGAGGGGTTCCAACTGACATAGACTGGATGCGCTTTTGAGCCGGACGATCAGGCCGCTCGAGAGGCTTAATCCGATCAAGATCCAAGGAGGTTCCTTCATGCGAAATTTCGGTTTTTTGCGGGTGATTCTGCTCGCTCTGCTCGTTTGTCTGATTCCCGCAACTTCAAGTGCGGCAGTTTTTATCAGCGTAGGATTTGCTCCGCCAGTGCTGCCGGTTTATGTGCAACCGCCCTGCCCGGAGGAGGGCTGGATGTGGACGCCGGGATTCTGGGCCTACGGCGATGACGGCTACTACTGGGTTCCAGGCACCTGGGTTCCGGCGCCTTACGTGGGCGCGCTCTGGACCCCCGGATACTGGGGCTGGGGAAGCGGGTTGTATATCTGGCACCCCGGCTACTGGGGAACGCACGTTGGCTACTACGGCGGTGTGAATTACGGGTTCGGCTACATGGGCATCGGCTTTGTGGGCGGCGTGTGGGCCGGCGGAGCCTTCCGCTATAACACCGCGGTGATGCACGTGAATACAGCCGTCATCCACAACACCTATGTGGACAACACGATCGTGCGGAACAACACCATTGTGAATGTTCGGCATGTGGCCTACAGCGGCGGGCCGGGAGGGATCAATCATCCGCCGACGGCCGACGAGACCCGGTTCTCGCACGAGCAGCACACGGCGCCAACGTCGTTGCAGACGCAGCATGAGAGCACAGCCAGGACGAATGTGAACAACTACGCTAGCCACAATGGCGGGCACCCGGCGAATGTGGCAACGGATCGGCCGATCGGCGGCGGTGCGCACGGAAACGCTTCAGGGGGCATCAACTACAACTCCTCGAAGTCGAACTCGGGGAACCGCAACGCGGAGCCTGGGAACCAAGGCGCTCCAAGCAAGACCTATAACGCGTCTCATTCAAATACGTCGAATCGCCCGGCGCCGCAGCCGCATTCGCAGCCGCAGCACGAATCGAACCCAGGGCAGCACGGGGGCGGTGGCAGCGGTGGCGCTCACGATCACGGCAAGAGCCACTAAACAGATCCTTCCCTCAGAACGCGAAAGGCCCACGGTTTTAGAGCAGTTTCGGAATTAACGCAGACTTTTTGAGAACATTGAAGGTGGCATTTTCTTGATGAAAATGCCACTTCGCTGCGTGCTTTCGGTCTACACCAATTTCGAAACTGCTGTTCCGTGGGCCTTTCGCGTGAGGCAGGGAGCAAGGGACCAAGGGACCGAGGGAACAGGGGCCAGATGCTTACTTGTCGGATGAAGGCGGGTAGTAGCCCTCGCGCGTGATCACGGTCAGGTCGGTGTTGCCGGTCTTCAAGACAATCTTGTGGAAATCGCCCTCGGTGTCGACCTGATCGGGAGTGTAGGTGAGCAGGTACTGCTGGCGGAGCGCGCCGGCGATGAGGCCGTAAATGTCCTCCAGATTGTCCTTCTTTTTAGCTTCGAAGAATTGACCGCCAGTCCGCGAGGCGATTTCCTGCATAATCTTTTTGCCGTCGAGTTGGGGCGCATTGGTACCACCAGGGTGCCGGCCACCGCCGCCGCCGGGATAGCCGCCACCGGGATAGCCTCCGCCGGGATAGCCTCCGCCACCCATGCCGCCGTGGTGTCCACCGCTGCCGGGAAAGCCGCCCTGGCCGCGCTCCTCTTCGCCTTTGAAGTAGATGGTGAAGACCTCGACGCCCGCGTGGTCGGCCGCATCAATGGCGTCGTTGAGCGTCTCCTTGCTGCCGCGATCGACACCGTCAGAGAAAACGACAAGAGCCTTGCGGCCATCCTTCGGCTTCATCAGCTCGTCCGAGGCGAGATAGATGGCGTCGTAGAGTTGCGTTCCGCCCCCGTGGCCGCCGCCATGGCCTCCGTAGCCGTGGTCGTCACCGCTCGTCTCGGGGCCCTGAGAGCTCCGCTCCTGGGAAGTCGGGGTCATGGCATCGATCTCGTGATCCAGCTTGTCGCGGGAGTTGGTGAAGTCTTCGAGCAGCTCCACTTCGCGGTCAAAGTGGATGAGAAAGGCCTGGTCGCCGCGAGCGGCGGCTTTAGGGTCGGCGGGCAGCATCAGGTCGATGAATTTCTCGGCGGCCTTGCGCTCGTTTTCTATCGCCGAGTAGACGCTGCGGCTGGTATCGACGAGCAGCCCGAGGCGGAAGGGCAGGTTGCTCTGGGTCGTGAAGCTCTTGATGACTTGCGGACGACCATCCTCGGTGAGGGTGAAGTCCTTGGCAGTCAGGTTGGTCACGAGTGCGCCGTGCTTGTCGATGACCGTGACGGGAAGCAGGACTTCGCGCGCCTGCACCTTGATGGTCGTCATGGGCTGCGTGGTGGAAGGCTGCTGGGCCGCGAGGGAATCGCGCAGGCAGGGAAGGGCGAACAGCGAAACGGCAAGCAAGAAGAGCGTGGGGCAGAGCGAAGGCTGAATCTTCATGGAATCTTTTGGCTAAACACTTTCCACGGGTTTAGACGCGACAGACTGCGGTCCGTTGACCGATTGTGGCGCGGGTCGAGGCGAATCACACTAATTCGCCTCAGGGTCGGCTTTCCCGGGCTCACAAAGGTGAAGCTGATTGCCGAAGGGGTCCAGAAGATTCAATCGCGGCATGCCCCAGAATGTTTCGGTGATGCCGGGCCGCCAGTATGGGTAGTTTTTGGCGGCCAGCTCGGTGTGCAGCTCGCGCACGCCCTCGAAGTCCACCTGGAAATTGGCGCCGGGCGCGCCGTCGCCGTAGTGCTCCGAGAGATGCAGCACGAGACCGTCGCGAGAGACCTGCATGTACATGGGCGCGGTTGGCTCGAAACGGTGTTCCCAGTCCAAATGACAGCCGAGGTAATCGAGGTAAAACTCGCGCGCCTTCTCCACAGAGAAGATGCGCAGGATGGGAATCACCCTGAGGGCGCGGATGCTCATGATGGCTACCGTAGCAAATCTTCGAGCGCGGTGCTGAGATCGGTTTTATCGTCGCGGTACTTGACGATGGCGGGGGCATAGAGGCTGAGGCCCCATTCCTGGCCCTTGCCTTTGTTCACGGTGCGAGCGCCCGGCACGACCACGGCATTCTCCGGGACGATGAGCGGTAGATCGGCGGAGGCCCGAATCACTGAGCCATTCACCAGATCGAAGAGTGGAGTGCCGCGGGTGAGGATGGCGCCGGCGGCTAGCACCGCGCCTTTGCGCACGATTGTCCCTTCATAGACGCCACAGTTGCCGCCGACGAGCACGTCGTCTTCGATAACGACCGGGCTGGCGTTGACCGGCTCGAGCACGCCGCCGATCTGGGCCGCGGCGCTCAAGTGAACGCGCTTGCCGATTTGAGCGCACGAACCGGCCAGCGCGTGCGAGTCGACCAGTGTGCCCTCGTCGATGTAGGCGCCGACGTTGATGTACATGGGCGGCATGCAGACGACGCCGCGAGCCACGAAGGCTCCGGCGCGGACCGAAGAGCCGCCGGGAACCACACGCACACCGTCTGCGGCGGTAAAGCGGCGGGCGGGGTAGGTGTGCTTGTCGACGTACGACAAGCCGGGAAAGGAAAGGCCAGCGGCGGGCATCTCTTCGAGAGCGCCGAGGCGAAAGCCAAGCAGTATGCCGCGCTTGACCCAGGCATTCACGCGCCAGCCGGAAGGCGAAGCGGCGTCAGGCTCAGCGGCGCGGACTTCGCCTGCCTCCAGCGCGGAACGCAAGGCGAGGAAGGCGGTCATGGCCGCGGGATCGTTGCTGGCCGACGGGCCGGCAGCAAAGTGCCGGTCAATCTCCTGCTCCAGTTGGCTGAGATTCATGGCAAGTCGAGTGTAACAAGGCAGGGACCAAGGGACCGAGGGACCAAGGAAGAAAGGAGGAAGGGGACAGAAATCAGGGACACAGGAAGCAGGCTCTTGTCAGACAGGGTGAACGGGGTCGAGGGTGAGCTTGTTGCGCGGTCGACGGTTGGCCGCGATGGGCTGCAGGCGGAAGCAGTTCTTCCCAGAGGGAATCATGGCGAGGGGAATCGGGGCCTCGCCCGGCCGGCCATTGAAGTTCTTTGATTCGAGCCAGGCGCAGAGCCGGGGATCGCAAATCTCCGTCTGGCCCAGCCAGAATTCGGGACTCAGGCCGCACTGGATGAGCAGGTGGTCGAGGTGCAATTCAATGACGTCGGTGTCTCTGGAGAAATATCGCCGGACGTTGCCGGCCCCGACCACGACACCGATGTACGCGTGGCCCTTGCATTGCGTTTTGACGACCATAAGTCCCTGCCGAGCGATTCCGCTGAAGTGCGACCAATGCGGCGCGGTCAAGCCGTGCGAGGTCGGGCGGATGAGGCAAGTCTATGGAGCAAACTTGCCTTGTGCATGGTGCAGCGAAGGAAAAGGGGCCGGGGGTTCCTGATTTGAGACCGGTGTGACAAGGGAACCAAATCGGGACACGAAGCCACGGAGCTGGCTGCGGACACAGACGCAGTGATGGAAGCGCAACCCGCCTTGCGTGTGCGATACTCGAAAACGACATGTACAAACGGGTTGTTCTGAAGCTTTCGGGAGAGGCGCTGGCCGGGGAGCGCGGCTTTGGTCTGAATGCCGACAAAGTGTCGGAGATTACCGGCGAGATCGCGGACGTGCACGCGCTGGGTGTGGAGATCGCGATCGTGGTGGGCGGGGGGAATTTCTTCCGCGGCGTGGAGGAGCAGGCCAAGGAAATGGACCGGGTCAGCGCCGACAACATGGGCATGCTTTCCACGGTCATCAATGCGATCGCGCTGCAGGACGCCCTGGAACAACGAGGCGTGCAATGCCGGGTGATGACGGCAGTGTTCATGAACCAGATTGCTGAGCCATACATCCGGCGGCGCGCCGTCCGGCATCTTGAAAAAGGGCGCGTCGTGATCTTCGCCGCCGGCACAGGGAATCCGTTCTTTTCCACGGACACCGCGGCCAGCCTGCGCGCCATGGAGATCAAGGCCGATGTGCTGCTGAAGGGCACCAAGGTGGAGGGCGTTTACAACGCCGACCCGGTGCTGGTGAAAGACGCCGTGAAGTATGACCAGATCACGTACATGCAGATTCTGCAACAGGGCCTGAAGGTGATGGACCTGACCGCAGTGAGCATGTGCAAGGACAACAACCTGCCCATGATTGTCTTCAACATGAATCAGTCGGGAAACATCCGGCGCGTGGTGTTGGGCGAGAAGGTTGGATCTCTGGTGACGGCGTGAGCATCAGCTTCTAGCCTCTAGCTTCTAGCCCCAAGCTTTCCCCGCATTTACCTGGGTGGCCCAATTCGAAGAGTTACGCCGTCACCAATTCATTTCCGATGCCTCTCGTCTTGAGCATGTCGGCAGTTTTAGCACAAATAGGCTAGCGGCTAGAGGCTAGAGGCTAGGAGCTAGCAGCTGTCTGTCAGTCCGGAGACGTCTAATAGTTCGTGGAAACGCGTAAGCCAGCACCGCTGAAAGCTTTAACAGGCTTGCGCTGCTTCGCGGCCATCAACATTGTCTTCTTCCACTTTTCCAATCCACAGTGGTTTGGTTTTCTGGCGCCGGTGGTCAACGCCGGTTTTATCTCGGTCAGCTATTTCATTCTGCTGTCGGGGTTCGTGCTGGCCTACAACTACGCCGAGCGCGCGCGCAACGGAGAGCTGGACCGCAAGCGCTTCTGGGAGGCGCGATTCACGCGCATTTATCCCATCTATTTTCTGAGCCTGCTTCTGAGCCTGAATCTGTTGCGCTCGGAGTACCAGACGCATACACACGCGATGTTCTGGACGGGAGTTGTGCTGACGCCGCTGCTGCTGCAGGGGTTTGTGCCGGCAGTGGCGACGTTTTTGAATACGCCGGCGTGGACGATGTCGGCCGAAGCGGCCTATTACGTGATTTTTCCGTGGGTGGCGAAGTGGAAGCGCCCGGAGCGGATGGCGCCGCACCTGATGAAGATGGCCGGCATGTGGGCGCTGGGGCTCGTTCCGGGCGCACTGTATATGGCGTTCAGTCCCGACGGAATCGTGCGGCCGGACCGGTGGAGCTATGGCCCGTGGCTGTGGGCGTTGAAATATACGCCCTACACGCATGTATTCAGCTTCATCTTCGGCGTGATGCTGGCTGACCTGGACCGGATGATCGAGCGCACAGCGCAATTGCGCCTGTGGCTCGGGATCATCGGGTTTGGCGGGATTTATGGACTGCTGAGCATGGGGCCGTTGGTGCCCTACGCGATTATCCATGATGGATTGCTGATGCCGCTATTTGGCTGCATCATTCTGGGGCTGGCAGGCAGGAACCCTCTGGCGCACGCGCTGGGAGTGCGTCCGCTGGTTTTTGTGGGCGAGGCAAGTTACTGCCTCTACCTGCTGCACTTCAACTTGTGGAACCTGATTCACGGCTCGCACGTGCTGGATGCGCTGGGCTTGATCCGCTTCGATCCCTGGATCAGCTACGTTCTGCTGATTGCGCTCGCCGTTTTCGCGCTCCACTTTATCGAAAAGCCGGCGCAGCGGAAACTGCGCGAGTGGATGCATGCGACGACGGTGGTGAAAAGCGAGGGCGCAGGGAATAAGGAGTAGGGGGTCGAGGTCAAACGCCGAAGGTCCAATTTGGATCGAGGTCCGCTTTTCCGCTTGCCGCCCATTGCAACTTGCGGCAAGCAAGAAGCCCAGCCGCGAGGGCTGGGCTCTTCTTGATGCGGATGGTCAGCGCCGCTACTGAGGGGTTGACAGGGCGTGGTTGCCGTGCGGAATGGCGATTAACGCTCTCGGATTCGCGCCAGTGGGGTAGGGCGTTGCCTGCGTTTGCTCGATGGTTCCGTCACTCGGATTGAGCTTGAATCCGGAGACGGAGTTGCCCAGATAGTTGGCGGTGTAAACAAAGCGGCCAAGCGCCGGGTCGACAATGATCGACACCGGGTCGGTGTCAGTCGTGGTTGCGGCGGTGCCGGTGACGCTGACGTCGGCCGAAGGCGTGCCAGTCGGTAGTGCAATCGAGTAGGCCGAGACCGTCTCATCCAGCGAGTTACTGAGGTAGATGAAGATCCCACGCGGATCGATGACGATGGACGTCGGCTCGTTGCCGGTTCTGAAGGGGCCGTTGATCATAAACTGCAGCGCGTCAGTGGACAGCACCGTGTACCCGATCAGTTGGTTGGAGGCGAAGTCAGTGACGTAGACGAATCGGCTGACGGGGTCAGTGGCCAGGGCAGATGGCTTGACGCCGGCCTGATAGGGGCTGCCAGAAACCGCAGTCATTGCGCCGCCTGAGCCGACAGCATAACCATAGAGCCAGCCTGGATTGGCGTTGCTGGTGGTGATCCCGCCCGGATTGTAAGCCGATTTGTCATAAGCGGTGACGTAGACGGCGTTGCTGTTGGCGAGCACCGTAACGCCCGTAGGCACGACGATGTCGCCGGTGAATCCGGGGACCGTGAGAGAGAGTGTTGCCGTGGCAGAGCCAATGGCGCCAGAACTAAGGGCGTACTCAGTGAGCGTGGCGGAGGCCGTTCCGGAGACTACGTACAGATAAGTGCCCGCGGCGTTCACGGCAATCGAGACGGGGACGTTGACGAGGGTGACGCTGTCTTTCTTGATGAGATTGCCGTGGTTATCGATGGCGAAGTGAACCACGGAGTTGTTGCCCTGGTTGGCGACGTAGAGGTTGTAGAAGTCTGAGGTGGTGGCCAAGGCGATCGGGCCGGAGCCACCGGAGTCAACGGGCGACGCGGCGGTGCGCAGTGCGCCCGACGAGGCGTCGACGGCGTACGTGTAAATTTGTCCGGCGCTGCCCGACGAGCTGCCCGCAGAGGCGGCCACGAAAACATAGTCAATCGTCACAAGATTGCAGGCAGTCAAGAACGAGGCCAGGATCAGGCCGATTGCAGAGACCAGAATAAGCTGGCTCAATTTACTGAACTTCATGCGCTTCCTTCGTCATGGGCCCGTGAAGAGGAGCCCCAAGAAAACTCGTTAATGTTGCCCCCGTGGTCATTGTAAAAGCCGGATCGGGGAAATTGCCACCAACTCCGTTGCCGGAGCTTTGCGAATGCAGGCTCTCACGGCTGGATGCCGCCTCCTGTGCCGTTGTGCGGTATGGCGGCCACGGCGGTCGGTTGGTCGTTGCTCGGGAAGGGAGACAATTGCGAATCGAGAAGTGTTCCGTTTGTGGTGCTCAACTCAAAGCCGGAGACGGTGTTGTCGAGGAAGTTGAGAGTGTAAAGGAAATGTTCCGTCGAAGGATCGATTCCAATGGCGACCGGCTGCAGGCCGGAGGCGTAGGTGCCAATGCTGGTGAGCGCGCCGCTGGACGAGATCGAATAGCCGGTGACATTGCTGTCAAGCGAGTTGGCCACATAGGCGTATGGATAGGAAGGATCGACGATGATGGCGGTGGGCTGATTGCCGGCGGGGAAGGGACTGCCCGCCAGCGGCGTCAAGTTGCCGGTGTTTACGGCGTATCCGCGCACATTTCCGCTGCTGAAGTCGGCGACGTACACATAGGTGCTGGTGGCATCGCTGGCGATGGCGGAAGGCTTGACGCCGGCCGCAAACGGAGACCCGCTCAGGGGCGTGAGAACGCCGCCAGAGCCGACAGAGAAACCGAAGACGTAGCCGACGGTGGGCGTGACCGAAGAATCGTAGGCGGTTACGTAGACATCAGCGCCGGAAGCAAGGACGTTGACGGCGGTGGGGACGATGACGTGCGAAGCGTTGGCGCCGGAGAGCGTGAGCGGCCAGTACTGCCCGTTGACGGCTGAGTTGGTGACCGGCGCTCCGATGGCAACGGGCGTGGAGCCGCTTGCGGCGGTGAGCGGAAAGACGCCTATCGAGCCGGAGCAGGGTTCCGCGGAAGAGCAGATGGGAAGCGGCTGGTACAGGTCTACGACAAAAAGACTCGACTTGTTGGCGGCGATCGCGAGGGGAAAAATCCCCGGCGTGTTCACGGTGTTATACGGATAGAGCTTGCCGTCGGTGCCAATGCCGAATTGCACGATGGTGTTGTCGTCCTCGTTGACCACGAAGAGACTGCCGTAGTCAACGGAGACGGCCTCGGCAACGGGGTTGCGGCCCTGAGACGGGAAGGGCGAGGTGGGAATCTGGCGCATGCGGCCTGATTCGGAGTTGATCTCAAAGACGTCGATCTCGCCGTAGTTATTGGTGCCGGCGGCCTTGGAGCAGGCCACGTAAACAAAGTCGACCGTCAAGGTTTGCGTCAACTGGGAACAGGCAGTGACGAGCGAGGCGGTCAGCAGGCTGGCCGCGCCGACCAGCAAAAGCTGGCTCGATTTATTAAACTTCATGCGCATCTTTCATTCACGCAGCCTGCAGGCAGGCCCTTCAAAACAAGCCGGTCAAAAGATCGAATCCCTGTGAATCGAATTCCGGCGCCAACAGCAACCAGCGGCGCCGGCATTCAGCCAAGGTCTGCTGACAGACCGTCAATTCGCGCAGGCTTCGGACGGATCCTAGCCTGGCATCAGGACCGGTCCGCCAGACCCTGCCTTCTCGCGGCGGGCGGACGCGGCGCGGCACTAACTTGTGCGCCCATCAACCAGGCACCACGTCGCCGGGCCCTGGAGATTGTAGGTCTGGGTAACACGCAAATCGTTGAGATCGCCGGTGTTCGGATCGAGCACCCTTCCCGTAACCGTGGAGTCGTATTGGTTGGCTTCGTAGATGAATTGGTTGGAGGGGTCCTCCACAATGCACTGCGGACCCGATCCGGAGCCGAACGGCTCCTCGGCGATGAAACTTAACTGGAATGCGGGTGTGTTGGTAAGAAAGTACCCGGCGATCCCGCTATTCGGATTCGGCCCCGTGACGTTGTTCCCCTGGTTGGCGAGATAGACAAACTTGCCCTTGTTCTCGAGCAGGATATAGATGGGGTTGGCAAGAGTGGGGTCATCGGGAACCGCGCCGCTCGGTTCCGCCTGAAGTGCGCCGCCCGTAGCCAACGTGTAGGGCAGAATCTGGCTTTGCGAGGTGGTTGTCGTCCCGTTAAACGTGACGGTGATGGGCTCGTTATCGAGAACGTAAACGACGCCCCCAGTCTGAACAATGGCTGTGCCTTGATGAATACCGAGCGGCTGGGAACTGTTCTGGCTGAGCGTTAACTGTCCAGAAGAGCTCGCGTAGTTATATGGGAAGGCGAGAATGCCACCCGTGTACGGGTAACCGGTGGGATTGGGCGCGCCGGCGAGAGTCAGAACGGTCCCGCTGGACAACACAAAATCGACCGGATTGGCGGGAACTGGAAAATAGGTGATCGGCTGGCCGCTGGTGGTGGCCGTTACCTGGGCATTCACAACCAGGGAAAGACGGCCGGTGTTCTGGTCGATCTTGAAGACGGTGATGTCGCCGCAGGTGGTGACCGAACTTCCCAGGGCAAGCGCGCAGTTGTCAGTACTCGACGGGCTGGCATTGTCGGGTGCGTCGTGATCCAGGACAAAAAGATAGTTGCCCGAGGCATCCGCAAACATGCGGAACGGGTTGATGCCCTGGGTATAAAAAGTCTCTTGCGGTGTCAGGGTGCCATTTCCGCCAACCGCAAACTGCGTGACGTTGGAGTTGAGGCAAGCGTTGGCGCCGGTGCCGTAGCAGTTGCCGCTGCCCGAGGCGTTGACTCCGCGATTGAGGACATAAAGGAAACGGCTACCGAGGGTCAACACGGCGCGAACCGGGTTGGCTCCGCCGGAGGCAATAGGCAGCGTGTTGATTGGCGTCAACCGGCCCGTGTTGTGATCGATCTTAAAGCCGGAAACAATGCCGTTATTGCCGGTGGAGACGTTGACGGTTCCCGTCACATACAAGAAGCCAACCGTATAACTCTCAACGCAAGACGTCACGCCAAATACGATGGCCGCCGAAAGAGCGCCAATCGCAAGCGCCTTGCCGAATTTCGTGAACTTCATGCTATTCCTTCATCCTGGTCAGGTGTGAGCCGCCAAGTTTCATCGTTCCCGAGCAGTGCTGGGTTGGGATGGAGTCCCTGATGAATTGTAAAAGGCGAGGGCGGGTTGTGCCTAGTTTACCCCTCGGACTGGTAAATACTTTGCTTTCCGGCTGCTGCAGCCGATCGTACGCACCTGGCCCGCAAGTAGGTCAGCGAGGCCTTGAGTTTTGGGGCAACTTTCGGCATTTGGACGCGCAGAGGATTGAAAGGTCAACGGCGCGGTCCCCGGTAGGGTCAATGGAGTTCGGTTCTTTACATCCCGCACCGGCCCTGCCACACTGGAGCGTGGACACCCAGACAATTGTCATCCTCGATTTTGGGTCGCAGTATACGCAGCTCATCGCGCGCCGCATTCGCGAACAGAATGTATTTTCGGTAGTGTTGCCGTGCACGGCGCCTTTGGCCGAGATTCGGGCGCTGAATCCGATCGGATTGATCCTGTCCGGCGGGCCCTCGTCGGTGTATGACGTGGACGCTCCGGCAGCCGACCCGCAGATTCTCTTGCTCGGCGTGCCGGTGCTGGGCGTTTGCTACGGACTTCATTTCATCGTGCATCACCTGGGCGGCAAAGTGCTCTTCGCGCCCAAGCGCGAGTACGGTCACGCGGAAGTAACTCTGGAGGACCTGTCGACGCCGCTGTTCGCGGGCCTGCCACCGACGATTCAAGTGTGGATGAGCCACGGCGACGAGGCGGCTACGCTGCCCTCAGGCTTTCGCCGAATCGCTGTCACGTCCAACGCGCTGGCCGGCATTGCCAATGAGGGGCGTGGCATTTGGGCGGTGCAATTTCATCCCGAGGTGCACCACACGCCGCTGGGGCCGCAACTTATCCGGAACTTCCTCACCATCTGCGGAGCGCGCGGCGACTGGACGCCGGCGCACCTTATTGAGAGCACCGTGGCCTCGATACGAGAGAAGGTGGGCGAGGGGCATGTGATCTGCGGGCTTTCAGGCGGCGTGGACTCCTCAGTGGCGGCGGTGCTGGTGCACAAGGCGATCGGCAACCGGCTGACCTGCATCTTCGTGAACAACGGCGTGCTGCGCAAGAACGAGTTCGCGAGTGTGCAGGCGAATCTGCGCGGCAAGCTGGGCCTGAATATCGTGGCGGTGAATGCGAGTGCGCGGTTCCTGGAGCGGCTGGCCGGCGTAACCGATCCCGAGGTGAAGCGCAAGCGAATCGGCGCGGAGTTTATCGCCGTCTTCGAGGACGAGGCCCATCGCATCGCGCAGAAGACGGGCGGTGTCGACTGGCTGGTGCAGGGCACTCTTTATCCCGACGTGATCGAGTCGTCGAGCGTGAAGGGGCCGAGCCAGACCATCAAGAGCCACCACAACGTGGGCGGCCTGCCCGAGCGGATGAAGCTCAAATTGATAGAGCCGCTGCGCGATCTGTTCAAAGACGAGGTCCGCCGCATCGGGCGCGACCTAGGCATGCCTGAGGAGATCCTGAGCCGGCAGCCGTTTCCGGGGCCGGGACTGGCAGTGCGCATTCTGGGCGAGGTGACGCCGGAGCGCGTGGCCCTGCTGCAGGAGGCGGACGAGATCGTTGTCGCCGAGATCAAGGCTGCCGGGCTTTACACAAAGATTTGGCAGAGCTTCGCCGTGCTGCTGCCGGTGATGAGCGTGGGCGTGATGGGCGACCAGCGCACCTACGCCTATACATGCGCCATCCGCGCCGTGCATTCGGAAGACGGCATGACCGCCGATTGGACGCCACTGTCATACGATCTGCTGAAGCGCCTCTCCAACCGCATTGTGAACGAAGTGCGCGGCATCAACCGCGTGGTATACGACATAACGTCGAAGCCGCCGGGCACGATCGAGTGGGAGTAATTTGCCATTAAGGCAGCTGCGGGACTGGCCGTCCAGGCAGTCGCGCCCTACCGCCCGCCTTGCATGGCCTTGGCGAAGTGGAAGATGCAGTTGACCTGATGCGTGGCCGCGTCGGCCTTTATATCGTAGGTCGTGATGACGGATTGCATCCATTTTGAAAGGGTTCGGTCCTGCTTTTCAGCGCGTGCCGCGAAGCCCGAGACGTAGCTTTCATCGAACGTTTCGCCAGGCGCCATCTTCCAGAGGCGCGTGAGTCTGGCGGCCATCGCATCGGGAGCGCCATCGAATTGAACCGCGCCCATGCGATAGAGCGGTCCGGGATCGATCTCGACGGTGTAATCGACGATGTGTGTGGCTTCGTTGAAGGAAGCGTGAGAGACGACGGAGCAATCGAGATAGCCCCTGGCATGATAGGCGTCGTTGACGGCCAGGAGAAACTGATCGAGCGGCCTGCCGGAACCGGCCTGATACTTGGACAGGAGCTTCTCAACCTCCGCGCGCGAAGCCAGTGCATCTGCCGGATAACTGATTGTGCCAAGCTTGTAGACCCCACCTTCCCTAACCGTGACCGAGAAGGGTATTTCGATGGCCAGATCTGAGGACTGGCCCGAGACGATCGGAGGATCGATCTGGCTCACCTCGACTTTGACGGCCGCGTAACCCTGGTCTTGGTAGAGATCCTCGAAGGAGCGCTCGAGCCCGATTGCGGTGTTCTCTGTATCGAACTCGTTTCCTGTCTGGCCGTTGACGAGAGTATTGACCTTTGCTTGCATGGCGGGCGAGACGCCGGCTAGCTGGATTGGGCCGATGCGCACCGGCGGCGAGGTGATCGTAAAGTTCATCGCCGTAATCTTCCTGGGGCCGAGGTCGCTGGTGAGAGCCGCTTTTACCGTCGCCTTCAAGCCTTCGCCCGCCAGCATTTCTTCAAACGTTTGGCGGATCCCTTCGAGCGTAGAGCCACTGACGGGCAAGAGACCGTGATAGAGCGGGAAGCGCGCATGGAGTTTGTCGTCGAGATCTTTACCCGGCTTGAGCGGCAGATTGTCGAGATGCACGGGGAAAAGCTGGCTGGACGGGGTCAAAGAGAAGAGAAGTCCCTTGCTGTCGTTGCTGAACCTGACTACCGCAAAGAAGCCCGTATCGTTGAGCTGCTTGGCGTGCGCTTTTACGTCGTTGGTGTTCAGGCGCGCGCCCGGTTTGAGGCCGGCGGCCGCGAGCAACTCCTCCTGCGTATATTGGGGCGCGCCTTGAAAACGGATCGCCCTGGGCGGAGCCTTCTTTTGTGCGAGCAACTGAAGAGAGCAGAGAAGGGAAAAAGCGGCAATCAGTAGAGCTGGTCTGTTCATGCTGCGCCAAGATTACAGCATTTTCTGCAATTGCTGTGGACCGAAAGCACGCACTCAAGTGGCTTTTTCCCCAACCGGGGTCTGCGCACGTTGCAGGGGGGGCAGACAGGTCTTCGTCTGCGGGGTGTAAGTTAAAGCCACCTTCCAATGCACTCAACAAGTCTACGTGTATTCCGAAAATGCCCTGACAAACCGTGGGCGAACCGCGCACCGGCTGCAACAGAACAACGCAACTAATCTCCCGCCGCCTGCGGGTGGAGCGCGGCAATTTGGCGCTGTAGCCCGTCGAGGCGGGCCAGCAACTCGGCATGCTGCTGGTCGGCGGGCGACGGCTCGTAGGCCTCGACATAAAACGTTCCGTTGGGCTCCAGCTCGCATCGCCGCACCTTCTGGATGCTGTCGAATCCCTGGCGGTGAATGACATCAAGAAGCTCTTCGCGGGTGAGCGACTCGCGCTGCACTGCCTTGTGATCGATTTGGCCGTTGAGGATCAGGACCGCTGAGCGGCCCTCGAACATGCGCGTGAGCTTTGGCGAGCGGAAGAGCGCGCGGACCACCAGCCAGTTGACGGCCAGCAAAGCGAAGGCGCCAATGATTCCGCCGGAGACGGAGTTATCGTTGCCGATGATGGCGTTCTGCACGGTGTTCGAGAGGGAGAGCAGAACGACAAGGTCGAACGGGTTGAGCTGCGCCAGCTCGCGCTTGCCGAACAGGCGCAGCAGCACCACCAGCGCCAGGTAGACGATGGCGGGACGAAGCAGCTTCTCCAGAAGGGGAAGCTGCATTTGGAACATGTCGTTGAAGATCGCGGAATGCGGCATGGAATGAGAATAGCCGCTGGATTCCTGTTCGCGGACGGATTTTTCTCCGCAAAATGAGTTTCGCGGTGAGTTTACCTGAGCCCGCCGACTCGTCTGCTAGAGTGAGGATGGCAAGAGAGCCGGGGCAGCATTCAGAGGGAATTCCAGTGACAGAATTGGCGCCGTTTCGCATCGAGCCAGAGTTTACGGCGCGGGTTTGGGGATTCCGCGATCTGCGCCCCTGGTATGACCGCGTGGCCGAGGCCGATCCAATTGGCGAAGTCTGGCTCACGGGCGACGATTGCCTGGTTGCGACAGGCCGCCATGCTGGGAAGCGGCTGGGCGCGTTGTTCCTGGAAGAGCACGATGCGTTGCTCGGTGCCGATGCGCCTGTGACAGACTCGCCGCTGCTGATCAAGACCATTTTCGCGAAGGAAAAGCTGAGCGTTCAGGTGCATCCCGACGATAAGTTGGCGCAGAAGTATGGTCAGCCGCGCGGCAAGACGGAGTGCTGGTACGCGCTTGAAGCCGACCCGGGAGCGGAAGTTGCAGTCGGGGTCAAGCCGGGGACGACACTGGACGAAATTCGGGAAAGCATTCACGCGGGGACGCTGGAGGCGAGGCTGAATATGCTGCCGGTCGCTGCCGGAGACATGATCTTTGTCGATGCCGGGACAGTGCACTCCATCTGGCCGGGATCGATTTTGCTGGAGACGCAGCAGAACTGCGACCTGACCTACCGCATGTACGATTACGGACGGCCGCGCGAGCTGCACATTGAGAAGTCGCTTGAAGCGACGAAGCTCGCGACACGCGCGGGAAAAGTGGCCCCACGCCAGCTTGCCGACCGCACCGTGCTGATCGATGTCGATTACTTTCGCATCGAGCGAATTCCCGTAAACGGTAGCCGGACGAGCGAAAGCCTGCGCGGCCCTGGCGGAAAGCGCGGGCTGGCATACCTGTTCGCGGCCAACGGCGCGGCGCGGATTGCGGGAGCGGGGTTTGAGGCAGTCGATTTGCCGCCGCGCGGAATTGTGGCCGTGCCTGCGGCTTCCCCGGAGTTCGTGCTCGAAGACGCGAGTGGTGCGGGCGATAGGCTCGAACTCATCCGCATTACGCCGAATTGGCCGGCGACAGCTGCGTAACGGGAGAAACGGTCGGCGCGTCGAGATCCGCGCCGCCCCGAACTTTTGCACAATCTCTAGCTTTGCAACCCGGCCTTTCAGGCAGAATCTAAGGTGATATGAGCTTTCGATACGCAGTTTCCTCCGATCTTCGCGGGGCCGTGGACGCGGCCGCCGCCGACTGGCAAGCCAACAAGAAAATCGAGCGCTTTTGGCAAAAGGATCCCGGCCTGTGGACTCGTGACGGCGAGGAGCAGTGGATGGGCTGGATCGACATTGTCGAGCGGCAGCAGAAGGACCTGGCATCGCTCGCGGAGCTGGGCGGCGATGTGAAAAGCTCCGACTTCCAATCGGTTCTGCTGCTCGGCATGGGCGGTTCGAGCTTGTGCCCCGAGGTGCTGGCCAAGACGTTTGGTCCGCAGCCGGGGTTCCCCGAGCTGCGCATCGTCGACTCCACCGACCCGGCGCAGGTGAAGGCTGCCTGCAAGGCTGTGAACCTGGCCGAGACACTGGTGGTGGTCGCGAGCAAATCCGGTTCGACGCTGGAGCCGAATATCCTGAAGCAGTTTTTCTTCGACGAGATGCGGCGAGCCGTAGGCGCCGAGGAGGAGGGCAGCCGCTTCATGGCCATCACCGACCCCGGCTCGAAGATGGAGCAGGTAGCGAAGGCGGACAGCTTCAGGGGCATCTTCTATGGCGATCCGCAGATTGGCGGACGCTACTCCGCGCTTTCTAACTTTGGCGTGGTGGCGGCGACCATGGCGGGGCTGAACGTTGAAACGCTGTTGGCTGAAGCAGCCAAGGCAGTGGCTGCTGCCAAGCTGCCCGTGGCGGACAATCCCGGCGTGCAGCTTGGCCTGTTGCTGGGCACGGCAGCAAATGCCGGGCGCGACAAGATCACCATTTTCACTTCGCCAGAGATCCACGACCTGGGCGCGTGGCTGGAGCAGTTGATCGCCGAATCGACCGGCAAGCAAGGGAAGGGAATTACGCCGGTGGATCGCGAGGCGATCGGCCCGCCGAGCGTGTATGGCAAAGACCGCGTGTTTGCGTATGTCCGGTTGAAGGGCACGGCCGACGCGAGTCAGGATGCGAAGGTTGCGGCTCTCGAAGCCGCGGGCCATCCGGTGGTCTATTTTGAAATTACAGATCTCTACGAAATTTTCGGGCAGTTCTTCACTTGGGAGATTGCGACCGCCGTGGCAGGCTCGGTAATTGGCATTAATCCCTTCAACCAGCCGGATGTGGAAGCAGCGAAGGTGGAGACGCGCGCGCTGACCTCGGAGTACGAGAAGAGCGGCAAGCTGCCGCAGCGCACGCCGTTCTTCACGGGAAAAGGCGATGCGGCAACTCCATTCGCGCTCTACGCTAACGATGCGTATGCCGCGAAGTTGAAGGGCGCCGCGCCGAGCGCAACACTGGCCGGAATTCTGCGCGCGCATCTCGATCAACTTGGCGCCGGTGACTACTTTGCGACTTTGGCTTTCCTGCCCATGTTTGAGGAGAACGAGGTAGCGATCCAGAGCTTCCGGCACAAGGTGCGCGATCAAAAACATGTGGCCACATGCCTCGGTTTTGGGCCGCGCTTTCTGCACTCCACCGGCCAGGACTACAAGGGCGGCCCGAACACGGGGGTCTTTCTGCAGATCACCGCGGACCACGCCGAGGACCTGAGCATTCCGGGCCAGAAGTACAGCTTTGGCGTGGTAATCGATGCACAGGCGGCGGGCGATCTGGCGGTGCTGGAATCGCGCGGACGCCGGGCCCTCCGGGTGCATCTGGGAGCCGACGTGGCGTCAGGGCTAAAGGCTTTGGGCGCAGCCGTCAGCGAAGCCCTGGCCTAGGAAACTTTTTCCCGGAGGCGGGGTTTAAGCAGTTAACAGGCTCAGGCGAGTCTCGTCTAACGGATTGAGCCGATGAAGCGAGTTCGAAAAAACCGTTCACCCGGCGTGAGTTTTCGCCGCCGGTCATGACGGAGGAGAACCAGGAGAAATGAAAATGAATCGTACCCTGAATCGTAAATTGATAAAGAAGATGAGTACGCAGCTCATGGCATGGATGGGGTTGGCCGTGCTGTGCACCGCGTTCGCGCTTGCGCAGGATGCGGGCGCACCGGCGCAGCCTCAAGGTCAGCCGGCGGCGCAACAAGGCCAGCGCACCGACGGACAGATTGAGATGGACGTGGTTCACGCTCTGGACGCTTCGGCGGCGCTGAAGAATGACTTGATCACAGCGGCCACAATCCAGGGCGAGGTTACGCTTTCAGGAACGGTTTCGACCGATGCGTCAAAGCAGTTGGCCGAGTCGATCGCCGCGCACGTGGACGGCGTGACCAAAGTGCATAACAATTTGCAGATCGGCAATCCGGGTCCGGATGCGCAAAGCCCGCAACCGGCTCCCGACACCGGTGATGTGCCCGATGCTGACCAGTCGCAGGCGCAGAAACAAATGGCAAACTTGCCGCCGCCGGGTCCTGCGCCGGACGCAAATCCGCAGGATCAAGGGCCACCGCCGGGTCCGGCGAACAACCCGCAGCAACCGAATTATCCGCAGCAGGGCGGCTATCCGCAGCAGCCGCAGTATCCGCAGCAGGGCGGGTATCCTCCGCCACCGCCGGCGCGGCCGCAGTACCAGAGTCCGCAGACTTCACAATATCCGCCGTACCCGCAGTACCAGCCCGCACCTCAGGCGCCTGCGTACCAGCCTGCCAGAGGACCTGTGACCATTCCCGCGGGAACCCTGTTGCAGGTGCGGACCAGCGAACCGGTGGATAGTAAGCGGGCAAAGAACGGCGAGCCGGTTCAGTTTACAGTGATTCAGGATGTGGTCGCGGGCGGCGTTTTGGCCGTTCCGCGGGGCGCCATCGTGCACGGCGTAGTGACGGAAGTGAACAATGAGGGCTCGGGCAAATTGGCTGGCAGCTCCGTGCTGGCGCTCGCGCTCACTTCGCTCGATCTGGGCGGGCAAAGCTATCCGCTCAATACCGATCAATTCAAAGTGAAGGGACCGAATAAAGCCGGCCAGACGGTGAGCAACGCAGTGGGCGGGGCTCTGATTGGCGCGATCATTGGCTGCGCAGTGGGCCGAGGCCCAGGCTGCGCCATCGGCGCTGGGGCCGGCGCGGCCGGAGGCACAGCGGCTTCTGCTGCCTCGTCCGGACCGCGCGTCTGGATTCCCGCCGAGGCGCTGGTCACGTTCCACGTCAATGCGCCAATCACTGTCAACCCGGTGAGTGCGCAAGAAGCGGCGCGGTTGGCGCAGGGACTGTATCCCGGCGGGCCGAGCCTCTACCGGCGTTCGCCTTACGGACCGCGCTACTACGCCGGCTACGGCTATGCGCCCTACCCTTACGGATATCCGCCGGTTTACTACCGGCCTTACTATTTGGTCGGCGGCGTGTACTACTGGCGGTAAAGAGAAGCAGGGAACAAGGGACCAAGGGAACAAGGGACCAAGGGAACGAGAAAACGGCAACGGAGACGAGCATCCCGCCCAGGCGGGATGCCCGTTTTGCGTTGGGAGATAGCAACGATCCGCGCGCGGCGGCCGATACCCTATAATGGCAGAGTCGTATCGAGCGAAATTTGCGCATCCGCAGGCGCGCCGCGCACGCAGCAGATTCCGTGCTGCCGCCCGCCGGCTCTCCCCTGCCAGCGCTCAGAGAGTTGAAGGTTGAAGTCCATCCATGATTCGTTTCCTGCAAACAGATAATCGCATGGTCAAGGCGCTGATCGTAGTCGTCATCGGCGCAGCTTCGGTCACCATGGTGCTGTACCTGATTCCCGGCCTGGGCGGAGTGGGATCCTCTTCGCCCGACACATACGCCGTCGTCTATCCGCACTGGTATAGCCGCATCCTGTCGTCGGGCGACTCCATCAGCCAGGCGCGCGTGGAGGCGATCACCGAGAACCAATTGCGGCAGCGCGATCCGCAATACGCGAGCAATCCGATGATCGTGCGGATGTTCGAGCAGCAGGTGGGCCAGCAACTGGTGCAGGAGCAGGTGATGCTCGAGGAGGCGCACAAGCTGGGGATCTACCCGACCGACGACGATGTGCGCAAGTATCTGCGCACCGGCCCCACGGGCCAGGTTCTCTACCCCAACGGAACCTACATTGGCGACGATGCCTACAAGCAGTTGATCGACGACCGGCTGCACGAGTCCGTGACGGATTTCGAAGACGAGATCAAGAACGAGATTACGATCCAGCGGCTGCAGGCGTTCATCACCGCCGGAGTCACGGTGAGCGACCAGGAAGTCCGCGATACCTATCGCAAAGCGAACATCAAGATCAAGTTCGATTACGCGGTGATCTCGGCTGAAGATCTGGGCAAGACCATCAACCCCTCCGACAGCGACCTGCAAGCGTTCTTCAAGACGAACGCGGCGCGCTACGCGCAGGCAGTGCCGGAGGAGCGCAAGATCACCTACTTCGCGTTCAGCGAGAGCCAGATTCCGGGCGGCGTTCAACCGCCGAACCAGCAGGCCGTTCAGCAGTACTACAACGAACACGTCGCCGACTATTCCGTGCCGGAGCAGGCCAAGTCGCGGCACATTCTCATCAGTGTTCCGCCGAACGCCGACGCCAAGACCGATGCCGCGGCCAAAGCCAAGGCGGAGATGATTCTGAAGCAGCTCCAGGCGGGCGGAAGCTGGACCGACCTGGCGAAGAAGTATTCCGACGACCCGGGGAGCAAGGATACGGGCGGCGAGCTGGGCTTTGCGCAGCGGGGCAAGATGGTGCCGGCGTTCGACAATGCGATCTTTACTCAGAAAATTGGTGACATTGCAATTGTCAGGACCAATTTCGGCTACCACATTGTGCAGGTGGAGGAGCGGCAGACGGCGCACACGCAGCCGCTGAGCGAAGTGCAAGCAACTATTGTTGCGGCGTTGATGCGCCAGGCAGAAACTGCGGCGCAGGACAATTATGCGCAGCAACTCACCAGCGAAGCGATCAAGACCGGCCTGGAAAAGACGGCAGCGGCGCACCATCTGGATGTCGTGACTACGGATCCTGTGGCGCACGACGGCGTGATTGCCGCGCTGCCCGACAGTTCGCAGATTCTGGCCAAGGCCTTCGAGGCCAAGCAGGGCGACCCGCCGCAATCGGCGCCGACAGGCGAAGGTTACGCGATCTTCCAGGTGACCGGCATCGTCCCGGCGCACGCGCCATCGTTTGCCGACTGGAAGAGCCACGTGCTCGACGACTACCGCCAGGAGCAGCTTCCTGTACTGCTGAGCCAGAAGACGAAGGCGCTGGCCGATCAGGCGAAGGCGTCGAACGATCTGGCCAAAGCGGCGAAGGCCGTGGGCGCGACGGTGAAGACAAGCGACATGGTGGGCGAAAACGGGCAGGTGCCTGATTTTGGCGAAGTGGGCCAGGTGGCGCCACAACTGTTCGACATGAGCGTAGGCGCGATCAGCGGGCCCATTGACGCCGGCCGCACGGGGGTGGTAGCGAAAATTGACAACAAGCAGGAGCCGACCCCCGACGAGATTTCTAAAAATTTCGACCAAACTCGGGATCAATTCCTTGACCAGCGCCGCAATGAGGCTTTCAGCGTGTTTATGAGCGGCGTGTGGAACGACTACAAGAAGCACAAGCTTGTCGTCCTCAACGCTAAGGCGCAGGGGCAGCAAGCGCCGGGCATGTAGACGCAAAATCTTTGCAAACAGACGGCCCGCAGCCATCGGTTGCGGGCCTTCTTATCTGTGTTCGCAGCAGCAGTCAGCGCAGGCCAGTCGTTGCGACGGGCAACCCTGTTGCAGGCCAACGATCCGGTTGGGCGTCGAGGTTCGGTGCGATCGATCCGCCTGGAAACGAGGCTAGCGCGACGGTCACATTCCATCCATCGACAACGATCAGCGACGCTTCGCCCTTGAACTCGCTCGCTGCGGCTTCGACCTCGATCGCTTTTGTTTCCCCGGGAACCAGCGAGACGTAATTGTCGCTGTAGAAGACGGGCAGCACGCGTTCGCCGGATTTGCGCCGCAATTGCACATGCGCCATCAGTGCAATGCTCTTCGTTGGGTTGTGCAGTAAGACCCGCAATCTGCGTTGGCCCGCTGCATTTTCTTTTGGCATTTCCACGTTTGCGGTCAGCTTGACCATGGGCAGTTGGTTCAGCGCGGTCAGGTCATCGGGATCGCCGGGCAGAGCGCGCCAATAGAAATTGGTCGAGATCAATTGACCCGCGGCATCGCGCAGATCCAGCTTGATGAAGTGGACGGATGAAACCGCTGCAGGAAAGTCGATGGGCCCGAGATCGGTGGCAACATCGGGATCGGCGGTGAGTTTGGTTTCGTGCTCCCAGGAGAGCGAGCCGTCGAGGTTGTAGACGGCGACATGCGCGAGCAGATCGTTCACCGGCTCGGGCTTGTTGTTGATCACCTGCACATCGCCCGTGGCCTCGTTGAACTGAATGTGTATCAGTTCTGACGCGTGCATCACGGCGAAGTAGGAAGACATCGGCTCCAGATCGTAGTGGTAAAGCTGCCACACGAAGCTGGGCTGTGCGGGATTGCTCATCCAGGTGATGACGGCCGTTGTGGGATGGAAGAGCAGCGCGTTGCGGCCCTCATACATGGCGCGGAAGGCCTCGAAGTTCGCCATCTGCGCCTTGCGCACAAAGTCGGCGAGGTTGCGGAAGGCGCCGTAGCGGCCGGCGAGAATGAGCGGAAACAGATCGCCGTGCTGGTTGCCTTTGGCCAGATCGTGAGCGGCCCAATCGTCATCAATCGTCTCCCAGTCTTTTTGGGGCATCATGCCGTGGATGGATTCGAGAGTGGGCACGGAAATGCTGCCCGTCTCGGTCTTGAAGAAATCGTCGGTGACGGTATAGAACTCGCGCGGCGCACGCCAATAGTACGGCCCGTGCGAGCGCACGCCCGGGCCATCGGTCGAATTCGGCCAATAGAGTCGTGTGGGATCGACCTCGGCGAGCAGCGTGCGCAGAGCGGCGTCGATCTCCGGCGGCGGGTCGCCCTCATTGCGCGCGCACCACAAGACGATCGACGGATGGTTGCGGTAGCGCAGAATCTTGTCGCGCACATTGGCGATGTAGGTGGGAATGTCGTTGGGATCGGGGCCGTCGAGGGGATTCGGCTGGAAGAATTCGTCCCACACCAGGAGGCCGTACTTGTCGCAGAGCTCGTAGAAGTCCTCGCCGGTGCTCTGGCCCACCCAGTTGCGAATCAGATTGAGGTTGGCGAGCTTGTGGAGGCGGATCTCGCTGTCGAGCCGTGCGCGCGGGATGCGCTTCAGGGCCTCGTCCAGACCCCAGTCGCCGCCGCGGATGAAGATTTGCACTCCGTTTACAGAGATGGTGAGCGTGTCGGTGCCGGGAACGGAGTAGCTGATTTTTCGCACGCCGAAGTCCACATCCTGTGCGTCGGAGATGGCGCTGCCGGTCCTGAATTCAAGGCGCAGTTTGTACATTTCCTGCGCGCCGTAGCCGTTGGGCCACCACAGGCACGGATGGTCGATGTGGAGCGCCGGCGTGTTCTTCGCGTCGAAGGTAATTTGTTGTGAGCTGTGCGGCGCAAGCGTAACTTGGCGCTCGAAGACGATGTTCCCGATCGCGCCGCGCACCACGCCATCGACCGGTTGGTCGCTCACGTTCTCGACGGTTGTCTCGACGGTGACGTCGGACGAATCGGTTTTGGGCAGCGGCAGATCCGTGGTGACGAGCGGGTCTTTGACGACCACCGAACCTGTGGCAGAGAGAAAAACCTTTTGCCAAATCCCTGTGTCGCGATCGCGAACGGCATCGAGCCAGTCCCAGCCGATGGTGGAGAGAAACGTGGGACCGTCGAGGGCGGTGACGCCACCATTCTGACCGACGCCGTCGCGCAAGGTGTGCTCGTGTGGAACTCCCGGATTCGGTTCCGGGGTAACTCGTACAGCCACGACGGCAGGCTGGCCGGGCTTCACTTGCGCGGTCACGTCGAAGATGCCGCGAATAAAAGCGCCGCGCATAGTGCCTACCTGCGTGCCGTTCACCCAGACTTCGGCGGAGTAGTTGATGCCCTCAAAGTTCAGCCAGATGTGGCGATTCATGTAGGAGCTGGGGATGCGAACAACGGTCCTGTACCAATACGAGGTGTGGACGAGACTCTCGGGAATGATCTCCGGGCGCTCGTTTTCGCCGTAGAGCGGCTCGGGATAGACATGATCGTTGACCAGCGTTGTAAGCACGGTGCCCGGGACCGTGGCCACGTACCAGTCGCCGGAGTCGAAGCCGGCAGACGACACCTGCGCGCCGGATTGCGGGACCTTGGCCACGTCCTGCAACCGCCAGCCGGCGGCGAGTGTTACGGGCGGCGGAGGCGCAGCGGCCGCGACGGCCGCGACGGCCTGAGGCACGAGCAGAGCCGAAAACGAAGCCAAGCCAGCGATAAGAAAACAAATTTGCTGCAAACGATTCTTGACCAACGGAGGGCCACCTCGTTTTGATTTGGATCGCAGTACGGACCTGTATGGGAACACGAAACAGTGTCTCAAATGCGGCTTGGTCCTGGGGGAACTTCGTTCCATCTGGAATAATTGCACCATGAAGTTTCAGCGATCCTCCGGAGTTTTGCTGCACGTAAGCTCGCTGCCGTCTTGTGGCGGGATTGGCGACCTGGGCCCCGCGGCGCACGAATTTGTCGCATTTCTGGCGCGCGCTAAACAGCACGTCTGGCAGGTTCTGCCGCTGTGCCCCACCGGATATGGCAATTCGCCCTACGCAGGGTCGTCGGCGTTTGCCGGAAATCCATCGCTTATCAGCCTGGAGTTTCTCGCCGACTGGGGCTGGATTGACGGTGCGCGCATTGCTGGGCTGGCCGGGCGTTCCGGAGCTGTCGATTTCGATGAAGTCGAACGGCGGAAGTTGCCTCTGCTCCAGGAAGCTGCGGGGAATTTTCTCGATCGCGGGCTGGACGACGAGGCACTCGCCGAGCAGTGGGCTGATTTCGAGGAGTTTTGTCGCGATGAGGCAGCCTGGCTCAACGACTACGCCATTTACGCCGTTCTGCGGCGTGAGTTCAAGACGGGCGCATGGACCGAGTGGCCGGAGCCGCTGCGCCGGCGCGATCCGCAGGCACTGGCGCAGGCTGAAGCGGAACACATGCGCAAGGTAGCCATCGAGCGGGTTCTGCAATTCGCCTTCGCCGAACAATGGGACCTTCTCCAAAAGGCTGCGGCGCGCAGCGCAATCCGAATCCTGGGCGACTTGCCCATCTTTGTCAACATGGATTCGGCCGACGTGTGGGTTCATCCCGGAATCTTTGAGCTTGACGACGATTTGAAGCCGATTCGCATCGCCGGCGTGCCGCCCGACTACTTTTCGCCCACCGGCCAGCGCTGGGGCAACCCGCTCTATCGATGGGATGTGCTGGCCGCACCCAACGCAAACGGACTTCGATTCGATTGGTGGATCGACCGCATTCGCCGTGCCGTGGAGCTCTACGACATCGTGCGCCTCGATCACTTTCGCGGCTTCGAGGCTTACTGGGCGATTCCCGCCGGGGAAGTGACCGCGATCAAGGGCGAGTGGGTTAAGGCGCCGGGGCTGCAGATGTTTCGCGCGCTTGAAGCGGCTCTGGGACCGCTGCCGCTGGTGGCCGAAGACCTTGGCTTGATCACTCCGGAGGTCGAAGCGCTGCGCAAGGAGCTTGGAATGCCGGGCATGAAGGTGCTGCAATTCGGTTTCAGCGGCAAAGGCGCGCACACGCACCTGCCGCAGCAATTCACAACGAGCACAGTGGCCTACACCGGCACGCACGACAACGACACGACACAGGGATGGTGGAATTCAGCCGGCAAAGCGGAGCGTGCGGCTGTCGAGGCGCTCGTTGGTCCGGTGGGCAACCGGCCCGCATGGCCACTGATTCGCGCAGCCGAGGCGAGCGTCGCTGAGATGGCGATTATTCCCGCGCAGGATTTGCTGGAGCTGGGTTCGGAGGCGCGTATGAATACGCCGGCAGTGCCCACCGGCAACTGGAGCTGGCGCGCGCCCGAGAAGTGCTGGACCGATGGGTTGGCCGGGCGATTGGCGGCGCTGGCCGAGGTCACGGACCGGGACAATGATCCGCTGGGCGAATCGGTAAAGGAATCGCCGGCGTAGGCCACGGCTATCGGTAGCTCGAATCGTCGAAGCGGCTCATATCGATCGAGTCGTCGAGGACGCCCAGAGTGACAACGGCGAAGGTGAAAACAGTGGTGTCCGGCTCGAGATGGCCCCCGAAGGCCTTATCGCCGTTGGCCAGCGTGATGTGCGGATGCACGCGCCCGTTCATGACCATGCCGCTCATGCCAATGATGTCGGCCGGCGCAGTGGGGTTCTTGACGAACAGGATCTTCGGCGGCATGTCGCGGTTTGACACCATGTGCAACTGGTAGCCGCGCACCGATCCGAAGGCCGAGAGGATCACGGCATTCTTGACCTTCTCCTGCGCGATCATTTTTTCGAGGCCGGCGAGCAGATCGGTTCCAAATTTGAAGCGAAGCACGACGATCCGCTCGAGGTGGCCGCTGACGGCAAAGACATCGGGTACATCGGGGCTGTTGGGCTTTGTGTCGACGGCCGGATTGCCGGTGGCGTGGCTCACCTCGCGGCGCGTCTCCTGCGCGGGCAGCGCCATGCACGCGGCGAGCAGTGAAACGACAAAGAGCTTCTTCATGTGGATTCTCCTGGCCGCGAGCACCGGCCATGCGGCGGAGCGAGACTCGCCATTTAGCGAGGATATGTACGCCCCCGCAGCAACCTACTGATCCCTGATCCCTGACCCCTGATCTCGATTCCTAAAACGGAATATCGTCGTCGGAGATTTCGGCTGACTGCGCGAAGTCGTCCGCGGCGGCAGGTACGCGCTGGTCCTCGTTTACCGCGGCGTTTGCGGAACTCGACGAACGGTTGTACCCGCCCGAGGAATCGTCGCGCCCTGAAAGCAGCGACAAATCGTTGACGAGGATCTCGGTCTTGTAGCGCTTGGCTTTGGTGTCCTTGTCTTCCCAACTGCGCGTCTGAATCTTGCCTTCGATGTAAAGTTTGGATCCTTTCTTCACATAATCGCGAACAATCTCGGCGAGGCGCTTGAAGGCGACCAGGTTGTGCCACTCGGTGCGGTCCTGCCAATTGCCCTGCGCGTCCTGAAAGCGGTCGCTGGTGGCGAGAGAAAAGTTGGCCACCATGGTGCCGCTGGGGGTGGAGCGAATTTCAGGGTCCTTGCCTACGTTGCCTAGAAGAATGACTTTGTTCACGCTCTTGGCCATGTTCTTGCTCTCCTCGTGTCCCAATGCCGGTGCGGCATGTCTGCCGCAAATCCGGGCTGCTCTTGAAAGAATCGCTTCGGCCCACGGTGCCGCTGCCGGTTTCTGGGCAAAATCTTAATATACCTCTTGAATTCGGCATTGTGCCCGGCAGCGAATCATTTCGTCGGGCGCACTCCGTCTGCCAGGCGCCTGCGCTCAATTCATCCGCCCCAGCCCGCGGAATTGGTGCGCGACGGCTTCGAGAAATGTCTCCACGCTCGTGTCCTGTGGAATCGCGAGCCCGGACTTGGCGCAAAGAGCCGAGGCGATGCGGCCGGCCAGGGCAGCGCGCGTAGTCAGGTCCATGTCGAGGCGGCGAGCGAAGAAGCCTTCCAGCACCTCGAGATCGGAGGCGGAGAGTTTGGCCAGCGCCGGCGCCGGCAGCACAACCCGCAGGTGCGGCGGACCATCCCACGAACCCGGACCCGTCCCTGATGACCCGGCCGGAGTGATGGGCGACCCCGCAATCAGCGTCGGCGCGGTAAAGGTGCGCGCGGCGCTTTCGCCCCAATGCGGCGAATCGACCTCGCGGTCGCGAACCACGAGCGTTCCGGCAACCATGTCGCCAAGCCGCTGATTGCGCCGGCTGAGGAAGATGGCGACAATGCCCACTGCGTAGAAGCCCGGGAAATAATCGACGAAGCGAACCAGGTTGCGGGCCAGGGCCTCCACAAAGTTGATGCCGCGGCCTGACTGATGAATGACGCGAATCCGGGCCACGCGCTTGCCCGGTGTGCGCCCGTTCCCGAAGGCCTCAAACAGCGCGAAGTAGCCCCACTGCAGCAGGAAGACGATCAATACGAAGATGCCGATGGCCCAGTTGGCTGAAACGCCGCCGAAAAAATGCAGCGCGGGAATGACGATCGCGGCCACGATGCCGAGGATGAGGAAGACAAATCCCCAGATGAGATAGTCGACGAGGATGGCGATGAAGCGGCTCCCGATGCCGGCCAGTGGCATCTCGATGGCCACGAGCTCCGGGGTGTCGATGTTAAGCTGATCTCCAATCGGCTCCATGGCGATCATCCTCTCCAATCAGTGGCTCGCGAAGCGCCGCCCCTACTGGGACCGTTTGGCCGCGCTGCTGGGTGAGGCCGGGGCGGGCGGCGTGCGGCAGCTTTCGCGCGCCGAGTTGCGCGAAACCGCGCTGCTCTACCGGCAGGCGGCGAGCGACCTGTCCACGTTGCGCCAGGACTCCACGGCGCGGGCTTATGCCGAGCACGTCAACCAGTTATTGGCTCGCGCCCACCATATCATCTATTCCAGCCGGCGCAAAGGCTTCCTGAAAATCTTCTATTTTCTGCGCGACGAGTACCCGGCCATCGTGCAGCGGCAGTTCCGTTATGTGCTGCTGGCTCTGGTCATGACGCTGGCTGGTGCATCGCTCGGGTCGGTACTGACGCTGGCGCGTCCGCAGTTCATGCGCCACATGCTAGGGCCGGCAATGGTCGAAACCATCGAGCGCCACGAGATGTGGACGCAATCGATTGTCGGCATCGAGCCCGTGGCCTCGAGCGCGATCATGACCAATAATCTGAGCGTGTGCTTTGTGGCCTTCGCCGGTGGAATCGTTTTCGGCCTCGGGCCGGTCTACTCCATGTTTTTCAATGGAATTTTGCTGGGCGTGATCGGCGTGGCCTGCGCGCAACATGGCATGTCGGTTGACCTGTGGAGCTTTGTCGCGCCGCACGGCTCGCTGGAGCTGCCGTCCATCGTTCTTGCTGGCGGCGCAGGGCTGCGCCTCGCGCACGGCGTGCTGTTTCCGGGGCTCTATCGCCGGCGCGACTCCATCGCTCTGGCCGGTGTCGAAGCCACGCGCCTCGTCTCCGGAGTCATTCCGCTGCTCGTCATCGCGGGCTCGCTCGAAGGATTCTTCTCGCCCTCGAACGCGCCCGTCTCGCTCAAATTTGCTGTGGGCGGGCTGCTTTTCACGCTGCTGCTGGTGTGGCTCTTCCGGCCGGTGAGGGCGGCGAGCGAAATCGCGCGATAGCCTCGCGGTCTTGCGCTAGACCATTGCCCGTTCTTTCACCTTCAAGTATTGGTTCAGCACCGCGGAGGTGAGCTGCGCGGGATCGAGATCGAGGGTGAGGGCGCCCTGGTCGCGGAGACGCGCCAGCAGCAATTCACGACGCGTAGTCAGCTCCTGCGCGGCGGAGGCGCGAAACATTTCTTCCACAGTCTTGGGCCGCGCGTTGGCGATGGCTGCGACGTCGGGCTGGGCCATCGCAACAAACAGCAGCACGTGGCGATGCAGCAACTGCATTGCGCCGTCGATTACCTCGGGGCGCATGGCGGTTTCGGCCAGGTCGGTGATCCACAGGACCAGTGCACGCCGTGGCTGCCAGCGGTTGAGCGTGGCTGTGGCGCGCAGGTGGTCGGCCTCGCTCGATTCGGCGCGCGCCTGCGCGAGCGCCTCGACAATTTGCCGCAGATGCGCGTGGCCGCGGCCGGGAAGCACGCGCTGCTGCACATGCTGGCCGTAGACGAGCAGGCCGACGCGATCGCCGGAAAACAGCGCGAGTTGCGCGAGAGCTACGGCGGTGGAGCAGGCGTAGTCGAGCTTGGAGTGGCCGCGGCGGTCCAACTCACCGTCACCGCTGAGGATTCGGCCGCGCAGCAGTCGGCCGGCATCGAGCACGATCCATACTGCCTGGCTGCGCTCGGTCTGATAGCGGCGCGTAATCAACTGGCCGCGGCGCGCTGTCGCGGTCCAGCAGACGTCGCGTAAGTCGTCGCCCTCGAGGTATTCGCGAAGGCTCTCGAAATCGCGGCCCAGGCCACGCTCGCGCGCGCGGCGAAGCTGCAGATCGATCTGGCGGCCGCGAGCAAGAAAGATTTCCTGATCCTCGCCCTGACGCAGCGCGGGGTAAACGCGCACTGGCTGCTCGAGCGGAGCCATGGCCCAGCGCTCCACCAGACCGAGAGGAGAAGCGTAGCGAATGTAAACCGCTCCGGCGCGGACATCGCCGCGTTCGCGCGGCTCGATTGTGTAACGCAGCGTTGCGCGCACGCGGGGAAAGACGCGCAGATTGCGCGTGGCAGGAGCAGCGACGAGCGCGTCCGGCAGATCGTCCACAAGGTGGGATTCGAGAGTGGTTTCACGGCCATGTTCAACGGCCAGTTGGATCTCCGTCTCGCTATCGAGAGCGGGCGCGTTGCTCCAGGAGCGTTCAATGGTGATTTGCTGCGCGGCCGGCAATCGCAATCCGTCAAGAACGGCCGCGAGCAGCACCAGCGCGTCCCAGACGAGCATTCCATATCCCCAGGTAGCCCGAAAGAATCCCGGCAGCGCGAACAGGAGACCAACGGCCAACAGCCAGATGGCGCGCGGAGTGAGGCCAAATGCGAAGCGGCCGCGCGGGACGCATGCGGCGCGGATCAGCCCGGGATGGAGGGATGAAGAGATCATTGGGAAATCTAGAAATGCAAATCGAGCGCCATTGCCAAAGCGCAATCCAGCTCGGCCAACTTGGAGTTTGGCAGCGTTCCAACATAATATGTCAGCTCTGTCTTGCGAACGCTTGCAATGCCATCGCACAAGACCCAACTGTGATGCTTCAGGCCAGCTTCGGGCCCAATGCTGACTTGGGTTGAAAGGCCTTGCCCCTCAGTCAGCACAGGCGCGCAAACCACCGTCGAAAACAGCGAGTCGATCAGGGCCTGGCGACTCACGATCACAACAATTCGGTGTTTCTTCGGGTCGCCCGGAATCTTCGATACGCGATACAACTCGCCTCGACGCATGAACTTGCCACTTTCTATCGCTTAATCGAGCGGCGCCTGATATTTCAGCACGTCTTCCATTTCACGATTCAGGTAATCGGCATTGACATTGATCAGTTCCAGGTCTCGGGCGTTAATTGCTTCGCGCACCTTGGCCTTGAAGTACTCTCGAAGCACGTTCTCGATAAAAGCCGACCGCGAGGCCTTTGAACCAGCGCTGCGATCCACCTGGGTGAGAACATCCGATGAAAGTGTGATTGAAGTCTTCTCTTTCATACAACCATCATACCACCTTTATCCTCGCGGCACCGCGACCGCAGCAACGACATCGCCGAGCACGCGATCGGAGTCGAAACCCTCGAGCTCGGCCTCGGGCTTGAGCAGAATCCGATGCCGCAAAGCGGGCAAAATGGCGCGCTTCACGTCGTCGGGAATGATGTAGTCGCGGTCCTCGAAGGCGGCGAAGGCCTGCGCCACGCGCAGCAGGCAGATGGCCGCGCGCGGGCTGGCGCCGAGCGCCATCATGGGCCATTCGCGCGTGCGGCGAACGAGATCGAGAACGTAGCCGTAAAGATCGCCCTCGACGCGGATGGCGCGAATCTCGTTGCGCGCGGCGGCCAGAAGCTGAGGAGAGAGCGGCTGGATCTTTGCTTCCTCAAGCAGGTTTCCGCCTGCCGTTCCGTGATGCCGCTCGAGCATCTGGCGTTCTTCTTCAGGCGCGGGATAACTCACTTTGATCTTCAGCAGAAAACGATCGAGCTGTGCCTCGGGCAGCGGATAGGTGCCTTCAAAGTCGATCGGATTCTCGGTGGCGAAAACGGTGAACCAGGGCGGAAGCGGGCGCTGGACGCCGTCGCTCGTCACCTGCCGCTCTTCCATGCATTCCAGCAGCGCAGCCTGCGTGCGCGGAGGCATGCGGTTGATCTCGTCGACGAGGAGCAGATCAGTAAAGACCGGGCCAGCGTGAAAAGTAAATGTATCCGCGCCCGGCCGGAACATCGTAGTGCCGAGAATGTCGGCGGGCATCAGGTCCGGCGTGCCCTGCACGCGCTGAAAGCCGAGGCCGAGCAGGCGGCCGACCGACTTCACGATGAGAGTCTTGGCGATTCCCGGCACGCCTTCAAGCAGCGCGTGGCCCTGCGTCAGCACGGCGACCAGAACCTCGCCGATCACCTCGCTCTGGCCCGCGATCACGCGCCCCAGCTCCGCGCGCGATGAGGCGAGCAACTGTTGGGTCGCCGGCAAAGACGCCGCCTGAGGCGCCGCGCCCTGTTCAATGTTTCTTTCCTCGGTCATTCCGCTCTCCTTGCTTTCAGCTCCGTTGATCGTATCGTTGGGGTCCACGCAATCCTCATCGATGCGCTGGACCCGCCCGCGCTGCCGCCGCCAGCAGATCGCTGTGCCGGCTGAGCGCCTGCACCAGCGCCAGCGCGCTCTTTGGCGGCAACTTGTCGTTGCTCACGGCCTCTTCGCAATGGGCCAGGTCCTTTTCGAGTTCCGGTGCAGCCTGCGGGAAGCGGCGGCGCAACGCGCGGCTCAGTTCCTCCGCGCTCATCTTCGCGCCTTTCAGCCCGCACAGGTCGCCCATCCTGCGGCGGAAGCGCTCATAAGCGAGTTCGACCGCCGTTGCTGAGGCTTTGGCATCCGCGTAGAGCGAGCCCAGCGCCTCGAGGAACTCAACGGGCGTGGCGCGCACGGGAGCGGGAAGGTCGCGTACCGGCCCGCGCCGCCTGCTGAAGCTGAAGAGAATCAACAATGCGATTGCGATCAGACCTGCACGCAGCATCCACATTGCAGGCCCGCTCGCGTAAAACCACTCCGTGCGCGTCTCGCCGTGCAGCGATTCATCCCAATAAATGTGGTGGCCTTCGCGCGAGCCAAGCGCATTCAGAAAGAGGTCGAGATTATTGGCGCGTCCGATGGAGCCATTTTCGAGCGGCGTGGAGCCTGTCCACCAAATCACCTCGCCTTTGCCGTTGGTGTACTCCACGACCGCAGGTATGCCCGAGCAGTTGTATTGCACGCGATCAAGCGGGTGCTCGAAGCCCCATCCAGCTTCAGGAACCATCCACACTTCGCCGGAGTTGGCAAGCGGATCGAGTCCCTGCGGAGTCAATTTGCACGAAGCCTCAAACTGGGTGGGCGGTTGAACGTTGCCATCGGGCGCCAGACCGCCTCCCACCCACCCGGTAATCAGAACACGGCCTCCGCGCGCCACGATGTCGCGCACCGCCTTCAGATCTTCCGCCGCGATGTCACCCGGATCGGGCTCGGCAAAGATCACCACGGTCTGCTCGTCGGCGCGTTGTGCCAAATCGCTCAGCGGCTGCTCCCACCGCTCCACCGTGTAACCACTCGTTTCAAGCAGCTCGTATGCGGCGCGCGCGCCGTGGCGGCCGGTCAAGTAGGAGCTGGGCACTGTGTTGTCGTCGTCGTTTTGGTTACGCGACAAGAATGCAGTCACAAATGCGAGCACGAGAACGGCGGCCAGGCAGCCGATGAGCAGCCTGCGGTCCTTCGAGTCGAGCGAGGCGAAGAGTTTCATTCCGCCGCCACCCCCAACGCTGCAGCCAGCTCCAACGCGGCATTGAAGTCCGAGGCCTGTGCCGCGCGGCCGCCATACCACGTGCGCTCAAAACTCCGGGTGAGCGCCGAAAGGTTCGGCTTGCGCGGGTCGGTTCCGGCCAACAGAGCGAGATATTCGCGCGGGGTGCGTGCGCGATCGGCCGGCCACAACCGCTTCGACTCCAGCCGTGCGATCGACGCCCAATAGAGGAAGTGAATCGCCTCGCGCCACTGACCCTGTGCCGCCATCGCTTGTGCGTCGCGGAGCCACAACTGCCATTCGCGCGCCGAGGGCGCTCCGGTCGCAAGCCCGATTTCGGGAATCAGCCGGATACGCGAGCGCCGTTCGATGCGCAAAAGAAACCAGATTAGCGCGGTGCAAATGGCAACGAGCAACAAGATGCGCAGCATCCACACGATCCACGGTGCGTTTGAACCGAAGCGCTCCAGGCCGGAAAAGAACTTGTCGAGCAGGTTATAAAACCATTCGCGGAGGCGCCCCATTGTCGACTCCGAGGTGACACCCTGATAGGCGCGCTGAGCCAGAATGGAATTCAAGGACTTTCGCTCGTCGCTGTAGTTGGGGGTGGCCGCAGCCGGATTTTCCACCTGCGCTGCGTCGTCCTGCAGGCGCTGGCGCGCGGCGGCCAACAGGGCATCCAACGAGACAGGCTTTTTGTTCGCGCGGGGAATCGCGCCGAAGATGCTCTTCGGCGCCGCACCGGTCTTGTTCTCCGCGCGCGCCATCACAAATCGCAGCCAGTCGTAGCGAACCTCGCGCGTCTGCGAGCCCACGGCCGAGAGCCACTGCACGCGGCTATCAGGTCCAATTTGCGCGGGATCGCAGGCAGGGAAATTTGTCTTTGCCGCTCCGGCCCCAGACCGTTCTGACCGCTGGTTCCCGCAGGCGGCGACAAGCGCATCAAGATCCTTGAGGTGCTGCTGGTATTGCGCCACGGTCACATCGCGCCAGCCGGCGTCGGAGCGAAATTCCTGGGAGCGTGCGGCGCGAGGTGCCGCAACAGTGAGCGCAAGCACTGCGACGGCCGCCACGAGATGCGCGGCAGCGGGCCGCCAACCAGATCCCGGCCACCCCAAATTCATGGTTCTTCTACGGTATCAGGAAGCGCAACCAGCCCGGAAATGCTTGCGCCTTCAGCGGGCAGCGCATTGGATGCGGGTTGCGTGAGCCCTGCCTGTTGCATCATCCACTCAATGTCGAAGCCTTCCTTGCGGATGCGCTGGTCATAGTAAAAGAGCACGAGCGCGATCCAGGAGACCGGCGCAAGCAGCACCTGCACGGTGAAGTCCACAACGAGATAGAGGACTGCAGCGACAATGGCCGCTGCTGCAACATACTCCGAACCTTTGCCCACCACTCCCGCCACCGCGCCAACGATTGCACTGACGATGTATCCGATCATGGATCCGGCCATGGCCAACGCAGCAATGAGCAGATAAAGAACGAAGATGCGCCCGCGAGTCCCTTGGCTCAGCTTCCACGCGCGCTGCAGGGACTCCCATGCAGACTTTTTCTCGACAACGCACACGGAAAGGCCAATCGAGTAGCCCAGCGCGCGCCAAATGATGACGCCGAAGGCTCCGAAAGCAATAAAAAACGTCAAGAAACCGATGGCCACGCCGGCGGCAGTGCCTCCGCCCCCAACAAGCGTCACCGAAAACACCAGGAAACCGATGATCACGCCGGCAATCGCTCCCGGCACCAACGCTATAACAATGGCCTGCAGAATTCCGAACCACAGATAGCGCCAGAACCAGGGCCGAACAGCATTGAACACGCCACGGATGGTGATCTTTTCGCCCCGGTGCACCTTCGCCGCAGCTTCGGTCAGCCCCGCGTAGGAGAAGACAGCCGCCGCGACGTAAATTGGCAGCACCACGATTACAAACAATGCAATCAGCAGGGCCGTCGCGGGGCTGGAGGCCGAGCCGCCTGCGTTCCTCAGGCCCGGGACCGCAAAAACGGTTCCCAGGGCCAGCGCGGAAACCGCGATGATGATGGCGATCGGCAGGGCCGCGACTCCGGCAAAGAGCCAGAAGTTGCGGCGGTAGAGCTGCGCCGTGCGATCGAGAATTTCGCCGAGTGTGGATGGCCGTAGTGTCTCGGTCATGGGTATGCTCGCTTGCTCAAGAATTTTGTGGCGCCGGCAACTCGGGTTGTGGCGAGAGCCCCGCGGCCTGCATCATCCACTCAATATCGAAGCCTTCCTTGCGGATGCGCTGGTCGTAATAAAAGAGCGTGAGGCCGGTGGAATAAATGGGGCCGATCAATGTGCTGGTCACGAAGCCACCGATTTGAGCCAGAACCATCCAGCCCAGAGGCAGCGGCTGGCCGGGGTGTTTCACAGCGAGGGCGATCATGGGAAATCCGAACAGAATCCCCAGCAACATGCGCACCGCGTAAACCAGCAGGCCGAGCACGAAGATGCGCCCGCGCGAGCCTTGGCTCAGTTCGATGCTGCGTTTGATTGCGCCACTCGCCGGTAGGTCCTCCACCACGCAGGCGGGCACCGCCAGCGAATAGCGCAGCGACATCCATATGCCGTACACACCGGCCAATAGAAACAAGGGCGCCAGAATCAGCATTCCCAGGCCAAAAGCCAGGATCGCGCCGGGATTCTGCTGAGCCGCGTTCTGCGCCGCCGCCGGATTGGTCATAAAGTCGTGAGGCAGAACTGTAAGCGCGACAGCAAAGAACGCCACATACAAAACCGCAAAGGGCGTCCACGCGCGGAATCCGGTGATGGTCATGAGCCAGAGATAAGTCCGCAGCCGAGGCAGAACGCTTCTTGCGGCGGCACGAATGGTCGCGGGCTTGTCGAGATACACCCAGGCCACCGCCCGATTGATGGCCGCGATCGACAGCCCGGCCAGCATGAGAATGACCAGCGCTTCCACCACCGCGACCGAGGCCGTGTCCCATTGCCAGTGCGCCATCATGTTTGGATAGCCGAGCAGGATGAGCGAGCGCAGATACAGAAACTGCACGGCCAGCATGATTCCGGCGAAGATGGCCGAGATTCCGGCAAAAAGCAGGAAATGAGTGCGATAGAGTTCGGCGGTCCGGTCAAGGATCTCGCCGAGGGCCATTGGCCTGAGCTGGTTGTTCATATCTTCCCCTGTCGACCCCCGGGCGTGAGAGCGACGCGCACCCTGTGCGCCGGGGCCGCGTCATTGCCGCCAAGGTACTCGCCAATGGTTGCGCCGGAAAAAACCCTCGGCGCAGGCTCCTGGATTTGGGTGCAAAAAAGCGATTGCGTGAACACTTGCACGGATCGTAGCACAGGGTTGACGCTTGCGGCGGCGCATTTCGCCGCTAGCCGTTTGTGGGGCCTGGCCTCTTGAAAAATCTTTGCGATTCTGGTAACTAATCCTTTAGTTGTTCGTCTATAGAAATGTCAAAGCACTGCCGTCTGGCAGATTTCCTTATTGGGTTCAATAAGTTAGCAATGCCACCAAGAAAGTCCAACACGCTGACCGAAGCCGAACTGAGGCTGATGAAGATCCTCTGGCGACGCGGCGAGTCGGCCGTTACCGACCTGGTGGAAGCCCTGCCGGAAGGCGAGCAACTGGCCTACAATTCAGTGCTCACTACCATCCGAATCCTGGAGCAGAAGGGCTACGTCGAGCACCGCCAGGAAGGGCGCGCGTTCGTCTACCGGCCCTGCGTCGCCGAGCACGAGGCGAGCAACTCGGAGGTGCGCAATGTCCTGAACCGCTTCTTTGGCAATTCGCGCGAGAAGCTGGTGTTAAGCCTATTGGGCGACGAGGGAATTTCGACCGAGGAGCTGGACCGGCTGAAAGATGCGATTCGCAGCGCGGCCCCCGACAAAGAAAATGCCGGCAAGAGGGGCGGGAGATAGGGATGCCCTTGATGCACATGGCGGATGCGGTTCTCGCGGGCCTTGCCAACTGGGGCGCCGCAACATTTGCTGCATTTGCGCAAGCTGCAGCGCTGGCGGCCCTGGCGGCGCTGTGGCAGGGCGCAACGATTGCAGTTGCCTTGGTTCTCTCGATGCGGCTCGCACCCCGCGTCTCCGCGGCGCACCGCTTTGCCGCGTGGGCCGCGGGATTCGCCGTTGTGGCGAGCTTACCGTTTCTGCCGTTGCTCGCGCATTCGGGCGGCGCGAGCGCCGCCGCGCCGCTTGCCGCAGGTGGAGCAAGACCGTGGCTCGAGTTGGACAGCCGCTGGGGATTCGCCATCGCCGCGCTGTGGCTTGCTGCCTCCGCATTCCGTGCCGCCGAGCTCGCCTTCCACTCGCTGCGTCTGCGCAGATTGTGGCGCGGCGCCACTCCGGTCGAGGCCGAAGGGAACTTTCGCGCCCTGCTTGCCGCGGCATCGCCAGCACGCCCCCGAGCGCGCCCCATCGAAATTTGCACAACGCGCGACCTCGAACGGCCCAGCGTGATCGGCTTTTTCGCGCCGCGGATTCTTATTCCCGAATGGCTGTTCTCGCGTCTTACGCCGGGTGAACTGGAGCAGGTGATGCTGCATGAGGCCGAGCATCTGCGCCGCCGCGACGACTGGACGAATCTGCTGCAGAAACTTTTTCTTGTTGTGTTCCCTTTGAATCCCGCGCTGGCCTGGATAGAGCGGCGCCTTTGCCGCGAGCGCGAAATGGCCTGCGACGAGGGCGTGGTTCGGCGCACGCAGGCTCCGCGCGCTTACGCGGCTTGCCTCGCGACTCTCGCAGAGCGCGGGCTGCAACAACGGGAATTGCTGCGGCGCGCACATGCACTTTCGCTCGGCGCATTCGAGCGCCGGCCGGAGCTGGTTCACCGCGTGCACAGCATCCTGCGGCGCAAGCAGGCGCTGCATCCGCTGGCGGCTGGCGCGCTGGTTAGCGTGCTCGGTTGCGGCTTGGTCGTTGGATCGGTTGAGCTGGCGCGGAGCCCGCAGTTGGTCGCGTTCGTGGCCGCGCCGGAGCCGGATGCGCAAGTAGCGGCTCTCGGGCCGCAGTTGGGACCTGCGGGGAACGCGCGTGCTTCCTATGCGCGGACGGTTGAACGGGGCCCGACCGCCACCGACGCAATGTTCCACCCCTCGACGCAATTCCGCGCGCAATTTCACGCAGTTGAGACGAAGGCTATTGTGCCTGCAAGCCGCAACGCAGCGGCAACGCCTGTTGCTGCTCCGCCGCGCCGCAGCGAGGATTCATCGGCCGGTATGGCGGAAGAAGCGAGTGCGGACGCCGCCGCACCCCGCGCGGAACTGGTGAAGGCCGTAGCGCCAACATCGGCCGAGGTTCCGGCGCAGGGTCGGCAATTCGTTGTTCTCGCAGCCTGGGAAGAGGTCGAGACCTCTGTGACGAGAACAAGAGCAATCGCCGATTATGACATCGGCTCGGGCGCACCGCAGCAGACCGGCGACACAACCAGCCAGCCTGCTGCAACTCGGGCCACCGAGATCACCGTCACACAAATCATCCTGGTCGTTTATCCCGCGACGGGCACGCAACCAGCGTCCACAACAGGTTTCCATTCCCACCGGCCGGCCACACCGTCTGTTGATGGCGGCCGGATGGGGCTTCAACTCTAACCATGAACTTCAACATCAACGGAGAATCAAACAATGCGCATGACAACTAATTCATTAGTAGCAAGAGCGAAAAAGCTCGCAGTTCCCGCGGGTATCCTCGCCGCGATTCTGTTTTCGGCAGCGTTCCTGTTTGACTACGGCAGAGCGCACGCCGCCGCTGCTGCCGCCGGCCCGCTGGACGAGAACAGCGTGTCGTCGCTCGTCGCGCTCGATAACGCGGTGGAAGCCGTGGCCTCGCGCGTCACGCCAGCGGTGGTCAACGTCGCGGTCACCTCGCGTGTCTCGCCGAACGACCAAAACTCCGAGGATGGCGGCCATAGCTTTAACTTTGGCGGCATCAACCCACAGGATTTGCCGCCCGGCTTTCGGCAGTTCTTCTTCGGTCCCGGCGGCCAGCAGATGAAGCCGCAGCCCCAGTTCGAGCATGGGGTGGGCAGCGGAGTGATTCTGTCGCCGGATGGATACATCGTGACCAACGACCACGTGGTCGACGGTGCGACGCAGATACGGGTCACACTAAATGACCGGCGGGTCTTCACGGCGAAGCTGATCGGCGTGGACAAACTGAACGACCTGGCGGTCATAAAAATCGATGCGCAAAACCTGCCCAGCGTGCCGTGGGGCGACTCCAACAAATTGCGGCCGGGCGAGACCGTGCTGGCGTTCGGCAACCCCTTTGGCAACTTCCCCTTCACCGTGACCCGCGGCATCGTCAGCGGGCTGGGACGGCCGAATCCTTACTCTGACGATCCGCGCAAGCCGGGCGACTTCATCCAGACCGACGCGGCCATCAATCCCGGCAACTCCGGCGGGCCGCTCGTCAATGCGTACGGCGAAGTGATTGGCATCAACACCTTCATCATCTCGGGCAGCGGATCGTTTGCCGGCGCGGGCTTTGCGATCCCGTCGCAGATCGCCGAAGCAACGGCGCAGGCGATCATCAAGAGCGGCAGCGTACACCACGGCTACCTGGGCATCAGCATGAACGACGTGACGCCTGACAACGCCAGCTTCTTCAATCTGCCTGACGCAACCGGCGCCATCGTCAGCCAGGTGACGCCCGACTCGCCGGCGAGCCGCGCGGGCCTCGAGAGCGGCGACGTGCTGCGCGAGCTCGACGGCAAGAAGATCGCCAACGGCAGTATGCTGCAGGTTGCGGTGAGCGAGATGACTCCCGGCACAGCGATCGAGCTGGGCATTCTGCGCGACGGCAGGCCGCAAACGCTGCACGTGACCGTAGGCGAGTTCCACAACACGAGTGAAGTGGCGAGCAACGGTGAGCCGGGCAGGGAACAGCGCGGCAAGCTCGGGCTCACCGTGGCCAACCTCACTCCCGATCTTCGCCAGCAATTCAACGTTCCCGATCGCGTGAAGGGCGCGGTCATTCAATCGGTGCGCCCCGGCAGCCCGGCTGACGATGCGGGCCTCGCTCCCGGCGTGGTCATTCTCGGAGTCAATCGGCATCCCGTGGAGGACGCGGACAGCTTCGTCAACCAGCTTCATTCCGAGCCGGCAGCGAAAGACGTCCTGCTTCTCGTCTGGGCCAACGGGGGCGCAAGCTACCTGGTTCTGCATGCGGATCAGGATTCCCAGAACGGCAATAACCAGAAGGGCGAGTAACGTTCAGCATTTTACGGCGGTTCTCCAATTCCTGTGGAGTTTTGAGGCGCGTGCAAGGTGGCATTTTCTTGAGGAAAATGCCACTTAAGATTCCAGGCTCCGCTCTACACCAATTGGAGAACCGCTATCGGAGATGCTGCCGTTTTTGGCGTTGCGCAAGGTCGTCGCTACCTGTTTGTTGCGCCGGTTTTGCAACAAAGCATCGCCTTCGAGCGTCTCCTAGAATGCATCGGCGAAAGAATTCGAAGTTCGGCGGGAGATTGCCGGGACCGTTGTCCCAATGCTTCACGGGCAGGTGGAACGAGGAGCCGATTTCGTGAGGCAAAGGTAAAAGGTCGTCGCGGTCGGGCGGCTCGAAGGGTCGAAGTCTGCTCGGGGGGGAGACTCCGATTCAGAGACCTGGGACAACAAAGTGCCCCACACGGGAGTTGGTAGACAACCCGTGTGGGGCGCTGTGTGTTGAAGAGCAGGGAACAGCCGGCGCTACCAGCCAGCAGCGCCGGTGCGCAAGCTCACTGCGTCGGGGTCGCGGTCGGGGTCACGCCCACAATCCCGCAATTCACTTTGGTCAGGCCCTGCACCGCCGGTCCTATATCGAGGTTGTCGAATTCTTCCGTATCTCCCGGTTTAACCGCTGCGCCAGTTTGGTCCGTTAGCTGGACGTGCTTTTGCGCCAAATCGGAGCCGCTCTGGTCATATTGGTCGCACTCCAGATCCGCCGATTGTATGGACACCTTCGACTGGTTAACCCATTTCTGGTTGGAGAGCTGGACATCTCCATTCACCACGCTCCACTGCGTGGTGTAGACCTGCTGCGCGATCACCGCGGCATTCGGTCCTCCTGTCGGCGCGCCCCCCGGCGGCGGCGACGTTCCCGGCTGCTGGCTTTGTTGATCGTGCGTGCCGATCCACCAAAGCCCGAAGAGGATGGCGGCAATGATGATCACCCACCAGATCCCACCATGGTGCTTGGGCACCTCCTGCGGCATGGCCACGATCGGGTACTGTCCCGGCGCGGGATAGTACTGCGGATACGGCGTCACCGGCGGCGCAACCGGAGCAGCCGCAACCGGAGCAGCCGCTGCAACCGGCTCGCTCGCCGGCGCAAGTGGCGCGCTCACATCGTGCCCGCAGCTTACGCAGAATCGCTCATTGCCTGCCAACTGTGCGCCACATTGTCCGCAAAATGCCATAATCGCCTCTTCTCCTCGGCATGCTCGCGCATGCTGCTCTAGTGCGGTTCCAGGGCTCATGTGCCTTCCCTGGCGCCGTTCAAGCTGGAAACCCTTTTTGAGAACTGCTTACCACGAATTGTACGGCTGGTCGACGTCTCTTTGAAGAATATGATTTGTATCTGTGGCCGAAAGGCGGAGCGATTCCACACCATTGGTCCCGCGAACTTGGCTTGTGCGAAGCGATTCTTTAGGGTGCTCGACGGGAAGGTGTGTGCATGGCGACGCCAGGGATCAAGGGGCAGAGATCAGCTCTTCGGGTGGATGCGCCGGTTGCGGAGCCACTTGGCGACGCCGAGCGCGAGGAGCATGAGCCCGAACGGAATGCACATGAGCGCGACGATCAGCGCGAACCATCCGGTGTTGGTGCTGGCGCCAGTGCGTGAGTAGCCGCCGAGCACGGTGACCAGCAGCACCGCCGCAAGTAGGCCCGTTCCGACCATCGAGCCGCCCCATTGAAGAAGCTGACGCGTGCCATCGCCGGGTTGCATGGAGCGATTCGGTTCGGGGATCGGCGAGGTTGAGGGCATGGCTTTCCAGTGCGCAGATTCTAGCTTCCCAGCGCGAGGCGCAGCATGACGTAAGTGATGACGCCGGTGACGGAGACATACAGCCAGATGGGAAACGTCCAGCGCGCGACGCGGCGGTGCTGCGGGATGCGGCCCGAGAGCGAGAAGAAGAACGTGACCAGCACCAGGGGCAAGGCGATAACGGCGAGAACGATGTGGCTGGCAAGCAGCCAGAGATAGAACGTGCGGAACGCCGCGTGGACGGGATAGCGCACGTCACCATGGAGCGCGTGGTGTGCGATGTAGCCCACGAGAAACAGCGTGGAGAAGACAAACGCCGCGATCATAGACGCGCGGTGCTGCTTGATGCGGTGCGCGCGGATAAAGGTGAAGCCGATGAGAAGCGCGGTAGCGGCAAGCCCGTTGAAGACCGCGTTCATGGCGGGGAGAAAGGCGTATTGTGCGCTCGTGGCAGCGGCGGGATGAATATAGATGAGCCAAAAGAGGAAGAGCGAAGCTGCGGCGCTGATGGCCAGGATGGCTGCGATCGCGGGGCCTGTGCCGGAGCGGGGAGCGGAGGTTGGGGCGGTAAGGGTCATGCGCGCTAACCTTTCGCGCGGGCGCAGAGCATAAGCGTGGTGAAGAGCAGCGGCAAATAGAGAACGCTGACTTTGAGGAGGTCGCGAGCGAGCTTACGGCTTTCGTCTTCGGTTTTCGCGCGGAGGATGCGCGCGAAACGGATGGTGTAAGCGAGATAGACGAGGCCGAGCGGAACGGCGAGAACGGCATAGGCGACGCCGGTGAGACCGAGGCGCCACGGCGCCAGGCTGACAGGGATCATGAGTACGGCGTAAAAGAGAGCTTCGACGACGGTGGACCATCCGTCAGGTTGCACGACGGGCAACATGCGAATGCCGGCGCGGGCGTAGTCGTCGCGGTAGAGCCAGGCGATGGACATGAAATGTGGGAACTGCCAGACGAAGAGGATGGCGAAGAGCGCGACGGCCGGCCACTCGATCTGGTCGCGTACCGCGGTCCAGCCGAGCATGGGGCCCATGGCGCCGGGAAACGCGCCGATGAAGGTGGCCATGGTGGTTACCCGCTTGAGCGGCGTGTAGATGGCGACGTAAGTGAAGGCGGTGAGAAGCGCGAGGGAGACGGTGAGCAGGTTGGTGCGCAGCGCGAGCCACACAGCGCCCAGGGCGACAGCGCCGAGGCCGGCGAGAATGCCGATGGAAAGGGGCCAGCGGCCCGACGCGAGCGGACGATCGGCAGTACGCTTCATGCGCGCGTCGGTGGTGCGCTCGAGAGCCTGGTTAAGAGCGCCGGCGCCGGCCGAGATGAGGCCGATGCCAAGCAACGCGTCGAGCAGGCCGGGCTGCAGGGTGGAGATGCCGGACCGCATCGATCCTAAATAGAAGCCGCCCCAACCGGTGACGAGCACGAGGCCAACCACTTTCACTTTGAAGAGCTCGCGCAGGTCGTGGATGAGCGAGGCCGTAACGCCGGGGGCTGGGGCATGAATGGAGTGAGGCGCTGAGTTGACGGCGAGGTCCGATGGCGTAGCGGCTTGAGAGGCGGGAGTCATGGGAACGAAGTAGAAGTGCGGCGGCGCGAGCGAGGACGCGGCCTTTGTTTTGATGATAGCAAGCGGGGCGGGGGAGTTGGCGAGTCAGCAGGTCAGCGAGTCAGCGGGGCCTGCGTGCCGACGGTGGTTCAAGCGGGCAGCGGAAAATTGTTTTTGACTGCGCGCGCTCGGGTCGTGTAGCTTCCGGGCATCGGCGCTCACTCATCCCCCGGGGTAATTCCGAGCGCCCGGAGGTAGAAAGATGCGGATGATGATGCAGGTTGAAATGCCGCTGGAACCATTCAACACAGAGGTTCGCAATGGAACTGCGGGTCTAAAAATGATGAAGATTCTCGACGAAATCAAGCCCGAGGCTGCGTACTTCGGCGAGCGGGATGGCAAGCGCGGCGGCATTCTGATTGTCGAGGTGGCAAAGCCGTCTGACGTTCCCAGGCTGGCTGAGCCCTGGTTTCTCAACTTCAACGCCGAGGTGAAGTTCAGGGTGGTCATGTCGCCCGAGGATCTGGTGGAGGCCGATCTGGTGGCGCTGGGCAAGAAGTGGGGATGAATCGGGAATAGGTTCGCCAAACAATAATGAAGCAAATCGAGGCGGGAGCCGGAACCATCGGCTCCCGTTTCGTGCGTTTGGGCAGCTCTCTGGTCGCTGAAGGGGGTTGAGCGAGAGCACACGGGGAGCCCGGTGGTAACTGTCCGACGTGCCATCCTTGGTGCCCCATCCGGGGGATGTGCGGCGGGCCGCCGCAGTCCTGTAAAATAAGGGTCAACCGGATGATGCAAACCCCTTCAGCGGCTGCTCCCCAGGCACCCCGCGCCGCGCGGGAGCCGGAGTCGCGACCGTCCGGAAACTCTTCAAACCAATCAACAGTGGTCAATTCTCCTGTCGTTCAAGTTCAGGGCCTGGGCAAGACGTACCAGACGGCGCGTGGCGCCCTCAATCTTTTCGAGGATCTCAATCTTGAAGTTGCAGCCGGCGAAATGGTGGCGATTGTGGGCCAGTCGGGCGCGGGAAAGAGCACTCTTTTGCACATTCTGGGGGCGCTTGATACGCCTTCCGCGGGAACGGTATACTGCGCCTCAACCAACGTGGCCAAGCTGAGCGCCAGAGAGGCGGCAGCCTTTCGTAATCGTGAGATCGGGTACGTGTGGCAGTTCCATTATTTGCTGCCCGAGTTCACGGCGCTGGAGAACGTTGCAATGCCGCTGCTGGCGCGGAATATGAGGAAAGTCGAAGCACTAAGGACGGCGGACAAGTGGCTGAGCGAGGTGGAATTAGAAGATCGCGGCGACCATCGGCCAGGGGAACTTTCAGGGGGAGAGCAGCAACGCGTGGCGCTGGCACGAGCACTGGTTTGCGAACCCAGGCTGTTGCTGGCCGACGAGCCGACCGGAGATCTGGACAACTCGACGGCTGGGCGCGTGTTTGACTTGATCGAGCGCCTGCACCGAAGTCACGGGCTGACCTCGATCTTGGTAACGCACAATATGGACTTAGCCGTGCGATGCCGGCGAGTTTTGAGGCTTGGGAACGGTAGACTGACAGAGATCACAGACGCCGGGTCGAAGCCGTTGCAAGCTGGAAACTTAGGATAGAAAAAGCAGCGAATCTGCTGACTTTTGAGTCTTATTCAGTAGGGGCCTGATCTGGAACTTTCTCCGATGCGGGCTTTTGAGAGGTCGGGGTGGTAGTCGGCGGCAGAATTCAGGCCAGTTGACGACAGGTTGCAAGCGGATACAAGACCATCCAAAAGAGCTGTTCGGTGCGCGGGTCATCTCTCTCTAGGGCCGCCGGCGGCGAAGCAACAGAAGGGCGAACGCGAGTTGGGCCGAGGCCGGGAAAGCAGCCGGACGGCCACTTCAAGCGATCACCCGGATCAGGGAGCACATCATGTTCGAGCGTTATACGGAGAAGGCGCGGCGCGTCATCTTCTTCGCGCGGTACGAGGCCAGCCAGTTCGGCTCGCCTTATATCGAAACCGAGCACTTGTTGCTTGGGCTGCTGCGCGAGGACAAAGCGTTAACCAACCGATTCCTTCGCTCGCACGCCTCGGTGGAATCGATCCGGAAACAAATTGAAGCGCACACCACGATCCGCGAGAAGGTGTCGACGAGTGTTGACCTGCCGCTTTCGAACGAGTGCAAGCGGGTGCTGGCGTATGCCGCGGAGGAAGCCGAGCGGCTGGGCCACAAGCACATTGGCACGGAACATCTGCTGCTGGGATTGCTTAGGGAAGAGAAGTGCTTCGCGTCGGAGATCTTGCAGGAGCGCGGCCTGAAGCTGACGCAGATTCGCGATGAGCTGGCGCGGGTGACGCAGGAGAAAGCGCCGCCGCAGCAGCGGCAGCGCGAGTCGAGCCTGCTGGCGGAATTCAGCCGCGATCTGACGCAGGCGGCGATGGATGGGCAACTCGATCCTCTGGTGGGGCGCGAAGGCGAACTGGAGCGCGCGGTGCAGATTCTGTGCCGGCGCACGAAGAATAATCCGGTGCTGATTGGCGAGCCCGGCGTGGGCAAGACAGCGATTGTCGAGGGCCTGGCGCAGAGGATCGCCGACGGCGAAGTACCGAGCTTTCTGGCCGACAAGCGCGTGCTGGCGCTGGATCTTTCGTTGATCGTGGCCGGCACTAAATACCGCGGCCAGTTCGAGGAGCGGCTGAAGACCATCATGAAAGAACTGATGGAAAGCCAGAATTCGATCGTGTTTATCGACGAGCTGCATACGCTGGTGGGCGCGGGATCGGCTGAAGGGTCGCTGGATGCTGCGAACATCCTGAAGCCGGCTCTGTCGCGTGGCGAGATTCAGTGCATCGGCGCAACCACGCCGGCCGAGTACCGCAAGTCGATCGAGAAGGACCGCTCGCTGGAGCGGCGCTTCCAGGCAGTGAAAGTGCCGCCGCCCAACGAGGCGGAGGCGATCAAGATCATCATGGGCATCAAGGACCGCTACGAGAAGTTCCATGCGGTCAGCTATACCGATGCCGCGGTGGAGTTTGCCGTGTCGCACTCGAATCGCTACATTCCGGATCGCTTCCTGCCCGACAAGGCGATTGATTTGATCGATGAGGCGGGTGCGCGCGTGAAGCTGCGCCAGACCTCGCTACCGGAAGAGATCACCGAGGTGCAGAAGCGGATCAAATTCATCGTGCACCGCATGGATTCGGCGATTGCGAACCATGAGTTTGAGAAGGCGCGCTTCTACTCGGACGAAGAGCGCAAGGAGCGCGAGAACCTGCGCGCACTGCGCGACAAGTACCACCTTGACGATTCGGCGGCAGGAATCGTGGGTCGCGAGGACATCGAGGACGTGGTGAGCCGCTGGACGGGCGTGCCCGTAACCAGCATCAAGGAAGAGGAGACGCAAAAGCTGCTGCGCGTGGAAGAAGAGCTGCACAAGCGCGTGATCTCGCAGGACAAGGCGATCAGCGCGCTGGCGCGGGCCATTCGGCGGTCGAGAGCAGGATTGAAGTCTCCGAACCGGCCGATTGGGAGCTTCCTGTTCCTCGGACCCACGGGTGTGGGCAAGACGGAGATGGCGAGGACGCTGGCGAACTTCCTCTTCGGATCGGACAAGGCGCTGATCCGCTTCGATATGTCGGAGTTCATGGAGAAGCACTCGGTGTCGAAGCTGATCGGCTCGCCTCCGGGGTACGTGGGCTACGAGGAGGGCGGCCAGTTGACCGAGCGTGTCAAGCGCTCGCCATACTCAGTGGTGCTGCTCGACGAAATCGAGAAGGCGCACCCGGATGTGTTCAACATTCTGTTGCAGGTGTTTGAGGATGGGCAATTGACCGACGGCCTGGGCAACACCGTCGACTTCAAGAACACCATCGTCATCATGACCTCGAACATCGGCGCGCGCCACCTGCAGAAGAAACAGGGACTCGGCTTCCAGAGCGAGCGGGAAGACATCGTCAGCGAGAAGGTGGAGGAGCTGGTAAGGAACGAGGTGAAGAAAACCTTCAACCCCGAGTTCCTCAACCGTCTCGACGAGGTAATTCTCTTCCAGTCGCTCAACGATGCCGACCTGATCCAGATCGTCGAGCTGCTGGTGCAGCTATTGAACGCCAACCTGGCGCAGAAATCGATCACCATCTCGGTGAACGACGACGCCAAGAAGTGGATTCTTGACAAGACGCTGGTCGACCGCAGCTATGGCGCGCGTCCGTTGCGCCGCGCATTGCAGCGGTACGTCGAAGATCCGCTTTCGGAGGCGCTGATCGCGGGGCAGATTCAGGAGCGGCCGGCGTTTCTCGAGGTTTATCTCGACGCCAACCAGCTGTTCTATCGGCCGGTAAGCGCGGACGAGAGCGCAACCGACGAAAAGGCAGCCGGAGTGCTGCTGTTCAGCGCGTGAGCAGCAGACCAAGTGAAACAAAGAGCCCCCGGCGAAACTGCCGGGGGTTTTTCATTTGCCTGCTTTCGTCTTGGAGCGCCCGCGGCCACTCATCGCGGCTTAACCCTCGCCATTTACACTAAGAAGCGGAGAAACCTGTGTTTTTCGATAAGATTCTGACGAAAATCTTCGGCACCGCGAATGAGCGGCTCCTCAAGCGGCTCAGACCTATCGTGATTGAAATCAGCGCGATGGAGCCGGAGATTAAGAAGCTCTCGGATGAAGAGCTGAAGGCGAAGACCGCCGAGTTCAAGGCCCGGATTGCGGCGCGACTCGAGGGAATTACGGACGCCGAAGAAATCAAGGCGGCCGAGCGGGAAGTTCTGGACGAGATTCTGCCCGAGGCCTTCGCGGTGGTGCGCGAGGCCGGCTGGCGCGCGGTGCAGATGCGGCATTTCGATGTGCAGCTGATCGGCGGCATGGTGCTGCACCAGGGCAAGATTTCCGAGATGAAGACCGGCGAAGGCAAGACGCTCGTGGCGACCCTGGCGTGCTACTTGAATGCGCTGGTCGGGCACGGCGTGCATGTGGTCACGGTGAACGACTACCTGGCCAAGCGCGACGCCGAGTGGATGGGCAAGATCTACGAATTCCTCGGCCTCACCGTCGGCGTCATCGTCCACGATCTTGACGACAATGAGCGCCGCGCCGCCTATGCAGCCGACATCACCTACGGCACGAACAATGAGTTCGGCTTCGACTACCTGCGCGACAACATGAAGTTTGAGATCAAGGATTGCGTGCAGCGCGGGCACTACTACGCCATCGTGGACGAAGTGGACTCGATTTTGATCGACGAGGCGCGGACGCCGCTCATCATCTCCGGCCCCACCGAACAGACGACAGACAAATACGCGAGAGTGCGGCGGATTATTCCACAGTTAGAAATGGGCGAAGAGGTGGAATGGAGCGACAAGCTGCGCCAGGAACAGTTGGGCATCCGGCTTGGCGAAGGCGAGAAGTACCTGAGCGGCGACTATATTGTCGACGAGAAGCAGCGGACGATCGGCGTGACGGACTCCGGATGGGAGACGATCGAGAAGGCGCTGGGGATCGGCAACATCGCGGACGCCGAAAACTGGGAACTGAAGCATTATGTGGAGACGGCGATCAAGGCGCATGCGCTCTACAAGCGCGACGTGGACTACGTGGTGAAAGATGGCGAAGTCATCATCGTGGACACGTTTACCGGCCGCCTGATGCCCGGACGCCGCTGGAGCGACGGACTGCACCAGTCGATCGAGGCCAAGGAAGGCGTGAGCATCCGCAAAGAAGACCAGACGCTGGCCACGATCACGTTTCAGAATTACTTCCGGCTTTATCAAAAGCTGAGCGGCATGACGGGAACGGCGGAGACCGAAGCGGCCGAGTTCGAGAAGATTTACAAGCTCGAGATCGTGGTGATTCCGACCAACAGGCCGCTGCTGCGGCTGGAAAATCCGGACGTGGTGTTCCGCACCGAGAAAGAAAAGTACAAGGCGGTAGCGGAGAACATCGAGGAGCTGCACGCGAAGGGGCAGCCGGCGCTGGTGGGCACCGTGTCCATCGAAAAATCGGAGCGGCTGTCGGCGATCCTCCAGCGCAAAGGCGTGAAACACGTCGTGCTGAACGCGAAGTTCCACGAGCGCGAAGCGGAGATTGTAGCGCAGGCGGGACGGCTGGGGATGGTGACGATTGCCACCAACATGGCCGGGCGCGGCACGGATATTCTGTTGGGCGGCAACGCGGATTTTATGACGCGCAAGGAACTCGTGGACAAGAAAAAGGCGCGGGCGATCAGCGTGGCCGAGGGCGCCATCAATCCCATGGCGCCGGCTGGATTCCAGCGCTTCTACTATCAGGGCCAGGAATTCGAAATCTCCGGCGCGGATTGGGCGGAGAGCAACGCAGTGCACGCCGCGGCCGCTCAGACAGAGCACGAGCAGGTGATCGCGGCGGGAGGGTTGTTCATCCTGGGCACGGAACGGCACGAATCGCGGCGCATCGATAACCAGTTGCGCGGGCGCGCCGGACGCCAGGGCGATCCCGGCGAGTCGCGATTCTATCTGTCGCTCGAAGACGACCTGGTGCGCATTTTTGCGCGCGGATTTGCGAACACCGTGATGCAAAAAGTGATGGTGGAAGATGAGGCCATCGAGTCGAAGATGATTTCGCGGCGGATCGAGGGCGCCCAGAAGGCGGTGGAGGCGCAGAACTTCGAGTCGCGCAAGCACCTGCTGGAATACGACGACGTGATGAACAAGCAGCGCGAGGCCGTGTATGGCCTGCGCCGGCAACTGCTCGAGGGCGTCGAACAGCGCGAGATGATTCTGGAAGATTATGTAGGCGGAATTCTTTCCCACCTCCTCGACGAGTTTGCCGGCGAGCGCGTTCGGCAGGATCAGTGGGACTTCAAAGGGCTGGGAGAGAAACTTGTCGATCATTTTGGATTCAATCTCGCCGCTTCCGGCATCAAGCCGGAAACTCTGAGCCGGCACGAGCTGGGCGAGGAGATCTTTGCCAAGTTAACCGAAGCTTACGAGGCCAAGGAGAAGATTCTGGGCGCGGCCACGATGCGCTACCACGAGCGGATGGTGATGCTCAGCGTGATTGACGGGTTGTGGAAGGATCACCTGCTCTCGATGGACCACCTGAAGGAGGGAATCAATTTGCGCGGCTATGCGCAGCGCGATCCGCTGGTGGAATACAAGCGCGAGTCGTTCGACATGTTCGAAGCGATGATGATGAAGTTCCAGGAAGACACTGCGCGGTTCCTCTTCCGGATGCAGATTCTGGGGCCGGATGGTCAGCCCGTGGATGCGGCGCCGCGGCCGCAGGGCATCGTGCCCAAGGCTCCGCCGGTGGCCAGCGCAGCGCAGCCGCTTGTTGGAGACGGTGCGCCGCGGGAGATCGAGATCCATACGCGCAAACCCTCGACGACCATCGACGAGCTGGAGAAGGAGTTCCACCGCAAAAAGGAAAAGGAGCTTGCCGTGGCCAGCCGGCAGGGCGGCGGAGACGGAAGCCAGCCGACTCAGCGGCACAGGGGCGAGAAGGTGGGCCGCAACGATCTATGCCCCTGCGGCAGCGGCAAGAAATACAAGAGATGCCACGGGGCCTGAAGCGAAAGACACGAATTGATGCTGGACTTGTCTAAAGAAGATTTACCGCTGCCAGCGACTCAAGACAATCAGCGCAGGAAGCTGAAGAAGCCTTTCTTTCCGTTCTTCTCGGGGAGCAGGCCGGCGACTGTCTTGGCCATAAGGCGGATGGTCTGAGAGATAGTTGAGTCGACCATCACCATTGGAGTTGCGGTCTCGCGCGTTCTGCGCGCGGCGGCATAATCATCGGGAATCTTCCACTGCGCGGGCCGGGTCAAGGCTTTGGCGATTTGGCCTTCGTCAAAGAGCGAGTCGCTGGTCTTATTGCGGTTGATCACAATCTGCAGGTTCCCTCCACGCCGGGCGAAATACTTCACGATCATGCGGTTAGCAGTGCGCATTTCAGAGATGCCCACCTGGGTGACAAGAAAGACTGTGGCGGATTCTTCAAACAAGGTGGAATCCATCAGGTCAATTCTCGATCCCGCGTCGACCACAACAAAATCGTAGATGTCGCGCGTAACCCTCAGCAGCTTGTCGACGGCGTCCTTGGTCGCCTGAACCTCAGGCAAATCTGTAGGAGCGGGAAGCACAGACAAACCCGAGCTGTGCTTCACCGCAAGTGTGGAGAGCAAATTCGCATCTACCCGGGCAGGGTTCTCGAGCGCCGTGACGATGGAATACTCCGTGACGATACCCAGATTAATGGCCACGTCGCCAAGAGGCAGGCCGAGATCCATGAGGATTGTGTTTCTGTCGCTCTCCTGAGCCAGCGCCACTGCGAAATTCGACGCCAGCGTGGTCACGCCGCATCCGCCTTTTGAGCCCAGGAAGACAAACAACTTGCCTGTTTTCCTTTCGTCCTGGGGCGGCGCGGTGCGAGGCGTGGAGGCACGCATGAGAGCGGCGGAAACTTCAGCCGGATCAAGAGGAAGAGTGAAGAACTCGCGAACGCCGACGCGCATGAAGTGGACCGCCCTCTTCATATCGGCGTTGGCCGAGTAGGCCATGACATAGGTACGGCCGCTGGCGCACAGGCTCTCGGCGAGAGCAAGCGCGTAATCCGGTTCGCTGTCTACGTCGATGATGACCACTTCATAGGCCTGCGCCAGCATCTGGGGCAGATCCTCAAGCCCGGGGGGGAACGAGGCGAATTCATGGATCTTGAGGCCGGGATGCTTGGAGATAGCGCTGGCCACAACCTTGCGACGCTGTTCGTCAGGTCCGAGAATCGCGACAGTTAAAGTGGTCTCATCCGGGATGGCAGTATCCCTCGGGGCTGGCGGCATAATCGAGCAAACTACTCCCAATGGACTATTTTATTCGATCTCATTGCTCAGATGGGACTTGCTATGACTCTTTCGGGGGAGTACGAAAAGATGGACACGGGACAAAAGCTAAGCATTTGATGGGGATGGGGTCATTGGATAGGCGTGCCCCGCCGGCCGAAGGGGGACGATGGCGGTGATGAATGCTTTGATTGGCTTTCGGCCGAATCGCCGTTCGCAATCAATTACGAAAGGAATGTGCCGGCCAGAGCGGAGGGCGGAGCGTCCGAATCCGCTAGCCGAACAGCCCCAGCAGCCTTTTCTTTTTTTCTTCCCGAGGCAGGCCGGAGATCTCTCTGGCCATTTTGCGGATCACGCGCGCAATGGGCGAGTCGGCGAGGGCCAGCGGCTCGGCCCGGTTCTGCATCTCGCGCACGGCAAAGTAATCGTTGGGAATGCGCCACTGTGGAGCTATGGTGAGCGCGCGTTCGATGGTGTCGTCGTCGATGCCCATGGATTTGGGGGCGTAACGGTTGAGCACGATCTCCAGCTTGGTGCCGTAGGCTGGAATGGATCCCGTGATCATGCGGTTGGCATTGCGCAGTTCCGGAACTCCGATTTGCGTGACCAGATAGATGCGCGATGCGAGATCGAAGAGATGTGTGCGCGTCCAATCCAGGCGGGAACCGGCATCGATCACCACGCAATCGAAGCTGTTGCAGGCGACCGTCAGCAGCTTGTTGGCGGCAACATTGTCGATGGGAACGTGAGGAAACCGTCCCGGAGCCGCAAGGAGGGAGAGACCCGAGCTGTGCCGGACGAGCAAACGGGAGAGAAATGCGACGTCGAGACGCTCGGCCTCGCGCAAGGCGTCTGCGGTTGAGTATTCCGAGGTCAATCCCAAATCGAGAGCCGCGTCGCCGAGAGGAAGGTCGAAGTCGATGAGAAGGGTATTCTTTTTGGAGTCCTGCGCGAGCGCAACCGCGTAATTGCAGGCAACGGTGGTTACGCCGGCTCCGCCCTTTGCGCCGACAAAGGCCAGAATCTTGCCGGCCGTCTTCTTCGGCGTCGGAGCCGCCTGGATGCGTGCAGCGACGCGCGCAACCGCCTCTTCCACCGCGCCGGGAGCGAAGGGAAAGGTGAGAAACTCTCGTGCGCCGGAGCGCATGGCCTGAAGCAGCAGCTCTTGGCCGCTGCGCTGCGAATACACAACGACAGGCGCCTGGCTTAAGGCGCACAAGCTCTCCACAGTGCGAAGCGCATCGCGCGTATTATCGTCCAGGCCGACGAGAATCATATCGAATCCCTGATCGGTCAGCCAGGGCGCATCCTGGACGGTGGGAAGATAGCCGGGCACGACACGGACCGTGCCGGTTCTGGCCCCCGCCATAGCTGCGCTAATAGCCTTGCTTCGCTCGCAATCTGGATCGACGATCGCGATCGAGACCTTGGGCAGGCCGACAGAGTCGGGAATATCGAATCGCAATGGGCTTTCGGCTTCCAGAATTTCAAACGCAGTGGCCATGGGAATCTTCCAGATCAAACGTAATTTGGTTTTCGCAAGCTCTGGTCCATGACGGTGAAGAGCCGCTCATGAGACCTATCGGCATACGCGGCGCGCGCATCAGTGCGACCTGAATTCTGCAGGTAATTAAGAGAGCTTGAAGAGGGCGGGTGCAGTTGGGTCGGCGGGTTAACTGGATGAGCCGGCGACGGCGGCAAAAGTGAGATCGTCGGCGGCGCTGCGGTGCTCGATGCGCCATTGGTCGAAGAGCCGGCCGTAACTGAGGGTGATGTAATCGGCGGGATCGATTCCGAGACGGAGGGCGGTGCGGTCGATCCATTCAGGTGAGCCTTCGAGTTCCGCGTAGTTGCCGATGGGCGTTTCGTCGATCACGCAGTGGCCCTCGCCGTCGGTCCACTCGGTGCGCCACTTCTCGTAGCGGAATGCGGCCACCAGGCCAAGGGAGAGAAAAAGTTCGGCCAGCGCGGCCCCGTGCGCGATCAAGGTCTCGGTTTCAACGCGTTGCTTGTGGCGGTCTTCAGCCGCGGCGCCTCCACCGGGGAGGCGCTTGTGCGTGAGCGTCCAGCGGCCCGCGTAGCTGCGGATGCGCAGGATCTCAGTGCGGGCGCGCATCTGGCGGTCGGGCGTGTCGTAGAGGATGTTGCTCTCGAAGCTGCGCGGAGTTTCCAGGCGAAAGCCAGCGGATTCGAGACGCTCGGCGAGAGCGAAGAGATCAGCGACACGAAACTTGATCTCGGTTTCGAGGGGCATGGGTCAATCTGAGTATAGGGCGGAGAGGGACCCGGTGAAGAAGTGAAGGAGTGGAGATGTGAAGTGAACGAGTGAATCGTGAGGCGTGGAGAGTGGCCAGAGTGGTTTGGAGAGGCGAGAATAGTAGAGTGAAGACGCTGCGGTTCACGGTGGACGCGAACAATCTGGAAACGGCGGAAGCACGCGAGGCACTGGACCGCGCGGCGAGGATTCTGCGCGGCGGGGGATTGGTCGCGCTGCCAACGGAGACGGTCTATGGCCTCGGAGCGAATGCGCTGGATCGGGCTGCGGTGGAGCGGATTTTCGCAGCGAAATCCAGGCCGGCCTGGGACCCGGTGATTGTGCATGTGGTGTCGCAGGCGATGCTCGATGGGTTGGTTGAAGAAGTTCCCGGCGCCGCGCGCAAGCTTATGGAGGCATTTTGGCCGGGACCGCTGACGCTGCTGCTCAAGCGGACGCGCGCCGTGCCGGACGCGGTGACGGCGGGGAGGGCGCTCGTGGGTGTGCGCATGCCGTTGCACCCGGTGGCGCTGGAGCTGATCCGGCGCGCGGGCGTTCCGGTGGCCGCGCCCAGCGCGAATCGTTTCGGTCACGTGAGCCCGACAACGGCAGATCATGTGCTTCACGATCTGGATGGGCGCATCGATGCAGTGCTCGATGCAGGGCCGACACCGCGCGGCGTGGAATCGACGGTGCTCGATCCATCGACCAGCCCGATGATGATTTACAGGCCGGGCGCAGTGACAACGGAACAGATTGTGAAGATCGCGGGGCCGGTCGCGCAGTTTCGAAGTGTTGAGCCGTTGCGGGAGACGCCGCCCGATGCGCCTGTCGCCGCGCTGCCTTCACCGGGCGTCGGACTGCGGCACTACGCGCCTCGGGCGCGGCTTGTGTTGGTGGAGGCGCGAGGCCAGGAGCTAGGCGCGCGCCTGGCCGAAGCGGCTCGCTCGGAACTCGGCGAGCGGATAGGCGTGCTGTTGCCGGAAGGAATTGCGGCAGCGACCGAGATTGCGGCGCAGATTTATCCGTGGGGCAAGTGGGACGTGCCGGAATCCCTGGCGCGGGAGCTCTATGCCGGGCTGCGCGCGCTCGATGCCGCAGGATGCACGGTGATTCTGTGTCCGCTGCCGCCGGCGGAGGGAATTGGCGCTGCAATTCGAGACAGGCTCACAAAAGCAGGGAACAGGGAGTAGGAAACAGGAAACAGGAAACAGGAAACAGGAAACAGGAAACAGGGAAGGCTTATTCATTGGGGCGGAGGGCGAATGGCGACTGATCTCTGGTCTCTGATCTCTGTTCTCTGTTCTCTGTTTACCCGTTGTCGCCAAGCTTGTACATGTACTTGATGGCGGATTTGTAGACGAGTGTTTTGTTGCGGCCGCGAACTTTGAGCGAGTTGCGATCGTACCACTCAATACATCCGTCCACGCGCTCGCCATCTTCGAGCACGATCACCATCGGCGTCTGCGACTGAATCTGTTTCTGCAGATAGAAGAGCTCAGCGTGACGATTGGGCCCGTCCCTTTCGGCGGTCTGCGCCGAAAAACGGAAGGGAAGCGTGGCGGCAAAGTTCTTTCTCTTCTGCGGCGGGGCTTGACCGGGTTCCAGAACGCGCGATGCGGGCAGAATCGATGGCATGCTCATGGGGAAGAACCCTCCGCAAAAAATGAAGTGTGATACGCAAAACCCGACAGGTGCCGCAAGAACCCGGGGAAACTCAACCTAACCGTTTGCAGTTGCGGAACTGTCCGCAATCTAAAAGAAATCCAAGGGCTTCCGTCCCGAACCCAAGTGAAGCAGAAGGCAGTCCCGCGTTGTTGGGAGATGCGTGTCGCGGCGTCCCTGGGTTCAATGGGAGTACTCGTATTGAAAAGATGCCTGGGTCCGATTGGGGGTTGCTCTTTCATTCTGCGGCCATTTTGGTCGAGCGTCAAGCTTGGATGCAGTGAACAGTGGGCTGTGAACCGTGAACAGCGCAGAAGGAACCGTGGAACGTGAACCGTGAATCGCGTACGGCGGGCAGCGAAAAGCGATTAGAGGCCGCCGCCTGCCGCGAGGCCCACGGCCATGGCGTCGAGCGAGAGCGAACGCAGCAGGTTGCGGCGCATGCCCTGCTCCACCTGGACGAGGGCGCGGGCGGCGGAGTCGATCCATTCGACGGTGAGGCCTTCAGACAGACGGTTTAGCTCGGCGGCGATGTCGATGTTGCGGATGAGCAATGGAGCTCCGGCCACGATGAGCAGCAGGTCTTCGATGAGGCTCGAGAGGGCGCGGAGCAGGTTGACGGTCTTCTCCTGGCCGTCGGCGCCGGCGCGGTAACTCTCGGTGGCGTGGAAGAGAGCGGAGTAGTCGGGTTCACGAAGTGCCGTGCGCAGAATGACCAGCGCGTCTTCGCGGCTGGCGAGGTACGCGCCGAGATCGAGCGAGAGGGCGCGGCCAACGGCGCCCATTGCCAAACGCGCTGCGAGAGCGCGGTCCTGTGGCGTGAGCTCGGGGCGGCGGTGGGCGAGCAGGGTTTCGAGTTCTCCTGCTGGCAGCGCGCCAAGACGATGAATGACGGCGCGGGACCGGATGGTTGGGAGCAGCTCCTGCGGATTTTCCGTCAGCAAAATCAGCGAGGTGTGCTCGGGCGGCTCCTCGAGCAGCTTGAGCAGGCTGTTGGCGGCTTCCTTCATGAATGCCGATGAAGTGAAAATCGTGAAAGCGCGCCGTGCTTCGGCGGGCGGCCGGTAGTAGGCCACATGAATGGCCTGGCGAACCTGGCCGAGCTTGATCATGAGCTGTGGCGGGTCGGGCGGAATGACCAGCACGTCAGGGTGCGTCTGGATGAGGATGCGCGTCTCGCGCTTGTCGGTCTCGCGCAGGTCGTCGCGCGCGGCTACGGCTTCGTCGACGAGCGTTTCGAGATCGGCGGAGGCGGCGATTCTCACGCAATTCGAGCAGACGCCGCAAAAGTCGGGCAGGCCGTCAGATTCGGTGAGCTTGAGGCAGTTCACCGCCTGGGCGAGCATGAGGGCGAGCGTGTATTTGCCGGCGCCGCGAGGCCCGGCCAGAATCATCGAGTGCGGAAACCGGCCCGCGCGAATGCTTTCGCGCAGGTGCGTGACCGTAGCCGTGTTGCCTAAGAAATCCTGGAAGCCCATGGAATGAGAGTACCAGCGGAGGTGAGCAGAGAGCGGTGGAAGTCCGGGGTGGGTTGGGTCGTAAGAAGCGCCTTGTTTTCGTGATTTTAGCAAGAATTGAAGAACAAAAGTCAATGACACTTGACAGATTTCGGCAATCGCTGTAATGTGTCCTTGTCACATTGTAAAGGAGACCAATCATGTTCTGTACGATCAAGAGCCCCGCTCAGCGCCGGTGGGTCCGCTCCTGCTGGATAAGCGCCGCGTTGGTTGTGCCGCTCGTAATAGGCGCCGCGGCCGCGTTTCGTCTTTACCATCTGCGGGGATTTCCGGCCTATGTGGTGGCTGTCCTGCCGACGCTACCGATCCTATGGGTGCTCGTGGAGTTGGGTAGGTACCTGGCGGTTGAGAAAGACGAATTCCAGCGAAACATTCTCGTTCAGTGCGTGCTTGGCGGCACCGGGGGAACCTTGGCCACTACGACAATCTGGGGGTATCTGGAGGACTTTGCCAGGGCCCCGCACCTCGATCTGGTCTATATCTATCTGATCTTCTGGCTGTGGGTTTTAGTTTCGTACCCGGTGGTCAGACTGAGGTACAAATGAACGCCGTCCGCGCTCGGACAACGCACGGTGCAATCGACGAAATACAACAAGGGGCCGCTCATGAGTGATCGAATCAAGAATCCTGCAAGATATCGCATGGAAGACCGCGCGCTCTTCATTTTCATGCCATTGCTCATCGCGGTCTACGCTTTGGCGGTTTGGGGATTCGGCTATCACCATCTCCACCCGACCGGCATTGTGGCGTGGCTTCTCGCCATTCTGGTCGCACTCCCGGGCGTCGCATTTATTGTGATCTTCGGCTTCTACATGTCAGAAGAACGGGATGAGTTTCAGCGGAGTCTTTTGGTCCAGTCGCTGCTATGGGCCATTGGGGCGACCCTTACTGTGACCACATTCTGGGGAGTTCTGGTGATGTTTGAAGTGGCCCGGAGCCAGAGCCTCGTCTTTGTCTTTCCGCTGTTCTGCCTATTCATGGCCATCGCCAAATTCCTGGTCAGGTTGAGGTACAGATGAAGAACCGGCTGAAGGTGCTGCGCGCGGAGAGGGACTGGTCACAGGGGGATCTGGCCCAGCGGCTGGAGGTTTCGCGGCAATCCGTCAATGCCATCGAGACGGGGAAGTTCGATCCCAGTTTGCCGCTCGCGTTCAAGCTGGCGCGGCTATTTGAGAGGCCGATCGAGGAGATCTTCACGGACGAGGAGGAGCGGAGCAGCGAGTCAGAAAATCAGCAAGCCGGCGGGTCAGCAAGTTAGCGGACAGGCCCTTTGCGGGGCCTGTTTGTTTGCCGGGCTGCAAGGGCGCGCTGAGAGATGAATGAGGAAAGAATTCTGAAGGGCGCGAAGAATTCACACTAGACACCAGGGCCCGCTGCTGTAGACTTGCCGTGGTCAGGCATTCCCCGGGGCATCGCTGACTAAATCAAAACAGGAGAAAGCAGATGAACACAAGACATTGGAGTGTCTTCACGGGTTTGTGTGGGGTCGCGGTGTTCGCGCTGAGCGCCATTCCATCGGGCGCGCAGGCGACAGAGGTCAAAGAGAAACCACCCATGTACTCGTATGTTTCTAACTGGCAGTTTCCGCGGGAGCGTTGGGGCGACGTGGCAAAGATCAATGCCGCGGACAACACTATCTTCCAGGCCGCGCTGAGTGACGGAACCCTTGTTGGCTACGGCAACGATGTGAACCAAGTGCACACGCCGGACGGCGAGTCGCATGACACGTGGTGGTCGTCGACGTCGCTTGCGGGGCTGTTGAAGGTGCTGGATAAGTTGAGAGCGCTGGATAATGCCGATTCGCCGATTTCGCTCAATCCAACGAAGCACTGGGACCTGGTACTCGTGAGCCACTATTACAACTGGAAGCCGGGCGCCTATACAGGCGCGTATGTGAACGTGGCGATGTATCAACTAAAGGCGGACGCCCCCGATGACGCGGTGAGCACGCTGAGCAAGACCGTGGTTGTGCCGACCATGGAAAAGCTGCTTGCCGACGGGACGATTCTGGAATACGAGGTTGACACCGAGGCCATCCACACCGACGCGCCGGGGTTGGTTGCGATTGTCTATGACACACCGCAACCGGAAGGCGTGGATACGGTGCGCGCGGCGATCCGGGATTCACAGAAAGGCAATCCACTGATCGGTCCGGCGTTCGATTCCTGGATTGACTACAGCCAGCATCGCGACGAGCTGCTGAAAGGGAACGGCGCGTACAAGTAGGCGCGAGCCGTTGTTGCTCATTTCCGCGAGTTATAGAACAGGCCCCAATTCGGGGCCTGTTCTGTTTGCAGGCGCGATCATTTGCCGGTGTAGCTCACATGCCAAATCGACCGCGAGCCGTCGTCCGTGACGAAGAGCGAGCCATCAGGGGCGACGGCGACGCCGACAGGGCGGCCCCACACGTCGCCATCGCCGCTGCCGACGGTGAAGCCGGTAAGGAAGTCTTCGTACTCGCCGGTGGCGTTGCCGTTATGCATGGGCAGGCGGATGACTTCGTAGCCTGCGCGCTGGGCGCGGTTCCAGGAGCCGTGCTCGGCGGCGAAGCCGTCACCCTTGAATTCCGTAGGGAACTGCGAGCCCTCGTAGAAGGTCAACTCGAGCGAGGCGAAGTGGGGTTCGAGGAGGATGTCGGGCGTGATGACTTTGTCGCGCAGCTCAGGGTGCTTGCCCTCGTGGCGTGGATCCTGGTGAGGGCCCATATACCACCAGGGCCAGCCATAGAAGCCGTGTTCCTGTATATGGGTGATGTAGTCGGGGACGAGGTTGTTGCCGAGTGCGTCGCGCTCGTTGGTGGAGCACCAGAGTTGGCCGGTGGTGGGGTTGATGGCTTCGCCGACGCAGTTGCGAATCCCCCAGGCATAAACCTCGACGAACTTGCCATCGGGCGTGAACTCGAGCACATCGGCGCGGTGGAACTCCTCGGGGTGAGTATCGGCGTCGTCGACGTTCGAATGCGAACCGACGGAGGCGAGGAGCTTGCTGCCGTCGAGCGTGAAGGCGAGATCGCGGGTCCAGTGGCCTCCGCCGCGCAGGCGCCCGCCGCCAGGCAGATCGGCGAGCTGTTCCATGGGGCCAGTGGCTGTGAGGTCACCGTTGTGGTAGGGGAAGCGAACGATGGCATCGGTGTCGCCGATGTAGACCCACTTGGGGTTGGGGCCGAGGGGATAGAAGGCGATGCCGAAAGGCTGATGGAGATCGGTGGCGAAGACGGAGACTTGCTTTGGTTTGCCGTCGGCGTCGACGCCGCGGAAGATCTTGATTTTGCCCGTGGCGCTCTCGGCCAGGAAGAGATCGCCGTTGGGCGCGAAGCGGATGAGGCGCGGGTTATCGAGTCCGGTGGCGTAGAGCTCGACCTTGAAGCCTTTGGGCGCGATGGGCCAGGCGTTGGCGGGGCGGGGCACGACGTTGGCGCCGTTGTCGACCGATTGCTCGGGCATGGGCTCGGGCAAATCGGCGACGGTGAGATGGCGGCGAGTGCCGGGGGCCTCGTGGGCCGCGTCAGTGAATGCGGCCTGGCCGGTGAGGACGACGTGCCCGGGGACGGATTTGGCGGCGTCCGACCCCGCCGGCGAAGACCCGCTGCCGGGAGCCCCGGCGGCGCCGGCTGGGCCGGATGCGGCGGAGGCGGTGAGAGTGGATGCGAGGACAACAAGGCCGGCGAAGGCCGAAGCGGCGAGGAGGCGGTGCGGATGATTCATGAGACCTCTCGATGAGATGAATTTCAACGGGGTGAGGTACGACCGGGGAACCCGTGACCATTCTTTCAGATGCGCCGGCTGGGTGGTGGGTTCAAGCGCCGTCGCGCGAGCCGCCCCGGCGACGAAGACGTGTTGCCCCGCTGCGCGATCCAGGCAGGGAGCGAGAAGAGGAAGCGGACCTAGCCGTGTTGTTTGCGTCCGCGGAGCTGGCGGGCGAAAGGTTTCAGATGCAGTGGGTGGGCAAGAATCTCAGGATAGACAGGACGCGGACGAATCTCCGTCACTGGGTTGGCTCGCTGATTTTCTGCTTTTTCGTCAAGCCCTTTCGCTCCGCCATCCCCCGCAACTAGCTGAAAACACGACAAGAATTGCCCTCGCCAACTTTGCAGATTATTTCCGCGAAATCGCTACACTTGTCTTAGGTGCGGCAAATGCTGAACAGCGCTCGGGCAAACACAAACTTCGCGTACTCCGCCAACTTCGCTAGCCCCGCTCACTTCGTTGCCTCACTCCGTCGCCGCCGGCTCCCTGTCTTTCTGGCCCGTCGCTCTCTCCCCTGCCAATTTCTGTTCTCTTCTCTGTTCTTCGTTCTTCGCTATCGGCTACTGGCTACCAGCTACTGGCTGTGCATTCTCGCTGCCTTTTACCCCACCCCCTATGCCTCCGGCACCCACCCCCACCCTTTCTCGAGACCCCACCCCCCTATGCCATTTGTGAAACTGTGAAACTGTGAAACTGTGGAGCCTTCCGAATCAACAACTTGCGGCCACAGTTTCACTGTTTCACAGTCCAGTTTCGGCGCAAGAGAAAAAGCGGCCTCTGCAAATGCGAAAAAGACCTCAGCGAACCTGAAGCGAACCGGAAAGAGGCAAATGATCCGAAGACGGTCCGGCGAAGACTCCATAATCGCCCGGCGCGAGGTTCCAGCGACTCGCCGATTCGTCAAAAGTCTGCAAGACTCGCGGATCGATGGAGACTGTGACGGTTTCGGATTTACCGGGATCGAGTGTGACGCGCGCGAAGCCAGCGAGGCGCGCGAAGCCCTCGAGGTGCTTGGGGGATTCGTCCGTGCCTTTGGGGAGCGTCGCGTACACTTCCGCGATTTCAGTGCCTGCGCGTGTTCCGGTATTGCGGACGGTGAAACGCGCGGTTTTTGCCGCTGAATCGACGCTTAGAGCGGAATAGGCGAAAGTGGTGTAGGACAAGCCGAAGCCGAAGGGAAACAACGGCGTCTTGTGCTCCGCTTGAACCCACTTGTAGCCAACTTCAGCGCCTTCGTCATAGTGAACGGCATAGTTTGAATCCGGCGTGCCCGCATTGACAGGGCCGGTTCCTTGCCCGCGAAGATGCGGCGGCGGTGGCGGAATGACCGCATGGGGAAGGTCCTGCTCGCTTTGGGGGAAGGTGATGGCCAGCTTGCCGGATGGGTTGACTTCGCCGACGAGCACGTTTGCCAGAGCCTTGTGTCCTGAGCTGCCGGCATACCATGCTTCGACGACACCGGCAACCTTATCGAGCCACGGCATGGTCACGGCGCTTCCAGTTTCGAGCACCACGACGGTGCGGGGATTGGCCGCTGCCACCTGCTCGATCAATGCGTCCTGATTGTCGGGGAGCGACAGATTGGGGAGGTCCATGCCTTCCGATTCCCACTGATACGCAAAGACGATGGCAAGATCGGAACTCCGGGCGAGCTTGGCGGCGGAGTCCAAATTCGAGCCGGGGTCGAAATCGACTTTTGTATGCGGCAGCTTCGCGCGGAGGGCTTTGAGCGGGGAGGTGGGGAACCAGATGTGTTCCTGCCACTGTGTTGCGCCTTTGCCGGGGGGCAAGATGGCATTGCCGCCGGGCGGGTCAACCTGCGCCGATCCTCCGCCGGAGATCATGCCGACGTCAGCGTGTCCGCCGATGATGGCGATGCTGTGGATACGGGCCGGAACGATCGGCAGCACCGCTCCGCGATTCTTGATGAGAACGATGCTCTTCTCTTCCACGCGCTGGGCAACTTCGAATCCCTTTTCGACGTCGACCACGCTCTTCTGCGGCGGATCGTCGATAACGCCCGACAAAAACTCCGCATAAAGAACTCTGCGCGCATGGTCGTCTATTTCAGAGAGCGGGACTCGCCCGGCATCGACGGCCTCTCGCAGCTTGGGGCCGAAATAGTTGGCCATGGGCTGCTCCTGGTCGAGACCGGCCGCGGAGGCCTTCTCCGTGGAGTGAGTTCCGCCCCAGTCGGAGAGGACGAAGCCTTTGAAGCCCCAATCATTCTTCAAGACATCGTGGAGGGTGTAGGAGTTCTCGCAAGCGTAGTCGCCATTAATCCGGTTATAGGAGCACATGACCGCGCCGGGATTGGCGATGGAGATGGCAATATGAAACGCGAGCAGATCCGACTCCTGCATGCCGCGTTTGGAGATGATGGCATTGACGAAATTGCGGCCCGTTTCCTGGTCGTTCATGGCGTAGTGCTTGATGTCGCCAACCACATGCTGGGCCTGTTCGCATTTCATCAAATTGCCGACGATTGTTCCGGCCAGCAGCGGGTCTTCGCCGGCGTATTCAAAGGTGCGGCCGTTCCTGGGCTCGCGGGCGAGGTCCACTCCGCCACCGAGAGTCATGTTGAAACCCTGCGCGCGAAGCTCGCTGCCGATCAGTGCGCCATATTCGCAAGCGGATTCCGCGTCCCAACTTGACGCGGCCCCCAAACTTGAGGGCAGGGCCGTGGAGTATCGGCCATTGGCGCCCGAATCCCTGACTCCATAGGCCGCGTCGGACATAACGAGGCCGGGAATGCCGAGGCGTGGGATGCCCTCGACGTAACCCGCGCCGCCGTTGGTGAGAGCCGTGAGAGAGGCTTCCCACCCCGCGTGGTGAGCCATTCCATTGCCATGCAGGAGCGCGATCTTCTCGTCGAGCGTGAGCTGCTTGAGGACAAGATCGGCGCGTTCTTCCGGCGAGAGCTGGGGATTCATCCAGGGACGGTCTGCATCTTTGCCCTGCGCATTCAGGGCACTCGCTCCGGAGAGGATGGCGATGGCTGCAAAGAGCGAAAGAAGCTTGAAACCAGGCTTGCGATTCTGCATATGTCTCCAAAGGGGCCCCACGATCGAGCGATGACGAAGCCTGGCACTGCTCACGCCGAAGGCTTGAAGCAGTTGTCTGACGGGCGCTTATCGATGATACAGAATCGGACCCCGTGCAGGCATTTGGCGTCTCGGCGCCGGAGATCACGGAGATGCCGGGGAAAGTGAACTCCGTTCCGTGAGCCGCAGGCAGCGGGAGCCGTGTTGGTTCCACGCGCAATCGGCAGTGGAGCTGAAACTTACTGGCTGGCAACTGTGGTTCGTCCTCGCGGATGGGCAATGGTTCTGTTGACGCGGCGGTGCTATTGTGCTGTCTAGTATTCATCCCCTTAGGGGGCGCCATTCGCAGTCGCGCGGGATCGGCGCCGATTTTGGGCCCTGATTCCATCAAGCGATTGCGACGCCGGCATTGAGCCAAGAGATTGTTAGCGATGTCTCGGTTGAGCAACTTAAGGCGTGCGCTACAGAGGTTGGGTGAGCCGGAGCAGCCACGGGCTGAACGATGGCCCGCAACGGGTCTTTCGGCCCTTTATGGCATCGACTCCGCCTCCAGGCCTGCCGGCATCAAAGACGTCAGCGCCTCCGGCGTCTACCTGTTGACTGACGAGCGTTTCCCCGCCGATCAGGCCGTCACTCTCATCCTCCGCTTGGATGGCGAGCCGGAGAAAGACTCCGAGCTGCAGATATCCGTTCAAACTCGCGCCGCTTGGCAGGGAGAGGACGGCGTCGCGCTCGAGTTTGATCTGCCTCCAGGCATGAATCCCGATCTGTGCGGAGCGCTGATGCACGACATGGTCAGTCTCACGGATCGTGACCAAGTAGCGGAGGTGTTTCGTACCCTCCGGACCGTTCTTTTCCTGTACCGTCTCTGCGAGTCCCAAGCCGACGACGCGATTCTTCTGCTGGGTGGGCAACTCGACACGGACCGCACTGCAACGCTGTTCAAAATCGCTTTCGCCGCGGAGAACCTGCTTGCCGCAAAGCCCGATGCCAGCCGAATGCGCGCCCATCCAAAGCTGGTGGCCAACATCCTGCGTGAAGGCTCCTGGGCTCCGGAAGAAGTGACCCTGAAGCTATGGGTGGGCCTTCTCGCCTCTTCCTGCTCGGCTGATGCGCCGGACGACTCCAATCAAATCTTTGTCGACCTGCTTGTCCACATCACACCCACCGAGGCCAGGATCTTGCTCCTCGCATGTGAGCGGGCCCTAAGCTCGACGCCGGGGCCTGAGAATTCTGCTTCCGTGCCCATCGTTCTCAGCCCGCGGGAGATGGTTCAATTGACCGGCGTGCACGACCTTACCAGGAATGCTACCGATCTCGCCTATTTATTCAACCTGGGATTAATTGAGAACGTATTCGACTTTACCTCGTATCGTGACATCGAAAGCTTCGATATCACGCCCAGTAGTCTGGGCCTCGAACTCTACAAACACTCCCACGGCCACTCGGAACAAGTCGATCCGCAACTGGTTGCAACGGCCAGAGAGCACCTGGCCGTCTTCTTCCCGCCGCCAATACCCAGCGTCTTCGAAAACTTCACGGCTCTGCCGCCGGATACCCCTCCCGAAAAGTAGGGCTTAGCGCCGACTGCGGCACCGAATTACGACCCGAGCAAGAACTTGGCCCGCTGGTGCGTTTCACAGATGAGAGAGCGCGCTGGCCGGCACCGTCGCCGTGATCACGACGCGCTCACCGTGCTGCGTGACTTCGGCGGTGTTGAGGAGTTCCTTAAAGGCGTCGTTGGCAGGCGATTCGCCGAGGGGCTGGGCGAGGCCGCGGGTGAGAGTGACGAGGGTGGCGAGGTCGGCGGCCTGGCTGGCGGCTTTGTCCTGGCTGGGTGCGATCTCTTCGACCCTAAAGCGCAATGCGCCAAGCGAGCCGGGAACGGGCAGAGCGGGCGCGACACTGGCGATGATGGTGGAGTCGGGTTCGAGTGGCAGGGCAAGGCCGAAGACGTGAATGGAGCCGCTCTCGGAGAAGGGAAGGCCGATCTGTCCGACACCCCAGGCGAGGGAGAGCAGAGGCACGTCATGGAAGTGGCGCTCGAGGAGCGAGGAGCCGGAAAAGGGCAGTGCGGCGGCGCGATGGCGGTCGAGCATGGAGTGGATCTGCTCGGTTGTTGGGGTGTTGGAGACAGCTACCATGTCATAGCCGATTTGCGCGACGCGAACGGTGCGACCGTCGGAGGGGATGCTGTAGATGGTGTGGCCGACGTAGGTTTCACGCGAGGTGGCATGAGAGTCGAGCCATGCGTTCAGCGGCTGGCCGGTGATTTTGCCGACGAGGACCATGGAGTAGGCCACGGGGCCGTTGGGGCCGGTGGGATCGGGCATGCGGTGCAGAGCGATGGCCACCTGGTCGAGGTCGCGCTCGGGATCGATGCCGATGGCGTCAATGAACTGCTGGTACTCGGGGACGCGGTTGGGCGGCTTGAAATCCTTGTGGGAGAAAGTGCGGATGGCCTTGAGGTTGATGTAGACGATGCCGTCGGATTCGGGGAGCAGGCGCGCGGCCTCGGGCGGAGCCTTGGAGCGCAGAAAGATGGCCAGGGCCAGCAAAAGCAGGACTGCGGCAACGATGAGAAGCGTTCTGCGGGTGCGTCGGCTCATTCAGGAGATCATTCAGGAACCGTTAGGAATGAGCGTAACACCTTAGGTCTGCGGTGGGGGCGGAGGCGCTTGAGCAGGAGCCGGAGTGGTCGAAGGAGCCGTTGGCGGAGGCACCGCAGCGGGGGGTGGCGCAGGCATGGCTTCTAGCTCGGCATTCAAATGAACGCTGCCGCCCGTGACGCTAAGATTGCGGGTCCAGTCTGCGAATCCCTTCTTTTTGACCGCAATCTCGTGGCTTCCGGGCGCGACGGGAACGGTTGATGGTGTGTTGCCGACAAATGCGCCGTCGATCTCGATGTCCGCGCCGGGCGGAGCAGAGTCAATGACGAGTGAGGCCTGGGCCACAGCGGGTGGGGCGGACGATACGACTGGGGCCGGAGCGACCCCGAAGTTGGCCATGTTCAGATGCATGTCGCCTTCGACGAAGGCGGTGATCTCGGTCCCTTGCGGAATTGTGACGTCTTTGCCGTGCATGAACAGGAAGAGCGGTGCAGCCGGAAAGAAAACGATTGAGGTCGCGACCATGGCCCCGGTCATTGCGCCGACGTGGCCGCCGCCTTTGTTGTCCTGTGTTGCTCGCAGCGCGACCTTTTCCTGGTCGGCAAGGCGCGCATAGCTGATGCTGATGTTGAGTTTGCCGGCCCTGCCCATGCTCTTCTTGGCGTTGCATTCGGTGACGGTTCCAATTGCCGATGCGCCCTTGGGGAGTACGACGACGTCATCGACCTTGACTTCTTCCACAACCTCGAAGGGGATCTCCTGGCCAACCTTGGCGTCGGCCGAGGAGATCGTCTCGCTGAGGCGCAATTTGACGGGCGTTCCATCGAGCAGGGTGTGCGGCTGCGGCGGGCGGGTTGGCGTAGCGGCTGTCTGGTCAGGAGACCCAGGTGCGGAAGCTGCAGTGACGGGCGCTTGTTGAGCTGAAAGCAGAGAGCAAACTACCAGGAATGAAAGCGAAAGAATGCACTTACGCATACAGCTTCTCCTTGTCGTTCAAAACGGCAAAATCGAATCAAGGGAAGCACTTGAATCATCTACCGAAACGCCGATTTACGCAAGATAACTCTTCTTTACAGTCAGAGGGCGGAAACGGCCGTGGGACATCCGTGGCCCCGTTGGAAATGGAGACGTGGCGTGACGGTTGCTGCGGGGCCCGGGCTAATTGACGATGGCGAAGGTGAAGATTTGGCCGGAACTGGGAGGGGTTTTCGACGAGGCCGTGTCCTGCGGCTCAAGAAAACCGAACTCGCCCTCGCCTATCTCCGAACCGAGGACGATTTGGTAGGCGGAGGGGCCGATTTGCTTGCTCAAGAAATCAATCTCGTCGCGAAGCGAGCTGGAGGATTCGTGAATGAGGCCGCCGGCGACGGATTGGAACTGGCGATTGTTGCCGACGATGTGAAGGCGAACGAGCTCGTAATCGCTGGCGGTTCGACCTTGCGGGACGTGGAGGATGAAGGTGACCGGAGTGCTGACGACGAGCCTGCTACGCATGCCTCCAACGAGGCCATTCAGGTCTTCTTTCATGAGGCCGGCGGAAGCGACGCGCTTGACCATTCCGCCTGACTGAAAGATGACGACCTCAGAGGGAAGGGGCTGAAAATTCCCGCCGCTGTCTTTGTAATAGGCACCGAGGTTTTCGACGCTAGGAGGAAGCGGTGCAGCGGGTTCAGGCGAGGCGGGAGCCGAAGGAGCGGCGGAGTCGGGCGCGGAGGCGGTCGACTTGGCGACGATCGCCGCAATGACCTTGTCGCTGACGCCGGCCTGCTTGAGCGCGATGAGGCCGTCCGGCGAGGTATCGTAGGCGCCCGAAGAGGCATTAATAGTAGCGACGATGACGTCGTCGGAGAGCTGAGCCTTGACCATCTTGATGACGGAGTCGTTGTTCAGCGCATGCTGGGCGATGAGGAATGGGCAGAATACCAGGAACAGAACCGCGCAAACGGCCTTGCGCATAAAAGCCTCTCCTTGACAATCGGGATCGGGAAATGTGTTGCAGAGTACCAAGAAAATCATCCACTGAGGCGCGGTGTTTCGCAAGAGAACTTTCGGGTTATGGTGTGCAAATGCGCAACACAAAGGCGCGCAAGAGAATGCCCGCCGCACTTAGCAGAGCGGCGGGCGTGTTGGCAGGGAGGGCTGCGCTGCTACTGGGTCTCGGAGGAGACGCGATCGCCTTCCTGGAAACCGGAGCCGGAGACAGGAACGCAGACCGAGGAGGCATCGTCGACGTCGGTGGCGCGGATCACTCCGATGGTGGAGGTGAGGCGGCGAATGACCTGGCCGGTGGAGGGGTCCTTGATTTCCTTGGTGACGCGGAGGACTTGAAGCTGATCGCCTACCTTGACGCCGGCTTTGGCGCCCACGTTGAGGATGATCTGGCCGCCATCGACCGCGGCGACAAGGCCATCGACTTTGATGGTGCGCACGCTGACCTTGGAGGCATCGGCGATCAGGTTGGCGGAGAGCTGATCGACGGCGGCCTTGGTGGCCTCGCCGATGATGGTGTTCTGGAAGTTGCTGGAACCGAAGTCCACATTGCCACCGCCAAAGCCGTGCCAGTTGCCGCCACCGCCCAGGAGCGAGGTGGAAGAGCGGCTAGACTGGCCCGCGCCCTCGGCCACGGCCAGGATTTCGCCGGTGTCGACGTTGACCACGCGGAGATTGATGACCACGTTGGCCTTGGAGTTGGAGTGGCCGATGCCGCCCACGCCGAAGCCGTGCCAGCCGCCGCCTCCGCCGCCCACGTTCTGGTTCTTGGTCTCGTTGCCGAACTCGGTGATGGCGCCGATGATGATGGCGTCAACGCCGGCCAGCTTGCCTAGGCGCGCGGCGGTGGCGGGATCGGCGCGATTTGAATTGGAGAAGTTCTGCTCGGCCATGAGCTTGTCGAGGGCCTGGCGCTCGTAGACGGAGAAGGTGCCGTCCTTCACGAGGTTGGTAATGAGCAGATCGGTGATGCCCTTGCCCACGTCGACATCCGTGCCGAACATGGCGGAGGAGTAGCTTTGCACCGTGGCGTAGTCGAAATCGAGCACGGCGACACGTGGTCTGCGCGTGGGAGCGGTTTGGGCGGAGGCGGGCAACACGGCCAAGGCAGCGGCGAAGGCCAACAGCCCCGCCAGTAGAGAAGCGGATTTTTGGGAGTTCATGTGATGACCTCAAGAGGCGAACATAAGGCCCTGAAAGAAGCGTCGATTCTTCCTGCCGCCTCTGTCAAGGCAAATCGGAGATGAAGACCAAATCATTGCGGGAGATAAGGGGAGCGGGAAGCAGCGCTCGAGGGAACGCGATGCGATCGGGCCAGTGGCCGATTTTAGCAAGGCATACAGCGACTGGCGGGGGAAGCGGCGGGCACTTTCAGGGCGGCCATTTTGGGTTTTTCCGGGTTTGCTCGGGGTGCGGCGGTGTGCTAACCTTGATTCCTGTGCCGTGTACGCGGAAAGCTGGAGTGTGTCCGCGAACAAGTCGGCCTCCGGGAGGGTTTCCGGGTGGGTAAAGAGCTGGCGTAGCTCAGCTGGTAGAGCATCTGATTTGTAATCAGAGGGTCGGGGGTTCAAATCCCTTCGCCAGCTCCACAAGAAGGAAGCCGTAACGGAAGACGAAAGCGGCAAGAGTTGACCGGCGGGCAGGAGATTGAAGGCGCCGGAACTCAACTCCTCGGAGAATCCACTTCAGGCGAAGCGCAAGAGAAGTTCCGGAAGGTATCCGGAGGTTGCGGCGTGCACGGAAGATGGATGAGCGGGGAGTTGGGCAAATGTTTCGGGGCGTTGCGGACGGGTTTTTGGTCCGTGGGGCCTTTGGGCACAGGTGGCCGAGCGGTTAATGGCAGCAGACTGTAAATCTGCCGCTCCTTGCGAGCTACGGAGGTTCGAATCCTCCCCTGTGCACCATGACAGTGATTAGTGGTTAGTGATTAGTGGGCAGTGGACAGTGAAGAGCGCCGAATCGGATTTAGACCGGAAGTTCTGGGCGGCTCTGGGAATGTTCGCGATTTTGGCAGTGCTGGTTTGGCTGACGATGGGCGATGGTTCGGTGCTCGTGTTTGGCAGGCCGGTGGAGTTGAAGCTGATTCCGCTGATTGTGATTGGCGGGATGGCATTGAGAACGGTTTTAGCCCGGCATGCGGAGAAGATTCGCAGGGCCGGGGAGAAGGACAGCTCGTAGCCTGTAGCTCGTAGCTTGTAGCTCCGGTGTTGGTGGGTTGAGCGAATGCGGCCCGCGTCAGCAAAGTGGGGCTAATGGCTACAGGCTGCAAGCTACTGGCTCAGGTTTAGCGGGCTGATGTAGCTCAGTTGGTAGAGCACTCCCTTGGTAAGGGAGAGGTCACCAGTTCAATCCTGGTCATCAGCTCCAGAAATACAGAGATCAGAGATCAGGGGTCAGAGATCAGATCGGCCAGCGACGGGGAAATGGAGCCGGCTTCGATCGGAAGGAACAAACTGATCTCTTGGCTCTGTTCTCTGAACGCTGTTGTTGGGCGGGAGTAACTCAGTGGTAGAGTCACAGCCTTCCAAGCTGTTGGTCGCGGGTTCGATCCCCGTCTCCCGCTCCAGAGATGCAGCTAGTAGCTCCTAGCTTCTGGCTCTGCATTGGCGGGTTGGGCCTCTGAGGTTTGAGGCGACATGGGTCGAGCTAGCGGCTAGAGGCTGCTTCTTGAGGATTGCAGAGGATGTTTGAGCAGGCAGCGATTGCGGTCACGGATGAACAAGGATATGCAAGCCTTCATGCGCTGATCGATGCGGCATTTGACGCGCGCGATGTGGAAGTCTTCCTGAACCGGGTGGGCAAGGCGAAGCTGCGAGTCAGGAATTATGAAGGGATTCTGGAGCGCGGATTGCTGGGCAAGGAAGCGATTGGGCTGTACAAGGGGCTGCCGGTCTCAGACCAGGCGCTGACGCGTGAACGGTATTTGCGGCTGGTGGAGAAGGTGCCGCTGGAGTTAAGGCAAAGGTATTTGAAGGTGTACGCGTACTACTGAGGGACGAGCTACTAGCTTCTAGCTTGTAGGTTGGAAGATTGAGCAGTTGCGGCTCGCAGAAGCAAGATGGAGCTAGCAGCTAGGAGCTAGCGGCTAGAAGCTGGTTTTAAGGTTTTGGGGCTGGAGCCCGCAGCGGCGGGCGCTCCGAGAAGCAACGGGCAGTAAGAGCGATGAAAGGGATGTGGGAGTTTTATGGCGAAGGAAAAGTTTGATCGTTCAAAGCCGCACGTGAAC
>JBEKSA010000019.1:0-83766 GCA_049517515.1 Occallatibacter sp.
CACGACGCCTCAGGGCCAGGGCAAGCTTGCCCTGGCCCTGAAGACAAAAACAAAAACCTTCCTGAGAAGGAAAAACTGTCAGGTATGTGCCCGGTCTGAAATGTCAGGTATGTCCCCGGCCGCACAAACAAACCGCTTAACCCCAAAACGGGGTGGGGGGGTGGGTATATCGAGAAAGTCAACATCCCGCCAGCTACCGGCAGTGAAATGCGCGTTCCACAGTTCAGCTCTCGAGCGTCACGAATTTCGCATTCTTTTGCGCCTTGAGCACCAGTTCCGCTGCAAGTAGCGCTTCGTCCTGGTTCTGCGCAGTGTGCGTGCGGTTCACAATATCGGACACAAACCGCGGCCCGAAGGGAAGAGGCATGGCGCTGCAGTCGATATACCGCGCCTGCTTGCTGTCCACCACGAACAGATTGTTGCCCTGGTGGCTAACGCCGACGTTGGTGTACTTGCGCACCTCCATGTAGCCGTCGGTGCCGAGAATGAACAGGCGGCCGTCGCCCCAGGTTCCCAAGCCGTCCGGCGTGAACCAGTCGAGACGCACATAGCCGAAGCCGCGGTTGCCGCGCAGGACCATATCGCCAAAGTCCTGGAAGCGCGGGTGCTTGGGATGGCGAACATTGGCGATCTGCGATTCGACAACCTCCGCCTCTGTCGACCCGGTGTAGAACAGGAACTGATCCACTTGGTGCGAGCCAATGTCGCACAGGATTCCGCCGTACTGATCCGGGTTCCAGAACCAATCGGGCCGCGGGCTCGCGCCGCCTGAATCACCGTTGCCGCCCTGGACGATCTGGTGCGGAGCGATATTGATGGTCTGGATCACCTTGCCGATCGCGCCCTGGCGCACGAGTTCGCCCGCGTAGACGGCCGCCTTCACTTCGAGCAGCTCGCTGTAGAGGATGGCATAGATGCGCTTCGTCTCGGCGATGGTCTTGCGCACCTCGGCCAGTTGCTCGAGCGTGGTCAGCCCTGGCTTGTCTGACAAAAAGTCTTTGCCGTGCTTCATGGCGCGCACGGCGATCCCCGCGCGCTCGCTGGCGACCTGCGACGTGAGAACTAACTGCACCGAGGGATCGTCGAGAATCTCGTCCTGCGTGGCAACGATCTTCACATCGGGATACCGCTTCCGAAAGGCCGCGAGTTTATCCTCCTCGCCGCCCCATGCTGCCACCAGCTCGGCGCCGCCGCGCTGAACAGCGCCGATCATGCCATTAATGTGGTCGTGACTCATGCCGCACACGGCAAACCGAATGTGAAACTTGGGCGCTTCCTCGGCCTGCGCAGGCACAACCGCGTCTTCAACGATTCGTGCCGCTCCGCCTCCGATAGCCATTGCGCTCTCGGGCAGTCCGGCCATCATTGCCGCGGACCCCAGCGAACCCAGCAGTCCAGCTTGCTTTAAGAATTCGCGCCGCTCGGTCAAGTTCGTCGTCATCTCTCCTCCGCATTTCTTCAGCTTGGGTGCATGGTGTCCGGGGCGGTCCGCGTTGCTCTGACGGGCTGGAGCGCTCCGCAATTTGGACCCGTGCACGCATCGCTGCACTTGCGCTCATTGATCATAGCCGCCTGGATGACCGGGAGTGAATTGCTGAAAGCCGTGCCGGTCCTGCGGGCTGACATAATCTGTTCTGGCGCCGCTCGAGCAGGTCTTTGGCGCGGACTGAGCTTTGGCGCGCGCAGAGCATTGCCAAGAGCCTCGCGCGTTCCTTTGCGACAATGGAAGTTCATGCTCTCGCTCCAAAATGCCGGCAAGCGGTTTGGGCCTCGGGTCCTGTTTCTCGAAGCTGATTGGTTGATCCGCAACGACGAGAAGACAGCTCTCGTAGGAGCCAACGGCGCGGGCAAATCCACGCTGATGAAGATCCTTTGCGGCCTGGAAACTCTGGACTACGGCACGCTCGAACAGACGCGCGGCATCAGCATCGGCTACCTGCCGCAGGAGGGATTGCAGCTCGCCGGCAGGACGGTGTTCGAGGAATGCCTCACGGTCTTCGACGAACTCCACGAAATGGAACGCGAGATCGAGCAACTAGGCGGACAGCTTGCAGAGCTGGATCACGAAGGCGCGGAGTACCAAGCCGCTGCCGAGCGCTACTCGCTGCTGCAAGATCGCTTTCACGCCCACGACGGCTACGCGCTCGATGCGCAGGTGGGCAGCGTACTCACAGGCTTGGGTTTCGGCAAGGAGGATTGGGCGCGGCAGACGGATGAGTTCAGCGGCGGATGGCAGATGCGCATCGCCCTGGCCAAGCTGCTGCTGGCCAAGCCTAATCTTCTGCTTTTGGATGAGCCCACAAATCATTTGGATCTGGAGACGCGCAACTGGCTTGAGGACTACCTGAGGAGCTACCCCTTCGGCTACATCCTCATTTCGCACGACCGCTACTTTCTCGACGTGACGATCGACCGCACGGTGGAGATCTGGAACAAGCGCCTGACCATCTACCAGGGGAATTACACCAAATACCTGAAGCAGAAGGATGAGCGGCGCGAGCAGCTCATGGCCGCCTACCGCAACCAGAAGGAACGCATCGAGCATCTTGAGGCATTCATTAATCGGTTCAGGTATCAGGCCACAAAGGCCAAGCAGGTGCAGTCGCGGATCAAGGAACTCGAAAAGATCGAGCGCATCGAAGTTCCCGAGGAAGAGGCGGTCATCCACTTCAAGTTTCCGCAGCCGCCGCCCTCGGGCCGCATTGTGGCCGAAGCCGAGGGGTTGGCCAAGAGCTACGGGCCGAAGCAAGTGTTCAGCGGCGCGCGATTCACGATCGAGCGCGGCGACCGCGTCGCGCTGGTGGGCGTAAATGGCGCGGGCAAATCCACGCTGATCAAATTACTCACCGGCGAGGAGAAACCCACCGCGGGCACGATCCGTCTCGGCCACAACGTCATCGCCGAGTACTTTGCGCAGGATCAGTACAAAGTGCTTGACCCGGAAGCGCGCATGCTCGACGACATGAACCGCGCCGCCCGTCGCGTGCCGGAAGTTGCGCTACGTTCGCTGCTCGGCTGCTTCCTCTTTTCCGGCGACGACGTCTTCAAGCCACTGGGAGTGCTCTCGGGTGGCGAGCGCAACCGCTACGCGCTGGCGCGGATTCTTGTTTCGCCGGCGAATTTTCTGTTGCTCGACGAGCCGACCAACCACCTGGACATGCGCGCCAAGGACGTGCTGCTCGAGGCGCTGGCCAGCTACAGCGGCACCGTGATCTTCGTTTCCCACGACCGCTACTTCATCGATCGGCTGGCCACGCGCGTACTCGAAATCGAAGACGGAGCGGTGACGGCGTACGAGGGCAACTATGAGGACTATCTGCGACGCAAGTCCGCGCTGGCTGCGCCTATGCCCGCTCAGTCGCCGGCCCCGCAACACGAAAAACCTGCATCGATTGGAACCACGATCGTCATCGAGGGCGGCCCCGAGCCTTTCGACGGCGCGACATCGTCAATGGCCCCACGGACCCGCCGCCTGAATCCCATCAGGCAGAAGCAGATGGTGGAGCGCTGTGCCTTTCTCGAAGAGGAGATCCCGCGTATCGAAAGCGCCATCGCGCACTCCGAAGACCAATTGGCTGTTTATGTCTCCGCCGCAGAAACCCAGCGCCTGACCACGCTAGCCGAGGAACTTCGCACGCAGCTCGCCGCTCTGACTGCCGAGTGGGAGGAGCTGACGGCGCAGTTGGAAGGCTAGACGACCTGATCCCGGGTCGATCCCCGAATTTAGTCGTGCATAATCGAAATACGATGGCTCTTTTGTGGAATCCCGAGAGCTGGTCGCAGCGGCTGGCCGAGCTGGAAGCGCAGAGCGGCGACCTGAAGGAGGCGCCGCTGCGCCGCGACGTACGCTCATTGGGCACGCTGCTGGGCGTGGTGCTGCGCGAGCAGGCCGGCGAGGAGCTTTTCGCGCAAGTCGAAACGCTGCGGCAGGGCACCATCCGCCGCCGCGACGCCGACGCGCGCGGTCATAGCGAAGAAGCTGCCCGCCACGACTCCGCCGCGATGGAGCTGGTCCATTTGCTGCCCGTCGAGCGTGCCATCCTGCTCACGCGGGCCTTTGCGTTTTACTTCGAGCTCATCAATCTGGCTGAGACGAACCATCGCAAGCGGCGCCGCGTTGCGCTGCGCCTCAGCGGCCAGGCCGGCCGCCAGCGCGGGTCGCTCGAAGGCACATTCTGCGAGATGCGCCGCGTGGGAATCGGCGCGGAGGAGGCGCTGAACTGGCTGCGCCGCGTGCTCATCGTGCCTGTGTTTACAGCGCATCCCACCGAGGCGGCGCGGCGCACCGTGATGTTCAAGCGCCGGCGCATCGGCGAATTTCTCGAGGCGCTCGATCGCATTCCTCTTCCCGAGCAGGATATGGCGCGGCTCGAAGAGCTTGTGCTGGCCGAGATCACCGGCCTTTGGCAGACCGACGAGGTGCGTTCGCGCCGGCCGACCGTTTACGACGAAGTGAAGATGGGCCTCGACTACTACGACGTCTCCATCTTCGAAACGGTGCCGGAGCTCTACCGCGAGATTTCGGCGGCTTTGATGGCGGCGTACGATCTCAAGATCGAGCCGCTGGAGCTGCCGCTGGTGTTGCGCTTCGGCTCGTGGATCGGCGGCGACCGCGACGGCAATCCATTTGTCACGCCTGAAGTGACGCGCGCGGCTCTGCAGCTTGCGCGCGGACACTTGCTGCTTTACTACCAGCGCCAGCTCGACGCGATTATCGATCTGCTGACGACGAGCGCGCAGCAGCGGCCGGTGAGCGATGCGCTACTCGAGCGCCTGCGGGCCTACGTGGCGCAGGTCCATACGCCGGAGGCGCAGGTCTTCGGCTCACAATATGAATTCGAGTATTACCGCCGCTTCGTCATTTGTCTCAAGGCGCGCATCCAGCGCACGCAGGAGCGGGCAAGCGAAGGGGCGGGCATGGGCGAAGGGCTGCCCGTCACGCCTTTCACGCTGGCGCGCGGCCACGACAAACTCACCCAGGCGCTGCCGGCTTACTGTTCGGTTCAGGACTTTATCGACGACCTGGAGACGTTGCGCGCATCGCTGGCCGAGCATGAGGGCATCCGCATCGCGCGCACGCTGATCGATCCGCTCATCCTCCAGGTGCGCACCTTCGGCCTGCATCTGCACGCGCTCGACATCCGCCAGCACGCGAGCATTCACGCCGCTGCGTTGCGCGAGGCGATCAGCGACACCATCGCGCCTGCGCTGCAGAGCGGGCTCTCTCAGGAAACGGCGAGCGTGCTGGAGACGTTTCGCGTGGTGGCCGAGGTGAAAGCGGGATGCTCGCCGGAGGCGGTTCGCCAGTATGTGATCAGCGGGGCATCGTCGGTTGAAGATGTGTTGGCTGTGATTCGCCTGGCGCGGCTGGGCGGCGTAGCGGTGGAGGGCGCGGGCGAAGAGCCGGGCCGCGATCCTGGCCTGATGCCGGTGCCCCTCTTCGAGTCCATCGACGATCTGCGAAACGCGCCCTCGATATGCCGCGAGCTCTGGAGCCGGCCCGACTACCGGCGGCTGCTCGCGTCCTGGGGAAACTGGCAGGAGATTATGCTCGGCTATTCCGACTCGAACAAGGACGGCGGAATGCTGACCTCGACGTGGGAGATTTTCCGCGCGCATCGCGATCTGCACGTGGTGGCGCGCGAGGCGGGAATCAAACTGCGTATCTTCCATGGGCGTGGCGGCACGGTGGGCCGCGGCGGAGGGCCAACTCATCGCGCCATCTTCGCCCAGCCCTTCGACTCCTTCGATGGCCAGCTGCGCATCACCGAGCAGGGCGAGGTGTTGAACTTCAAGTACGCCGATGAGGTGCTGGCTGAGCGCAACCTCGAGCTGATGATTGCCGCGTCGCTGGATGCGATGGCGCGGCCCAACGCACGTGACCCCGAGGGCCACTTCACCGGCGTGCTCAAGCCGGAATGGGAGGCCGCGCTCGATGAGCTATCGAGCCTGGCATTCGGCTTCTACCGCGAGCACGTTCTCGAAGACCCCGGCGTGATCACGTACTTCGAGCAGAGCACACCCGTTGGGGAGCTGGAGAACGCCAAGATTGGTTCTCGCCCCACGCGCCGCAACGATTCGCCCAAGCTTTCCGATTTGCGCGCCATTCCCTGGGTCTTCGGCTGGACGCAATCGCGGCTGCTGGTGCCCGCGTGGTATGGCGTGGGTTTTGCCATCGACGAATATCTCGCCCGCCCAGGCGCGCTTGAGCTCCTGCAGACCATGGCCAAAGAGTTTCCGCTCTTTATCGACCTGTTGCGCAACGTGGAGATGGCGCTGGGCAAAGCCGACCTGGGCACGGCGCGGCTTTATTCCACGCTGGTAAAGGACGAGAAGCTGCGTGAGCGCATCTACGATATGTTTGAGGCCGAGTTCCATCGCACGGTGCGCGCGGTTCTCGCGGTTACGCGTCAGAAGGAACTGCTCGAGACCAACCAGGTGCTGGCTCATTCGATCAAGCTGCGCAATCCCTACGTCGATCCCATGCATTTGATCCAGGTAGACATGCTGCGGCGCAAGCGCGCCGGCGAGGACACTCCCGACGTGAATCGGGCCATTGCCGCGACGATCAACGGGATTTCGGCGGGCTTGCGCAATACCGGATGAATCCGATCTTTCGTTGACCAGCCGCGTGACTGTGGCTGCCGGCTGCGCCAATTCCGCCGGACAAGTCGATGTTAGCGAACAAGCTGCTCGATTGCGGGATTTATGAAGGTTCGCTAGCGTCGGTGCAAGGCCGGAGCATCCCTATCTCCTGCAAACTAATCGGAGAGTGAAAGTCGGGGTCCGGTTTTCAGGCGGCATGTAGGCGCAAACAATAGCCCTTGCCATACCGGGCGCGTTGGGTCTAGGCTATCCATATGCATCGATGTCGCTAACACCGTCCTGGTGCCAGCTCCGATGCCGAAGTGCGCTTGATGGCGCGCGATTCTTCACCCCTGACAAGCTGCACCGTTCCCCAAGAATCCGTTTCACCAGCAATCCGGGTCCATTGCCCCGGAAAAGGAGATCATCATGGCGCGCATTGCCGCGAATGTTACTGAATTGATTGGCCGCACTCCCCTGGTGCGGCTGAACCGTGTGGCAGCGGGATTGCCCGCTACCGTCGTCGCCAAGCTGGAAAGCCAGAACCCCGCATCGAGCGTGAAGGACCGAATCGGGTTCGCCATGATCGACGCCGCCGAAAAGGCGGGCAAGATCGCGCCCGGCAAGACGATTCTGATTGAGCCCACCAGCGGCAATACCGGCATTGCGCTGGCGTTTGTGGCCGCGGTGAAGGGCTACAAGATCATCCTGACGATGCCCGAAACCATGAGCCTGGAGCGCCGCGTGACGCTGCTGGCCTATGGAGCCGAGATTGTGCTCACGCCAGGCCCCAACGGCATGAAGGGCGCGATCGCCAAGGCCAACGAGATTCTGGAGAAGACGCCCAACGGCTATATTCTTCAGCAGTTTGACAACCCGGCGAACCCTGCGATCCACCAGAAGACCACCGGCCCCGAGATCTGGGACGACACCGACGGTAAAGTCGACATTTTGATTTCCGGCGTCGGCACCGGCGGCACCATTACCGGCGTTGCCAACTACATCAAGCCCAAAAAGCCTTCGTTCAAAGCCATCGCCGTTGAGCCCACTGACAGCCCAGTGCTCTCCGGTGGCAAGCCCGGCCCGCACAAGATTCAGGGTCTGGGCGCTGGGTTTATCCCCAGCATTCTCGACACCAAGCTCATCGATGAAGTGGTCCAGGTGACCAACGACGAGTCAGTGGAGATGGCGCGCCGGCTGGCTAAGGAGGAGGGCCTCTTTGTAGGCATCAGCTCCGGCGCGGCGGTCGCAGCGGCGCTGAAGGTGGCCGCGAGACCCGAGAATGCGGGAAAACTGATCGTGGTTGTGCTGCCCGACTTCGGCGAGCGCTATCTATCGAGCATCCTCTTTGAGCCGTTGCGCCAGCAGGCGTTGGCGTTGCAGGCCGAGCCAATTGCGGTGCCGGCGTAAGAAAGGCAGGGACGTAGGGACATAGGGACTAAGCGACTCAGCAAATCTGGATGCGCCGATCGAACTCTTAGTCACTACGTCCCTAAGTCTCTATGTCCCTTGAAAGTGATGTCCATATTTGGCCGAATGCGCGACGAAATCAACTCCATCATGGAGCGCGATCCGGCTGCGCGCACACGCCTGGAAGTTCTGCTCTGCTATCCGGGACTTTGGGCGGTGTGGATTCATCGCGTGTCGCACTGGCTTTGGCGTCACCAATTGCGCCTCTTCGCGCGCGTGCTCTCGCAGGTGGGCCGCTTCTATACCGGCGTCGACATCCATCCGGGCGCGCTGATTGGCCGCCGGCTGTTTATCGACCACGCCACAGGGGTGGTGATCGGCGAGACCGCGATCGTTGGCAGTGACGTGACCATGTACCAGGGAGTGACCCTCGGCGGCACCGGCAAGCAGCACGGCAAGCGCCATCCCACGATCTGCGATAACGTCTTCATCGGCAACAACGCCAACATCCTGGGCAACCTGACCGTGGGTGAAAACTCACGCGTCGGCGCGGGCTCCGTGGTGCTCTCCGATGTGCCTCCGAATTCGACTGTCGTCGGCGTTCCCGCCCATATCGTCTACCGCAATGGCGAGCGCGTGCTGCTCACCGATCCGCACGACATCAAGGACCCGCTCTCCGACGCTCTGATCGCACTCTCATCGCGCGTGGAGGAGTTGGAGCAACGACTGGGCGCGGAGCCCTGCCCACCCGACCCGTTTGCAGCCGAAGAGGCCGAGCGCACGGCGTACCGCGTGGAGCTGGAACGGATGCGCGTTTATGTCACCATGGGTGAAGGCATCTGAAGGCCATCGGCGGCACATTGCAAGAGGCGGCTTCGACCCCATATTCTTGTGGACGGGCGAAGTGAACGCTGCCGGGTTCTCTGGACGTTCTTTCTTCGCTCATCTCTGCTCCACAGGAATCGCTCCGGCTCGATGGCCTCCTCACTCTCGTTTACGGGGTTTGTCTGGAAGAATTTGCGGCGTCGAAGGCTGAGAACCCTGCTGACTCTCGGCGGAATCAGCATGGCGGTAGGCGCGTTCGTGGGCCTCGTGGGCTTCTCCCGGTCATTAGAACAGCAATGGATGCAGATCTACTCCAGCAGCCGGACCGATATTGCGGTGATCCACGGGACGTTTCTGAATACTTCCCTGGATGAATCGGCGACGGACAAGGTGAAAGCTCTTCCTCTCGTGGCACAGGCCGCGCCCGCGATCTTTGACGAAATGGATCTAACCTCGGATGAGAATGCTCTGGTTTACGGCTGGCAGGCCGGCGGATACCAACTTGATTCATTGCAGATGCTCTCAGGACGCCGGTATCGCGATGGCCAGCCGGAAGTGATGCTGGGCGATGTTCTGGCGCAAGAGTTGAAGAAGAAGCCCGGCGATACTTTGGAGATACAGGGGACGCCATTCACGGTGACGGGCGTTTATCATGGCGCCTCGGCGCTGGAAGCCGACGCTGTGACCATGCCGCTCGACGAGCTGCAGCAGCTGAGCAGTGTGGAAGGAAAAGTGTCAACGATTGACGTGCGCCTGCACCCGGCTCCTCGCGGTGAAGCGTGGGATCACTACATAAAACGCGCTCAGGCGGAGATCGAGGCCGCTCTGCCGGGCCTGCGCGCGGTTCCCGCGGCCGAGCGCGCCAGCGACAATCAGTTCGTCAAGCTTGCCCAGGCCTCCGCATGGGGAACATCCATACTTGCCCTGTTGATCGGAATTCTGGGGATCGCGAACACGATGGTGATGAGCGTGTTCGAGCGGACGCAGGAGATCGGCTCCCTGCGCGCCATGGGCTGGAAGCGGCGTCAGGTGTTGGCAATGATCGAGCTTGAGTCGGCCACGCTTGGCGTGTGCGGGGGAGTGCTCGGCCTTCTGCTGGGATGGTGCGCTCTACGCGTGCTGGCAAGCCTGCCGAAGACGGCAAGCTTCGTTTCAGCTTCAGTCGGGTGGCCGCTGCTTGCGCAGGCAATGGGAATAGCACTCCTTTCGGGGCTGATTGCCGGTGCCGTTCCGGCCTGGCATGCCGGGCAGCTTTCTCCAGTGGACGCGCTCCGCCACGACTAGGTTTTAACGTCGGCCGCGAAGCGCTCGCGCAGAACACGGCGCATCAGCTTGCCATTGTGTGTCTGCGGCAGGCTGCCGGTTTCCACAATCCAGATGCGGCGCGGTGCTTTGTAGGCGGCAAGGCGCTGGCGGCACCACGCCAGCAGCACATCTTCAGTGGCCGGAGCGCCGGGAAGCAGCTCGACGGCGGCAACCGGAACCTCGCCTTTTTCTATGTGCGGTAAACCGAAGGCCACAGCTCGCACGACCTCGGGATGAGCCAGTACGGTTTCTTCCAATTCGCGGGCATAGACCGAGTAGCCGCCTGACTTGATCACGTCCTTGATGCGCCCTACGATCCGGATGAGGCCAAGCCGGTTGCGCGTAGCCAGGTCGCCGGTGCGCAGCCATCCATCGCCCGTCAAAAGGCCGGTGTTGCTGTCCTTGTCTTTCCAATAGTGCGGTGTAATGCCGCGGCGGCGAATCTGGCACTCGCCAGGTCTGCCTGCGCGAACCCGCCGTCCGTTTTCATCGGCTATGCGAACACGAAACGGCGGTACGGGCAGGCAAAGTTGGCCGCTGCCTGGGAAGAGGGACAGTTCGATGCCCATCATGGCGAGTCCGCCCAATTCGACCATGCCATACCCATTCAGGATGACTGGAGGAATGCGCCGGCCGCCGGGCAGCCAGAGGAGAGCGCCGAATTCGCGCAGGCGATCCCGAACTTCGCCGGACAAATAGTCGCTGGCCGAAAGCCACAGGCGGACGCTCGCCAGCCGGCCGGGGTCGGGATTGCTGTTAACCAGCCGGGCAAGCATCGCGGGAACACCAACAAAGGCGGTCACGCGGAATCGCTCGACCATATCGAGCGCGTTTTTGACGTCGAAACGCTCGAGAAGACATCCGCGGACTCCGGCCATCAATCCGTAGAGCGCAATGCTGACAGCCATGATGTGCGACCATGGCAACGCGACGAGCGCAAGATCTTTGGAACCGAGAAAAATCCTAGCAAACACCGTGGAGGCACGCGCTCCGAGCAAGGCGCGGCTTGAAAGAGCCGCTCCTTTCGGAAACCCCGTGGTGCCGGACGTATGAAAGACCGCGACAGTCGTTGCAGGATCGATGGCAGCGGGCGGAAGCGGCGCGCCGTAATCGCCGACGCGAACAAACCCGTCCATCGTCTCCGTTTCCTCGTCATCCTGAATCCAGGCGCGAACATTCAGGGCGCTGCGGTCCACGATGCTGCGATCGAAGACCGCCTTGTCAACGACCAGAACCTGTGTGCCGCTATCGGCAAGAATGCGCCTCACTTCGCGGAGAGAGAGTTGCGGATTGAGCGGAACGGCGATTCCGCCGGCGCGGATGATGCCCAGGAACCAGTGGAAGCAGTAGCGGTTGTTGCTGCAATAAATGGCGACACGCTCGCCGGGGAGCAGGCGGACGGAACGGCGCAGGAATGTATCGATCCGGCAAATCGCCGCATGGAGGCCGGAAAGGTAGAAAGGGCCGGCCTCGCTGACCGAGACCTCGCAATCTCCATTCCGTCGCAGCAGTTCGTCCACCAGGTTGGCGACTGTGATGCTGCGGTCTCGAGAGAGCTGAATGCGGCGGAAGAGATTCATAGTGCCGGAACTTCCTTGCGGCCCCAATCGCTGGCCACGCAATAGTGAAGCAGGCGGTCAAGATACTCCATCACGGGTGGCGGAAAGATTCCCGCAGGCCCGAGCAGCCGCTCGGCATTGGTCGTGTCGAACTGCATGCGCATGGTGAAGTAATCGCGGTAGGCGCGGCCGTCAATCAGCACGCGCCGCTTTTTCCCCCACAGCGCAAGAGACAGCAATGGCCGCACAGCGGCAAAGAAGATCTTCGGATCGACATATCGCGGCTCGCGAACGTGGAAATATTCCGCCGCGCGCTTCGCGATTTGCTCGATTGTGGCGCTGCCACGGGGCCCGGCGCATAGGTGAACGGTGCTTCCCAAAGCGCTCTCATCGGAAGCAAGCTGCGCGACGGCTCTTGCCACGTAATCCACGGGAACAATGTCTAATACGGCATCGGAAAATCCCGGCACAGTCCGCCACAGTCTTCTCGAGTAGATCTTGAGCGGCCAGTACAACATTTTGAAGCTGGAAGTGACGCCCGTCCGCGAATCTCCCACGATAATGCTTGGACGCAAAATGATGCAGGGAAGTGAGCCGAGCCGGGAGCGCACCAGTGCCTCAGCCTCGGCCTTGGTTTGTTCGTAGGTGTTGCGGAAATGCTGGCCCACGTCGAGCTCGCTCTCGCGAACCAATCCTGTGCGCTCGCCTGCGACATACGCAGTGCCGACGTAGGTAAAGCTCCTGAGAGAGCGCATGGCCGCTGCGAAGTCCAGCATCTTTCGCGTACCATCCACGTTCATGTGGCGCGCCTGTTCAAGGGTATGATCGAAGCGCACCGTAGCCGCGCAGTGAATCACGCGGGTCGTCTCCTCAGCCAGGCGTTGATAGGTTAGGGAGTCCAACCCGCAGTTGGGTTCGCTCACGTCTCCGGCATAAACCTGGACGCGTGGCGAGTCCGCGGGCTGAATGATTGATTCGGCGCGTTGCGCCGGGGTTTGACCCGTCCGGGGGCGGATGAGCAGGGCGAGCCTGGCGCGTGGCTCGCGTTGCAACATCTCCCTGACCACTTGCATGCCCAGAAAGCCCGTTGCGCCGGTCACCAGGATCAAGTCGTCTTGATTCATGAAGTGGACAGCACCCGTGCGCGGTTCACTTGCAAACCGGCGCAGAGACACTGAGCGCGTCGGAGTGAAAGGGGACCTACAGAGATTATATTTGGAAACTGGCCGGCGCGTTAGTTCAGGTGCGCTTCGCGCGGAATATCACCTGGCGGCGGCTGGCCAAGTCCGAGTGCTACAGTGGTCTGGATTCCAGAATCCTTTCTGAGGGCTTCGCCTGTTGCCTCATTTTCGCGCGTTGTTCGTCTTCCTTCTCGTGCTCACAGGCGCTTTCTGCGCCGCTGCGCAGGTCCGGTCCACGCCCGTCCCCGTCGAGATGCGCAATAGCTTCTTTGCTATCACGGTGAACAATCAGCGGGTGGATGTGGCACACGCCGCTTCAAACTACGAATTCGTCAGCTTCGATACAAACGGACCCGCCGACATTTCCATTACAGCAGCCGACCCGCACTTCTGGGATAGCGGCGTCGACATCGAGCCGTGGCGGCTGGGCCTGCGGGCCTCGCACCCGCAAGGCGAGCCGCAAACCATCCGCTTTCGTCTCTCCGGTCCGGCCAAGCTTTCCATCTCGCGGCCCGGCGACTTTCTGAATCGGGCGCGCATGCTGTTTCTCTTTGCCAGCTCGCCGGCTCCTCCTCCGCCGAGCGGACCGAACGTCACCATTGTGCCTGCGGGCGTACATCTTGAGAGCCTCAATCCAAAGAGCGGCGACACAATTTACCTTGAGCCGGGCGCATTTGTGTTCGGCAGCCTGAATCTGTGGCAGGTGGACAACGTGAAGGTACTAGGCCGGGGAACGATCGTCTACGACGGCCCGCAGGACCCGAACGGCGACACGGGCTGGATGCACCAGCCCGATTGGCATTGCATCGTCGCTGACCAGGCGCACAACGTTGAGATCGACGGCCTCACCTGCATCATCCGATCGCGAACCTGGTCAATCCAGATGAAGGATTCGACTGGCTTTCGATACGACGATCTCCGCGTGATCGGCGGCGACCCCGGCAACGCGAACCAGGACGGCATGGACTGGCTGGGCGGCGGCGACACGGTGGTGAATCATTCCTTCTTCCGCGCCTCAGACGACGACCTGGCGGCGCTGGGCAATTGGGACGGCTATACGGAGGCCGCCATGGTGGCCCCCGGAGCCGACGTCGAAAACATTCTGGTCGAGAACAGCGAGTTCTCCACCAGCATTTCAAATGTGGTGCGGTTGGGATGGCCGCAAAAGATCTACAACCTGCGTAACTTCACTCTGCGCGACTCCGACATTCTGCATGGGGGCATCGGGGCATGCGGACAAACGTTTGGCCTTCTTGGCTTCTGGGGCGCGAACGGCGCGAGCGGCGATCACTCCGGTGTGACGTTTGAAAACCTACTCCTCGACAACTGGTATTCGCTGGTGCAGATGGAGCAGGAACAGCCCAGCCTGCACGGATTTACCTTCCAAAACATCTGGGCGCTCGATCAGCCTCCGCTCGCGGAGTCAACAATCATCGGCGACGTGAGCGATGTGACCTTCGACAACGTGAAGTATGGCCAGACGCGCGTGACCAGCGACGCGCAGATGCCGCTCGCTGTTTCAGGGGGAGCCCAGCAGCCGAGTTTCTCTCCGGCGCCCGCTCTGGCGGCGGCTTTCAGCGTCGATCCGCCTGTCTTCGCGCCGCGGCAGAAGGTCACGTTCACCGCACGGGAAGCGACTGGAGCGCAGTACACGTGGCTCTTTGGCGATGGAGCCTCGGCGCACGGCCGCCGCGTGCGGCATCGCTTTCCCGATGCGCTGGGGACCGAACTCGACGGCAGAAATGGCGCGGGATGGTTCCGCGTATTGCTGCATGTGACGGACAAGGACGGCCATCAGGATTGGGCAGCGCAGGGACTCGTGACCGTCGGGCAATGGCATGATGCAGCGAAAGCAGCGAGCGCAACCTCGACTGACTTGAAAACGGCGCCGGGCTTGAACTGGAAAATCTATTCTGGCGCATGGACTGAGCTGCCCGATTTTTCCGCGCTGCAACCGGCGCTCACCGGTCAGGCACCGAATCTCACGGCCGAAGCTCCAGAGACGGGAACTCAAGTGGCTGGAACTCAAGGGGCCGGAACTCAGGGATTGACGCAGCGCGCAACGGTGTGGGACGGATGGATCAACATTCCCGCAGACGGCGGCTACACGTTTCATTTGATCGACCGCGACGGCGAACGGCTGGTGATTGACGGGATGGAAGTGGCCAGGACCGGACCGCCCTTCGGGCTGGTCTGCGGCGCTCCAGGCAACGCACTGCGTTACGATCGCGGATCGATCGGACTGCGCGCTGGATTGCACGCGATCCACGTTGAGGCCCTGAACACGGCTACCGAAGGCGCTCCGCGGCTTTTGTGGGAGGGGCCTGGGTTGACGCTCGCGGATGTGCCGGCAGGAGCGTTCTCGCACAATCCGGAATGATTGGCAGGACAGGCCCCTCTCGTTTTCTACGGTATCTGCGTTAGGTCCCAGCCGCCGCCCAAGGCGCGCACGAGGCTGACGCTGGCAGCGAATTGCCGGCTCACGATGTTGATGGCGGTTACCTGATCCTGCAGCAGTGTCTGCTCGGCGGTGAGCACTTCAAGATAGCTGGTGGCGCCGCCTTTGTAGCGCGTGTTGGAGAGGTCGAAGGAGTGCTGCGCTGCGTCGACAGCACGTTGCTCGGTAGCCGCTTCCTGCTCCAGGATTCGGAGCGCGGAGAGCTGGTCTTCCACGTCGTCGAAAGCCTGAAAGACGGTATTGCGATAGGCGTCGGCCTGAGCCTCGTAATTGTGGCGAGCCACATCGGTGAGCGCGTGGCGCTGGCCCGCATCGAAGAGCAGCTCGGTGGCCTGCGCGCCCAAACTCCAGAGAGAACTGGGGCCCTGAATCCAGGTGCCGGGGTTCGTGCTTTCAAAGCCACCCGATCCGCCGAGGGTAATCGTCGGATAGAACGCGCTGATGTTGATGCCGATCTGTGCGTTCGCAGCGGCTTCAAGACGCTCTGATTCGGCGATGTCGGGACGCCGCTCGAGCAGTTGCGAAGGCACTCCAACCGGAACCTTCGGGAGCGCCAGATCGAGCGGCGATGGCGGAATGCTGAAGTCCGGCAGGCTGTCATTGGCCAGGGTGCCGATGGCGTGCTCATACTGTGCGCGCGCCACGTCCAGGTCGACAAGCTGTGCGCGGACGGTCTCAAGCTGTGTTTGCGCCTGCGCGACGTCTACCTCTGTGACCACGCCTCCGGCAAAGCGCCGCTTCGTCAGGTCGAGCTGGTGCTCGAGATCGGTCACCGTGTCGGTGAGAATCTTGATCTGGGAATCGAGGCCGCGAAGGGCGAAATAATCGGTGGCCATCTCCGCATGGAGCGTGAGAGCCACGTTGGCCTCGTCGGCGGCGCTGGCTTGCGCATTCGCGCGAGCCTGCTCCACTGTGCGGCGAATGCGGCCCCAGAAGTCCGGCTCCCAACTGGCCTGGCCTGCAATGACGAAGTCGCCGTAGGTGGCCGTGGTTGCCGGCGTGGCCAGAGGACGATTGGCCGAAACGCGATCGCGGCTGATGGAAGGGCCGGCCGAGAGCGTGGGATAAAGATTGGCGCGTGCGGCCCGCACCTCGGCTTCCGCGGCCAGGTAAAGCTCCATTTGCCGGCGGAGCTGCACATTGTTCGAATCGATGCGCTCTTCGAGTTTGTTCAATTGCGGGTCCTGGTAGATCTCCCACCACTTGCCTTTCAACATTCCGTCGGAGGGATTCGCCGGCTGCCATGCGCCGCCCTGCGGATTGGGCGGTGGAGCGACTACTGTTGTTGCGCCGGTTTCCTTATAAGCCGGCGGCGCGTTGTAGCCGGGGCGGTTGTAGTTGGGACCGACTGGCTTGCAGCCAGAGACAAGAATCAGCGCCAACGATGCGCACCCGTATACGTGGATACACCCTAGGCCACAGCGAGCAGCGCGCTGCGATGACGCACGATTCTTTGGCGACCGCTTCGCCATGATCAGAGTCCTCCTGCGCCAAACGCACTGCTCTGGGACGATTCCACCGTCACTTTTTCGTTGTTGATGAGCGAGTCGGGTGGATCCTGGATGACTCTGTCGCCTGGGTTGAGGCCGCTGACGATCTGCACAGTGGCGCCGTCGTCCTCGCCGATCACCACAGGAATCAGATGGGCGACCGTCCCATCGCTGCCATCGGTCACGGTCGCGACCTGCATCCCTTCGCGGCGAAAGATGATGGCCGATGCGGGCACGATGTACGCTGGCCCGGCAGAAGGGGCTTTGAAATGAACCTGCGCCAGCGCGCCGGGCATCAGCTGGCCTGAACGGTTGTCGAGGTCGATCTCGACGAGCAGCGTGCGGCTCACGGGATCGATGGCATCGGCCGTGCGGACGAGGGTGCCCTCGAAGGTCTTCCCAGGGTACTCGGGAAAGGTGAAACCGATTTTCATCCCGTGCTTCATGGTTTGCGAGTAAAGCTGTGGCACGTTGGTGTAGACGCGCAACGTTTGCAACGCCTGCATGTGGAAGAGCTCGGTCCCTGCACCTCCGGCCGAGCCAGAGCTGATCAACTGGCCGGTATCGACCGCGCGGGCCGTCACCACGCCATCGAATGGCGCATACACTTTCTCGAACGATTGCAATTCGCGAAGACGTTGCAGGTTTGCCTCCGCCGACTTGACCGTTGATGCAGTGGCAGCGGCCTGGCTTACGTACGTGTCGGTGTCCTGCTGTGAGACGGCGTTAGATTTGACCAGTCCCGAGTACCGATCCGCCTGCGTGCGCGCGTTGTTGGCGTTGGCCTCAGCCGTTGCCAGATCCGACTCGGCCTGCGCCACCTGTTTGTCGAGCTCGGGAGTGGAGATTACGGCTAGCAGCGCGCCCTTCTTCACCTTGGCGCCGATGTCGTAGTACCAGCGGTCGAGGTAACCGTCGGTGCGGGCGTAGATAGGCGAATCGGTATACGCAGTTACATTGCCGGGAAGCACGAGCGTTTCCACGGGTGCGCCGGCCTTTGCGGGAGCTATAGAGACTGTGGGCGCAGCAAGAGAGTAGGTGCGCTGGGCAAGAACCGTGCCGGCATGCATGCGGCGAAGGATGCCAACAGCCGCGAGCACCAGCAGGATGAGCAGAACCACGGCCACGCCCACCATGGCCTTGCGCGGCGAGAGAGGAGTTGCCTCCGGAGCGGTTTCGTGGCTGGCCGCAGCGGGTTGAGAATGTGGATTCGGCTCTTGAGTCATAAGCACCTACTCCGGTCTGGCGTCGAATTCATCGAATCGCGCGGCATCGGATTCGTCGTCGCGCTCGCGTTGCCGCTCGATGCGGCCGTGAATGAAAGAGAAGAAAGCTGGCACAAAGAACAGCGTGGCCACGGTGGCCAGCAGCAGACCGCCGATGACAGCACGGCCCAATGGCGCGTTTTGCTCGCCGCCGTCGCCCAGCCCCAGCGCCATGGGCACCATGCCGATGATCATGGCCAGCGCAGTCATCAGCACCGGGCGCAGGCGGACAAAGCCGGCGTTTAGCGCGGCGCGCCGGGCATCGCCCACGAGGATTTCCATCTGCTCACGCGCAAAGCTCACCACCAGAATGGAGTTGGCGGTGGCCACGCCCATGCACATAATGGCGCCGGTGAGCGCGGGCACGCTGAGCCGTGTCCCGGAGAGGAAAAGAAACCAGACGATTCCCGCGAGTGCGGCCGGCAGCGCCGAAATGATGAGAAACGGATCGAGCCAAGACTGGAAGTTCACCACGATGAGCAGGTAGACGAGCAGGATGGAGAAGGCCAGGCCGCTGAGGAGGCCGAAATAAGAACTGTACATCGTCTGGCTCTGGCCGCGGAAGATGAACTTCGAGCCGCGAGGTAGTTCCTTCTGGTGGCTGGCGACGATTTTTTCCATGGCGCGGGTTACGCTGCCCAGGTCAGTACCTTCCACGTTGGTGTAAATATCAATCACGGGCTGCACGTCATAGTGGCTGATGGAGCCCTGCTCGGCGCCGGGGACGACGGCGGCAAGGTTGCTCAACACCTGCACAGGCCGTGGGACGCCGGGTGCGGCCGTGGTGGCCCCGGAGGTCTGGGAGGGAGCGACGCTGCCCAGCGGCGCAGCGCCGGGCGCCCCTGTCGAAGTGCTGGTGGAAGGTTCGGTCATGGCCGCGTTGGTTGCCGAGCCGGTGATGGGCAGGCTTTCGAATGCCGCCATCGTGTCCAGCCGGTACTGCGGCGCCTGAATGGCGATATTGTAGGAAACTCCGTTGCGCGGATCGAGATAGAAATTCGGACTGGTCTGGAAACTGCCGCTGAGCGCAACCAGGAGGCCTTGTGCAACGTTCTGCTGCGTAAGGCCGGTGCTCGCGGCGCGCGTGCGATCGACATTGACCGTGAAATTGGGATAGTTGAAAGGCTGCTGGATGCGCGCGTCGGCTGCGCCGCGAACGTAGCGGATCTCATTGAGCATGTGTTCGGCGAGCGCGCGATTGGCGTAGAGATTGGGGCCGACGATTTGAATGTCGATGGGCGACGACAGCCCGAAATTGAGAATCTGAGTAACGATGTCGACCGGCACGACATAAAACGTCACGCCCGGGTAATCGCGGGCCAGCACCTCGCGCAAGCGGTCGACGTACATCTCGCTGGGATGGTGATCGCGTCTCAACTGCACCTGAATGTCGGCATCCGACGAGCCCACCGGCGCCGAGGTGGAGTAGGAAAGGTTGAGCGAAGAGTACGGCAGGCCGATGTTGTCGAGGATCGTAACGAGCTCATCGGACGGAATTTCCTGGCGGATGGTCGACTCGATGTGGTCGCAGAGTGCAGCGGTCTCCTCGATGCGCGTGCCGGTGTGCGCGCGCACGTGAATCATGAACTGGCCGGAGTCGACGGAAGGGAAGAAGTCCTGCCCGAGGAACGGCGTCAGTCCCAGCGAGAGGAGGGCAAACGCCAAAAAAAAGATCAAGAAGGCGCCCGCATGATCGACGCACAGAATGAGCAGGCTCAGGTAGCCGCGGCGAAACCGGTCGAAGGCGTGCTCGAATCCGCGTTGAAACCGCGTGAACGGGTTGCGGCTGGCTTGTTTTCTCGCCGTCTCCGCGTCGTCGTGCTCCCTCAGCAGGTACTTGGCCATGGTGGGCACGAGGGTGCGCGACAGAAAGTAGCTGGCGAGCATGGCGAAGACCACAGCCTCGGCCATGGGCACAAACAAGTAGCGCGCCACGCCGCTCAAGAAGAACATGGGCACGAAAACGATGCAGATGGCGAGTGTGGAGACGAACGCGGGCGTGGCGATTTGCGCGGAGCCTTCGAGGATGGCCTGCTCCAGGTCGCGTCCTGTCTCCAGAAAGCGGTTGATGTTCTCGATGGCCACGGTGGCATCGTCAACCAGGATGCCGACGGCCAGCGCCATGCCGCCCAGGGTCATGATGTTGATGGTTTCGTGCAAAGCGTCGAGCACGATGAGGGAGCAGAGAATCGAAAGCGGAATGGAGACGGCGATGATGATCGTCGACCGCCAACTGCCCAGGAAAATCAGAATCATGGTTGCGGTCAGGCAGGCGGCGATGATCGCCTCGCGCACCACGCCGCTGATCGCGCTGCGCACAAAGATCGACTGATCGGAGAGAGCAACGATCTTGAGTTGCGGAGGCAGTTGGCCCTTCAAACCCGGGCTGGTGATGATTGCGTTCACGTTTTTGATGATGTCCAGCGTTGAAGCCGAGCCGGTCTTCATGACGTTCATCATGATGGCGCGGCGGCCGTCGACGCGGACAATGTTGGTTTGCGGCGGACTGCCGTCGCGCACGTGGGCCACATCGCGGATATAGACCACCGCCCCGTTCACCGTCTTGATGGGCATGTTGTTCAAAGCATCGAGAACCGCGGGAGCGGAGTTGGTCTCCACCTGGTACTCAAAGCGATCGAGCTTGATGGTGCCGGATGGAGCAATTACATTTTGCGCGGTGATAGCGTTAACCACGTCGGCGGGCGAGAGTCCCCGGGCCTGAAGCGCATTCAGATCGAGATCGACCTCGATTTGGCGCATCTTGCCGCCGAATGGAAACGGCGTCTGGGCGCCTTCGACGGTGGCCAGCTGAATACGGATGGTCTGCGTGGCGAGGTCATTCAACTGTGTCTCATTCAAGCCCGTTCCGGACATCCCAAGTTGCAGAATCGGAACGCTGGAGGCGTTGTACTGGATGATGAACGGCGGCGTGGTCCCGGGCGGGAGCGAGCGCAACTGCACCTGGCTGATAGCGGTCACCTGAGCCACGGCCTGGCCGATATTCACATTGGGGTGGAAGAAGATCTTGATGATCCCGACGCCGACCAGGGACTGCGACTCGATGTGGTCGATGTCGTTGACCGTGGTGGTCATGCCGCGCTCGGCGTTGGTCACAATGCGGTTGGCGATCTGATCGGCCGACAGGCCGGCGTACTGCCAGACCACGGTAACCACCGGTATATCGATGTTGGGAAAAATGTCCGTCGGCATCGTCTCGATGCTGTAGACGCCGAGGATCAAAATCAATAGCGCAAAGACGACAAAGGTATAAGGCCGCCGCAGCGCAAGCCGGACAATCCACATCATAAGGCTGGTATTCGCTCCTCGGCCGGCGTTTTGATGGTGTTCAGCCCAACCACTGTCCCGCCATCAACCGCAGCCGCAAACCGGGGCCGGTTTTGAGCTATGCTCCGGCGCGCGCCGGCTCCTCGGGTACCGGGCCGGATGGCACCGAAGTGTAAGTCCGGCCAGGCGTTTCAATGAACATACTATGGTAGCTGATCAACCACGGCGATGAGAACGAGCGCGGGAAAACTGTCGTTCGAATTGGCGGCCATCCTCATAGGACGCCTGTAGGGAGGAAAAGATTCGGCTATTGGAAACAGTCAACTGGCGGAGGATGCCCAGAATCCGGACTGCACGTCTAAGGAGCATACCGACGAGAGCAAGCACGGCAGCCCGCCAGGTTCCGGTAAACTGTGAGGTGGATTCCAGAAAACCGGATTCATGTTTCCGGCGCCGAGCACGGCAGGGAAGTTGCGGCAAGGACCGGTCGCGCGCCTAAGCCAGCTCGGAAGATTCCAGTCGAGCGGAGAACAGACGCCTTTTGTGGCGTCTGGAGTTTCCACCCCAGCAACGAGGACCTGTTGCTGGGGACCCCGGACAGTTTCCACCCCATCGACGAAGACCTGTCGCTGGGGGCCCCGGGGTTTGGGGAGGATGGGCGCGGTCCTGTAGAATCGATCTTTCCTTAAGGAAAGATGAGAATCTCCGAGGAAAGACCGGATTTTCAGCGAATGAGGGTGTGCAAATTCTTCCTGTGAAGCCGAACTTTGGTACGAAAGAGACTTTGTGCTCGCCGCAGGGCTCACACCCGGTGAAGATCAGGCACACATCCATCTCCGGCGCCGCATCAGCCGTCAAGCGCGTGGCGCGCGTGTTCATGCTGCTGGCGCTGGTGTCGAGCGCAGGAGCAGCGTTCGCGCAGACATCCGATACCATCGATCAAATCCGCGTCATCGGCAACCGGCGCATTCCCAAGGAAACCATTCTCGCCCGCATGTTTACCCATCCGGGGGACACATACGATCCCGTCTCGATCGAGCGCGACTTCAACTCTCTTTGGAACACCGGCTACTTTGAGGACCTGCGGTTAGAGCGCGAGGACTCAGAGCACGGCGTGATCCTCGACGTATTTGTCCGCGAGAAGCCGACGATCCGCGACATCATCTACAAGGGCAACAACTCGGTGACCAACTCCGACATTCTGGACCGCTTCAAGAAGGAGAAGGTCGGCCTTTCGGTGGAGAGCCAGTACGATCCCACGCGGATCAAGCACGCCGAGAACGTGATCAAGGAACTGCTTGCCGAGCACGGACACCAGTTCGCGACGGTGAAAACCGACGTCAAGACCGTTCCCCCGGCCTCGGTGCAAGTGACATTCAACATCAAGGAAGGCCCGGTGGTGAAGGTGGGCAAGATCACCTTCGTCGGCAATCAGCATCTGAATGCGCTCTACCTGCGGCGCGCGATGAAGAACCTCAAGCCGATCGGAATTCCGTATTCAATTGTTTTCGAGGACCTCTTCGCCCAGACCTACGACTCCTCGAAGCTGGAGGAGGATACGGAGCGCGTGCGTCAGGCCTACCGCGACAAGGGCTATGCGAGCGCCGCAGTGGAGCAGCCGAAGACCCAGATTCGCGATGAAGGCGGCCTTAACTGGTTCACATTCAGGCCGCGCAACGGTAAGCGCATCGACATCTCCATGACGATTGAAGAGGGGGAACGCTACCACCTGGGCACCATTACGTTCACGGGCAACAAGCAGATCACCAACTTGAAAGCCTTGCGCGCCACTTTCCCCATCAAAGACGGCGATTGGTTCAGCGCAACAGATGTCAGCAAGGGCCTCGACAACCTGAAGAAGGCTTATGGGGGCCTGGGCTACATCAATTTCGGCGCCATACCCAAGATCACTTACGACGACCAGAAGAAGACCGTTTCGATGAACATCGACATCGACGAAGGCAAGCAGTTCTTTGTGTCGCGCATCGAGTTCACGGGCAACACCATTACCCGGGATAAGGTGATCCGCCGCGAGCTGCTGCTGGACGAAGGATCGGTCTACAACTCGCAGCTGTGGGAGTACAGCCTGCTCCGCCTCAACCAGCTGGAATACTTCGAGCCGCTGAAGGTCGATCAGGACTCCGAGGCTCACCAGGATCCCGATAACGGCACGGTCGAGTTGCTGTTGAAGGTGAAAGAGAAGGGCAAGAACTCGATCGGCCTCAACGGCGGCGTCAGCGGGTACTCCGGCGCCTTCCTGGGGCTGAACTACTCGACCAATAACTTCCTTGGATTGGGCGAAACTCTCAGTCTCCAGGCGAATCTGGGCAGCATCAGCCGTACCTTCCTTTTCGGCTTCACACAGCCTTACTTTCGCAACCGTCCGATCAATATTGGATTCCAGGTCTACAACAACAAACAGGACTACAACGCAGCCAAGAACTACCAGGCCACAACGGGCGCGTCGCTGAACCTGTCGAATGCGGAGAAGTCGCTGACGCAGAACTACAACGTGGGCTCCGACGGCATGAATTTCTCCGTCAACTACCCGCTGAGGAGACATGCGTTCCAGCGCGTGGGCATGACCTACTCGCTCACCAAGTCCACGATTACGGCGTTCAGCACGGCGTCGTCGACGTTTTTCCAGACCATTGCCTTCCGCTCCGGAGTGCAGGGATCGAACCCGCTGGCCGGCATTATCAACAGCAATGTCTCGCTGACCTACACGTACGACACGGTCAACAATCCGCTGCGCCCGCGCGAGGGCAAGCAATATACGGTGTTTTTGCAGACTTCAGGCATTTGGGGCAGCGTCCGCTATGTGAACCCGGTTGTGGCGTACAAGCAATTTATCCCCATGCACGACCTGAAGTTCTCAAAAGAGGGACACAACGTGCTGGCGCTGCGCGCGCAGCTTGGGTATATCTCCGGATACGGCGGCGACGTCGCTCCGCCCAACAATCGTTTCTACGCCGGCGGCGAGCAGGAGTTGCGCGGCTTTGACGTGCGCGGCGCGACGCCCTATGGCTATGTGCCCACGCGGGTCAACTTCCAGCTCACCAATCCGGATGGCAGTTGCGTCCCGCGCGACCCGACCAACCCCGAGGACAACCAGTGCATCCAGGTGCCGATCCCGGTCTACGGCATTGCCTCCATCGGCGGCGATACGAATCTGACGACCAACGTGGAGTACCGCATCCCCGTGGTCGGCCCGTTCATGTTCTCGTTCTTCGACGACTTCGGGATCGATACCGCGCTCAGTCACGGTCAGTTGACCCAAAGTCCGGAGGGCTTCGCCAGCCTGACGGCTCCGCTCTATGGCTGCCCGGTCTACAACAACGGATCCTGCCAGGGCGGGATCCCCGGCTCCCAAGTCGGGTTCAGGAAGGATATCCGCCCGGTGACCGGCACCAACTTCGTTCCGCGCATGTCGCTGGGGGCCGAGCTCTCAGTGATCATGCCAGTCATCAATGCTCCCTTCCGCCTCTACTACGCCTATAACCCGCTGCGCCTGTATGAGACGCCGTATTGCAACGAAGTGAATCTCGGCCAGAAGCAGTTGAGCTGCTCGGCAGAGTTGATCACGCGCGCCATGTTCCCACCGGGCGACATTAACAACAGCGCCGGCGGCTACACATACCAGGAAGCCATCGGGGCGTACGGCGCGCAGAACATCTTTCGCGAGCCGCGCAAGACCTTCCGGTTGACCGTGTCGACGACGTTCTAAGACGGTTCCGATTCGCCGCGGCAGTGAGGCCAGCAACCTTTGGCCGGAGGCACGCAGAATGGTCGGCGGTCGAACTTCAGCAAACGGACCGACCTGAGCTTTCAGCACAGAACGAGCAGTTTTCAGCGGTTTTCTGAAATCGGCTGTTTTTGAGCGATTTTCAGAGATCGGTTTTTCGAGATCAATCTGCGACTATCCATTTTATTGTGAGCTATTTAGACGCCATTTTATGGTGTTTTTCGCGTTGCTCCACAGTTTCACAGTTTCTGTGAAACTGTGGAGTTAGTGGCTGCAAAGCACTGATTCCAAAGACTCCACAGTTTCACAGTTTCACAGTTTCACAGAACAGTATGGGGGGGTGGGGTAAAGACAGGGACCAAGCCACCCCAGCGGCGAAGCCGCCGGGGGCCCCGGCAGGGAACAAGGGACCAAGGGAACCAGTGAGCGAGGGAGGGGGCGGGAAAGCGGATCTGGTTTGTTCATCGAACATAAGACTATTGTTCGCCTGGAGGGAGAAATGATCGGCAAACTTCGCGAAAGTTTTTGCGGAGTGTTTTCAGCGGGTTGCGGGGTAGCGGCGGTTGTGAGGGGTTGACGGAAAGGCGGGGAACAGAAAGACAGGGAACGAGGGAACAAGGGGACAAGGGACCAGGGAGCAGGGAGCAGGGACCAGGGAACAGGGAACAGGTAATCGAGGGACCAAGGGACCAAGAAGACAAAAGTTCATTCGAGAGCGGCTTGACTCGCGGCGGGCACACGGCCAAACTGGCGTGCATGCAAACGCTAGGGTTGTCTGGCGAGAGCCGCCGCTCCGACGGCCGCCTTAAGAGCATCTTTTGGCCCACGGTCGAGAACGCGTGGGACGTGAACTACCTTGGCCAGCAAGGATTCTGGATATGCGTGGTCCTTGCCGTATTTCAACTGGTAGTTGCGGCATTCTCAAGCAATCTCGTTGTGCTGGTCGCTTACCTGACGGCGGCGCTCGTGTACCTGGTGGGCGGGATGGGCGTCCGCGAGGCAAGCTGGCCGGCGGCGGCCATTGTCTTCGGCATTTTTTTCACGGGACTGCTCTATACCGTGATGATGGGGCACCTGCCGGGAATCATTGACATCCTTTTCACCGGCATCCTGCTCTCGAACGTCCGTGCGGCCTTCCTGGCCTCAGAGTGGAAGCCAGCCGGCGAAGGCGAGGACAGGCCCACCCGCTTTAACGAAACCATGGTGGACAAGATTGTGGATCAACTTCCGGCGAAGCTCTGGCCGCGGATTCAGCCCTTTTTCTTCGCGGTGGGCGCGGCGCTTTTCGCCCTGGAATTGCTTGGAGTTGGAGCTGTTGTCTGGCACCGCCTGAGCGGCCTGGTTGTTGCCCCGCATCCATAGGCGCAATGGAGGCGCACTGGAGCCGCGATGGAGCCGCGACCCCGGGCGCGCCTTCCGCGACCAGGCTTTTGAGCGCTGTCCGTTGGCGGTTTGACGCTCCGAATTGAGGCACCTATAATCCCCTCTAGTTCCGGCGATGCCCCCTTATGCAGGTGTTGTGAGCAGGATTTACGCCGGGCGGGCCTTGGATAGCATGGCACGAAGTCCTTTGGCCCGAAACCGCCGCGCTGATGGGACCGGCACGCGGGAACTCCGAAGGAGTTATTGAATCGCATGAAGCGTCTGCCCATATCCGTTCTTATGTTCGTTCTGGCGTGTATCATTCCAGCCGCCGGCCAAACGCCCGCCGCACCGGCCGCGCAAAAGCCCAGTGCCGCCGCTGTCGCCGGCCCGGCTGCCGCCGGCCCAGCCAAGGTCGCGGTGATTGCGTTTCAGGCAGCAGTGATGAAGACCAATGAGTTCCAGCGCAACTTTGCCGACCTGCAGAAGAAGTACGACCCGAAGCGCCAGCAACTGAAGAATCTGAGCGACGAGATCGACACTCTGACCAAACAGTTGCAGGATCAGGGGGCGCAGATGAGCGAAGACGTTCGCATCAGTAAGTCGCGCTCGCTCGACGACAAGAAGAAGCAGTTAGACCGCGATACCCAGGACGCGCAAAGCGACTTTCAGAACGACATGCAGCAGGTGCTTGGCGCAGTGGCGCAGAAGGTGGGCGCGCTGATGACGGACTACGCGGAGAAGCACGGCTACACGCTGGTGCTGGACGCGGGCGACCAGCAGAGCGCCACGGTGCTGTATGCTGTGTCATCCACCGACATCACCCAGGTGATCATCGACGCCTACAACGAGAAGTCGGGCATACCGGCGCCTCCGGCGCAGGGAGATGCAGGGGGGCAGCCTGCCGTGGATGCGCCTCAGCCACAGCCGGCGCCGGCGCATTGAAAACAGGGATCAGGGGTCAGGGATCAAAAGCTAGAGGGCAAACAGCAGGCAGCAGAGAGCAGTGAGGTTTGACACTTATTTGGGGGACGGGCTGATGATTGTCGACCGGCCCCTGTATAATCCAGCTAGTCCCTGCTGACGTCTCCGTTCGCGTTTTTTTCAACCCTTGCGCCGACCGGCGCAGAGTTCCCGTGGAAAAGCCGTGAGGTTAGTCAGAAGAGTCAGGCACGATTTTGCGTCTAACTGCAGTGCCGGCCCCAGGAATTCCGAAGGAGTTTTCAACGAAGATGAAACGTTCGCTAACACTTATTCTCCTAATGGCCTCAGGCATGGTCCTGAGCGCCGCAGCACAAACTCCGGCCGCGCCGGCCGTAACGGCCGCGCCAGCCGCTTCCGCTGGCCCTGCCAAGATTGCGGTCATCGCCTGGGAACTTGCGGTGGCGCAGACCAACGAGGGGCAGCGCGACTTTGCCGATTTGCAGAAGAAGTATGCGCCCAAAGAGGCTGCTCTCAAGTCGCTCAACGACGAGATCGAAATCCTGACCAAGCAGTTGCAGGATCAGGGGACGACCCTGAGCGACGTGGAGCGCGCCAACCGCAGCAAGGCCATCGATGACAAGAAGAAGCAACTGGACCGCGAGACAGAGGATCTGCGCAACGACGGCCAACAGGATATGCAGGACCTGTTCAGCGGCCTGCAGGCGAAGGTTTACGACGTGATGCAGTCCTACGCCGAGCAGCAGGGGTTCACGCTGATTCTGGACATTTCGCAACAGCAGTCGCCCGTGCTGTTTGCCAGCGCGACGACCAACATCACCAAGCAGGTGATTGACGCGTACAACTTGAAATCGGGCGTACCGGCTCCGCCGGCGCAGCCCGCGGCTGCTGCACCCCAGGCACCCAGGCCGAGAGGGGTGACGCCGCCATCGCATGCTCCGGCATCAGCGCCATCCAGCCACTGAGGAGCAGCCATGATCTTGAATCGAAGGCCCCGGCGATCGGGGCCTTTGCTTTGCCGGGAAAGGGCCTCTCTGTGGAAAATTTTGTGGATATTTCCCTGAAAGCCTCAGAAAAAAGGCCAGTTTTTCCTCTTGTCAGCCGGAATCGGAATCTGATAGAAGTTCTAACCCTTTGCTTTTGAACGGGACTTTGCTGGAAAGCTCTCCCCGGCGCAGTTAACCGCCGTAAAGTTCAGCGATTGGGCGATTCTGCCCGCTTTCCACAGTTGGACATAAATTTCCTGTAACAAAAACCACAGACGGGCAAAGTTTGGCATCACTTTTGCTGTTCCTCGCCGACGCGTAAGACGGCCAGGAAAGCCTCCTGTGGAATGTCCACCTTGCCGATCCGCTTCATACGCTTCTTGCCCTCTTTTTGCTTCTCCAGGAGCTTGCGTTTGCGGGTGATGTCGCCGCCGTAGCACTTGGCCAGGACGTTCTTGCGCAGCGGGCTCACGGTCTCGCGGGAGATAACTTTGGCTCCGATCGCCGCCTGGATGGCCACTTCGAATTGCTGCCGGGGGATCAGCTCCCGCATCTTGGAGACCAGGGCCCGGCCGCGCTCGTAAGCGTGGTCGCGATGCACGATGATCGAGAGCGCGTCGACCGGTTCACCAGCGATGAGGATGTCGAGCTTGACCATGGGCGACTCCCACTCGCCGGCGAGCTGGTAGTCCAGCGAGGCGTACCCGCGCGAGATGGACTTGAGGCGGTCGTAAAAATCGAGCACGATCTCATTCAGGGGAAGTTCGTAAGTGAGCATGACGCGGGTCGGCGTGACGTACTCAAAATTGAGCTGCTTGCCGCGCTTTTCCTCGACGAGTTTGAAGATTCCGCCGACGTACTCTTCGTTGGTGAGGATTTTGGCCGTGATGACCGGCTCGCGGATGCTGGCGATACTTTGCGGCTCAGGCCAGCGGGAGGGGTTGTCGACCTCGATCTCTTTTCCGTCGGTAAGGGTGATGTGGTAGCGGACGCCCGGGGCGGTGGTGATCAGGTCGAGTTGGTACTCGCGCTCGAGGCGCTCCTGGATGATCTCCATGTGGAGCAGGCCGAGGAAGCCGCAGCGGAAGCCGAAGCCGAGGGCGACGGAACTCTCCGGCTCGAAGAAGAAGGACGAGTCGTTGAGGCGCAGCTTCTCCAGAGCGTCGCGCAGCAGCGTATGCTCGTGCGCATCCACGGTGTAGAGGCCGGAGAAGACCATGGGCTTGATGTCTTCAAAGCCGGGCAGCGCGTGCGCGGCCGGGCGGGCGTCGTCCGTGACGGTGTCGCCGATCCTGGTGTCGCCCACATTCTTGATGGTGGCTGCGAAGAATCCGACTTCTCCGGCAGTCAGCTCGGCGATCTCGACCGGCTTGGGGCACAGCACGCCCATGGATTCGATCTCGAACGATTTCGCGTTATACATCATCCGGATGCGCTGGCCTTTGCGCATCGTTCCCTGCATCACGCGCACCAGAACGATGACGCCGCGGTAGGCATCGAACCATGAGTCGAAGATGAGGGCCTGCAGAGGCGCATTGGGATCGCCCGTTGGGGGAGGAAGGCGGTGGACGATGGCTTCGAGAAGCTCGTCGACGCCCTGACCGGTCTTGGCGCTGACGGGGATGGCATCGGTCGCATCCAGGCCGACCGCCTTCTCGATGGCCTCCTGCGTGGCCAGAACGTCGGCCGAGGGCAGGTCGATCTTGTTGATGACGGGAATGATGTCGAGGCCATGATGGATGGCAAGATAGGCGTTGGCGAGCGTTTGAGCCTCCACGCCCTGGCTCGCGTCGACGACCAGCAGCGCGCCCTCGCACGAGGCCAGCGACCGCGAGACCTCGTAGCTGAAGTCGACGTGGCCCGGAGTGTCGATGAGGTTGAGCTGGTAGGTGTTGCCGTCACGCGCCTTGTACATCATGCGCACGGCATGCGCCTTGATGGTGATGCCGCGCTCCCGCTCGAGGTCCATATCGTCGAGGATCTGGGCCTGCATCTCTCGCGCGGTCACCGAGCCCGTCAGCTCCAGCAGCCGGTCGCTGAGGGTCGACTTGCCGTGGTCGATGTGCGCGATGATGGCGAAGTTGCGAAGAAAACGGGCGTCCATGGGAGGGCTTTCGGAGGGTTGGCTTTAGGAATACGATGCGCAATTTGCTGCGCTCGCGAAGCGTTTTGCCCTCCATCGCATAGCTTATCATCGGCATAGTGTTCATTGCGGTCTCACAGTTGCGCGGTTCGTTGCGTCTTTTCGCGCAGATGCGTTGGAGTCGATTGCCGGCGTCGCGGCTGATGGTGGGAGTTGCGGGACTGGCCCTGTTGCTGGCCGGGTGCACGCCGACTGAAACCGCCGGAGACCCTGCCGCGCAGCCGAAACAGGCCACTGCGCCCGCATTGCCGGCGGTCGCGCCGGCACAGGCAGCCGGTCAGATCCAACTGGCGCAGCCGCCCCCGCCGACAGCCGAAGAGCAGCGAGTTCGCGCGATCATCGCCCAGGTTGAAGCGGCCTACGCCCGCGGCAATGCGGACTACCAGAAGGGAATGCTCGCCGAAGCCAAGGTCGAATTCGATCGCGCGGTGGATCTTATGCTGGCGAGCGGAATCGACATCAGGGCCACGCCGCAGCTGCAGGACGAGTTCGACAAGATTGTGGATCAGGTGAACGCGCTCGAGATGGATGCGCTCAAACAGGGCAACGGCTTTGTGCCTAAAGAGGAAATCACGCCTTCGGAAGCTGCTAGCGACATTACGTTTGCTTCCGATCCCAACCTGGTTGCCAAGGCCACCGCCGACCTGGCGACCACGAAGTCCGATCTTCCGCTGATGGTGAACGACTATGTGGCTTCGTACATCAACTTTTTCGCCAACACACAAAAGGGCCACAACACGCTGCTGCATTCGTTCGAGCGCAGCGGCCACTACAAGACGATGATCCAGCGCATTCTGGCCGACGAGGGCGTGCCGCAGGATCTGATCTACCTTGCGGTGGCCGAGTCGGGATTTCAGCCACAGGCGATCAATCGCCGCTCCCGCGCCGGCGGCATGTGGCAGTTTATGCCCGGTCCCTACTACGGCCTGACCCGCAACGCCTATGTTGACGAGCGCTTCGACCCCGAGAAGTCCACCCGCGCCTACGCCCGCTACATGAAGTTCCTCTACGACCAGCTCGGCGACTGGTATCTTGCAATGGCTGCCTACGACCATGGTGCCGGCAACATCCAGCACGAAGTTGCCAAGACCGGCTACGCCGACTTCTGGGAGCTCTACAAGCGCAACGAATTGCCCCGCGAAACCAGCAACTACGTCCCGGAGATCCTGGCTGCCATCATCATCGCCAACCACCCGGATCAGTACGGCTTTACCGACGTGACTGTCGATCCCCCGATTCTGACGGACACGATTACCGTCAATTATTCGATCGATCTGCGCCTGGTGTCGGACCTGGTGGGCGCGCCGGTGGATGAGGTGGAGGCCCTGAATCCCAGCCTGCTGCGCATGGTGACCCCGCCCGATGCGTCCTTTGATCTGCACCTGCCCGCCGGTACAGCTGCGCTTTTTGACCAGCGTGTGGCCCTGATTCCTGAAGCCCGGCGCAATTCGTGGCGATACCACCCGGTTGTCGCGGGAGACACGCTAGCCTCGGTGGCGCAGGAGTACCGGGTGCCTGAGGCCGAACTTGCGTCTGCCAATCAGCTCAGCGAAAGCGACAGCATCGCAAGCGTCGAGGCTCTCGTTGTGCCAGTTCCACCCGCCGCTGAGCCCTCGGCTCGCACCCGGCTCTACACCGTGCGCCGGGGCGATACTCTGGTCACGATCGCGGACCGATTCGGGGTCTCTTTGGGCCAATTGCGGAGTTGGAACGGGATCCCTTCCGGCGTTCGGGTGGCTCCGGGGCGACGCCTGCACGTCGCTGAGCCGGCGCCATTCGGCACATCCATCCGGCATCGGCGGAGGACCACAGCCGGCGAGGCAAATACGGGGACCAGGAAGGGGCCGGGGACTGGGCCGGCTGCCCATTCCGGGTCTCCGACATCCAAGCCCGGCGGGGCCTCTACGTCGCATAAACCGGCCCCCAGGACACCCCAAAAGAGCCGTTCCGGCTCGGCGAAGACCGGCTCCGGGGCGCGGAAGAGCACTGCGCACAAGTCGAGCGGCCTGGCCAAGGCCTCGCAGTAGAAAAAATTCGCCGTTACCCCTATTCCAAGCTTGTGTTTTTCTTGTGTTTCTGGGCAAGCTAAGGCTACAATCGCTTGCGCGAGCAAAACTGTTTTGCCTGCTCTGCGAATAGCGAAACACAAAATGATCAGCGGCAACCCGCTGGAGGCAATCGGATGGATGACGTTTTGAGGATGTACGCGATGAGTGACGGCGACCCCTTTGGGAAGCCGGGTGACCTGGACCCCGGTCAGGTCGAGGCCTTTGCTGAAGAGGAAGATGAAATGGAAACAGCCGGCATCCTTACCTCCTCAGATGACGACGAGGTGATCTCCGAAGAAACGGTGATTGCGATTGTCGAGAAGCCCGCAGCTCCGCCGAAGCCCAAGAAGGCTGCGGCGAAGAAGGTAGCCAAGAAGGCTCCCGCCAAGAAGGCTCCCGCCAAGAAGGCGGCCAAGAAGAAGGCGCCGGCCAGGAAGGTAGCCAAAAAGAAGGCTGCCAAGAAGGCGGCGAAGAAAAAGGCGCCGGCCAAGAAAGCCGCCAAGAAGGTAGCCAAGAAGAAGGCTGCGAAGAAGGTGGCGAAGAAGAAGGCTCCAGCAAAGAAGGCGGCGAAGAAAGCCGCCAAGAAAGCCGCCAAGAAAGCCAAGAAGGCCGCAAAGAAGAAGGGAAAGAAGTAACTTCGGCCGCCTGCTTCGGCGTTTGCGTTAACGCCGGCTGCTTCGGCGAGCGGAAGTCTTGTCCTACGGGAACGGCCATTTCCGACGGCCGTCGTCAGGAAAATGCAAAGGCCCGGCTTATGGCCGGGCCGTTTTGCGATTGCGGATCCGTGACCGGCCGCGGGAATCAGGCTGCCTGAAGTTGCTTAAAGTGCCATTTCTGATGTCTCACGTAATCCTCAATAAGGAAGCGGAGCGTGACGGGCGCGTCGTCGCCGACCACGCAACTTGCTTCGAGGTGTTCTTCGGGAATCCGATCCACGGCGGCCATCAGAATCTCGTGCTCCGCCTGCCACCAGCGCAATAGCGTATCCCACGGCTTGTCGCTGTATCCGTGAGCGGCCACCCACGCATCCTGCGCGTACCCGGGCCCGGCATAGCGACCGTCGATCGTAGCGCGGACAAAGCGCTGGCGATTGTTCGCCGCTGAGTCCAGGAGATGGCCGACAATCTGCTTGCGGGTCCATCCGCCGACGCGCCAGGGAACATCGGCAAGCGCGGGCGGAAGCGCGTGGAGTGCAGCGCGGAGTTTGTCAAGCTCGGCTCTAAAGTCGCGCGCAGTTTGCGTTGGCATAGGCGTGTCCTTTCCCCGTTCCGGAATGTGGCGGAGGCGGCGGATGATGGAGGATTTACGAGGCGATCGGGTCGAACGCCGACTTACGGGAGTGCCGCCAGTACATCCGAAGCCGCAGTGGTTGGATTCACTTTGACCCAAACCTTGGCGATTTTGCCCTGGGGGTCGATGAGGAACGTGTTGCGGTTGGCGAAGACCATGCCGTTGAACCCGCCGAGCGAGCCATAGGCGCTGACCACGTTATGGCCGGTGTCAGAGAGCAGATGGAACGTGAGCCCGTCCTTGGTGCAGAACTGCTGGTGGCTGTCGGTCGAATCCACGCTGACGCCGAGAATGACGGCGTTCTTGGCTTCAAACTGGCTGAGAGCGTCCTGGAATTTGTGCGCCTCAATGGTGCAGCCTGTGGTCATGTCCTTGGGGTAGAAGTAGAGCACGACCCACTTACCGCGAAAGCTATCGAGCGAAATCTGCTCGCCGGTTTGCGAGGGCAGCGTGAAGGTGGGCGCGGGCTGGCCAACGGCGGGCATGGTGGCGTTGTCTGCACGGACAGCGACGAATGGGAGCGCGGCGGCAAGCGCCACTGCGCAAGCGAGAAGAAGAAGCTTTTTCACAAGAAACCTCCTGAGGATAGGGACTAGGGACTTAGGGAACAGAAAGCAGCGGACAGCAAATAGGGAACGAGGGACCAAGGGACCAAGAGAACGAGGGAACGAGGAACTTGCGGCCTCTGAACCCTGTTCGCCTGCTCCATCATTATCAGCGGGGCGCCGCCACAATAGCAATGCCGGCCGCGCTGGCTTGCTTGAGCAGGGCCTCGCGATCGAAGAGGAGCGTGCGGCCGGCCTCGATGGAGAGGCAGCTTGCCCCGGCGCGGATCATTGTCTGGATGGTGGATTGACCGATGACGGGCACGTCGAATCGCATGTCCTGGTTGGGCTTGGCGACTTTGACAACGGTGAGACGGCGAGCAAGGAGCGATGACTCGGCTGGCGGCTCGGATGGGGGCTCGGCTGAGGCGGCGATGGGCGCTGATTCGGCGACGTAACTTGAGTCTTCCAGCGAGCCCATCAGCTTTCCGGCGCGCTCGATGGTTGCGTCCGTGCCCTCCATTGCTTCGACGGCTACGCAGGCCTGCGCTGCCACCACCACGGTTTGGCCAATGTCGAAGCCGGCGAGGGCCTGCGCAACGCCCAGGCCGTACTCGATGTTGCGACATTCGTCCGCGTCGGGAGCGCGACTGGTGAGCACGCCCTCTTCGGCCAGCAGAGGCTCCAGAAAGGTTGTGGAGCTGATCAGCTCAATGCCCTCGTCGGCCAGCACCTTTGCCACCGCGCCCAGCAACGCATCAGTGGAGCGCGTGGGCAGGTTGAGGAGCAGCTTGGCGAGGCGCCAGTCGGGCCGGATGCTACTGAAAATCTGTTTGTGTTTCACCTGGCCGGCCATCACGGCCTTTACGACCCCCGCCTTCTGGAAGGTCTCGATCAGCCGGGAAAGCTTGCCCAGCGAAAGCCAGTGCACGGTGACGCCGGAATCGGACTCGGCGCGCAGGTCGATCTCCGGATCGGTTTCCTCTTTGATGGCGGCGACGACGACTTCGAACCCCTCTGCCCGCGCCGCATCGAGGAGCAGAAAGGGAAAGCGGCCATTACCTGCAATGAGGCCGAGTTTCATTGTTATTTGATCACCCCGCGCTGGCTGCGTTCGATGAAGCTGACCAGCTGGGCCACGTCGTCGCCCGCAACATCCTCGCCGATCAGCGCGCGCATTTTTTCGAGAGCCTGCGTGGTGTTGAGCTTGGCCGCGAGCAAAAGGCGGTAGGCCTTCTGCAATTTCCGCAGCCGCTCGGGCGTGAAACCGCGCCGCTCCAGGCCGATTTTGTTGATGCCGAACGCGCGATTTTCGCGGCGCGACGAGGTGAGCGAGAACGGGAGCACGTCCTGCGTGACGATCGTGCCGCCGCCGATAAATGAGTAGGCTCCCAAAACGCAGTGCTGGTGTACGGGACAGAATGCGCCCAAAGTCACGTGGTCCTCAATGGTGACGTGGCCGGCGAGCGTGGCGTTGTTGGCCAGGATGCAGTGGCTGCCGACATGGCTGTCGTGGCCGATGTGCACATAGGCCATGAGAAGGTTGCCCGAGCCGAGGCGCGTTACTCCTCCTCCGCCGGTTGTTCCGCGACTGATGGTTACGCATTCGCGAATGGTGTTGCCGTCGCCGATCTCGGTTTGGGTGGGCTCGCCATTGTACTTGAGGTCCTGCGGCGCCAAGCCGATGGAGCCGAAGGGATAAAAGATGTTGCGCGCGCCAATGCGCGTCCGGCCGTCGAGCACCACATGCGAGATGAGCGTGCAGTCTTCGCCGAGCTCGACCTCCGGTCCGATGGTGCAATAGGGCCCGATGGTGCACGATTTGGGGATTCGCGCACCTTCGGCGATTACGGCGCTGGGATGGACGCTCACGCAGTCTCCGCGGCGGGCGTTGCAGCACTTTCCTGAGCGGACGCCGCAACATTTTCAGTTTCAGGCGTGGCCGGAGCGTCACCGGGGTCCCCGGCGACGGGTCCATGTCGCTGGGGTGGGTCGCCGTGGGCGCGCTGCTCGCGTTCCTTTGTGACCACCGCGCAGGTGAGGATGGCCTCACACGCGAGCTTTCCCTCGACCGTGGCCCTGCCCTGGATGCGCCCGGCACGCGAACGGAATGACAGCACCTCCACCTCGAAGCGGATCTGATCGCCGGGCGTGATGGGCCTGCGGAATTTGGCTTTCTCAATGCCGGTGAAGACCGCAAGCTTGGTGCCGCGATCGGCGATTTCGGCCAGCATAATCAGCGCTCCGGCCTGGGCCATCGCCTCCACGACGAGCACACCGGGCATGATGGGGTAGCCGGGGAAGTGGCCCTGGAAGAAAGGCTCGTTCATGGTCACGTTCTTGATGGCGACAAGACGTTTTTGCGGCTCGAACTCGAGCACGCGATCGATCAGGAGAAAGGGGTAACGATGGGGCAGGAAATCCATGATTTCCTGGATGGTCAACGTCATTCTGCGGCTCCTCGGAGCGGTTGTGCGGGCTGCTTTGCGCTCGTTCGGATTATAAATATCCATCCAGCCTGCGAATGAATCGATTATGGGCAGTCGCTCCCGCCGCGACTACTTCTTAATCTTGCGCGCCACGGCGTCGGGATCCCAGAAATCGGCTTGCAGGTTCTGGTTGAAGCTGACGCGGTCGACGAAATACTGGCGAAAGGGGTCGCCGTTCTTGAGGCGCGTGATGGTGAACGGAGTGGGGAAGCCGTTAATAGTGTGATAGTCGTCGTACTCTTCGGTGTCGGTGTTTTTGTCGTGGTACATGGGGTCGCGCCACTGGAAGCTGCGCTGGAGCGGCAGATGTGTCTGCACGTCCATGAGGATGGTAATGGCCTCGTTCTGAGGCGAGATGAGCGTGACCTGCTCGCCCAGGTGCCGCTCAGACATGCGCTGGCCTTCGTAAAGCAGGATCGTGTTCGGGTCCTTCATCCAGACCTTCACGGCCGTCTCAATCGAGTGGTCGCGGCGGCGCAGGTAGTCGTCCACGATGTCCTTGTCGAGCGGCTTTTTGCCGCGGTAAGTCACCTCCCAGCCCTGCCGGCCGACGTAGAACTGCACGACGTCGCGGTACTTGGTGTATTCGATGCGGTCATGGTCGGGCCACTGGTGAAACTCGAAGTACTCCGTGGTGCCGGGGTCGGGATTGCCCTGATAAAAGGCGGCAATGTGGCCATGCCGCTCCATGTTGTTGATGTTCAGCCAAAGCTGCCCGCCCAGCGCCTGCACCATGGCGTCGAGTGCAGCGCGCGCCTGCGCGGCATTTTTGGCGGCCTCGGGATCGCCCGATTGCGCCCGCATTGCCTGCGGCGCCAACAGCAAAAACATGGCCAGGGCAACCGGCAAAATCTTCCGCATGAATCCTCCGAACTCGAGTGTCTGCATAGAATGACGCAGATCGGGCGCAGTCGGCGCTTGAAGGCCAGGAAAAAACCGCTGAGCCCAAGCTAATGCATCGCGGAAGGGGGTGTCGAGGCGGGCCGCCGCTTCAAATCGCGCGGAGGACTCGCGCCGGCAGGAAGATGATGACGCTTACCAGGTCAAGCGCTCCGCCCACGGCGATGCCCGCCAGGCGAAACGGCAGCAAGAGCAACCAGACGATGGGATAAAGCACCAGAGCCAGCAGCGCCAGCGGCCAGCACAACACCAAAAGAATGCACCAAAGAAGAAACTTGACCATAGGGCTCAGCGCCTCGTTCGGGCGTGGATACTTCAACTATTGTTACGCAACTGCCGCGGCATGAGTTCCAGTGGCCTGGGTTTGAGTTTGGATTAGCGGGGTTTCGTGTGACGTCTGCGGACGTGGCGCGAGGCCGCCGGCGCTTTCGGACGCTTGGATGGGGCCTTAGCTTTGGCAGCAAGAGCCTTCTTCCGTTCGCGGATCACCTTCGCGCGTTCCTTTTCCGGCATGGAGAGGACCGCCCGGGTCTTCGGCGGCAGTTTTTCGAAGATCAGCGCATGCGCCGATTTCAACTCGTCCTCAATTTCCCGCGGCCGGAGAGAATCCCAGCGCTCGACGGCGACCCAGTGCGCCCGCGCCAGATGCGGCGCGGGAATGATTCCCTCACACTCCAGCAGCTCATGAAAGCGCTCGGCCCCGCAGTGGAACCAAAGAACGCCGATCCCGGTGCCATCCAGGTCGGTCATGGCGAACATTTTTCCGCCGATGTCGCGGTCGCCGGCCCAATACACGAGGTGATGACCCCAATTCAGCGTTTCCGTGACATGCGGCAGCGCCAGGCAGATTTCGCGAATGCGCTCGTTGTCCATGACAACAGTGTAGGGGCAACAGTGCAGGACGCCGCGGCGAGCCGGGCGGCGACGTTCATTGTCCGTGCAACAGGCGGTCGAAGCCGGGCCCCTGGAACTTTGCCTCGAAATCCCTGAACCGCCGTTCCAGCTCCCACTGAGCGGAGGCCTTCTGGCTGGCGTCGAGGAATTGCCTGCAATTGCCGGACGGATTGTCGCCGCCCAGGGTCTCGCCACTGCACGGATTTGCCGCCGCGCCAAAATCATCCGGCTTGGCCCACAGGCTCGCGCCGGGCAGAAAGTCGTGTTCCATTCCCGTGCGCGCCAGTTGCTTCAGGTCGCGGTAGGTCAGCCGATAGTCGATGGCAGCCCGCACATATTCGTGGGTTAGATCGATGCGGCTCACTCCTTCGTCATCCGTCGACAGCGCGACGGGAACGTGTGCCGCGCGGTACACCGGAAATGGATGCGCATCGCCTTCAATGCCCAGGATTCCCTCGTTTGAGCTCAGGTTGATTTCCACCAAGATGTGACGGGCGGCCAGCTCCGTGAGCAGATCGCGCGGCCGGTCCTCGACCATCACGTCGACGCCGTGGCCGATGCGCTCGGCGTTGCCCAGTTCCACTGCCTGTCGGACGTGGAAGCGCAGGCCCTCCGGCGGCACGATGCCCGGAGCGAGCTCGCCCGCGTGCAGCGCGATGTGCACGCCGGGATACACGGAGTGCAGGTAGCCGATCATCTTCATCTGCAGGGTGTAATCGCGCATGGAGACGAAATCATCTTCGGGCCGCACCAGGTTGATGCCCACCCACGTGTCGTCCTTCGCGTTCATGCTGGCTTGCACCGTCTCAAAGCCGAGCAGAAGTTGCGCAAAGACCTCTTCCGGAGCAAAGTCGCGGAGCACCGTGTAGAGATATCGGATCTCGACCTGGCAGGCGGGCGCGGCCTGTGCGGTTCCGCAGTGTTCCAGTTGCTTGCGTCCGGTTTCGGCCTGGAGCGCTAGATTCCGGTCGGCAGCCACCTCGTCGCGCAGCCCGTGGTCCAGGAGTTGCTGGCGGAACTCCGCGAGGGCCTGCGGGTCAGCCTGCGCCAGCTTGGCGTTCCAGCCGATTTGGTGCGCGATTTGCGCCGCGTGGCTGAAGGCCGGCGTGTGCATCAGCTCGAGATACTGGTTGTTCTCAGCGGCAGCCCGGCTCGCCACTTCGTCGACCCACTCGGCGGCGTGATCCGCGAGCCCATTCATGCGGTCAAAAACGGCAAAGAAATGGTCATGCCCGCTCCAGCCCGCCGTGGGCACAAAACCGCGCATCGACAAGGCATCGATCAGCTTGTCATAGAGCAGTTGGCTCTGCCGGTCGATGTTGCCGGAAAGGTTCTTTGCCGGAATCAGCCGCCCCGCGCATGGCGGCTCGGCGAAACTGAGCGCCACCGGATCGACGCACAAGCCGTCCTCGCCGGCGTCGCGGATCAACGTCTCCGCGTAGACCGCACCCGAAAGATGAACGTGCAGGTCGGCGCCTTTGGGGAAATCGCTGAGAAACGCGCGCAGCGTCTCCGGTCCCTGGTGCAGGTTGGACTCATAGATGAGCGCGGTGCGCACCTCGGCCCTGGTGGACACGCCCTGCCCGGTGGGCCTTTGGCCGAACCCGGCCGGCGCCGCCAGCGCCACACTTCCGGCCACCTGCAAGAGAAGAAGAGCGATCTTGACACGAAGAGCGATCCGTCTCCGCATGATTGCTCTCCAGTGTAGTCCACGGCTGTGGCTTGGCCTGGCTAATCTGGAATTGGTATACTGTTCAGGTTGTTGCAGCGAACTGTTCGTGGACTTCGCCTACCTTTGCCGGCATCGCCCGGAAATCCTCGTCCGCCGCGGCGGACAACTGCACGTCTCGACTGAGGCCAGGTAGCTCAGTGGTAGAGCGCGGCCCTGAAAAGGCCGGCGTCGGCGGTTCAATCCCGTCCCTGGCCACCATCTTTTCAACAAGTTACAAGCCATCCTGCCAACGATTATGTTCCAAAACGCTCCAACTGCGCGGCGGAGTCGGTCTCCTCAGCCTTTAGTGGGCTCAGTTCTGGCTAAAGAACAACTCTTACTGTGGTTCAAAATACCCGGGGCCGATCATGCGCTTCACGACGAAGGGCAGCACACTTTATGCATTCGTGATGGGCTGGCCTGAGAAGGAAGCTGTTGTGCAGGCTCTTGGACTGGCCAGCCCCCAACAGCCAGGCAAGATCCTCAAAGTGGAACTGCTCGGGAACAAGGGCGATCTCAATTGGAAGCAGGACGAAGCGGCATTGAAGGTCCAAATACCTGCCGAAAACATCTCTGGCATTGGCATCACGCTGAAGGTCGAGTTGGCGTAGGGCAAATTCGGCTCCGGCGCATCGTTGCATCTCTCGTTCCAGGAGGGAAAAATCATCTTGAGCTACTCCGTCGGGCCGGCCGGGAAAGGCAACTCGGCTTCGCTGAACAATAACCAAGACATTGAAGCCGCGCTGATCCCGGCAGGACGGCTGTTGCCGTTCCTCGTGGTGACGGTGCTGTTCTTTCTGTGGGCAATTCCCAACAACCTGAATGACATCCTGATCCGGCAGTTCATGAAGTCGTTCAATATCAACCGGTCGAGCGCGGCGGGAGTGCAGATCTGGTTTTACCTGGGCTACTTTTTGCTGGCTATTCCGGCCGGGCAATTGATGCGGCGCTTCGGCTACAAAATGGGCATTGTGACCGGGCTTTGCCTGCTGGGCAGTGGGTGCCTGCTGTTTTACCCGGCGGCACAGGCAGGGCTGTATGCGTTCTTTCTGGTAGCGCAATTTGTTATTGCGAGCGGATTGTCGTTTCTAGAGACGGGGTCGAATTCGTTCATTGCGCAACTCGGGCCGGCAGGGTCGAGTGAGCGGCGGCTGAATCTGTCGCAGGCGTTCAATCCGTTGGGGTCGATCAGCGCGGGCCTGATCGGGACGGTGTTTATCTTCTCCGGGGTGAAGCTGAGCGATGCGCAAGTGGCAGCCATGCAGGCGGCTGGAACCTACCAGGCGTATCTCCATTCCGAAACGCTGCGCGTGGTGACGCCGTATGTGGTTCTGGGCTGCTTCGCATTTTTCTGGGCGTTGCTGATCCTGATGACCAAGTTTCCTGATCTGGGGAGCGAAGATGTTTCGGAGAGCGCGTCCACAGGCGGTATGCATGTACGACTCTGGCAGCCGCACTTTGTTTTTGCGGTGCTGGCGCAGTTTCTTTACGTGGGCGCGCAAGTTGGCACGTGGAGTTACTTCATTCCCTATGTGGAATCGGCCACGGGCGTTGGCGACAAGGCTGCGGGCTACATGCTGACAGGCACATTGGCGGCGTTTACCGTGGGACGGTTCAGTTCAGCGTGGCTCATGAGGCAGTTCCACGCGCGTCTGATGCTAGTGCTCTATTCCGTGATCAATGTCGCGCTGTGCCTGGCGGCAGTTGTCGATCCAAGCTGGATTGGCGTGGGCTGTTTGCTTACGACGAGCCTGTTCATGTCGATCATGTTCCCGACCATCTTTGCGCTTGGCTTGAAGGGCATGGGTGAGAAGACGAAGACCGCCGGATCATTCCTGGTGATGGCGATTCTGGGCGGCGCGGCGCTGACGAAGTTGATGGGGATGCTTCCGCTGCAGTCTGCCTACCTTGTTCCGGTGGTCTGTTATATCGGTGTTGCTCTGTATGCGTGGCTGTTCGCCGAACCGAAGGTAGGTGAGTCGTTGGAATAAGGGGTGGCGAGTCAGCAATCAGGCGAGTCAGCAAACGAGCGAGTTGGCGAACAGTGTCTCGAGGTGCCAATTCGAAGCCTCGCGTACAATAAACCTATCCAGCCCGGGAGGCTGAAGTTCCTTTTGGCCGCGACTCTAACCCCTTTGCTTGCTTTCATCAGCCTGACTGGGGGAGTGCTGCGTTCGGTCCCGGCTTGTCTCGCCTTTGCTCCGGAAGGCGCCTTCCATCACTACCTTAGAATGCAGTACGCCGACCAGACCTTCAAAGGGCTTTACCACTGGAATCTCTTTGACGCGGCGGTGCTTTTGCCGTACTTCGCGGTGATGATCGTGCTCTCGCTTTACGGCGTTCACCGCTACACGATGGCCTACCACTATTTCAAGTTCCGCAAAAATTACCATCCAAATGCACCGCAACACTTCGACGAGCTGCCGCTGGTCACGGTCCAACTGCCGATCTTCAATGAGCAGTTCGTCATCGACCGCCTGATTGAGGCCGTCTGCGCGATGGAGTATCCGCGCGAAAAGCTTGAGATCCAGGTGCTCGACGACTCCACCGACGAAACCTGCGAGGTGGCATCAGCGATCGTTGAGCGTTACGCCGCGCTTGGGCACAATATCGTCTACATTCATCGCACGAACCGGCACGGATTCAAAGCCGGGGCTCTCGACGCCGGGCTGAAGGTGGCAAAGGGCGAGTTCATCGCCATCTTCGACGCCGACTTCGTTCCGCCAGCCGACTGGCCGATTAAGGTGATCCACCACTTCGCGGAGCCCCAGATCGGCATGGTGCAGACGCGCTGGACGTACCTGAACCGCGACTACAGCATCCTGACCCAGATTGAGGCGATTCTGCTGGATGGCCACTTCGTTCTCGAACACGGCGCGCGTGCCCGCTCCGGAGAGTTCTTCAACTTCAACGGCACGGCAGGCATGTGGCGGCGTCAGGCCATCTACGATGGCGGCGGCTGGCAGCACGACACGCTGACCGAGGACACGGACCTCAGCTACCGTTCGCAGATGGCCGGCTGGAAGTTCAAATACCTGCCCGATGTGGAGTGTCCGTCGGAACTGCCGATCGAGATGACAGCTTTCAAAACCCAACAGGCGCGCTGGGCGAAGGGGCTCATCCAGACCAGCATCAAGATTCTGCCCAGGGTCTTCCGCTCCAACGCACCGATACGCAATAAGGTCGAGGCGGTCTACCACCTGACCGCGAATCTCAGCTACCCGCTGATGGTGATCATGTCGGCGCTGCTCATCCCCGCCATGATTTGCCGCTTCTACCAGGGCTGGTTTCAGATGCTGCTCATCGACGTTCCTCTGTTCACCGCCTCGAGCTTTTCGATCGCTGTGTTCTACGTGATGAGCGAGCGCGAGATCTTTCCCAAGACGTGGAAGAAGACGATTTACTATCTTCCTTTTCTGATGGCTCTGGGCATCGGCCTGACCGTGACCAACACCAAGGCCGTGATGGAGGCGCTGCTGGGAATCAAGAGTGCGTTCGTGCGCACGCCCAAGTACCGCGTCGCTCGGAAGGGCGAAAAATCGCAGGCCGCCAAGTACCGCAAGCGCCTGAAGCTGGCTCCGTGGTTCGAGCTGCTGCTGGGCTGCTACTTCGCCGCGGCCATCTATTACACATTCACCAACGACAACTTCTTCACCGCGCCGTTTTTGATCCTCTTCGTCTTCGGCTACTGGTATACAGGCTTGATGAGCCTGCTGCAGGGCCGGTTCGAGCGCTGGCGCACGGGCGTCAACGCAGACGAATCCAGCCCCAAGCCTTTTCCGGTGGGAGTGTGATGATCTCTTCTTACGCGCGCAAGCAGAATGGACCGTTCGAGAGAAGGTTACCTGCGTGCGGAGCGCAAGCACGGCGGCATAAGCCCTGTGCTACATTGGCGCCATGACGCTGAAAAACCTGGCGCTTGCCGCGGCGCTGCTTCCTTTGGCGTTCGCGCCCGCAACTGCAACTGCGCAGGCAGGCAACCCCGCCGCACCGACGCATCCAACTGCGGCGCCTTCGTCAGGCGCAGGCGCGACCACTCCCGCCGCTTCGCCTGCGAGCGGACCGGGTGCTGCCAATCCCGTTCCGCAAACCAATTGCCAGGGCGGCCCGTGCGATGCTACTCCGTCGCACATTACGATTGCCACTCCGGCGCCTGCTCCCGCGCCGTGGCCTTTGCAGGAGCGGATCAGTTGGGCGGCCAACCTGATTCTTGTTTTGATCGCCTACATAGGAGTCATGCTGGGCCTCTCTGCGCTGCGCAAGATTGAACGGCAGGCGCGCTTTGGCGAGACCGCCGCCCAGGCAGCTGCCGATAGCGCCAAGGCGGCCTTGCTTCTGGCTCAGGCGCAGGAGCGGGCCGAACGCCCCTGGATCATGGTTTCTGCCGAGCCCGATCCCGGCATCCGCGATGGCTTTTCCGTCGTAGCCACCAATCGCGGCCACAGCCCAACAAGGATTGTCTCTTTGGTCGACAGCATCGCCACTGCGAACGATGAATCGCAACTTCCCGTCACACCGGTCTTCCATACCGAGCCGCGAGCACCCCGCGACCCCATCCTCCTACTGCCGGGTGAATCGCGCCGCATCAAGTCCTTCCGCCGCGACGACATAAAAACAGTCTGCGCCTCCGCCGAAGACCTGCGCCGCGTGGAAGATTGGGAACTTAAGATCTTTCTTTACGGCCGGATCGCCTACGTCGATCTTCGTGCCCCCGACGAAGGGCAGGTTCACGAAACTTCCTGGTGCTGCTGGTACATCCACGGCCGGCAGAATAGCGGCATGGTCATGGCCGGCCCGCCGGAGTACAACCGGCACACGTAGCGCGGCACTCCAGCATTTTTACCTGAAGCAAGATTGTCATCAAAAATGAGGATCTGCGGTTGCTTTTCGCGCCTATCAGACTACTTGCGCAGCAGCTTTTGGTAGTAGCTCCGGCTCCGCTCATCTTGGGAATGCCGCATGGAGCCGTAATAGCTCTGAGCGCCGTCGCGGCCCCAGCACCAGGTGTTGTTCCATGCGCATTCAAGTTCATCAGGAATGAGCAAACTTTCGTAGTCGGCGCAGGTTCTTAAGGCAAGGTCTTGCTTGCTGCGGACACCGCAATGAGCCATGCGCTTGTCGTCTTTCGCGCTGGCGGTGCCCGTTATCGCCGCAAAGGGGCGGCGAGTTGAACGGCTCATGACAAACTCCAGGACGCGGTTGCGTACCTATGTCATGGCGGTTCCTCCCGTCTCTCTCAGTTTAAGTGATGGATGCGAATGAAAACCCTCGCATCTTCATAGACGCGAACTGCAACGATAAAGTTCGGCGCGCTAGCTCAATCTTCCAATTGATGCGGCGCAGCGGGCCGCTGGCAGTCTTACCGTCCCGTGCCGCCCACGGTCATCTTGTTCAGCGTGATTGTTAGCATGCCGACGCCCACAGGAACGCTCTGGCCATCTTTGCCGCAGGTCCCGATGCCCTCGTCGAGCCTCAGGTCGTTGCCCACCATCGAAACGTACTTCAGCGCTTCCGGCCCGTTGCCGATCAGGGTGGCGTCGCGCACTGGCGCGGTCACCTTACCGTCCTCAATCAGCCGTCCTCAATCAGTTACTCCCTTGCATCACGGAGAGTGGTTCCTCTTCCGACGAAATGTTGACATGTGACAGCTGCGAGGAAGACACCGAACGAGTGAGCCAATTAGCAGTGGCTGTGGACACCGCAGCTACCAGGATTCCGCCTAGCACATCACAGAAGTAATGCCAACCGGTGGTCATCGTGGAAAATACGATGAGCCCCGAGAAAACCGCAACCGGGATGCGCAATGGCCGGAATACCCACAGCGCCGGCACACATAGAATCGCCCATGTGACATGGAAGGAAGGAAAGCATACGATGGCGCAAGGGTGATGCGAATATGGGCCGAGCTGGCGGATCAGGAGCATATCAGACTGACACTTTGCCTGCTCAGGACTCGCCACAAAGTGATAGCTATACCAAGGCCCGATAGCGGGCAATAGGGCAAACAGGGGCATTCCTACGGCAAATGCTACAAGGTTTGCGGTCACGAATTGTTGCGCTTGTTTGACCTTTCCCGTCAGGGCGGGCAGTAGTAGCGAGATCAATATCAGGCGAGGAAGCTGGGGATAGCTCTTGTTGGCCAATTGCCCGAGCCAATGCCGGGAAGCCCAACCCACGATGCCCGGCACGCTAACTCCGAACCATTCATCCAGACGTGTGAAATGCGTGTCTTGCAGGTCCACTCCCATACCCAGCCTGGCGGCAATGTCCGGGATAAATCCAAGCAGCAGGAAAAGAAAAATAGCCCAGGGAATTGTTAGTGCTGCCTCCCGGAGATCATGCCTTCTTACGTTTCGCCAAGGGTCAGGAATTATCTGCACTCCTGAAAACACAAGAAGGACTATCAACGAGGGCACAATAACGAACACAATCGCTGTCTCGGCTATACCTCCTACCAGGACATGTGTCAATCCGCAGCCCACAATATCAAAGATCAGGATTGCCGAACTTGCATACGCCATTTGAAGATGGAAGCCGGGCTTGAGTGCTTGCTGAATAGGAAACTCCTTTACAGAACAGAATCACCGCAATTCTAAAGCATTCCAATTGCAGAACAATTAGGGCGGATAGCCCGAGCATATTTCTGGAGCACTGAATTCGGCCATTTTCCAAAGAGTTCCCCGAGTTCACTCAGCGGAAAATTCATGTGATTTGAAATTGAGCCACTACGGGCGGCAGCTTGGGGATGAACGGCCCTTCGGCTAGCGGGCATGTGAATGCGATTCTGTAAACAACTTCAGGTGGAATGGATCGAATGATCTGATCTGCTTACACATTCCAGAAAGGTAGACATGAGATGACATTGCAAGCTGTTTATTTGAAACACAATGTAAGTATGTTGACATAGTAATTGGTCAACGCAACCGTTCTGAAATCGGCGCGTGCACTGGATTTACTTAGCGCCCGTTCCGCCTACCGACATCCGGTATAACCAAATTTGATTACGCCGCAGATAACCGCAGCTCGACCTTAGACCCGGTGGCTTCGGCGAAACGGAGCAGGGTCTTCGTGCTTGGCAGCGTTTGTCCGCTTTCCAAACGCGCTATAGCCGACTGGCTGGTGCCCATACGCTCGGCCAGTTCTGCTTGAGAGAGTCCTGCGCGGAGGCGTGCGCGCAGCAACTCGGCGGAGAATTCAAACTCAGGCGCGAGAGCTTCATATTCCCGCTTTGCCTCGGGATCGGCAAGAAGCTCCGCCTTGATTTCTTCGAAGGGAATGGTCATTGGACCTCCTTTGCTCGCTGGAACGCCAGATCGATTTCGGCGCGTGGAGTCTTTTGCGTCTTCTTGATGAATACTCGGACTACGACGACTCGCTCACTTATGGCCGTCACATAAAGCGCCCGCGCGACGCCATCGCGCCCAAGCAGGCGCATCTCCCAGAGTTTTCCTTCCAGATGCTTCACATGGGGTTCGCTTAGGCCAACCAGTCCGGTCTGGCGTATACGATCGCCCAGCCTGATAAAGCGCGCCCTTAGGTCTGGCGGTAGTGCTCGAATCTCGGCGCGTACCGTATCGTTCAGGATTTCTACGGACCAAGACATGTACCAGTATATCTCAAATGTGAGATAGCGGACGGAGAGTTCTTGCGCTCTCTACCTCCCCGTGCCGCCCACGGTCATCTTGTCCAGCTTGATTGTTGGCATGCCGACGCCCACAGGAACGCTCTGACCATCCTTGCCGCAGGTGCCGATGCCTTCGTCGAGCTTCAGGTCGTTGCCCACCATCGAGACAAACTTCAGCGCTTCCGGGCCGTTGCCGATCAGGGTGGCGTCGCGCACCGGCGCGGTCACCTTGCCGTCTTCAATCAGGTAGGCCTCCGACGCCGAGAAGACAAACTTTCCGTTGGTGATGTCCACCTGCCCGCCGCCGAAGTTCACCGCGTAGAGGCCGCGCTTGACGCTGCGCAGAATGTCTTCGGGCGCGTCATCGCCGGCCAGCATGTAGGTGTTGGTCATGCGCGGCATGGGAATCGACTGGTAGCTCTCGCGCCGTCCCGAGCCCGTGTTCGCCATGCCCATGAGCCGAGCCGAAAGCTTGTCCGACAGATAGCCCTTGAGTACGCCGCCCTCGATCAGCACGGTTTCCTGCGTCGGCGATCCTTCGTCATCGACATTCAGTGAGCCGCGGCGGCCGGCCATTTTGCCGTTGTCCACGACGGTCACCTTCGGGCTCGCCACGGGCTGACCGATCAGCCCTGTGAACGCAGACGTTTTCTTGCGGTTGAAGTCGGCTTCGAGTCCGTGGCCCACAGCTTCGTGGAGGAGAATTCCCGGCCAGCCCGGACCGAGCACGACTTCCATCTCGCCCGCTGGCGCGGGCACTGCGCCCAGTTGCAGAATCGCGCCTCGCGCGGCCTCGCGCGCCAAAGTCTCCGGGCTTTTGCTCCCGATAAACTGATCCAGTCCGGCTCGACCTCCGCCGCCCGCCGCGCCTTTGGTGGTGATTGCGCCTTCCTTCGCGATGACCCACACATTGAGCCGGCACAGCGGTTGGGTGTCGCTGGCGAACGCTCCATCCGACGCAGCGATCAAAATCCGGCGCAATTCCTCGCTGTAGCCGGCCCGCACCTGCACGATGCGCGCATCGTAGGCCCGAGCAGCGCGGTCGGCGCGCAGAATCAGCTCCAGCCGGGCCGCCAGATCCAGGTCGTAGCCGCCAAGCGGGACGGGGTAGAGATCGGCGCCGCGCGTCTCAGTAAATCCCTGCACCGGCTGTTTCGCCGGACCCGAAGCAATCAGCGCCGCCGTGCGCGCAGCATGCAGCAGCCGCTCCGCGCTCAGGTTGTCGGTATACGCATAGCCGGTGCGCTCGCCGCTGAGCACGCGAATGCCGCATCCGGCGCTGGTGCCCTGGCTGGCCGACTTCACAATCTGCTCGTCGACGCCCAGCGCGGTTGCCGTAACCGACTCGAAGTACAGGTCAGCGTAGTCGCCGCCGGCGCTCAGTGCTTCACCCAGAGCGCGCTCCAGCAGCCGCTCGGTCAGGCCGAATTTCTCAAAAAAGTAACGCCGATGGCTCGAAATTGGGGAAGTTTCCGGATGCGTCATCGTAATCCAAGTGTACTCTGCCCGCGTCTGACATTTCGATGCGCGCGCGCTTGGTCATCCGCCGCCTTCCAATGCGGTTTTCGGTGCGGTTCTTCTCTGGGTACCTCGGTTATTGCCGAGCGTCCGCATGCAATCGAAACCATGCTAGGATTCGATCCATGAAGAGATACCTTGCGGCAGTATTGCTCCTGATGACGTTCGCAAGTCCGGCGTTCGCTTACGGGCAGCACCACCATCATCACCACCACCATCATCATCACCATCCGGCCTGAGCTCGGGTCGCTGCTCAAGGCAACCGGCCTGTCTCGCAATTGGCGTCGTGTGTCCGCTCCGCAAGCGCAGTTCCATCGCGGCGGCCGGGGGTGATAAGTTTTTGCCATGGCCGATCAGGAAGACCTGCGGTACCCCGTTGGGCGATTCCGTCCGCCGGCTGAGAACACTCGAGCGGTGCGCGCCGCGCATATCGAAACTCTGCGTTTGCTCCCTGAGCGCCTGCGGTCGGCTGTGGCCGGCCTCAGCGACGCCCAGCTCGACACGCCCTACCGCGACGGCGGATGGAATGTGCGCCAGGTGGTTCATCACTTCGCTGACAGCCACGCGAACAGCTACGTGCGCTTCAAGCTCGCCCTTACCGAGGATTGGCCGACGATCAAACCCTACGACGAAGCCGCCTGGGCGCGGCTGCCCGACTCGAGGCAGGCCATTGAGCCGTCCCTCGTTTTCATCACCGGGTTGCACCAGCGCCTGGTTGCGCTTCTCGAGTCGATGCCGGAAGAGGATTTCGAGCGCGGTTTCATTCATCCGGAACGAGGGCGGATGACTCTGGCCACCAACCTCGCACTTTACGAATGGCACTCCCGCCACCACACGGCCCACATCACCAGCCTGCGCGCCCGACAGGGCTGGTAGAAAAGACCATGGACCCCGGCCAACCACCCCATCGACGAAAAGCCGTCGCTGGGGACCCCAGCGAAGCATCCCACCGACAAAAGCGTGTCGCTGGGGGCGCAGGTGACGAACCTGCCTCGCCGGCGCTGCTGGCGCAGACGATCGAAGCCTATCTCGCCGATCATCCTGGGGCCGCGCTGCTCGAAGATGGCCGCGTCGTGTTCGATATGCGCACCGCGCACTACTCGGTCGGCGAGTCGCACGGCCGCTGCCTGCTCCAGTTTTGGAGCGACGAGCGCAACATTGTGCGCACGGTCGTGGATGTGAAAGAGCGCGCGCAGTGCCTGCGCCTCGTCACGCGGCGCATGGGCGCGGCCAAGCCGCAATCGCTCGAGCTCGCGCCCACCAGCGACCGCCGCACACCCACCGCGCGCGACACAGCGCGCCGCAACTATCTGCGCCTCCTCGAGCGTGTGCTCGCCCGCCACCACATCGGCGCCAAGGTCGACGGCTTGCGCACGGCCATGGATCTTGAGCACAGCTTCGGTCCCGCCTATGTGCGCGGCCGGCTGCTCAAGGGCTCCGCGGCCGACGCGGTCATCGGCGTTGGCGCCGCTGAATCCGCGTCGACGATTGACGACATTCTCACTCTGGGAATTCTGTGGCTCGACTACTGCCGCCAGCACGGCGACGCGCGCCGCCATTTCGGCGGCCTCAAAGTAATCGTTCCCGCGGGAGCCTGGCGCACCACAGCCGAGCGCATGGCGTGGCTGAACCACGCCGCCGCCAACTTCGAGTTATTCACGCTCGACGAGCGCAGCGAAGAGCTCGCGCAGGTCGACTTCCGCGACACGGGCAACCTCGAGTCGCGACTTGTTCATGCATTCTCGTCGACAGCCGCGCTCGAACGCTGCCAATCTGGAATCGACCGGCTTCTTGCGCTCGTCTCCGATGCCGCGCGCGAGCGCGTCGAGATCCGTCTCTACTCCGCGACTGAGGTTGGCCTTCTCCTGCATGGCCTTGAGTTCGCCCGCGTGCGCCACGGCGCCTCGGCACATTCCTTCGCGCGGCAGGATGAAGTGACTTTCGGTGCGGGCACAAACGAGACCCCGCTCAGCCCAGAGAACGAACCCCTCTGCCGCGATCTTCTCGAGCGCCTCTTCCTCAGCCGCCATGCCGACGGCGCGCACATCGATCCGCTGTTCCGCATGGCGCCCGAACGTTGGCTTGAGTCGCGCCTGCGCGCTAGCCTGCCCGAGCTGGTGCCCGCACTGCGCGGCGACCTGCTCTACACCCAGGTGCCCGCGCTCTCCAGCGGGGACCGCGGCATGCTCGACCTGCTCACGCTCGACCGCAATGGCCGGCTGGTGGTTCTGGAATTGAAGGCCGGCGAGGACCTGCACCTGCCGATGCAGGCGCTCGATTACTGGATTCGCGTGCGCGCCCTCAACGCCGACCGCCAGCTCGCGCCGCCCGCTGCCGCGCCGCTCTCGGCATTCGAGCGCAATGGCTACTTCGCTGGCGCGGAGGTGTCACCGCTGGCGCCGCGCCTCATCCTCGCCGCGCCGGCCCTGCGCATTCACCCCGCCAATGAGCCGGTGCTGCGCTATTTTTCTCCGGAGATCGAGTGGGAGCTTATCGCCCTCGCAGAACACTGGCGTCGCGAGTTGAAGATCGTGTTCCGCAAACGTAGCCGCGACCGCGCGGATCGTTGATCGCTGCCAGCCGGGTCATTGACCCGCAGAAGAGCAGATAAATGCCCAGCCCCCGACCCCATGAAAGCGGGCAAGAGGCTGGGCTTTTCGAACAGTAAGTTATGGATAATATATCTCGTTAAAACTAATTGCGATCACTGGCCTCCTCCCCCAAAGTTGTTTACTGGCCCTCCTCCCAAAAAACTTCACTGGCCCCCGGATTTGTCCTGTAATTCGCGGTAATCAAGTTTTCTTTTTGTATTGGCCCCGCCGTGAAGGCAAGATTTGCAACTGGTCGAGGAAACTGCGCGGCTTTTTTCCGGCGCCACTTTGTCCGGGCCGCGTTAGCCCGTTCTCTTCTCCGCGGTTGCCTCGACTGTTCGCGGGCACGGACGGCTTAAAGGGAAGAAAACCCGGCTGCGGCGGATGTGTCTTCGCGTCAACTGTCCCGCTCTCTGCTCCGGGCGCAACTCCAGGCTCAGGAACGGAAAAGGAAGCCGGCGTCGCAGCGAGCAGGTCGAATTCCGCATGCGCCGCTGCTGACGGAACACCGTTCTGTGCGGAGTTAAACTGCGTAAACAGCGTTTCGAAAGGCGCAATTGCATTCATCAGCACATCAACGCCGGTGCTCGGTGGCGCGGGATGCCTGGCCGATTCCAAATCTCTGAGTGCCTGGGTGAAGTTCATGCCTCTAAGTTCGCTCAGCCGAGGCAGCGTGAGACGCGCAGTCTCCGCAGGCGCCGATTGCGCCGCATCTTGCCCGGGTGGAGTTTCGCTTTCCCCGGTTCCAGATCCGCTTTCATTATTGCGGGACGTTTGCGAGGCCGAGTCATGCGCGGTTTCCGGTTCTAACATCGCGGCCAAGCGCGAAGCTGTCTCGTCCCAAGGCGACGAAGTCACCTGAGGCGTTTGGTCCTGGTGTGTTTGTTCCGGGGGCTCCGGTACTGAATCCAGCGCGCGTTCAGGTTCCCGGGGCGGGCCAGGCAGAGCGGGCGTAGCCTGATGCGTGGCCACCGGGGCGTCAGGCGGAGCCACTAATTCGAGCGGCGCATCGTCAATCGCGATCGTTGCAGGCGGATTTGCTGCCGGGCGATTGAGCGTCGCAGCGTCCAGGTCAAGGCTGGCTCTGCCCTCTTCGATTGCGTGCTGGAGCGTCTGAAACATTTGCCAATCGGCGGACTGGCCCTGGGTCCGGAGATGGCGGCTCATCTCCCTGATGGAGCGGCGGAATGCGGCATCGGCAGTGGCCAATCGAATGCGGTTGAGCACGAAGCCCACGGCCGGCGCCTTGATGCGCTGCAGGGTGCTGGCCACAGACCGCAACTGTGCGCGCGTAGTGACCCCGGCTTCGATCACTACGATCGCGCAGTCAGCGGTGCATACAAGATGTTCAGTTTCCTCCGAGGCAGTGAGAGGCGCGGAATCGGCGAGAATGATCTCGCGCCGGGCGCCTTCCGCCTCATCGATCGACTGCCGAAGCATCAGCAGGTCATTGTCCCGGAGAGCCGTTTCCTGCTGCACGCCACCGTGCGCCGGGAGTGACATTTCCGGGGCACCGGCAATCACCGCCGATTTTCCAAGGGTTTCAAGGATCTCCTTCACCCGGGCTGCGACGGTTGTGACGCCGACACCTGGGCCAGCTCCTGTGAAGACACAGTGGCTGAGGTTACGATCCTTGAAGGCGCGAACGATGCCGGAGGCGAGCCGCAAGAATTGCTCCTCGGCAACTTCATCAGAGACTTCAGAAAAATCCGGCAACTGCGCCATTGGCGCAATGCCAAGCAAGTGCTCGACATCGGAAGCGACATAGATGCGAGGGTCGACCTTGTGAGCGATGACGGCGACCGCGGCTCCCAGGAAAATGAAACTAAGAAGGAGCACGATGGCATTGCGAAACACGCTGGAATCGGCGGAATACCAGGGAATAACGGCAGCGGCAGCGAATTTGGCAAAGCCTGGAATGACGCCGATGGCAGGCCGGAGCCCGTGGAATGTGACGTTGATGCGGCTGCTCACTGCAGGCGGCGAATTGTTGACGGTCTGAGCCGAGTGAATGGACCAGGCATTGAGCGGATAAATGACGGCGAGGGCAAGCCCGACGAAGACGAGTGAGAGGGCGAGACGGCGATGCGCTTGAAGGCTGCGGCGAATGTCGAGGTGGAGGGTCGGGCGCGCTGCATCATCGGTTCGATTGAACTGGGGTGCCGAAGCGAAACGAACGGAAGGTACATCAGGCTGCTGGAGCGGGCTCGCGGAAGCGATTTGGTTGAAAGTCTGGCTCATAGAGCCGCTCCAGGATGGGCTAACGCAGAATCCGGCAGACCGTTCTCAATTTCGACTCGCATCTCCTGCCTTTTCCAGCAACCGGTGATCAGAAGCGGCGATGAGTGACACATCCTTCAAAGTGGAGGCAATCGGCCGGACATTTTCACGTGCTACATTCGCTTTCCTGCCTGGCGAAGAACCACGACCGTTCCGCTGCAAGATCTGCGCTCAACTGTTCAGTCTTTTCTCGTCTTCGCAGCCCGGTGACAGGTCTATTCGTGCCGACGTCTGATGGAATCGAAGCTATCGTTTTGAACCATTTAGAACAATGCCGCAAAGGTGGGACTCGCGGAGGCGGGAGCTGCATCCTTAGACACGGCTCTACTGGACAAGTTGGTAACTGGAGGCGATTACCTTGGTCCTAAAGGACCGAGAGGAATTCGAGGATCCCGCTGGAAAGATTCGGGCCAGAACCGCCAGAATCCGAGTGGATTACGAAACACGAACATCGCGCGCGGTTCGCGACTGGATTTACGCGTCGCTCATTTCGCGGCCCCGGGCCTCGTGTCCCATCGCCGCCAACGCCGCCAGCGCCAGCGCAACTACGACGACGGTGATGGCAAGCACGGCCCGATAGCTGCCCCAGCGCTCCGCTGCCAGAGCCTGGCCTTTGCCGTTCCACGAAGTGATGAGCCCGCCCAGTTGATATGCCAAGCCGGGCGCCGTGGCGCGCACCGGTGCCGGCGACAGCTCCGTGAGATAAGCCGGAACGACACCCCAGGCGCCTTGCACCATGAACTGCATCAACACCGCACCGGCGCCAAGCGTGACGGCGGAATGACCGTAGGCATAAAGAGGGATCACGGGAATTGCGAGCAACGCCGCAGTCACAATTGCCCTTTTGCGGCCCCATCTTTCAGAGAGCGTACCGAAGAAAATTCCACCTGCAATGGAGCCAAGGCCGTAGAGGACGCCAATGAAGCCGATTGTCTCGGGAGATAGCTTCATCTGCACGGCCAGAAAAGTCGGATACACATCCTGGGTTCCATGCGAGAAGCTCATGAAGGCTGTCATCAGGATGACGAGGAAAAGAAATGTGGGGAGAAACTGGAACAACTGCCGTGGCCAGGCAGGTCTGGCATGAACCGCGGATCGCACCATGCGTTTCTTAGCTCCAGCGAGCCAGACCGGGGATTCCCCCACTCGAGCTTGGACATAAAACGCGAGGAGCGCGGGCGTTGACCCGAGGATGAATAGTCCCCGCCAGCCTATTGCAGGCAGAGAGACACCATGCCAATGGAAGCCGGCGAACAGCAGACCGAAGGCAGCCGACGCCAGGATCGATCCAAATGCGTAGCCTTCCTGAAGGATCCCGGAGAAAGTGCCGCGGCCCTCTTTTGGAAGGGTTTCAAACGCCAGCGCGGCGCCCACACCCCATTCGCCGCCCATGGCAATTCCGAACAGTGCGCGGAGGACGAGCAGCACGTTGAGCGAGGGCGCAAATGCGCAGGCTAATTCAATGACAGAGAAGCCGAGGATATTCGCCATGAGGATCGGGCGGCGGCCAAATCGGTCGGCTAACATGCCAAAGAGCAGAGCGCCGACAGGACGGAATGCCTGGGTGAGGAACACCGCTCCCAGAATTGCGGAGGGCTGGGTGTGGAACTCGCCGGCAATCGCGTTGACGCAAAAGACGAGGAGAAAGAAGTCGAGGCTATCGAGCGTCCAGCCAAGAAATGCGGCCAGAAAGACATGGCGCTGTGAGCGGGTGAGCGCACGAAACGGGGCGATAACGGAAACTGGAACGGACACAGGCGGGAGCATAACAGACCGGCAGGTCGCAGCAAACCGGATTTGGGGCTCCAAAGCGGAATGGCGCGGCATTCGTACCCGGGAACAGCCGAAATGCCAGGGCTACGGGGAATATATGTTGCAACGACTATATTGGATGAAGCATCTTACTGGATAGACGCGTGCGCTTCGTTGAACCCCGTCGGGCTCCAAGAGCCCTGAATCGAAAGGAGCTTCAACCTGTGAAACGATTGGCCTTTGCTGCTGGTGTTCTGGCGCTGGCTGCGCCCCTTGCCCTTGCCCAAAACACGACGTGGGTCTCAGACCCAAACCATAGCGAGGTTGATTTCGCGATCAGCCACATGAGCGTTTCCAAGGTTCACGGCCGCTTTGGCAACGTGAACGCCACCCTTCAATTGAATGCTGCTGACGTTACGAAGTCCAGCGTGCAGGTCACCATCGGCGTGGACACCATCGATACCGGTGTTCAAGGCAGAGACAACGACCTCAAGGGCGCGGGCTTTTTCGATGTGGCTAATTTTCCCACGGCGACGTTCACCAGCACCGGCGTGACCAAGAACGGCAACGACTTTTCCGTGACCGGAAATCTGACATTGCACGGCGTCACCAAACCTGTGGTGCTGGAAGTCGAGGGCCCTACAGCGCCCGTGACAGATCAGCGAGGCAAGGTACATTACGGTTTCTCGGCGACAGCAACGATCAACCGAATGGATTTTGGAATCGCTCCCAAAGTTCCTGCAGCGATGGTGGGTGAGGAAATCAAGCTCACGATCGAGGTTGACGCCATCAAGCAATAAGCGAGATTTGACCGGGTTGGCGCCCGGTACCTCTGCCGATCGCTGGATCGGCGCTGCGGTGCGATGGGAGTATTTCCAATGACAAGCTTGAAGTCTGAGATCGCGCAAACGTCGCCCTTTTCGAGCGTGGAAGAGGAGGCATTTCTGAACCTGATGCGCGCCTCGGATTGCCTGCAGCATGCCTTCCAGCAAAGGATCCGGGGCTTTGGCCTGACGTCGACACAATACAACGTGCTGCGCATCCTGCGCGGGGCGCAACCGGACGGGCTAACCTGCGCGGCCATCGGCTCGCGCATGATCACGATGGAGCCCGACATCACGCGATTGCTGGCACGGCTGAAGCGCCTCAAGTTGATTCGCCAACACCGCGACCGGCATGATCGCCGCGTGGTTTGGACGCAAATTTCCGATGCGGGCCTGGATTTGCTGCACGCGATGGATCCAGTGATTCAGCGCATTCCGGTGGAACTGCTGGGGCATATCAGCGGCGCCGCGCTGGCGGAGATGACTCGGCTGCTTGAGTTGGCGCGCCGGTCCTGCGGCGACACACGCGAGCCGCAATAGTGTTGGGGCGCAGGGGACTTCGTGCGAGTTTGCGCAAGGATCAGGTACCGGCGAAGCTACGAGGTGACAATCTTTTGAGCCACCGTCTCCTCGTCCAGTTCCGATTGGATGATTTTGTTGTGCAGGCAATAAAGAGCCAGTTCCAGCCGGTCTGAAACGCCAAGCTTGTCATAAATCTTGCGCAGGTAGTTCTTGATCACCTGCTCGGTGGTGCCCAACTGGAAGGCGATTTCCTTGTTCCGCTTGCCCTGGGTGATGCAGGTGATGATCGACATCTCCTTGGGCGAAAGGCGGGGCTGATTCCGCGGGCTGACCAGCGCAGCCGCCTGAGCGCGATAGGCATCGATGACCCAGTTGACTGACTGGTTATCGATCCATGTTTCGCCGGCGGCGATGCGGCGCACGCACCTGACCAGCAAGTCGGGCGAAATTGATCGGGAGACGATGCCGCGAACGCCACGCCGGTAGAGTTCCACGGTATGGTTTTCGTCGGATGAGACAGCTTGCACGATGAGTTTCACATCCGGGGCCATGCGCAGAAGCTCGGGAATCGCATTGGCCGTCCCGGCCAGCATGCCTCCCTCCAAAAGCACAATGTCGGTTGGATAGCGCTCGATGGCCGCCCGCAGATTCTCCAGCGAGTCGGCCTGAGCAACTACTCGGATGTCATCTTCGAGAGCGAAGACCTTGCGAATCCCTACGCGATAAATCGCCTGGGAATCCGCAAGGATTACACGAATGGTCCCCGGCTTGACCGGAGTGTCAACACTCTCACCTTCAGGGTTATCGTCGAGGACTTCCATAGTCGGCTGCCATTAAGCCAGCTGAGAACTCACTGCTCCGCAAACCGATAATCATCTATTGTGGCAGCGGCGAGGTGCTCATTGTGGCTTGTGGAGCAGCGTACCACACGTCCCGTGCAGTGGACCAGAACATCCTGTGGCGAGCCCAGAACGGATCGGGGCATTCGCATGGAAAAGCGGACGTCGAGTCCGACCGGCAAAGCCACCTCGAGAGCGAAGAGAACCCCGCTCGCGGAGACGTTACGAGTTAAACCAGCGATCTCGTTTTCACCAGATGAAAGGACCACTGGCAAAGAAAGAGGAAATCGTACCGCGCAGCGAACTTCTTGCCGCCCTTTCGAGGGGGCTTGGACATCAGACGGCAGCGGTGTTTCTGGATTGAGAGCATTCATAGATCGCGCCTAGATAAGAATGGCTTATGTGCAAATGTACCTAGTTTTGCTGATTTAGCCCACGGCACCAAAGTTTTCAGTCTAGTAACAGCAAAAGGCGGTTGCGGTCGAAAGGTGGTAACTCGCCGGGTTCTGCATCTTCTCCGCGCATCTCCTCAAGCTCGAGCCGACAGGAAATGCGGGCTCCTGTCGAAGCCTGGCGCCGCCGCACAGTGGTAGCTTCTCCTGCCGTCCCTTTTGCCCATTTTCGATTCGAATAGGCTGGTCGAGATCGCGGCAACCAGGGAAATCTCGGACTGCAAGGCGAAGATACGGCAAATCTTGCCCGAAGTACCCTACGTTTTTGTTACCGTGGCGCAGCAGAAATAGGTACTTATGGAAGAATTTTTTTCAGATACCACTTTTGTTGTAGCGTCGCTGCATCTTTTGGGTTACTCTAACAAAGCAAAGTTCTAAGGCGGAGTTGTCACCGCCAGGAGTTAGGCCATGAGTTCGCGTACGTCGCAAGTCCTGAAATTCGGCGTCATTGTTCTGCTTCTTGTGTCGGTGTGCACCGCCAGTGCAGTACCATACGGCCCGGTGAGGCTTCCACCTCCCAGCTTAGCGGCTGCAGTTCCTTATGGTCCGGTGAGGCTTCCACCTCCCAGCCTGATGGCAGCCGTTCCTTATGGTCCGGTGAGGCTTCCACCTCCCAGCCTGATGGCGGCGGTTCCTTATGGTCCGGTAAGGCTGCCACCTCCGAGCTTAGCAGCGGCGGTTCCTTATGGGCCGGTTAGGCTTCCACCTCCCAGCGTTGCTTAAGATATTCTATTAACCAAGCAGGGCCCACCTTTCAGAGGTGGGCCTTTTTGCGTTTTCTGTGGGTAAGAGAAGCGCATAAACTGTGATCAAAGGGCGTCCCGCGCCGGGCATGCTGCTATCCTCAGACCGTTTCGCGCGATGGGTTGGACCCGACGTTTATGAGTATCGATGACCTGATTTGGCTCGTAGCATCGTTAGTGGAGCTTGCCGTCATTGGGATGCTCATCTACAGGCGCGCCTGGCGCACGTTGCCCGTATTTTTTTCCTATTGCGTCTGGGATTTGACGAGTAACCTCGCCATTTATGTAGTCAGCCTGTATGATCCGGGCGCTGTCTATCACGCCTACTTCGCGCAGACGGCCCTTGATTCCGCACTGCTCTTTTGCGTTTTGGTTGAAATGGCTTGGTCTGTGCTCCGGCCGCTTCGAGCCTCTTTGCCACGGAGCGCACTTGTGGTAGTGGGAATTCTGATTCTGGTGGCCGGCGTGGCAATCTGGCCATTCGCAGCCCTTCCTGGACTTGCTCACGCCACGTCCAAGGAGGGACTCCTTATCACTCAGTTGCAACAGACCTCGTCGATTCTCCGAATCTTATTCTTCCTCCTGCTCGCCGGCGGCAGCCAACTGTTATCGATCGGCTGGCGCGATCGCGAGCTTCAGGTGGCTACCGGGCTGGGTCTTTATTCCATCGTCAGCCTCACGGTGGCCGTGCTCGAGACACATCAGACAACTGCATCCCAGTACCAGCACCTTGCTCGATTTGAATCCATAAGCTACGTTTTTTGCTTAGCCTACTGGGCCGTCAGCTTTGCGCAGAAGGAAGCAGAACGCAGAGAATTCACGCCGCAGATGCGAAGCTTCCTGCTGGCCGCCGCCGGAGCTGCGCGCACTACGCGTGTTGCGCTGAGCGAATCGGATGCCACGAAGACCCGCAAGAGAGACGACAGCTAAGACTTGCGGCCTGCGCCCATAAGACCCAGCACCGATCCTCTCTTCGGCGTTTCCAAAATCATCGCATCTTTGATCCATAGCAAGATCCGAAGAGCGAATTCCAGCGCGGGGTAGCCGAGAAAGCCTCGCCAGGAGTTTCTCATTTCTCGTCCTAATTGCGTTTTCCTACTCCGCTGTTGAAGAATGTGTAGTGCGTTCGGGTAGCTTCACTGTTACAGCTGTTGCAATGGCTCCCTCGCGAGCCAAGGAGCTCGATGAATCGTCGCGATCTTTTGAAGCTCTCTTCCTGCGCAGTGGCAGCAGCTTCGACGCAGATGTTTGCGGAATCCACGGCTTTGCCGCCATCGGACGATTCCGTGGCCCGATGGGATTCGATCGATCTTGGTTTCGAAGGACCGTCGAGCGGCAACCCGTTCCTCGACGTTACTCTCAGCGTTGCGTTCCGGCATACGAACAGGACGCTGAACGTCGAAGGCTTTTACGACGGCGAAGGCGCATACAAGGTTCGCTTTATGCCCGACGAGATAGGCGACTGGACTTGGACGACGACCAGCAATTCTCCTGTGTTGAACGGCAAATCGGGCCGCTTGAAGTGCGTGGCGGCAGGTGAAGGCAACCACGGTCCGGTATCGGTGCGCGACGGCTACCACTTCGGGTACGCCGACGGCACCCCGTTCGTTGAATGCGGAACGACCTGTTATGCGTGGGCCTTTCAAAGCGATTCTACGCAGCGCCAGACGATTGAAACTCTTTCGTCCTCTCGGTTCAACAAGCTGCGCATGTGCCTGTTCCCCAAGTGGTACCAACACAACCGCAAAGAACCGCCAATGTACCCGTTCCCGCGGAATGGCGAGACGAATGATTTCGCAACCTTCAATGCTGCGTATTTCCAGCATTTCGACCGGCTGATTGTTGAGCTGCGCGATATCGGAGTGCAGGCGGATCTGATCCTGTTCCATCCATACGACAAGTGGGGATACCAATCGATGCCCGCCGAGGTGGACGACCGCTATTTGCGCTACGTTATCGCGCGATTCAGCGCATATCGTAATGTGTGGTGGTCTCTCGCCAACGAATTCGACCTTCTAAAGGCCAAGACGAACGCCGACTGGGATCGCTATGCGCGCATCCTGGCCGAATACGATGCCTTCGATCATCTGCGCTCGATCCACTACTGCCGGTACGCATACGAATATGGCCGCGGATGGTGCACCCATGCAGGCGTGCAGGACTCGCGCATGCAACTTGGCTCCAGTTGGCGCGCCGACTGGGGCAAGCCCGTCGTTTTTGACGAGTGCAGGTACGAGGGCAACATCGCCTCGCGGTGGGGAAACCTTTCGGGCGACGCCATGACGCGCCGTTTCTGGCAGGCCGCCGCGCAGGGCTGCTACTGCGGCCACGGCGAAACCTACCTGGATCCCGAAGACATTCTCTGGTGGTCGCACGGCGGCGTGTTGCACGGGTCCAGGCCCGCCAAGATCGCGTTCCTGCGCAACCTGCTCGAGGAGTCTATTTCCCTTGGGCCCGGTCCCATCGGATTCACCAATTTCAGTGACGACCCGATGGGCGCCCGTCGCCCCAATGACTCGGTCATCTTTTACTACTTCGATGAGCACCAGCCGGCCGAAGGAGCTTTTGGCTTGCCGGAGGGCAAGGTCTACACCGCAGAGTACATCGACACCATCAACCTGACGCGCACGCCGTTCGCGGGCGAATACTCGGGCAATGCCGAAGTCATATTGCCCGGCAAACCCTGGGGCTCACTTTGGTTTCGCCAAAAAGCGAAGGCGTAACGAATACTTCTGTTGACACACGCCTTCCAAGCGGATGTAATAGAGGCAGTGGTGAAGGAGTTCACCCTAAACCGCTGTCCTTTCCGTTTAGCCGGACAGATGATGACTCCTGACAGGGAATCCTGTTGCGGTGTCATATCGCGGCTTGACCCCTGAAATTGCAGTGAGCAGAACCGATCGTGCGATTTCTGCGTGGCGTTTGCGAATGCACCAGATCGCGCACGCCGGCGCTGCCCCGGCAGACTCTGGTTGAAGGAGAATGGCATTGCAGAAATACCTGCTCATCGCCGCGGGCGGCGCGCTGGGTTCTGTAGCCCGGTACTGGGTTGGATCGTCGATTTCGGGCCGCATGGGAAGCAAGTTCCCTTACGGCACGATGGTCATCAACATGACGGCATGCGTCATCATCGGCTATACACTGACCTACTTTGGCAAGCGCGCCGACGTAAATCCTGCATGGCGATTCTTTCTGCCCATTGGCTTCATCGGCGCCTACAGCACCTTCTCGACCTATGAGTGGGAGACGCTGTCGACGATGCGATCGGGCGCTTTTCTTTTAGCGGCGCTCTACGCGATGGGCAGCCTGGTGCTGGGCCTTGCCGCCACATGGTGCGGAACGGCGCTTGCCGACCTGCTCTGAAGAAGCGGCGGCAGACGAGCCGGAGTTGCAAGTTCCCCACAAAGGTGCTTCAATCGTTCGTTGCTCACCTGGAAGTGGAAGTTCGGCGCGCGCCTGCAAGTGAATCTAGGCACTGAAGCAAGCGGAGAGAGAACGCATGTTGACCACGGGCAAGGCCGTTAAAGTCACGCTCTTCCTGAGCGATGGAGCCAAGCACCACCACGTTCCGGTTTATTCGACGATCCTCGACTTTCTCTTTCACAGTGGAATCGCCGGCGCAACGGTTGTGAAGGGCGTTGCGGGGTTTGGAGCGAAGCATCGCATCCATTCCGCGCACATCCTCGAGATCTCGGATCATCTTCCGATCAAGATCGAGTTCATCGAGACGCGCGAGAAGGTCGACGCGGTTTTGCCCGAACTGGAGAAGATGATCGGCTCCGGCCTGATTGAAGTGCAGGAGACCTCGATCATCGTCCCTCCTCATCAGTAGTTCAATCATCCGTTGGCAAGCGACAATCCAGCGCCAGCCGGCCTACAAAACCAAACCGCAACATTCAGCCGGAAAATGCATCTAATTCGACAGGCATAGTCTGTTGCGCAGGAGCCAGCCGGAAATACGCCTAAAACCGTAGGCACGGTGTGGTGTGTTGCGCAGGATCGCTTACGGCCTGCGCCGCGCCGCAGCGCGGGAATCCTGCATTGTCAACAGCATGACCCGTTGGGAGATTTCCTTTATCTGTTTGTTGCGAGAGATGGTGCATACTGAACGAGAGAGAACCAGTAACTCTTAGAGCATTTTCGGAATACGCGGAGACTTCTTGAGTGCATTGAAAGGTGGCTTTTTCTTGAGGAAAAAGCCACTTGAGTATGTGCTTTCGGTCTACGGCAATTCCGAAAATGCTATACCCCAAAGGGAGACCGATGCTCTCAGATTTTCGAAACCGCATTGTTTTATTTGTTCTTGTCCTGGTGGCGGGACCTTTCTGCGCGCAAGGGCACGCGCAATCGGCTCTGCTGATGGAGGAGCCGTACGGCTTTTTTGGGGCCCTGAACCCGACCGGGCACAACGCCATCTATTTTGAGCGGATCTGCGCCGAGACTCCGGTGAAGCTGCGGCGGTGCGAGCCGGGCGAGCTGGGTGCCGTGATTGCCCGCTATCAGGGGGTGGAGGGGTACGACTGGGCCGCGATCCCTCTTATTCCTTATCTGTATTCGGTGGAGAACGCCGCCGACGTTCCCGCGCATGTGGACCACGACACGGTGGTGGAACTGCGAAACCGGTATCGCGAGGAGCATCTCGGGATTCTAAGTGCGAGTCTATCGCCGGGTAATCTGGTGCACGGCGGCTGGACGCAACTGCTGGGCGCGGCGTACGAGCGGCGGATTTACGTCTTTCGCTTCGAGACAACAGCAGAGCAGGATGACGCCCTGATCGAGAAGCTGAATGCGGGACCGAACCGGACACGCTTCAATCTGCTCTTCAACAACTGCGCAGATTTCGCGCGGGTGGTTCTGAACGGCTACTTTCCACGGACCTTCAGGCGGAGCATCTTTCCCGATGCCGGGATGACGACCCCGAAGCAGATCACCTACAAGCTGGTGCGGTATGCTCGCAAGCATCCTGAGGCGCAGTTGACGGTGTTTGAAATCCCGCAGATTCCGGGCTACCGGCACCGGAGCCACTCCGCCAAGACCGTCGACGAATCGATCGTGACCACTCTCTATGCAATCCCGATTGCATTGGCAAACCCTTATCTCGCAGGCGGCCTGTTTGTGGACTACCTGGTGCGCGGCCGCTACCATCTGATTCCCAAGAATCCGACGGTTCTGGGTCCAAACAACTTATCCGCGTTGACAGCGCCAGCCCCGACCCAAGAGAATTCGCCCATTGCAGGTGTACAGGCACCGGGCGCCGTAGACAGCGGATGGACCGCAACGCCAACGGCCACGACCGCCAATTCCGACCTGCAAGGAACGAGTGCTGCAGATGAGTAAGTCAGAACCGCAAGGTCTGAAGAACCACGGACGATTCGATCCCCCGTATCATTTCTTCCTAACCTTCGTTTCGATGGCCACCATCGTCATCGCGGTCATCTATTGCGTCCACCATTTCTGCTTCTATTCGGTGTGGCTGGTGGTGTTGTCGCTGGCGGCGTTCGTTGCGCTATTCCGGATGCGGCAGTATCCGCTGAAGGTGCAGGACCGCGTGATCCGGCTCGAGGAGCGGCTGCGGCTGCAGGCGCTGGCGCCTGCAGAATGGCACTCGCAGATCTATCGCCTGACGGAGGACCAACTGATCGGGCTGCGGTTTGCGGCTGACGACGAAGTGGTGGAGCTGGCCAAGCAGGCTCTCGAGCACAGTCTGAACCGCAAGCAGATCAAAGAGCGGATCAAGGACTGGCGCCCCGACAACTGGCGGGTGTGAAAGCAGCCTTCAGCTCACAGCGAAGATCGAACAGCGACAAAGCGGGGCTATTTGCCCGATGAAGGTTCCTTGACCGGATCCGTGGCTTTCGCGGCGGGGTCTGTGTCCAACTCGTGGTCAAGTTCGTGTTCGTGGCGATAGAGGTCGACGGGCATTTTGCCGTCCCACCAGGCCCAGTTCATGGGATAGACGTCGGGATCGAAGAAGACCTGGTAGAAGTGCCAGACGAGGATAGCGAGAGTGGCGAGGATGGCCTCGTAGAAGTGAACGGCGGTAGCCACGTCGACCCACCAGCGAGCGAGCAGGTCGCCGACCCAGACCTTGGCCCAAAGCATGATGCCGGTGAGGCCCATGAGGGCCGTGCCCCAGACCAGCGCCCAGTACTCGGCTTTCTCTGCATAGCTGAAGCGGCCAAACTTCGGCTTCACGGTCGAGAGGCCGAGGTAGTAGCGCATGGTGGCCCAAGCGTCGAATGCGTCTTTCGGGACGGGCGCGATGTCGCGCAGCAGGCGGCGGCCCTCGCGCGCGATGGCGAGATAGAAGATGTGATAGATGCCCGCGCCGATGAGGATGACACCGGCAATGCGGTGGATGACGCCGCGCAGGTTCTCGCCCATGCCCAGGGTGTGCGCGAACCAGGTGTCGGGGAACTTGAGCGCGAAGCCCGTGATGACCAAAACGATGAAGCTTGAGAGCAGGACGAGGTGCTGCCAGCGCTGGTTCACGGTCATGCGCGTCATGAGCGGATTCATCATGCGGCGGCGGGCGACGGCCTTGGAGCGCCAGATGATGGCGTTGTGCAGGAACATGGCGCCGATGACGAGGAGGATGAGGGGAATGTAAATCCAGCGCACCCAGCGGACGGCGATGGAATCGATGTCGCCGGAGCGCGAGCCGGCCTGGAGATGGACAGGGGTGCGGGTGAACTTTTGCGTGACGCCCTTATGGCACTGGCCGCAGGTGGCGTCGAGATTGGCGCGATTGATGGTGGAGCGGGGATCGCTGGAGGGGAGAATGTTGTGCACGCCGTGGCAACTGGAGCAGTTGGCGGCGACGACGGAACCGCCTTCGGCGGCGAGGCCGTGATAGCTGTCAAAGTAGCTAGTGACGCGGTTGCCGGGGACGCCGAACTCCTGCGAGAGGCGCACGCCCTGGTGGCAGCGGGCGCAAATGTCGCGGGAGACGTTTTGCCCGGCGACCGGCGAGTTGGGATCGGTGTGCCGTTTGATGGAGTGAATGCCGTGGCAGTCCGTACAGGTGGGGGCGAGCATGTTGCCGCGCGCGAGCGCCTGGCCGTGAATGCTGGCGGTGAAGGTGTTGGCTACGTCAGTGTGGCACTTGCCGCAGGTGGACGCGACGGCGACTTTGGAGATGGGCGACTTAGGGTCGCTGGCGGGGAGAATTTCGTGGACTCCGTGGCAATCGGTGCAAACGGCGGCCTTTTGCGAGCCATTTGCGACGGCGCGGCCGTGGACGCTGGACTGATAGGAGAGGAAAGGCTGAGCGGTTTCGCCGTTCGACTCCATGAGGAACTTTTGCCCGTGGCACCGGCCGCAGGTGGCGGGAATGTTGCTGTGATTGACGGGCGATTTGGGGTCGTCGCCGGAGACGATCTGGTGGACGTCGCCGTGGCAGTCCTGGCAACTTGCGGGAATCTTGCCGGCGCTGGTGACCTGGGCGTGAATGCTGTGCGCGTAGCCCTGGCCTTCATCGGCGTGGCACTGGTCGCAGGTGATTTTTTTCGGGGTCGTGTCGTGCGTAAGGCTTTTGACGTCGGTGTGGCAACCGACGCATCGGAACATCGAGCCGTGAACGGAGTGCTTGAATTTGTTGGCGTCGACTGCGATGCTGTGGCCGCCGCTATTGGTCATGCTGGCGTCGCCGTGGCAAGTGAGGCAGTCGGAGTCCTTGAGCTTTTGCGCGGAGATTGGGGAGGAGGCCCAGGCAAAACAGAGAAAAGCGAGCGTAAGAGATGCAAACCGGCGAGCAAGGTCCACGCTTTGAGGAGACGCTCTGGCGGAAAAACGCGCCGTGATAGGAGTCACAGGAGCGGCCAGTAGCCGGTAGCCAGTAGCTTGCAATAACGCGAGTATCCTCGTAACTTTACCGGCAGGATATTACGCGGCTGCATCGCGAACAGAACGGGGCAGTGGAATGCGCTCGACTTTGGGACGCCTCCGCCGGGAGGCGCGCCAGAGATCGTACTGCTGCTGCAAGTCGAGCCAAACCTCCGGGTCCGTTCCAAGCGCATCGGCGAGGCGAAGCGCCATCGGCGCCGTGAATGAAGCGCGGCCATTCAGGAGCCGCGAGAGCGTGGATCGAGCGACACGAAGATGCTTTGCAGCTTCGCCAACCTGCACGCCGCGCAAATACTCGCGCAAGAGTTCTCCGGGATGTGGAGGGTTGTACATGCGAGCCATAAGTGTCTCCTGCTAGTGATAGTCCTGGTAATCCTCGAGGACGACGTCTTCGCCCTCGAACTTGAACGTCAAACGCCAATTTGCGTTGACCTTGACCGACCAATGACCGGCCAGATCTCCCTTGAGGGAATGAAGGTCCCAGCCAGGAACATTCATGCGCGCCGCGTTTTTCGCCGTATTCAGAACGCCGAGCTGAATACGGAGTTTTTTCGCATGCGTGGGTTGAATCCCGGCCTTGCTGCCCGCAAGAAAAAACTTCTCCACGCCGGCATGCCGGAAGGACTTGATCACCGCTTCAATGTAGCGCGAGGCGCGTCGCGCGTCAAGGCTTCTTTCTCGATCCCAACTTTAGCTTGCAACCGCCGGTTAGTGGAAATACGCGGTCAGCGTGAGCACCAGCAGCGTGAGGCCTATGAAGATGGCCGTGAATCCGACCACTTTGGAGAAGTTGAGGAGCCACAGCGGCGGCGCGATGCCGAGGCGGGATTCCACTTTTCCTTCGGAGAGCATGCGCTGGTACTCAAGCGGGCGCTTCTGTTTGAACTCGTCTTCGCTTTCGACGCCGGTGAAAATCACCAAATCCATGGGAAAGCTGTCGGGGCGCAAATGGGTGTTGACGAAGTGGATGGAAAAGATGAAGAGGATGGCAAGCAGGCCTTCTTCACTGTGAATGACGAGGACCGCGTTCAATGCCCAGCCGGGCAGGAAGTGCGCAAAGAACGGCGCGAACCACATGGCGTATCCGGAGAAGCCAATGACGACCATGCCCCAGAAGACCGCCCAGTAGTCGAATTTCTCCCAGTAAGCGTAACGCTCGAATTTCGGCTTGGGGCCGAGGCCGAGGAACCAGCGCATGTGGCCGAAGAGATCCTTGAAGTCATTCCAACTGGGCACCATTGAAGTGGGCCCCCAGAAGATTCCCTTTTCGCGATGCATGACGCCGCGCTGGAAGACATCTTTGACGTGGATGAGAAAGGCAATGGTGAGAACCAGGGCGCAGAACTTGTGAAAGAAAAGGATGGCGCCGAATCCGCCGACGCCGGCGGCAAACTTGCGCGCCCAGAAGCTCTCGCTGAAACGCATGACCAGGCCCGTAGCCGCGAGCCCCAGAAACGACGTGAAAAGGGCGGCGTGCATGTAGCGCTGCTCGCGCGTAAAGCGCACGAAGTAGCGGCCGGGGCCGGGGCCGGGGGCGGGGGCGGTGGCGGCGGCTTCGGTTTTGGGTTCGGTTCGCTCAGAGTCAGGCATTCTTTCCTCCATTTGAGGCTTTGCTTTTGACCTGGCTATAGCGCGAGCGAATGAGCCACAAGATAGTGTGAATCATAAAGAAGGTGAGCACGCTGGCCAGCAGCAGGTTCATAAAGAGCCGGACATAGTAAAGCCCCGGACTCAGCTTGCGGTCGTGCGCGTTGGCGTGGGGCTGATATTGCACAAAGCTCAAATTGGCGCCGGCATGGCAGCGGCCGCAGGTGGTGACGAGGTTGGCCGGGTTGATGGGCGAGGCGGGATCGGAGGCGGGCCGCACGTCGTGGGCGCCATGGCAATCCCAGCAGCGAGCCGTTTCAACGTAGCCGCCGAGCGAACCCAATTGCGAGTGGAAGGTGTCGCGGTAGGTGGAGAACTTGTCCTTGTGGCAGTTGCCGCAGATGGGCGTGGACTGCATGCGGAAGGCCGATTCTGTGGGCTGCAAAATGGCGTGGGCCGTGTGGCAATCGCTGCAGACCGGAGCGTTGAGATTGCCGGCGGCGACGGCTTTGCCGTGCACGCCCTGCTCGTAGTCGGCTTCGATTTTGGCGTGGCAGTTGCCGCAGGTTTTCGGAACGTTGGATTTGTAGGTTGGGCTCTGGGGGTTGGTGTGGCTGAGGATGTTGTGCGAGCCATGGCAGCTTTGGCAGTTGGCCGCGACGAGCAGGCCTTCCTTGCTGAGCGCGAAGCCGTGGATGGAGTCCATGTAGAGCGGGTAGACGTTGGGCAGGCCGTGTTGCTTGGCCATATCAGCGTTCCCATGGCAGTTGCCGCAAGTCTTGGGAACGTTGAGCGGGTAGACATTGGAGCGCGGGTCATCCTTGGGGAAGATGTAGTGGGCGACGCCGTGGCAACTGGTGCAGGGGTGGTCGGATGCTGAGGCGTGCACGCTGCCCGAGACAAGGGAGGCCTGATCGGCGTGGCAGGTCTTGCAGTCGACAGGCGCTATTTTGTCGGGGTGCGGATAGCTTTTGATGTCGGCGTGGCAGTTGGTGCACTGCAGGCTGCCGTGAATGCTCTGGCCGAATTTCTGGCCGTCAACGGCGATGCTGTGGCCGGCACTGTCGGTCATGGTGGCATCGCCGTGGCAGGCAAGGCAGTCAGCCTGCGCGCGAAGAGCGATGGGCGCGAATGCGATGGCGAGAACGGCAACGCCGGCTGCAATGATTCCGTTACGAAGGCGGTTCCGCAGTTGTTGTTGCAATTTCCAGCCTCGGTGCAGGGTGGATTTTTCTTGAGGAAAAATCCACTTGGCGACTCTGGCTTCGGGACACAGTAACTGCGGAACCGCTGTAACGCCCGATCGTGCTCGTTTCCGTGCGGCGTGATTCATCCTGCCGTCTTCTTTCCCCAGGCAAAAGAGGATGGACCGCAACTTTCCCTGGTCTTGCTAACACCCAAGTCCGCTGCGGATGGGGAGTAAAGCAGGCCGCAGAGGCCACTCCACAGGAATGCTCTTTTTGGGGGACTGGCCGCAGTGACAGGTATCACAAGCGGCCCGATACAGATCACAAATTTAGCCTTCAGCTATCAGCCGTCAACGATCAGTCGCGAGGCCGCCAGGGTGATGTGGGTCACATGCCGTCGAGAGTCGAGTTAAGGACAATAGAGGCGCTGAAGCAGGTTCACGATTGCGTTACGCCGAAACAGCGGCCGTTGAGCGACATTTTCATCAAGAAAAGGCCGTGTTGTACAGATTTGAGAATGAAGCACAAATCGTGAAACAGCTCTGCTGGAGGAGGCCCTTGATGGGCACAGTTGCGGGCACAGTTGCGATTCCGGAGACGAAGACGATGCTGACGCTTCCCGGGGATGCGGTGCGGCAGATTCAATGGCGGTTTGCCGACCGGTTCGACTTACAGATGCTGGTGGCATCGGCGCGCGGCGTGGCGCGGGGAACGGTGGCGCGGCTTGTGGCCGCGGGCGAACGCAACACGCACGAATGGACCAAGGCGAAGGACGAGATGATGGACGCCTTTGACCGCGCGGGAATCACGGCAGCGTTCATGGAGCCTGAAGAGGGCGGATTCATCGCCGGGCCCAAGAACCTGGCGCTCGGACTCGCGGCTTTCGAACTCGCCTGGGTGGATGGCGGCGCGGCAACGGCAAGTCTCGCCGGATTCCTAGCGCTTTCGCCGATCCACGAACGCGGCACGGCGGAACAAGTGACGCGCTACAAGAAGCTGGCGGCTCCGCCGCAGGCGGGAGAAGATCGCAAGCCGTGGCGCGGAGCCTTCGCGCTTACCGAGCCGATTCCGTATGTGGGTGTGGATACGGGAATGCTGAGCGGCAAGGTGCGCGTGGCGGAGTGGAGGGACGGCGAGGAGCCGTGGCTGCAGGTGGACAAGCGCGGGCGGTTCATCACGGGAATTGCGTTTGCGAATTTTGTGACGGCGGCCGTGAACTCCGATGACCCGCGCATCAAGGGCAGCTGCGTGGTGATTCTGGAAGAGACCGACGAAGGCACGTTCGATCGCGGCACGGCGACCAAGAAGCTGGTGCACCAGCTTTCGTCGACGGGCGATCCGGTCTTCAATTTGCGAGTGCCGGCGAGCCGCATCGTGGGCGGATACAAAGTGAAGGACGGCGTGATCGTGCCGAACTTCAACCACAGCGAAATTATTGACGCGGTCTTCCGGCGGACGCGCGTGCCGGTGGGCCTGATGACGGCGGCCAAGCTGCTGTCGGCGGCAGAGCCGGTGATTCGCTATCAGCGGCAGCGCTTCCGCGGAGCCGAGGGAGCGAAGCCGGGCTCAGTGCGGTACGACCAGGGCATCCAGCAGCGGGAAGATGCGCTGCATCGGCTTGTCGACATCTGGGCGACTGGTGAAGCGGCGGCATCGATGGGCTTTGCCGCGGCGAGGCTGTTCGACGAGCTCGATCCGCTGGAGAAGCAGAAGACGGCGATGCTGAAGGAGCGCGGCGTCAGTGGCGGGCGCGCGGAAATGAAGGCGCTGAAGGAGAGCGAGGAGCGCGCGATTGAAATGTTGAGGCTGAAGGGCGACAGCGCGCGGCGCGCAGAGCTCGAAGCCGATCCGCTGGTGCAGTATGTGCTGAAGGACGCCGAGGCCAACGTTCTGTGCCCGGCGACGAAGCTTTGGAACACCGGCCACGGCGCAAACATGATGCGCGAGGCCGTGAGCCTGATGGGCGGGTATGGAATTACCGAAGACTGCCCGGGCTTCCTCGCCAACAAGTGGATGGATGCGCAACTCGAGGCGACGTACGAAGGCCCGGAAGCTGTGCAGCGGCGTCAGTTGACGGTGACGATGACCAGCGAAGTTTTCCTGGCGCAGTTTGCCGCGTGGACTGGGGAGATGCGGAAGATTGCGTCGACACATCCCGGGACCGGGGCATGTACGCTGGCGTCGGCGATGAAGCTGTGGGCGTGGACGCTGAATTATCTGCAGGGAGCCACCGATCCGGAAGGAGGCAAACTCTATCACGGGCAGCGCCAGGGCGTGACGTTTGCTCTGGCCGACGCGCTGAGCTGGCTGATGGCTTCGCGCTGCCAGATTCTCGACGTGCTTGAACTGGAGACGCGCGGAGCCGTGGACGCAGTGGCGGCGGAAGGCTTGGCCGGAACGGTGCAATTCCTGAGCGACCTGTGCCACACGCAGGCGGCGCAGGCGGCAGGTGAAGTTTCGCGCATTTGCGCGGAGCTGGTCTTCGGTTACAACCGCCATCCCTCGTGGGATGAGGAAGAGCACCGCAGTTGCTTCCTTGCGGCGGAGCTCGAGGAGCTGGAAGAGACGATGCCCGGCATCATGGCGATGGCCGTCGATGTTCTGGCCGCCGACGGCAGTCATCCGGCGAAGGCCGGGCCGTGCGCGGGATGCGCGGGATCGAGCGAGTTTCTGCGGCTGCAGAGCAAGCTGACCACGTGCCTGACGGGCGCGCGGCTGGCCAAGGATCGCGCCGCAGAAACGGTGAGCAAAGTAATGATTCCCGAGGCGCTCGACTATCCCGCGGCAGGAGCGGCATGAGCTCGGCTCCACAACCCACCGAAGTTGACCGGCCGACGATGGAGGTTGACATTGTCTGCGCCGGCTTTGGTCCGGCGACAGGCGGATTCCTGACCACGCTTACGCGAGCATGGAGCGAGAACCCTGCCGATCCCGCGTTCGAAAGCAAAGTTGCGCCGGGTCTGCCGCTGCAGGTGATGTGCTACGAGCGCGCCGACGATCTTGCCGCAGGCGTGAGCGGCGTGGTGACGCGCGCGCAGGGAATTCGCGCAAGCTTTCCCACGCTCGATCCGGCTGAAATTCCTATGGCCGCGGCAGTGGAAGAGGAGCGCGTCTTCTACCTGCTCGATCCCATTGGGGCGAGCAAGCGACCGCTCACGCTCCGCACGGCCGATTCTTTTCTTGGTCTTGGAAAGATGCGGTGGGCAAAAGACTATGCGTTCGAATTGCCGTGGACGCCCGCCTTTTTGCACAAGCACGGCGGCCTGATTCTATCTATCGGCCAATTCAACCAGTGGGTGGGATCGCAACTGATGGCCGGCGGTATGGCGCAGATTTGGCCGGGGACGCCTGTCAGCGGTCCGATCTTCGAGGGGAACAACGGCAAGGGAAAGAGGACCGTTTTTGGCCTTCGCCTTGCCGATCAGGGAGTGGACAGGCACGGCATTCCGGCTGATGGCTATATGCCCGGCATGGATGTTCGCGCGCGGCTGACCGTTGTTGGCGACGGGCCTGTGGGCGCGGTGGGACAGAAGCTGGATGAACAATTCGGCCTGCCGGTGGGGCACGCGCGGCGCGAGTGGGCGCTGGGCATGAAGATGGTGATCGAGCTGCCTGAGGACTCTGAGCTTGAGCCCGGAACCGTGTGGCACACATTCGGATTTCCCGAGCCGGAGATCTTCGGGTTCCTCTACGTGCACCCGGAGCGCCTGGTTTCGGTTGGGATCTTCGTGCCGTCGTGGCTGGGCAATCCGCAACGTACGGCCTACCGATACCTGCAGCACTACATTCAGCACCCGCTGCTCTGGCGTCATCTGCAGCATGGAACGATGCGCTCGTGGGGGGCGAAGTCGCTCGAAGAGTCGGGCAAGCGTGGCGAGCCGTTTCTGAGCGGCGATGGATTCGCGCGCATCGGCGAAGGCTCCGGCTCGACGAACATGCTGACCGGCTCCGGCGTGGACGAGGCGTGGACCACGGGCGTGCAACTGGGCGAGGCGGTGCTGGAGCTGCTGCGCGCGGACAAGCCGTTCACGCAAGAGAATCTGGCGGCAACGTATGAAGCTCGCCGGCGCGCAAGCTGGGTGGAGCACGGCGCGCGCGAAGCCGAGAACGCACGCAACGGATTTCATGGCGGATTCGTTCGCGGACTTGTGGGGATGGCGCTTGCTGGTCTCACGGGCGGCCGCTTGGCGCTGCCGGCGAAGATTCCACCGGCGCCGAAGCAGATTCGCCGGTTCGCGACCTTCATTGCGGGCGGCCTGACAGTGCAACAAGCCGCAAAGGTAGCCCTCGACTGCGGACGGCCGCTGCACGATGCGCTGATGAGCGCGCGGGGATGGCCGGAGATTGCATTCGACGGGCGGCTGCTCGTCACGCACCAGGATGCGCTGCTGATGGGCGGCAAAGTGCAGGCGGTTCCTGGATTCGCGGACCATGTGGTGTTCCTCGACCGGCAGCGATGCATTGCCTGCCAGGAAAAGACTTGCATCGCCATGTGCTCGGGCCAGGCCCTCACGCTGGGCGATGAAGGCGCGCCCGAGTTCGAGCGCGAGAAGTGCGTGCACTGCGGCGCGTGCCTGTGGAACTGCGCGCAGTCGCCCGACGGCGAGCGGGGCAACATTGAGTTTGTGGCGGGCTCGGGCGGACTTCATTCCGCAGAGAATTAGCTGGTAGCCGACTGACGAGGAAGAATCATGTCCAACGCATTGCACATCGTCGTTTGCGCGGGGATTGTTCCCGATCCGCTGCAGACGCTGGAACCAACCACGGGGCCGAACGGGCCGGGGATCAAGAACGAGATGGTGTTGCCGGCGGTGCTCGATCCGTGGGCGGCGAGCGCGCTCTATGAGGCGGCAAACCTGGCTGCGAAGTGCCCGGGCAGCCCGCAAAGCCCGAGCAAAATCTGGCTCGTCTCGCTTGCGCCCAAGGCCAAGCTGCAGCAGGTGATGATGAGCGTGGCGCAGAAGGTGAGCTTCGAGCTGGTCCCCGTCGATGGGCCCATCGGCGGATTTCCTGATGCACAGGCGACGGCGGCGGTACTGGCCGACGCGATTGCCGCGATTCCCGGACTTGAGCACGAACGGATGTTGCTCTTCGGCGGATGGGAGTCGGCGACGCGCGGCGCGGGCGTGACGCTCGAGCTTGTCGGCGAGCGGCTGGGAATCGCGGACCAGTTTCAGGGTGTGGACCAGATCGAGTTGCGTGAGGACGGATCGTTTGAAGTGCTCGAGCGCGTGGAAGGCGGTAAGCACCAGGTGAGCGTGTGCGCAGGTGCGCCCGCAGTGCTGGGCTGGGCGACGGGCAATCTGGCCGAGCCGCGCAACAATCCGCAGGTGGGCATGGCGAACATGCGCTCGATCATGCCTGCTTTGCAGAAGGCGAAGACGGCGGCGCTCGAGGCGAACGGGCTGCGTTACGTTTCGGTGAGCCTGCCGAAGCAGCAGCGCGAGACACGCGTCGAGAAGAACATGAGCGAGGAGGAGATTGCGCGGGAGATCGTCGAGTGGATCGGCGCTGAGTAGCTGTTTGTGTCAGGGCACGAGTTCACTCGTGCCGTAAACGTCGCAGAATGATTGCGGGCTTTAGCCCCTGAGGGAAACAGAAATGGAATCGGTTTTGGTTCTAACGCACGCCGACGAATCCGGCTCCGCTCTCACCAAAGGGTTGCTCGAAGCCGTGACCGCGGGCAGGGAACTGGCGATGCGGCTGGGCGCGGAATTGACCATCGGCATCGTCGCGAAGCACGCGACCAGCGCGGCGGCGCAAGTGGCAGGCGCGGCAAAGCGGTTGCTGGCGGTGCAGGGCGAGGCGTTCGCGCAGGCGCGGTTTGCGAGCGATGCGGCGGCGTGCGAGGCGTTGTGCCGCGCGGTGATGCCGACCATTGTGCTGGCTCCGCAAAGCTCGCGATTTGCACGCGTAATGGCCGCGGTGGCGCACCGGCTTGGCGGCTTCATCGACACACACATTACGGCCATCGGCGGCACGGACGGAGTGGAAGCGATGCGGTGGTTCTACCGGCAGCGGATTGAGGCGGTGGTGAGCCGGGAGAAGCGGCCGTGGTTTCTGCTTCTGGATCTTGGAACTAATTCGGCTTACGCCGGGGCAGAAGCACATGCGGCCCTTGAGGGCGAAGCGGCGCAGGCGGACGAGATTTCCATTGCGGTGGAGTTGCCGGCGCTGCGCACGCAGGTGATAGGAATGCGCGCGCCAAACCAGGGCGCGCAAACGATTCGGCCGGACGCGAAATTGCTTTTTGTGGCGGGAGCGGGATGGACAAAGAAGCAGCCGGACGGGCAGGTTCATGTGGAGGAGGCGGGCGAGTTGATTCTGAAGTTCCTCGGCGCATCGGGCGCGTCGCTGGGCAGCAGCAAATCTCTCGTGGACCAGGGCGGCGAAGGGAACTCGGTGCTGCCATTCTTGTCGCATCTCAATCAGGTCGGACAGACGGGGTCGACGCCGCGCCACGCGAAGGGTCTCTCAACCTGCTGCCACGGCGAGGAGCCGCACGTGGTGGGTTGGCGGTTCATCGGCGAGCGGAGGGCGGTGAACCTCGATCCCAATTGCGGATGGACGCGGGGCAAAGCCGACGTGGTCTATGTGGCGGATGCGTTCCAGGTGATGGCGCGCGTGAACGCGCTGCTGGAAGAAACAGCTTCCAGCTCCTAGAGCGGTTCTCCAGTATCTATGAGGCGTTTTCAGTGGCGTACAGGTTGGCTTTTCCTTGAGGGAAAAGCCACTTGGCCTTCGCGGCTTCGTCTTACAGCAACTGGAAAACCGCTGTCGCTTCCAGATCCCGACGAGTTCGACCCATCAGGTATCGAGGTGCAGTGATTTCTTGATGGCCTGGAGTTCTTTGAGGGTCTGGATCGCATCTTCCGTGCTCTCCTCGTCATCATCAAGCCCAAAAAAGGCGGATGTCCGTGGGTTCTTATGCGTAAGCAAACGCCGGGAATTGTTTGTGGGGCGTGTGAGTTTGAACGCGGCTTCGCCGCGAACTTCGTTTTTCGAAAGAGATGGGGCGAGGATCCAGAGACCTGAAGGCCTCTGCTCCCTCCGGGCGTAGCCTCGCCGAGTCGCTGAGCGAGCGTAGTGAGGAATAAGATTGTTTCGATGGCAAAACCAGAGTTGCTCTGGCTTTGCAGTGAATGGGGAGAACAAGACATGAACGTTAAAGAAGCAATCCAGACACGGCGAAGTGTAAGGAACTATCAACCGAAAGCGGTGGAACCGGAAAAACTGCAGGCCTTGATTGAGGGGGTGCGCCTGGCTCCATCTGCCAACGATACCCAGCCATGGAAGCTGATTCTTGTGGATGATCCGGCGATCCGAGAGCAAATTGCCAGAACGACTTTCAGCAAGACGGTTTCATTCAATGAATACTCACTGGAAGCACCTGTGCTTGCGGTTCTGGCCATCGAGCCGGATGCGATTGCCACGCAAATTGGCGGCTGGCTGAAAAAACACCCATTTTCCTTGATCGATATTGGCATTGCCGCCGCGCATTTTTGCCTGCAAGCGACCGATCTAGGCCTGGGAACGTGCATTATGGGATGGTTTAACGAATCGGCCATCAAGAAGATTCTGCACGTTCCGCGCGCGACGCGCATCGGGGTGGTGATCGCACTGGGATACGGCGTGGAGCCGCCCGGGCTGTACCCCAAGACGCGGAAGGCGGCGAGCGAAATGAGCAGCAGGAATCACTATTAAGGGAAGGCCGAACGCAAATCAGCGAGTCAGCAAGCCAGCGAGTGCTTGCGATTCACAGGGCGGGGATTGCATTGTGTTAGGTTGAAGGATTGGAGCGAAGAAAAGAGAAGAGCTATGGGACAGATTACGGAGTTTGTCAAGCACCATTACCGGCACTTTAATGCGGCTGCCCTTGTGGATGCGGCCGAAGCCTACAACAAGCTGCTGGCCGAGGGCGGCAAGATGTTTGTGACCATCGCCGGAGCCATGAGTACGGCCGAGCTGGGGCTGAGCCTGGCCGAAATGATCCGGCAGGACAAGATTCACGGGATCTGCTGCACGGGAGCGAACCTGGAAGAGGATGTGTTCAACCTTGTTGCGCACGATTACTACGAGCGCGTGCCGCACTACCGCGATTTGACGCCTGCCGATGAAGCGGCGCTGCTGGCGCGGCACATGAACCGCGTGACGGATACGTGCATTCCCGAGATGGAGGCGATGCGGCGGATCGAGAACGAGGTGCTGGCGGAGTGGGTGAAGGCGGACAAGGCCGGAGAGCGGTGGTTTCCGCACCAGTTCATGTATAAGATTCTGCTTTCGGGCGTGCTCAAGCAGAGCTACCAGATCGACGCCAAGGATAGCTGGCTGCTTGCGGCGGCCGAAAAAAATCTGCCGATGTTCGTGCCCGGTTGGGAAGACGCGACGCTGGGAAATATGTACGCAGGACACTGCATCACGGGCGACGTGAAGAAGGTGCACACGGTGCGGACGGGCATTGAGTACATGATGGAACTGGCGGAGTGGTACACGGAGACGACGAAGAAGTCGCCGCTGGGGTTCTTCCAGATTGGCGGCGGGATTGCGGGCGACTTTCCCATTTGCGTGGTGCCGATGCTGCACCAGGATTTGCAGCGCGAGCATGTGCCGCTGTGGGCGTACTTTTGCCAGATTTCGGATTCGACGACGAGCTATGGATCGTACTCGGGCGCGGTGCCGAACGAGAAGATCACGTGGGGCAAGCTGGGCGAGGAGACGCCGAAGTTCATTATCGAGAGCGACGCGAGCATTGTGGCGCCGCTGGTGTTTGCGTATGTTTTGGGCTGGTGAAAGAAAAAGCTCTTAGCTGTTAGCTCTTAGCTGTTAGCTCATTGTGGTGGGTCGGCGGGTGTGCAGGGAAGATTGTTTGGGTGACGTGTTCAAAAATATGAAGAAGCGATTGGTGGCCGGGGTGGTGGCGAGCCTGCTGCTGGCTGGAGCGGTTGCTGGCGTGGCGCAGGATCAGGGAGCGTGGCATGCGGCGAGCACGAATGCCACGTCGATCACGAGCGACATTGCGATTTCAAAAGACAGATTATCGATCGACTTCATCACGTATCCGCTGGCGCCGATCCGCACGTTGAAACCTGTGGAGGTGAGCGCTGTGTTCGACGCGGACGTGAACGCCGGGATCAGTGGAATGCTCTACCGGCTGAGAGTGCCCGCGCGGCAGCGCTTTCTGCACAAAAACACCTTGTGTGGGAGCGAGGACACGCAATGGATGGCGACATACGTCACAGGGCACACGCTCGAAGTGGCGTTCTTCTCGGGAGACGACATGCCAGTGTTCACATTTGATGCGATCTCGAAGTCGACGGATTTGTGCGGGACGTTTGCGTATTCCCGATAGCCTGTAGCTATTAGCTCTTAGCTATTAGCTCGTCGTGCTGGGTTGGCTGTACTGGCTTTCCGCTGCGGAACCAGATCCTCCCAGCGCGCGGAATTCAGGCGTGGGTTTATCGACTCGCGAAATCCCTCGGGCCTAGTTGTCGGGCAGGACCGCGAACGGGCCATTGATCTCGCGCCCGCCGACGCCCTCAAACACAGGCCGAACTAATCCGGGCAAGCCAATCTCCCACTTCGGTCCTTCGAGCTCTGGCATGGGGCGCGCCTGGAAGAGCTTCTTGCACTGGCGGGCCGTCCACCGGGCCCACCGCTTCGACTTTTTCCGGCGAGCGCTGTCGGTGGAGATGCCGGTGCCTGCGTACATTTGCCGGTAGAGCTTGGAGAGGAAGATGAAGCCGAGCCGGGCCCGCAGAGTCGGAGTGCACGCAGATCGTTCCCAGATGGCTCCCCACGTGTAGAACCGGTCCCACACTTTTTGTGTGCGCTCACGAATCTCGTCGGAGCTCATGGTGGGGTGCGGCGTAAACATTTTAGGCCGCACTTCGGTGGGAATCATCCAGTAGCGCGTGATGGGCACGCCGCCCACCATCATCGGATCGATGGCCTGTTCTTTTTCCCAGCGCCCGAAGTCGACGGTGCCGGGAAATGGAGTCATCATCACGAATTGAGCGAACGTGACGCCCGCCTTGATCGCCATTTCGACCGTGGCGGTGAAGGTGGCGGGCCGATCGGTGGGCAGGCCGAAGATGAATGAGCCGAGGACGTGAACGCCGTGCTGCTTGAAGGTCTGGAGTTGCTTGGCGAGGGCCTCGCCGGAGTAGTTCCAGTCCTTATAGACAGCCTTGAGCCCCTCCGGAGTGACCGCCTCGACGCCAACGAGCGCGCCCTTGATGTTGGCCTTGCGCATGGCGTCGAGATAGCTGCCGTCTTCGCCCGCCTCCATGGTCATTTGCGTGAAGAACACCATGTCCTTGGGCAGCTTGGCCAGCTCATCCATGAGCAGCAGGCGCTCGTAGCGAATGGCAGTGAGCTCCTCGACCCTGGCCGTGTTGCGCTGCTCGCGCGCGAGACGCAGATCGGTAAACGTGACGGGGTAGAAGTTGTCGTCGGCGAGAGCGATGAAGCGAAAACCGAGGCGGCGCAGGACGATGATTTCGTCGACGACGCTTTGGAATTTCCGTTGGCGGGGCTTCTGTCCATCGGTGCGCCACACGCTGCAGAAGGAGCAGTGCTTGGGGCAGCCGCGAATGGTTTGCACCGAAGCCCACATATACTTTTGGGGATCCATAAGGTCCCAGCGCGCGGACAGGAATTCGCTGCCGTCGATGCGGCCACCTTCGTAGATTTTCCCAGGGTTGCCGGCGAGGCAATCGGTGACGACTTTGCCCCAGGCAAGATCGCCGTCGCCCTTGACCACCGCGTGGGCTTCGCCGCGATCGAGCGCTTCATCTGGAAAAAGCGTGGCGTGAATGCCGCCATAGACGACCCAGGCGCCTCGGCTGCGAGCCATCCGGCCGACTGCATACCCACGCAGGGCGTTGCCGGTGTGCACGCTGATGCCGACGATGTCGCCGGGCTGAATGCTTTCGGGCACAATTTGCTCGAGCGACTCATCGACGAGGATGGGATCTCCGACAGAACGCGGTGTGGCGGCTGCAAGCACGAATAGCCAGCGCGGCGTGATGACCGCGGTGCCAAAAGAATTGTCGCTGGGATTGACGAGATGGACGCGCACTCGGTCCAACCTTTCGCAGTGCTGGTGCGGCTGGCCTCACAGCAATTGCGGGGTAGCCGTAATGCGGGGGCGATGATGGGAAGCGGCATCTCAATGAAGAAGATGCCACGCTGAAGTTGCACCACGGCAAATTGGCCCGAAATCGACCGTGTGCGTCGCCGGGTAAGTTGGCCGGGAAGATCCGACTCGCCTTTGCCGGCGCGCAGGATTTCCCGAGAGAATTGCTTCCCGTGGACAGTTCAGCCAATCGTACAGGTTTTGAGCGGGATTGTGCGGTCAATCTCGGCCAAATCGACCAGAATGAACAAAACTTCATGGAAAAACAAAGGAATGGACTCCGGCAGGGCATTAGCCGACGCGGGAACATTCTTCGACGGGGATGGGGACCTGCTCGACGATTTCGAGGCCGAAGCCCTCGAGGGCGGGGATGTGCATGGGTGTGTTGGAGAGCAGGCGGATGCGCTGGATGCCGAGGTCGGAGAGGATTTGACCGCCGAGGCCGATGGCGCGGAGGATGCGGCCGGAGCGGGCCTGAGAGCCTTCGCGTGCGCGCAGCTCCTGATGGAGGACGAGGCGGCCGGTTTCCTGCGGGGCGGCAGCAGCGGGGACGGCTGAACCTTCGGGGTTGAATGGAGCGGCAGGTGTGTGGTCGATGGCGAAGCCGCGCGAGGTGTTGTGGAGATAGAGGATGACTCCGCAACCCGCTTCGGCGATGATGCGCATGGACTGATCGAGGATCTCTCGGCAGTGGCAGTCGGCGGCAAAGACGTCGCCAGCGGTGCAGCGGGTGTGGACGCGGACCAGGACCGGATGCGGGCAGGGCGGACGGGGCTCGGCCGGAGTAGTTGAGGCGGCGCCGTTGAGCGCGTCAGAAATTGGGCTGGCGGCGGGACCAGCGTGAAAGGCAGGGCAGTCGGGGCAGAGGTCGCCACGGATGAGGGCGATGTGGCTCTCGCCGCCCTGAACCTGGCTCTCGTAGGCGATCATGCGGAATTCGCCGTAGCGGGTTTGGACGCGGGTCTCGCCGGCGCGGAAGATGTAGCGCTCGTTGCGGAGGCGGTAGCGGATGAGCTCGGCGACGGTGATCATGCGTAGGCCGTGCTGGCGGCAGAAGGGGATGAGGTCGGGAATGCGGGCCATTTGGCCGTCGTCGCGCATGATTTCGCAAATGACGCCTGCGGGAGTGAGGCCGGCAAGACGAGCGAGGTCAACGGAGGCCTCGGTTTGGCCGGCGCGGACGAGGACGCCGCCACGGCGGGCGCGAAGCGGAAAGACGTGGCCGGGACGAACAAGGTCGGCGGAGGTGGAGCTCGGGTCGATGGCGGTGCGAATGGTGCGGGCGCGATCGGCGGCGGAGATGCCGGTGGTAACTCCCTCGCGGGCCTCGATCGTCTCAGTGAAGGCAGTGCCGAAGCGGGAGGAGTTCTGCTGCGTCATGGGTGGTAGGCGCAGGTGGTCGGCGCGCTCTTCGGTGAGGGTGAGGCAGATGAGGCCGCGGCCGTAGCGGGCCATGAAGTTGATGGCCTCGGGGGTGACGTGTTCGGCGGCCAGGGTGAGATCGCCCTCGTTCTCGCGGTCTTCGTCGTCGACCACGACGACCATGCGTCCGGCCTGGATTTCGGCAACGGCGCCGGGGACGTCGGTGAAAGGCGGCTCGGGTGTGCGGGAGGGCTGAGGCATGTAGCTGCTCTATTTTCGCTGATCCGGGAAGGGAATGCCAGAAAGGGGTTGGGTATTAGGGCAGCTGAAGGTTTGGCGATCACAGGTTCATTTCGGCGGATTGAGTCTATACTTTGGGGCACAGACTGAAATGACCATGAATCGGCACACACTGATTTGCATTGTCCTTTTCTCGACGCTGGCGCCCGCTCAAGCTCCGCAGGGGCAACACTATGTCGTTTTGTCGCCGCATTCGCAAGCTGTTATTCCGCCAGTCCTTCTGTGGGACAAAGGCAGCTATGCGAGTTGGACTCCAAGCCAAAGGGATATCGAGGATCTTGAATCGAAGCTCTCGCAAATCTCTGAACTGAAGATCAGGGGTTGGGAGTCTACGAAAATCCGCATAGATCAGAGCATGTCCCGCGCGCAGTTGAAAGTGGCGGGCGGCGGTTGGGTTGATGATACTACGCTGCAACTTGCCCAGCGGCAGGCTGAGCGTCGTTGAGGATTGCCTCCAAGGTCCATAGATCGCGATAGCCCATGATCTTGTTGAACCTCTTTTCTGTTCTGATAAAGGCCGAGGCCAGCCAGCGAATCACCATCTTTCCGTTCTGCCAGTGAGTGACTCGGCGGGTCTGGATGCGCACGCCAGCATGCGGACTCTCGATGATGTTGGTGGTGGCCAGGCAACGGCACAGCGAGGGCGGCACGCCCAGCCGGTTGATGGTAAAGCATTCCTCCAGGCCTTCCAGCAGGCTGGTGGCCGCCGATGGGTAGTCCCGGTCCAGCCACTCGGCCAGCTTGCGGATGCGCGCCATGCCGGCTTTGGCATCGAGCTTCCAGGC
>JBEKSA010000020.1:0-82717 GCA_049517515.1 Occallatibacter sp.
GAACAAGCCATTGCCGATGCCCTCAAAAGGATCACACCGGACAACGCCAGGGCGTGGTTCAGGCTCTGCAATGCAGTCTACAGCATTTCCTAAAATGCTCTAGTCTTCTTCCGCCTTCCCTAGGCAACTATCAAGGATGATTTCGTCGGAGTCAGACGGCTCTTGCTCAATCGAGTAACCCAGTACATCGCTCAACGTAAACTTTCCAACCAAGGAGCCGGTAGAGTCAGACATGACCAAATAACCGTCGGCTTCTTCCACCCGTGCTGCGTCCACCCTATGTTTCCGCATTCCGGGCAAATGCACTACCCACGTACTGAGGGTTCCAGAGGGTTCCTCTTCGCTAGGTTTGTCAAGGACCGAGCGGACAACGAGGGTGATGATTGGCTTCTTCGAGTATCCCTGCACATGGGGCAAGCCAAACTTCCCGGTTAGATTTCCGTTTAAATCCTCGAAAAGGAGGCTCCCTTCGTGCTCGGAAGCACTGGATGCCTTAACCTGCAGATCATTTTTCGGTCGGAGTGAGATATTCCAAATGCGGTCTTGATCGCTCATATACGCGGCCAATATAGCACGAATCTGGGAGCACTTCTGGAGGCGCTGGGGCTGGCGAGAATCAACCGCAGATCCTTCACCTCCCTTCGCTGCGCCCCACCGGCTTGCTTCGGTCGCTCAGGATGACAGGTGGGTTGGCGCTAACGTTGAAAGGTTAGCCGGGATACGCGCCGGTAATGTAGCCCTCGAGGGCCTGAATGGCGTGCTCCTGGCCGGAGATGACCCACTTGACCATGTCGCCGATGGAGACGACGCCGACCACCTTGTCGCCATCGAGCACGGGGAGATGGCGGAAATGGCCCTCGGTCATCAGGTTCATGCAGTCGTCGACGGTGTGCAGCGGGGTGACGGAGCGGACGGGGCTGGTCATGATGTCGCGCACCAGCGTCTCACGGGAGTGGTTGCCCACCAGAATGCCCTTGCGCACGTAGTCGCGTTCCGACAGAATGCCCACCAGTTTCGATCCGGACATGACCATCAGGGCGCCAACATCGTACTCGGCCATGAGCGACAGGGCATCGTGAACGGTTTGCTCGGGCGCAATGGGAAGAACCTTGTTGAATGCCTTTTGCCTGAGCACCTGGTCGACTGTGTCAGCAATCTTCATCGAGACCTCCTGGGGCCTGAGCCAGGGAAATACCGGGGCGCCTCCTGAGTTCCCAGGGGTCTTGGCCGCCGTGGAAGAGCAGTATACGCCGGATTGCATGACCCTGTCGTACTCATCCTTCCATAGGCTGCGATGTGATGGGCGTCACCAGCCTTTGGTTACAACAGGCAGACTGGAGCGGAAGGGGGGCCGGTCAGGCGGGTGGAATCGAGGGCTAGGGTGTATCGACATATACGGACGGACAGCGTTGCGAGCGAAAATCCGGCCAGACGCGGCGAAGTCCGAAGGCTGTGGCGGGTCCACCGTCGAGGACGACAACAAAGTATGGCCGGATTTTCTCCGCAACCCGAAGGGACGGGGCCATTTTCCCTCATTTCGTCGTCAATCGTCGCTAGGGTACGCCCGGTATCCGTCGCTCCTCATTCCTAGAACTGAGAAAAAATGGCTCCCGTCGCTGCCGCCAGTAGATGTCGATACACCCTAGCGGGCGCGCAGGCGGCGAACGCGATAGACGATGGTGAGGAGGGTGACTGTTCCGCAGGTCAGAAAACTTGCGCCGAGGCCGACGATGAGGGAGTTGTCGTGCTCGTAGACGCCGTGAACGACCCCGATGACCTGGAGAACGCAGAAGCCGCCGAAGGTGACGAGCGAAATGCCCTCGTCGCTTTTCTTGCGCCAGACGGCGAGGGCCTGCGGCACAAAGAGGGCTGCATTGCCCAGCAGGGCCAGCCCGAAGACATACGTAACAATCTCCCTCATTTCCGATCGACCTCCGGAACCCACCCTAGCGGCAAGAACAAAGACGCCGCGAGGGTGGGGCACCCACGATTAGCTTCGATGATCTCATTCTGGACGGGCGGAAGGCGGGGAGCGAGGGGGCGAGGAAGCAAGGGAGCGAGTTTGCGGGCGGAGGGTCGTGCGACCCGCTCTTTCCGGAAAAACAACAACCCGGGGAGTGGCGCATCCGGCGTCGTGGTATCCCACGTCTCATCCGCCGCGGCGGAGAGACGTGGGGCACCCAGGGTTTGAATGGATCGATCAGATTGCACCCAAGGTCGTGCGAGGTGCGAGGCGACTGTCAGAATTGCAGTTTGGCGCCGAACTGGATTTGGCGCGAGGTAGTGAAAGTGGCCGTGACTACGCCCGCGGTGGGAGAGATGGCCGAGGGGACGACGGTTTGGACGCCACCCGAGGTGGTGACGGTTGGCGCCGAAGAGTAGACGACCTCGTTGGGGGTGAGGAAGTTGGTGTGGTTGGGAATGTTGAAGAACTCAGCCCGGAACTGCAGGTTGAGCCTCTCGGTGATGTGCGTGTCTTTGACCGCGGAGAAGTCCAGCTCCGTGAGCCCGGGCCCGATGAGCGAGTCGCGTTTGGCGTTGCCGTAGGTGCCGTAGATGGTGTTGCCTCCGGTTCCGTTGGGAATGCTGACCGTGGGCTGGATGAAGGCGTTGGGATTGAAGTACTCGGTGGCCGTGCGCGGGTAGAGGTTTCCGGTGAAGGAGGGATTCCAACTGGGCCGGATGGGATTGCGCGAGTCGCCATTGCCCGGTGGGTTATAGCCGAGCTGCGGCGAGAACGGAAAGCCGTTTTGGATGGCGAAGATGGCGCTCGTGGTCCAGCCGCCGGAGAGGAAAGCGATCGGTTTTGAAGAGCGATTGAGAAAGTGCCGGTTGGGTCCAAAGGGCAGGTCGTAGCTGCCGTTGATTGAGGCGGCCTGGCGAACGTCAGTGGCCGCCGGACCCCAGTCGAGTCTTGGATTCAGCGGGAACGAAACAAACGCGGGCGTGTTTCCGCTGACGCTGGTGTTCCACGCCGAGCCGTCGTCAAGATTCTTTGACCAGGTGTAATTGCCGCGGAGCTGAAGGCCGTTCGCGTAGGTGTGCCGCGCGTCGACCTCGAGCGCGTTATACAGGCCCACGCCTTGCGAGACCCACGAAGTCGAATTGGCAAGATTCGGATTCACGTCGGTGGTCGAGGGGTAGTAGACCTGGCCCGTGGATGCGTAGACCGGCACGGGCTCGTTCATGTCCTCGGAGAGAATCTGGTGGTAGGAGTGCCAGCCCACGTAGCCCAACGTGAGCGACGTTTGCGGGGCGATCTGCTGCTCGATGCGCAGGCTCCATGTGATGACGGCCGGGGTGGCAATATCGGGTTGTATATTGCTCGGCGAGACCTTGGCGGTCGAAGGCGGCGGCACGCCTGCGGTGAAGTTCAGATTCGACACCGCGATGGTCTTGATGGACTCAGCCGTGTTGAACGGAGCGGTCTGATCGACCCGATAGTCGAGCGTGTCAAGCAAGCCGTGATAGAGGCCGACGCCTCCACGTACGGCAGTTTTGCCGTCACCCCGCACGTCCCAGGCAAAGCCCAGCCGCGGATTGGGCAGGAACTTTGCGCGGTTGGTCGACAGCGCGGAGTTGCCGACGACCGGCGTGGTTTGCAGAACGCCGTTGACAATGGCGTAATTCGCGGCGCGGCCCTGCGATTCGTTCCATCCGTTGGTGGACTCCGAACGGAAGCCGGCGCGCAGCTCGAGGCGTGGAGTGACTTTGATGGTGTCCTCAAAGAAGCCCGCGCCCTCGAATGAGCGCCAGCCCAGCGCGGTGGGCGCGGGAACCAAGGTAAAGGTGGCCACCGTTCCCTGGAGGAAAGTGGTGAGCGTGGAGAACGAGGCCTGGCCGTACTGGTCCTGCGCGAGCAGATCGTTGGCCTGTATGCGTTCGAGCCATGCGCCAGCTTCGATCTGCTGGCGGCCTTTGGACCAGTAGATGTGATCGTCTTCAGTGAAGAGATTGCGCGCCGTTCGGTTGTTGCTGCCCACGTTGGCGCCCGCGCCTGTGATGGAGGAGGCGCCATTTGAAGCTGTGCTGCCGCTGATGACAATGGCGCCGACGGGATCACCCGAGACCCATCCGGGCACGCCGCTGACGGGGACCAAACCGGTGAAGAAGTAGCTGGCGCGTGAATAGCCGAAGCGCGCAGTGTTGAGCAGCGAAGGCGAGACCACGTGCTGCTCCTGAATGCTTGCAACCTGCTCGCGCAGGCTTTCGTTCACCAGGCTCAGCGGGTTGGCAGAGGGCGTATTTGCGGAGCTCGCATCCACTGTGTAGACGGCGAAGAGCAGATCCTTGCCGCTCAGGTTCGAGTCAAAGCGCACATTGCCGAAGTCCTCCTTGATATGCTGCGGCGGATGGCTGAAGGCCTCGGCGATGCCGCTTGGGTTGCCGTTCGACAGGAGCTCAGGTCCGTTCGCGACTGGCCACAGATTGAGGAGCGGTTCAACCGCGGCGTTCACACCAATGTGCTGCTCCACGCCCGAAGAGTTGGGCACGTAGCCCTGGTGCGCCTCGTCGTCGGGAACCAGCGTGACGTCGCTCAGGCCAAGGTTCTGTCGGAATCCTTCGTAGTTGCCAAAGAGGAACAGCTTGTCTCTCCGGATGGGCCCGCCCAGTGTTCCGCCAAACTGGTTGCGCTGGAACTCGGGAATCGTTGCCTGGTCAAAGTAGTTGCGCGCGTCGAGAGCGCTGTTGCGAATGAACTCGAATGCCGTGCCGTGCAGCTTGTTGGTTCCGGACCCGGTGACGATTGAGACCTGCGCGCCGTCGCGCTTGCCGTAGCTCGCGCCGTAAGTGTCGGTGACAACGTTGAACTCGCGCACCGCGTCGACGCCGAGCAATTGGCCGCTGGTTCCCCCGGGGGTGACGTTGATGAGCGAGGCGCCCGTGTATTCGATTCCGTTGAGGAGGAAGAGATTGTCCTGCGGGCGGCGGCCGCCGACGGAAAACATGTTGCCGACCGAGGAGTTGGAGGTTCCGGTGCTGCCCGAGCGCTCGTTGGTGTAGTTCACGGTGGCCGGATTGAGGGTAAGCAGTTGGTCGAAGCTGCGGCCGTTGAGAGGCAGCTCCTTGACCTGGCGCTCGTCGACGAGGCCGGCGGTTTGCTGCGAAGTGGTGTTGACGACGGGGTCGCCAGCCTCGACCACCACCGTTTCGCGGACCGTGCTCACGCTCAGCGTGAAGTTCACCTGCACGCTCTGCCCGATGACCAGCACGATGCCGGTTTGCTCCTGCGGCTGAAAGCCGTCGTGCGTCGCTGAAATGGTGTAGTGACCGACGGGCACGCTGGGCGCAGCGTAGCGGCCATCCGAACCGGTGACGAGCGTGCGCGTGGCGCCAGTGTCGGTTTGACGAACGGTGACCGTAGCGCCGCTCAATGCGGCCCCGGTGGAATCGTGAATGGCGCCGCCGACGCTGCCGCCAACAATCTGCGCTCCGGCCGGCGCTGAACTGAAAGCAACCGGAACGACGAGGGCCGCAACCGCGAGAGATAGATCAAGAAGAATCCGAACCAGCTTTTTCTGAATGGTCATCTGCGTCTCCTGAGGATTTAGCAAGGCCTGCTGGTGCAGGCTTAGGGATATGAGCGCGCCCTGGGGAAATGTCCAAGAAGGGTCGGAGCGTGCTTCAAAATGAGGAATTGGATAAGGGATTTAGCGGCAACAACAACAGCGACAACGACAGCCGGCCTGCCGAGAGGCAGGCATCTGGCGTCGAGTTTTGGGAAAAAATGTCATGGTTGCGTCAAAAGTTTGAATTGGGGTTTGGTGTCGATTTGGATTCACCGGCTTAAACACGAAAGCCGCGCCAGCAGATTTGCTGTCACGCGGCCTTAAGGTGAATCGGCTGAGTCTCGAATCCGCTCAACAACAAGGCCGGTGTGACGTGGAACAACACGCCCGACACACCAACTTGGTGAGCTCGAAACTCATAGGTTCTAAGATACCGAAGATTCGAGGCAGGGTCAAGCGGAGAAAAACCCTAGCTTTCGATCCTGCGGGGGCGGCCGAGGAAACGAGCGCCGAGCGCGCCGCCGGCCACGGTCACGGCCAGGACGATGATCGCCAGAAGGACCACGCTGAAGAGAATGAAGCCGGCATGACCTTCGGGCGAGAGCATGATGGCTCTATTTGTCGCGATCTGCTGCGCATCGAAGCCCATGGACGCCCAATATTGGGTGGCAAGATTCATCTGGCTCTGCCACTCAGCATCGAGGGCCGGACCGCGGTGCAGCCCGAAGCGCATGGTGTAAAGCGAAATTGCGGTGGTGAAGGCGGCCGCCCAGGCGCCGAGAATGCCGGTGACGAGGCCGATGCGCGCGCCGGCCCCGATTGTGATCCAGGCAGGCCGGCGGCTGCGCATGTAAAGAGCCACCACCCACGCGCCCGCTGCAGCCATCAAGGGTAATCCAAAGACGCCGGCCGGGGAGAACATGGAGCAGATAGCGCCGGCCGGAATGGCCAGCATGAAAGCGAGGCGCAGGGCAGCCTTCCAGTCAACCGAGCTCGCGTCGCGAACCGGCTCGCCGGTGCGCTCGGAGACGCCGGGCCCGGCGGATCCGTCAGCCGTGTAGACGAGCTGGGGCAGACCGCAGAAGGGGCAGAAGCAATCCCCGGGCTGCACAGTCTGGTGGCAACGGCTGCAGGTGAGCTCCATAACTATGAGCGTAACGCATTGGGCCGCGGACGAGGGAGCAAGGGAGCGAGTCAGCGGGTTTGCGGGTTGGGAGGAGCGATGCCGAGCTTTTCGGCGACGATGGCTTGAGCGGCGGCGAGCGCCTGGCCGAGCGACATGCGTGTGGAGTCGAGAATGACGGCGTCGGGCGCGGGCTTCAGTGGGGAGTCTTTGCGATTGCGGTCGCGCTCGTCGCGGGCGCGAAGGTCGCGGAGGATTTCTTCCGGTGGTGGCGCGGGTACAGAGCCGAGCTGGCCAATCTGCTCGTAGCGGCGCTGGCCACGGACCTCGGGCGCAGCGTCAAGGAAGATCTTGACTTCGGCGTGGGGGAAGACAACGGTGCCGATGTCACGGCCCTCCATGACCACTCCGCCGCGGGCTCCGACCTGCTGCTGGAGGCGGACCATCCAGGCGCGCACAGCGGGGAAGACGCTGACGCGCGATGCGGCTTCAGTGACGGTGGGGTTGCGAATGAGGCCGGTAACGTCCTCGCCATCGAGCAGGACGAGATTCTCCTGGTCGCCAGGCTCGAGACGGATTTCGGTTTCGCGGGCGAGCTCCTCGAGAGCTCGGGCGTCGTCCAAAGGGACGTCAGAACGCAGAGCCTTGAGGGCGAAGGCGCGGTACATTGCGCCGGTTTCAAGATTGAGCAGGCCGAAGTGCCGGGCGAGGTGGCGGGCGATGGTGCTTTTTCCCGCGCCGGCAGGGCCGTCGATAGCGACAATGATTTTTCGGGCGCGCTCAAGAGCGGGGATGCGATTCTCTTCCGCGCTCATCCAGTTTTGCTCATCTGGGTTCGCTCATCTGCTTTGGCTCATCCTGTTTCGCTCATCTGGGTTTTTTCGAACGCCGATTGGAGGAAGCGGTAAAGCCATAGCGCGAGCGGTTGCCAGTTTTAGTGGACGCCGCCAACGCCGGTTTGCGGCCGCCGCGAGTAGCGGGGCGCGCACTTTTACTGGATGCGTCAACGCGCCGGGAGACGGACTTTGCGGCAGGTTTTCCGTTGGTGGCGTGGCCGTTGCGCAAGTTTCTGGCCGCGGCCGGCTTTGCCTTGTGCAGGCCGTTGGCGCCGTTGGCGGGGCGGGAGTGGCCGTTTGAACGGAAGCGGTTCCCGTTGGAGAAGCTTTTGGCGGAGTGGGACGTGTGACCGTTTTTCGAAGCGCTCTTCGTCAAGCGCGAGGCATGCGCGTGGCGCGAGTTGCCGTTGGCGCGCGGCGAAGCGGTGCGCGCGTCGCTGCCGGAACGGCGGGCGACACGGCCGGCGGTGGAACTCTGCGCCGGTTTGCGGTCGCGAGCGTGGGCGGGCTGATGGCTGAAGCGAGGCCGCGAAGTCTGCGCGTTCTCTCGAGATTGCGCGGGGCGCTCGATTGCAGGCTCGGCGGGCTTGGGCTGTGGCGGAGCCACGGAGGCAAACTGAGGAGCGGACAATTGAGGAGTAGGCCGGGACTCGACCGGCTCACGCAGCGATTCCTCGTGCTCATAGGAGCGGAGGAAGTGCGAGGAGGCCGGCATGGACGAACTGGCGTAAACCGTGGGCGCAGGCGAGAACTCGGGCAGCGTTCCGGCGACGTAAAAATGCGGAGCGTGGCCCAGAGCGAGCGAGTGAACCTGGCGAGTGGCGACCAGCCCGCGCAGCACTTCACGGACCTTGCTGCGCGCTGTGAGCGGCGCCAGGAACATCTCCACCTCTTCCATGCTGGCGGCAATGACCGCCTGGAGGTAAATGGAGGCGAGCACGGAGATGGCTGTGACCTGAGATGTGGATGCACCTTCAGCAATGGCCTTCTGATAGCGGAGGCGCAGAAGCTGCCACTGCGGCGTTTTGCCGGGAGCGGAAACGACCGGGATGATGCGCAGTTGCTGCCAGAGCTCGGTGATGGCGCGGAGAACCGCGGACTCGGAGACCTCGCGGCCGAGCGAATGCCTCAACTGAGGGATGGTGGCGTCGCCGGTTTCAAGTTGCTTGTAGGCCTGAATGGCAAGCTGCGAGACCTGGCGCGATCCGGTCAACTGCGGGCTGCGCCGCCAGTCGCGATCGCCGCGGAGCGCGTAGACGTAGGGCAAGACCCAAGCCGCGACAACAAAGTCGGGCTGCTCACCGGGCTGGCCGAGCAGATTGAGGCGGACGGCCACACTTTCGGATTCCAGGCGAATCAGCAGATCTTCAGCAGTCGCGACAAGCTTGACTCCGGGAGACGTGCAGTGCTCACCGGCTACGGCTTCAACGAAGGTGGGGGCAGTGAAAGTGGCGAACTGTCGCCGCGGTAGGAAAAGACACAACCCCGTCTCCTCCAACCAAGTGCGGGCTTCATCAAGGGTCAACTGCCCGCGTCCGTTCAGGCGCATCCTTTCGGCGCGCGATGCTTCCAATTGTTCTGCTGTCAAAGAAAACCTCGCTTCCAGGTTGGCGATCACGGCCAGAATCGCGCGCTCCTAGGAGCGCGTCCGGCCACCTTCCAAGCGTCCGAAGGGTCTCTTAAAGGACCCTAAATTCGGTGAAAGGCCCGCTGGATCTCACTCCAAGAATACAGCAAAGCGATTGGACGTCCATGCGGGCAACTGGTTGGGTGGCTGGTCTTTGCAAGTTCTAACAATAACCATTCTATACGGTTTAGATCAAGATGTGTATTGACTTTGATGGCGGAATGGCAGGCAATGGAGGCGGCAATGCGGGAGCGGAGACGGTTAAGTTCTTCATTTCGAGAGGGTTCGGCGGAATCTGCGGTCGACTGATCGATGACTTCGGCGAGGGTGCGCTCGAGCTCGGCGCCCTCGAGGCCAACGGGCGCCGCTTTGACCGCAAGTGTTTGAGGGCCAAAGGGTTCCACTTCGAAGCCGTTGTTTTCCAGCTCCTCGGCGATGCGGGCGAAGACGACCATTTGTTCGGGCTTCAATTCCACAAGCAAAGGCATGAGCAGGCGCTGGCGCTGCACGCGTTCCACCTGGCGGTCGCGGAGGATCTTCTCAAAAAGCACTCGTTCGTGTGCAACGTGCTGGTCGATGATCCACAATCCATCGTCTCCGGCAGCCAGAATGAACGAGTCCCGCAACTGGCCGAGAGGCTTGAGCGAGCCGAGGCGGTTGAGGGAATTGGCGGCCTGTTCGGCTTCGACGAGGGCCGCAGCAGCGGCGGAATCGCTCCCGTAAGCTGTTGCGCCGTTGGGGTTTGGGCTGCAATCGCCGGTCGTTGGGGCGGAGTCCGGGGCGAAGAGGGCGTTGGTAGCCGAAGCCCAGGCTTGAGGGTCGAGACTGCGGGCGAGCTGGCCGTCGGGCAGGGGCTGCTGGCCGTCAGGAAAGCTCTGGCCGTCAAAGGGTAGCGCGCCGGGAACGGGCGAGGGCAGACGCGGGGTCAGTTGGAAGCTTTCGGCGTCGGCAAAGGCGGTCGGATCGGAGTCCGGCGGCAGAGGAACGGATGGGCCCATCGAATCGGGTGCGCCAGGAAGCGGAGACGCCGCGGGCGGCATGAGCGACGGGCTGGCCGAGGGCTGCGAGTCAAGCGCGGCGAGGAATCCGGCAGCGGGGCGCGCTTTGATGAGCGCAGTGCGCAGGCTGGCGCGGACGAAATCGTGAACGTGGCTTTGCTGGCGGAAGCGGACTTCGGTTTTGGCAGGATGGACGTTCACGTCCACTTCCTCAGGCGGCATTTCAAGGAAGAGCAGAACCACGGGGAAGCTGGTGGGCGGAATGACGTTGCGATAGGCCTCAGTGATGGCGTGGAGCAAAAGCCGGTCGCGGATGAGGCGCTTGTTGATGAAGATGTAGATAGAATTGCGATTCAACTTTTGCAGCTCCGGCTTGGAATAGAAGCCGGTGAGGCGCAACGAGCCGGGAATACGCGGAGGCTGATCGGGATCCTTCTTCCATGGAGGCGGCTCGGGCAGGCCGGCGCGCTCGAAAGGAGCTTCAGCGGCAACGGGAAGCAACTGGCTGAGGGTCTCCTTGCCAAAGATCTGGAAGATGCGCTCGGCGGTGCGGGCGACGGGAGGAGCGGTGAGAATGGTGTGGCTGGCGGAGACGAGATCGAATTGTTTGTCGGGATGGGCCAGAGCGTAGTGCGTGACCAGCGCGGTGATGTGGGAGAGTTCAGTGGACTCGGCGCGGAGAAATTTGCGGCGCGCGGGAGTGTTGAAGAATAGATCGCCGACGGCGATCGTAGTGCCGCGAGGCAGCGCAGCATCTTCGACGCGATGAATTTTGCCGCCCGCGACCTCGAGACGCGTGCCAACACACGTGCCTGGGGCTTCGTCGCCGGTGGCCGTTTCAAGCGTGACGCGCGCAACGGAAGCAATGGAGGGCAGCGCCTCGCCGCGAAATCCCAGCGTTGCAATGGAGAGCAGATCGTCGGCGGTGCGGAGCTTGGAGGTTGCGTGGCGCTCGAAGGCGAGCAAGGCGTCGTCGCGGTTCATTCCCTGGCCGTCATCGGAGACGCGAATGAGCTTTCGTCCGCCTCCTTCGACCTCGACGCGAATACGCGTGGCTCCGGCATCGAGAGCGTTCTCAAGCAGCTCCTTGACGACGGATGCGGGCCGATCAACCACCTCGCCGGCGGCGATCTGGTTGGCAACCTGATCGGGAAGGATGCGGATCTGGCCCATAAGAACTCAGAGTAACGCAAGGTGATGGGCCAGAACCGAAGAGAGGTCTGCGCAAAACGGGGCGCAAATTCCTAGTTGGCTGCCGGCGGAGTGGCCTTCGCGGTTGCCGGCTTGTTCGCGGCAGCCGTTTTGACCTTGGTGCGGGGATTTGGCGTGGTTGCTGGCTCTGCTGAGGGCGCCGAAGCCGGTCCTTCCAGCATAGTGGCCTTGCGAATCACAGCTTCAGGCGCGGTGGTCGAAAAGCCGGGGTTGTTGGTCAACTGGGCGTCAAACCACTGCGGAGGCAAATACCATCTGGCGTCGCCTGACGCACTCAGATAGTCGTAGATCAGCGGCATATTGGACGGAAGTCCGCCATGATCGCGCTCGGAGAGGGCGACATAGGCCTTCAGCTCGCTTGAAACCTGATCGTGGTTGGACGGGTCTTCCGCCTCCATCAGGGCGACGGCATACTCGAGGTGAGCCGAGGGGATGGCGCCCCGATCCGCATCGAGCCGCAGCGCGGTAGTCAGATGGTTGAGCGCGTCCTGCCGCTCGTCGGGAGTGCGCGCCGTGAGGCGTTCGAGTTTGGCGAGATAGAAGTTCGCGTAGGGATCGTCAGGCCGATCCGACACGGCGCCCTCGAGATTTCTCTTGGCGACGGCGAAGAGATCGTAATCCATGGCCAGGATCCCGTTGTCGCGCTTGACGGAGGAGACCATGGGGCCGAAGTCGGGACTATTGGAATTGAAGCCCTTGCCCTTGACCCGCAACTCAATCTCCGCCTTTAGGTCTCCGCCAAAGAGCGTGTCCAGGTGGGCTTGCCGCTCTTTAATACGTGGCGCGCTTCCCATGAAACCGAGTCCCATCCGCGAGTCCGCGGTGACAACCTGATTGAGCGACGCGAAAAGGCGATTGACTTCGCGCGGGTCGTAACCCTGCTGGATCATCAAATTGATCGCCATATCGTCGGCGTCGTCCTCTTCTTTCGAGGCCCAGAGAACTGGCTCGATCTGGGGATGAATGAAGTAGTGGCCAACTTCCATTCCTGTGGCGAGGCCGGCGCTGCCTCCCAGCAACCCTCCCATGCGGAGCGGGATCAAGGCGCCACCCAGTCCGGCTCCCATGACCATTGAGCCCACGTCGCTGATGACCTTTTCCTTCTCGGCCTTTTCCTTGGCCAACTCCTCTGCCACATGCTTGTCGCGAATGCGCAGGTAAGCCTGCCTCAGTTCAACGTGGGCAATTTCGTGCGCCAGGACGTAGCTCAACTCTGACTCGCTGTCGAGCATGGAAACCAATCCCGTGGAGAGGTAGATGGTTCCCGTGGAGAGAGTGAGAGCCTTGGGGATGGGATCGTAAAGGACGCGGAAGGTGTAAACGTTGGTTGAATTCTTGGGAACGAGCTTTTGCCCGATGTGGTTGACGTAGCTTTGCACCACGGGATTGCTGTAGAGACGCTGCCGGTCAAATGAGTCGCCGGCAACAACGTCCTGGGCCAATCCCATGTTTGCGGTCAGGTTGATGCCGTAGGCCAGCTGCATATCGTTTCGGCGCAGCATATCCCATTCCTGCTGAATGGCGTCCGCCACCTCCGGCATCGCTTCGATCCGGGCGATTTTGTCTTTGTCGACGTTGCTGATGTCGTTCGGGTCCTGCAGCTTCTTCCCTTTCCCAGATAGCGCGTTGGTGATCTGGGAGACCTGGGCAGAACACACGGGCGTTGTAACTCCGCAAACAAGCAGAGCACAAAAGGCGATGGCGAGGAGTCTTTTCATAAGACTCTCCTTTTCCATGAATGCGGCGTGCCGATCAGGCCGCTGACCGTTGCTGGCTTGGGGGGGGAAGGCCCGGTATTCCACGAGTATAGGCCCGAATTTCGCGCAGAGTCAACGCGGGCGAACAGGCGCAAATCGCTGCCGAAGGAGCGGCGGTTCGGATATCCGGGGGGCGCGAAAGGGACGGCCAGCGAGACCCGCGGGAAGCGGCACTTAGTGTACGTTTGATACCACATGCAGAGACGCAAGCCCGAACTGTGACCGAAGGCACACGTGGTTCACGGCGGGCACGCGACAATATTTGAGTAAGGCCGAGCAGAGGCTGTGCCGGCCGGGAGATTCGATTCATGAGCGACCTTGCAACGTTGGCTGAGGCTGTTGCTGTTGACCCACTTGTCGGCCATCCGCCGGATTACCACGTGTTTCACAAGTTCATCGAGCGCTGCAAGAATCTTCCGGCTATCACGACGGCGGTGGTTTGGCCACTGAGCGACGTTGCGTTGCGCGGAACGGTAGAAGCCGCGGCTGCCGGACTGATCGAGGCCACGCTGATTGGACCTGGAAAGGCGATGAAGGCGCTGGCGGCAAAGATCGGCGCCGACATCGGCGCATTTCCGATCGTCGAGGTCGAAACAGAATCCAAGGCCGCCGAGGCTGCCGTGGCCATGTGCCGCGCAGGCAACGCACAGGCTCTGATGAAAGGCAGCCTGCACACCGACGAGCTGTTGAAGCCGGCCATGCAGCGGGACACGGGGCTGCGCACCGCGCGGCGCATTTCGCATGTGTTCATTATGGATACGCCAGCCTACGCGCGCACGCTGCTGATCACGGATGCGGCGATCAACATTACGCCGGAGCTCGAAGACAAGGTTGACATTGTGCAGAACGCCATCGATCTGGCGCACGCGCTCGGCATCCCCGAGCCCAAGGTGGCGCTGCTTTCGGCGATTGAAACCGTCAATCCCAAGATCAAGTCGACGCTCGATGCTGCGGCGCTATGCAAGATGGCCGATCGCGGCCAGATCACGGGCGGCATTCTCGACGGGCCGCTGGCGTTCGATACCGCGGTGAGCGAGAAGGCGGCGCAGATCAAGAAGCTGGTTTCGCCGGTGACGGGCCAGGCCGACATCCTGGTGGTGCCCGACCTTGAGAGCGGCAACATGCTCGCCAAGCAGCTCGAATACCTTGGCGGAGCGCAACTAGCCGGGATCGTTCTGGGCGCACGGGTGCCGACCATCCTCACCAGCCGCGCCGATTCGGCGGAGACGCGGCTTACGAGCTGCGCCGTAGCGGTGCTGCTGCACTACGCGGCGCACCCGGTGGCGAAGGTGTAGCTGGAGCGGCAATCATTGCGGCATGAAAGGCCACTATCGTAAGGTTGGCTTTGACAGGAGGCCTTTGTGCCGATCTCCGCAGCCGCATCCCCCATTGTTGCCGCCGCGGGCGGCGGTTTTTTGCTCGAAACGCGTTCGCCAGATGAAATCTTCACTCCCGAAGACCTGAGCGAGGAGCAGCGCCAGGTCGCAGCCACCGCGGAGCGGTTCGCGCGCGAGGAAATTCTGCCGCGCGTGGCGGCGATCGAGGCGAAAGAGCCGGGCGCAATGCCGGCGATACTGCGCAAGGCCGCGGAGTTAGGGTTCACCGCGGTCGATATTCCCGAAGAGTACGGTGGCTTGGGGATGGACAAGGTGAGCTCGACGCTCATCACCGATCGCATCTCTGTGCTGGCCAGTGTTTCGACGGCGTTCGGCGCGCACATCGGCATCGCCACGCTGCCGCTGGTGTGGTATGGGACCGAGGAGCAGAAGCAACGCTACCTGCCAAAACTGGCGACGTGCGAGTGGATTGGCGCTTATGGATTATCCGAGGCCAGCTCGGGCTCAGACGCCATGAATATTCGCACCCGCGCGGTGCTGACCGCCGACGGCGCTCATTACGTTCTGAACGGTGAGAAGCAGTGGCTGACGAATGGCGGCATCGCGGGGCTGTACACGGTCTTCGCCAAGATTGACGGCGAAAGGTTCTCCGCGTTTCTCATCGAGCGCGCGACACCTGGGCTTACGGTAGGCGCCGAGGAACACAAGCTGGGAATTCGCGGCTCGTCGACCTGTCCATTGGTCCTGCAGGATTGCCGGATTCCAAAAGAAAATCTGCTGGGCGAGGCCGGCAAGGGCCACCACATTGCGTTCAATGTGCTGAACGTTGGCCGCTTCAAGCTGGGAGTGGCCTGCGTGGGCGGGGCCCGGCACGCGCTGGCCGCAATGATCCGCTATGCCAAGGAGCGCCACGCGTTCGGTAAATCGATTGCCGAGTTCGGACTGATCCAGCGCAAGATTTCTTCGGCAGCGGCGCACCTGTATGCGGCGGAGAGCATGACCTACCGCACGGCCGGCCTGATTGACGCCAAGCTCGCTGCACCTCGCAGCGAAGGGCCGGCACAGCGCGTCGATGTTCCGCGCAGCATTGAGGAGTACGCGGTGGAGTGCTCCATCTTGAAGGTCTACGGCTCGGAGATGCTCACGCTGGTGGCGGACGAACTGATCGCCACGATGGGCGGATTCGGTTACGTCGAAGAGTATCCGGCGGAGAGGACGTACCGCGACGCGCGCATCAATCGAATTTTTGAAGGAACGAACGAAATCAACCGGCTGATCATCACGGGATGGATGATGAAGCGGGCGATGAGCGGGAAGCTGCCGCTGTTGGCGGCGATCAAGCGCGTGATGGACGAAGTGACTGAGCCGCCCGCGTTCGGCGGCGATGCGGATGCGGGCCAGCCGCTGGCACACGAGGCAGCGGTGCTGGCTGCGGTGAAGAAAATGGCGCTGTTCGCGGCGGGCGTGGCCAGCCAGAGATTTATGACGGGCCTGGAAGAGCAGCAGGAGATTATGGCCGACCTGGCCGACATGATCAGCCAGGTCTATGCGCTGGAGTCGGCGCTGATACGCGCGCAGAAGATGGCGCGCGCGGGACGCAGCTCCGCTGAGGTTGCGGCGGCGATGACGGGCCTCTTGGCGGATGAAACCATGGCGCTGGCCGAACAGGCGGCGCGGCGGGTGCTTGCGGCCTGCGGGGAAGGCGACGCGCTGCAAACGCAGTTGGCCATTCTGCGGCGGCTGGCGCGGGCTACTCCTGGGAATGCGGTGGCTTTGAGCCGCGCGGTGGCCCGCCAGTGCATTGAGCTGGAACGCTATCCTGTTTAGGGCCAGCGTCAGGTTCTTATGCAGCCTATCCCAAGTGATTCAGAGACAATTCGCGCTCTGCTGTCGGAGGCGGAAGGCTCGCTGGTTGAGGGGGCGCACGCGGAGCGCGCGCGCCGCGACGCCGAGACGCTGTTGCTTCACGTTCTGAAAAAGGATGCGCCGGACACAAACCTGGCGTGGCTGATTGCGCACGGACACGAAACCCTGCCGGCTCGCGGGACTGCGACTTTTCGCGCATGGGTCGAGCGCCACCGCAGCGGGGAGCCGATCCAATACATTACGGGAGAAGCGGAATTCTACGGGCTAAGTTTCAAAGTCAATCGTGACGTGCTGATTCCACGGCCCGAGACCGAACACCTGGTGGAAAAGGCGATCGAGCTTTCGCGCGGGTTCGCGCGTCAGCGGATCGTTGACGTGGGCACCGGATCGGGAGCGGTTGCCGTGGCGCTGGCTTGCAATTTGCCCCACGCGCACATTCACGCGACAGACGTTTCCGCATCGGCTCTGAGAGTAGCGCAAGCCAACGCAAAACGTCTTGGTGCAGAGACTCGCGTGATTTTTCGCGCAGGCGATTTGCTGACGCCCGTTGCCGGCCGGCGCTTCGATCTCATCGTCTCCAATCCGCCCTACGTGCCGGAGAGCGATCGCGATTCGCTTTCAGTTGAAGTGCGCGATTACGAGCCCGCGCAGGCGTTGTTTGCGGGAGCCGACGGCCTGGCAATCTATCGCCGGCTGATTCCTGCGGCATTTTCCGGGCTGGCACCGGACGGATTCATCGCGCTCGAGATCGGCTTCGGCCAGCAGCCAGCGGTCGAGGCTTTACTCGCCGGCGCCGGGTTCACGGGGATCGAATTCACGAAGGATTTGCAGGGCATTCCCCGCGTGGCAATCGCGCGCCGCCCGTGAATCCGGAAGCGCGGAGCCTTCACGAAGCGCGGCCGGTCTTGTTCAGCTCTTTATGGAAGCCGAGATCTTTGGCGAGCAGGCTCTTTGTGATGTAGACAATCTGGCCGTAGTGGAGGCCGAAGTGCTCGACGACCTGGTAGACGGCGTCGATGCCGCGCACGTGGTAGCCCTGAATTTCGTAGGGCGCGAGTAATTCGTCCACGGAGAGGCGGTCAAGGACTCTGGCGGCCTCGTCGAGCGTAGCACCGAGGCGGGAGAGCAGGTCGGCGGCGGAGAGCCCGCTCTGCGCAGCGAACTCGGCCGGACGGTTGCGCCGGTCTTCATCTTTGTTGAACGACGCAACCAGCCATTGGCGCACATTGCCATCGAGATGCAGCAAGAGATTCCCGATGCTGTTGGAAGCGTCGTTTGGCCTCCACCAGATTTGCTCGGCGGTGAGGGGCGAAACACATTCCTTGATGCGCGGCCAAAACTGCCCGAGGAGCTTGTGGCGCGAGAATTCGAGAAAGAGAGCGGCGAGTTGTGTTTCACGCGGTGTCATCGAGAAAGACCCTGAGAATAGAGTTCGTGCTTTCCCAGGTCCCATCCGCCGCAGCGGACGGGACCTGGGGCACCCATGACAATTACGATTCGAAACAAATGGAGAACTAGATCAGCTCGTAGCCGGCGAACCAATAGCTAATCTCGAAGGCAGCCGTTTCCTGTGCATCGGAACCGTGGATGGCGTTCTCCTGGAGCGAGCGGGCAAATTTCTTGCGGATCGTTCCCTCTTCGGCGTTGGCGGGATTGGTGGCGCCCATCAACTTGCGCAGATCGGCAATCGCATTTTCCTTTTCCAGGACCATGAGATAAAGCGGGCCCGAAGACATGAAGTCGGTAAGGCTTGAGAAGAACGGCTTACTGCTGTGAACGGCGTAGAAGCCCTCGGCCTCGCGCTTGGTGATGGATTCCTTTTTAATGGCGACGAAGCGGAAACCGGCCTGGTCAATCTCGGCCAAAATGGCGCCGGTGAATCCAGCGGCAACCGCGTCCGGCTTGATAATGCTGAGCGTGCGTTCGAGCACTGGCGATCGCTCCTTCAAGGGGATTTCTGTCTGTATTCCATTGTAGTGGAAGACCTTTGGCGCAGCGGCGATTGGGAGCCTGCAACGGGCGAATCAAGCGGAAAATGTTGCAATGACTCGCCAACCATTACTTTCGTGCATTGTCCGACAGGGCTGCAATTTATACCACTAAAGGGTTATTCCAAACACGTTTTTGGCGCAGACAAGCGATTTGATTTCTGCTACAAGTATTGGAGTAGACAGAAGTGTTTAGAGTTGAGTCACCGGATTAGCAGTTGCCGATAGTTTGATTTTGGGGACTGATAGATGGCATTGCTTGTACTCCAAATTGCCGCCGTGGTTGCGATCGCAATGGTTCTGTTGCGCTGGCGCAAGAGCGCGCAGCGCCGCGATGCGCAGACATGGGAATCGATGATAGCCCGGCTCAGGCCGGAGTGGAGCGCTCGCGAGCTGAGCGACCACTTCCTGTGGCAGGAAGGTTTGAGCGCCACTCCTGAAGACGCATGGCAGCGCATGGAAGGTCCGAAGGGCCTGTGGGTGATGTACCAGAACGCACGGGTCATGCAGGAGATGGCAGGCTTCGCGGCCAAGCATTGCGAAGGCGTGGATCGGCTGCTGATCGAAACCTTATATAGCGACGCGATGCAGATTCGAGTTTGCGTGCTGACAGCGCTGGCGCAATATGCATTTCGGCACGCTAGTGAAGGTGTTCGCGTGAATGCATTCCGCGCCGCCTCAATTTACACCGGCATGGCCGCCCGCATGACGCAGTTGCTGCAGGACCACGCAGCCGTCATGGTTCCGGACTTTGTCGCGGCGATGTAATCGGGATTCATGCTCAAACAAAGACCCCGGCTTCGGCCGGGGTTTTTGTTTCTATACGCATGAAGCGGAACGGGCGTCACGGCTGCATCGTGGCCAGAAACGCGCCGATCCGTGCGAATTCTTCTTCGGTCAAGCGGAAGGTGAGCGCGGCAGCGGTCTCTTCCACCTGCTTTGCGCTACGCCCGCCCACAATCGGCGCGGTGATGGCGGGATTGTGCAGCACCCAGGCTACGGCCACTACGCCGGGGCTTACGCTGTGGCCGCTACCGATTTCGCGTAGCAGGTCTACGAGGCGCAGATTCTGGCTCAGGCGCGGCTCATTGAATTCCTTGTTCCTACGACGCCAGTCGTCGGGGGCCAAATTTGCCGCGCGTTCCGCGGTCATCTTGCCGGTGAGCATGCCGGAGAGCATGGGCGAGTAATTGATGACGCCGATGCCGTTGGCCAGCGTGAAGGGAAGAATCTCCGCCTCGATGGCGCGGCGCAGCATGGAGTAAGGCGGCTGCAGGCTGGTGATAGGCGCGATCTTCATGACGCGCTTCATCTGGTCGACGGAAAAGTTGGAGACGCCGATCCAGCGGACCTTGCCTTGCTCGCGCAGCCGCGCCAGCGCTTCCCATCCCTCTTCGATCTCGCTGTCGGGGTTGGGCCAGTGAATCTGGTAGAGGTCGATGGTGTCGACCTGCAAGCGCTTGAGCGAGGCTTCAACCTCTTCAGCGAGCGACGCGGCCTTGAGCGAGTTGTAGATGGAGCGATCGGGGTGCCAGCGCATGGAGCACTTGGTGAAGACGTAGGGTTTGCGCGAAAGGGATTTGACGGCTCGCCCGACGACTTCCTCGGAATGACCCAACCCGTAGATGGCCGCGGTGTCAATCCAGTTGACGCCCAGATCGACTGCGCGATGAATGGCGGCGATCGAGTCCGCGTCGTCCTGGGGCCCCCAGGCGTGGGCCCAGTTGCCCCCGCCGATGGCCCATGTGCCGAGGCCGATGGGGGTGAGTTCGAGGTCCGAGTTGCCGAGGGAGCGGAGGGAGTGCGAGGCAGGATGTGTCATACCTGAAAGGTAGATGATTTGCGCCGGCCGGGCGCTTCGAAAAAAAGCAGCAAACCGGTCAATATTGCTCAGTCTTCATTGCGCCGAAATCGTACGATCACAGTACGTGCACTCCCCAGAGCGGCGGCAGCACTGCCGGAATAACCGGCCTTCCCTTGAGGGCCGCACACCCTTTTCGCTGCCGCCGCACTGCTTTCATTCCTCCCAGGCAAAGAGCCCCCAGATAGGACTGTGCCCCGCAGTGCCACTCGCGGAGTTCGACGCTAATTCAAAAACATTGTGCGGTAGAGCGTGTCGCGCTGGACTGGCTTGAAGCCGGCGTCGCGGATGATGCGGCGCAGCTCTTCTTCGGTAGTGCAGTTCGAAGTGCCGGCGGCGCGGACGACATTTTCTTCGAGCATGACCGAGCCCACGTCATTGCCGCCGAAGTGGAGGCCGAGCTCGAGCACCTTCAATCCCTGCGTGACCCAACTGGCCTGCACGTTCTCAATGTTGTCGAGATAAAGACGCGCGATGGCGAGAACCTTGAGGTATTCGACGCTCGTCGCTTCGTCCCAGCCGCGACCGCCGAGCGCCGTGTTTTTCGGCTGGAAGCTCCAGGGGATGAAGGCTGTGAAGCCGCCGGTCTCTTCCTGGAGGCGGCGAACGACTTCAAAGTGGTTGATGCGCTGATCGAAATTCTCGCCGACGCCGAACATCATGGTGGCCGTGGTGCGCATGCCTAACTGATGTGCCGTCCGGTGAACGCTGACCCAATCTTCGGTGTCGCACTTGAGGCGCGCGATACGATGGCGGACCTCGTCATCGAGAATTTCCGCCCCGCCGCCGGGGATCGAGTCGAGGCCGGCGTCGCGCAGGCGAGCGATGGTGGTGCGCAGGTCGAGCGAGGAGTACTCGGCGATGGCGAGGACTTCAGAGGCCGAAAGGCAGTGCAGCCAAATCTGCGGAAAGCGTTCTTTGATTCCGCGGAAGAGCCGCTCGAACCAGTCAATCTTGAGATCGGGATGAATGCCGCCCTGCATCAGCACGCCGGTGCCGCCCATCTCGAGAGTCTCGGCGATTTTGCCGTAGATGGTTTCGAAGTCGAGGATGTAGCCTTCGTCCGAGCGCGGATCGGGCTTGCCGGCGCGGGGCAGCGGGCGATAGAAGGCGCAGAAGGTGCAGTACTCGGTGCAGTAGTTGGTGTAGTTGATGTTGCGATCGATGATGTAGGTGACCACGCCCTCAGGATGCAGGCGGCGGCGCACAGCGTCGGCCTCGAATCCCAGTCCGATCAGGTCGGGGGATTGAAAGTAATCGAGGGCCTGCTGGCGCGAGATCGGCATGGAGTGATTCTACTAAGTGCAGGGACCAAGGCGCCAAGGGAACAAGGGAACAATAACGCGGCGAGCCTGGCGTAAAAGGGCAGCTTAGCGGCCACGGAAGAGGAAGATGCCGCGCGTGAGAAGTACGCGGCCCTGCGTGCGGGCAAGATTCGAAGCTGTCGAGACGCCGCTGAACAGAATGAAGAAGTCAAGAAACGCCCGTAAAAAGCCCTTGTCTCGGTTGTTGGCCATCGGGGAAAACCTCATGCGCCGATTCAGTTTATTAGATCGACGAGCGCTCTCTGTGGTTGCACGAATTCCACGTCGTGGCCGAGTCTATTTCCAGACAAATGTGGCTTTGTCTTTGTCTTTGCGGACGCGGCCGACGGGAAAGACCTGGCCGTGCATGACGACGAAGACGCCAGGAGAGAGCAAGCGCGCGGCAAGCAGGCTCTCGGTAAGGTTTTGCAGAGCGTCGCTGCCCTCAAAGCCCAGGGGCGTCATGGCTCCGGTCAGGATGATTGGGACTTTGAGGCCGGAGAAGGCCGACTCAAGGAACAGGCCAGTTTCAACCATCGTGTCGGTTCCGTGAGAGATGACGATGGGAGCGCCTTCTTTGAGAAGCTCAGCCACGCGATCGCGGACCTCGGCACGATCGGCGTCGGTCATCTCGAGCGAGTCTTTGTTCATGAGCTGGATGGAGCGAATTTCGGCGTCGGGCAGGCGAAGCGCGCGCAGATAACGTTCGAGCTTGGCGGCGCGATTTTCTACCGCGCCACTTTGCTCGGAATAGATCTTCTCGATGGTTCCACCTGTCGAGAGCAAATAGATGCATTGCATCGCCGGTTCCTCAGTGACTTTATTACGACGCGCGAAAGCGCTTCTGGTGCCAGATCCATGCCGTGCGGACGATCTCGTCGAGCGAGGTGTAACGCGGCTTCCAGCCCAGTTCGCGGATGGCCTTCGCCGAACTGGCGACGAGGACGGCCGGGTCGCCCGGACGCCGGGGATGAATCTCCGCGGGAATGGGATGGCCGGTGACGCGTCGCGCCGAGTCGATGACGTCCCGCACACTGAAACCCTGACCGTTACCAAGGTTATAGATGAGAGGGGCCAGATTTTCGGGGCCAGAGTCATTTTCGGGGCCGGAGTTTAGGGCGGCGAGCGCAAGAAGGTGCGCTTCGGCCAGGTCGGTGACGTGGATGTAGTCGCGGATGCAGGTGCCGTCGTGAGTGGGATAATCGTCGCCGAAGATGCGGATCGAGGGACGGCGTCCGAGCGCGACGTCGAGGACCAGCGGGATCAGGTGGGACTCTGGCTCGTGCGCTTCGCCCCGGGTGATGCCGGCCGGGCCCTCGTGGGCGCCAGCCACGTTGAAGTAGCGCAGCGAGGCGTAGCGCAGGCCATGAATGCGGTTGAACCAGGTGAGCATCTGCTCGACCAGGAGCTTGGACTGGCCGTAGGGGTTGGTGGGCGCGAGGCGCGCATCTTCTTGAATCGGAATGGATTCCGGCTCGCCGTAGACGGCGGCGGTGGAAGAAAAGACCAGCCGCTTGGGACCCGAGGCCAGCATGGCCTCGAGCAGCGAGAGCGTAGATGCGGTGTTGTTGCGGAAGAAGATCTCGGGGCACACCATCGACTCGCCGGCCTCAATGAGGGCGGCGAAGTGGAGCACGGCATCGAAGGGCTGGTTTTGAATCCGGGCCGCTCGAAAGATGTCTTCGAGAGCTTGCCGATCGGCCAGCTCGCCCTTGATGAAGTCCACCCCCGCAGGCAGAAAATCGCGCCGGCTGTGACTCAAATTGTCGAAAACGACTGCCTTGTGGCCCCTTTCGGCAAAGAGGCCAGCAACAGTACCTCCAATGTACCCCGCGCCACCCGTCACAAAAATCTTCACAAAAAGACTACCCTCGCGAGTCCAGATTGGTTTACCTTGAGTCTATAAGAATAGTGCTTGACCGCGCGGCCATCCGAGCCGCCCGGTCTGAATCTTCCGCATGGGCGGTTGGCCACGCCGGGAGTTCGAACACAGCGCTCTGGGACTACAGCGGTCTGGTCGTTCTTGACGTCCCGATTTAGGGTTCCAGCAGCGCATCTTTCAGTCGCGGGACCTGCGGCCGATTCCTTTTGAAATGCCTTGGATCATAAAAGAAAGGAACGGAATGTCCGTGGGCGGCAGGCCCGACTGGGGTGAGTATTCAAGCGGATTCCCCTGTGCCCTTGGTACCAGTACCTACACAATTTGGGTGATCTGTGAGTAACCATCTCCTCCGTATAATGGTAATGGTTTCTTTCCAATTTTCCCTCAAGGAATCTGGACCGGAAAGCGATGGAAGAGTTAGGCGCAGCCATCAAGAATATGGGAAGCGGATGGCGCCGAGCGGAACATCGTTTTCAGCTGCCGACACGATCGACTTTTTTGGCTCATGAGCGGGTGGCAGAAACAGTTTTTGTTCGGTTGAACGTCGTCAAAGAGTTGGAAGGGCGCAGCAGCCAGCAGTTGAAAGGGCGCAGCAGTCAGCAGGCGTGATGGTTTGCGAACCCCGAATCTGCCATTTTTTCCCGAGTTGGCCCTCCGCCGGAGCGGCGGCCGCAAGCGAGGTTTAAAGAGATGCCGACATCGTATACCCCTGGACAGAGCACATTCGGTTTGCTGCCCGAGCCCGAGGGCCGTCCGCTAGCCTTCATCATGAGCGGCGGCATCAACGTGTTGATCGCCGTGACAGCCATCGTTATTGGCATGACGGCGAAACAGGTGCTTCAACAGCACTACGAGATGACGGAACTCGTGGTCCCCAACAATCCGCCGCCGGCGGTGAAGATCAAGCAGCCGCCACCGCAGGAGCTGCCTCCGCCGCCGGAGCCACCCAAGGTGGAGCTGCAGCCGCGGCAGATCGAAATGCCCAAGCCAAAGCCCGAGCCGAAGCCGATTCAGATGGAAGCCAAGGTGGTTCTGCCGGCGGTGCAACCGAAACCGCAGACGGTGATCCTGGCGCCGCAGCCCAAGGCCGCTCTGGCGGCCGCGATGCCCGCGCAGAACTCGACGGTCAAGCCGTCAACGGCGCCCGTGCATCTGGGCCAGACCTTTGGAGTAACGCCCAATCCCAATGCCACACGTCCGGCCACGGTGGCCGCCATCGGAAATCCTTATGGCGGCATGAATGGCCCGGCAGTGGCGCCGCACGGAGTGGTGGGCTCGACCGGCCTCGGCAATGGAACCAAGTACGGTTCCAGCGCCGGCAACCTGGGAAAAGTGGCCTCGGCCGGCATTCCGGGAGCGACGGGCAGCGGAAACACGTCTAACTATGGCAAGGTGGCGACGGCCGGGATTCCAGGCATGACGCAGGTGGCTGCGGCGCCAAGGATGACCACCCAGGTGGTTCGCGCGACGGAGGTGGAAGTTCTTTCCAAGCCGCCGGTGCGCTACACAAACGAAGCGCGGCAGTTGCACGTCGAAGGAGATGTGGTCCTGAGCGTGACGTTCCTGGCCAGCGGACAGGTGGTCGTGCGCAGCGTGCTTCAGGGACTCGGTCACGGGCTTGATGAAGAAGCCAAGCGCGTGGCGGAGCAAATCCGATTTCGCCCGGCAACGAACAATGGCCAGCCCGTGGACGTAACGACGAAGATTACCATTACCTTCCAGTTGGCGTAGCATCGCGCCCCAATTGGCGTAGCATCACCATGGTAAGGAAGAAAATGGCCCGATACTCAGCCGCAGCGCCCGGAACGGCGAGCAGGCCGGGAACAAAGCCGGACAAAATTCAACAGGAGTCACACATGATGTTTCGGAAGATCCCCCTAACCTTCCTGATTCTGACCATGAGTGTTGCTTGCGCGCACGCAAAGAAGCAGCCAAAGTACGAACAGGCGCGCCAACTCACTGCCGACCAGGCCGCATTGGTGCAAAGGGCCGTCGCGCAGGAAAAGGTGCTCATCAAGAACATCCAATTGCGCACGCCGCTGGTGGAGACCTACATCCAGGACACGCGTCCGGACGTGAAGCTCTATGAAGTGCCAACGGACGACCAATACATGCTCAGCCGTGTGGACTTCAGCAAAGGGTTTTTCGACAAGTCCTACGAGCCCAAGGAGGAGACCAAGCATGGTTTCTTCAAGGGCTCCTTCGCTGCCATGACGGGACTGAGCAAGGCGCTGGGGCTGGAGAAGTTTACCTACAATCCCAACGGATTTATGGAGATGATGTTCATCGACCCGTCGGGATTCGACCAGCAGCATTATGTGTTCAGCTTTGTGCGCCGCGAATTTCTAGGCTCGGTGCGCACCTGGGTCTACGACGTGCATCCCAAGGCCGACGTCAAGGGCATCGGCCGGTTCTACGGACGCATCTGGATCGAGGATGACGGCGCCAACGTAGTCCGCTTCAACGGCACCTACACCGGACCCACGACGGAGGACGCCTCAAAATATTTCTTTCACTTTGACAGCTGGCGCATGAACGTGCAGCCGGGAATCTGGCTGCCGGTGGCGGTTTACGTGGAAGAGACGCAGCGCACCGAGGCCAGCAAGCAAGTGGGCCTGAAGGCGCAGACGCACTTCTGGGGCTACTCGCTGAAGCTGCCCACACGCGAGAGCGAAAACGTGAGCGTGAAAGTGGACGAAGCCGTGGACAAGAGCGACGACTCGCAGGATGTGGGTCCGCTGCAGGCTTCGCGGATGTGGATCACGCAGGCCGAGAACAACGTGATCGACCGGCTGGTGGAAGCGGGGCTGGTGGCGCCGCTCGATTCCGGCGGCTATGAGAACAAGGTTCTGGACCAGATAGTGATCAACCTGGTGGTGCCCAACAACCTGGCTTTCACCGATCAGCTTCACACGCGCGTGCTGCTTACGGATACCGTGGAAGCCACGACCGTGGGCAACACAATCCTGCTCAGCAAGGGGCTGATCGACTCGCTGCCCAGCGAAGAAGCGATCGCCTCGGTAGTCGCCATGGAGCTGGCTCACATCGCGATGGGCCACCACATCGACACGCGCTATGCCTTCAACGACCGTTTGTTGTTCCCCGACGAGGCCACCTTCAAGCGCATCAATATGAATCACTCCGACGTGGACAACGACACCGCGTCGAAGAAGGCGATGGAGTATCTTGAGAATTCCATGTACAAGGACCGGTTGGCGAACGCGGGCCTTTACTACGAGCAATTGGCGGACCGGGCGAAGGAGTTGAAGGCGCTGAATACGCCGATGCTGGGCGACTCGCTGCTGAAGGCAGATGGCACGCCGTGGATGGCGGCGGTGGAGCACATGGCTCCGAAACTGAACTGGGACGACCTGGCGCAGACGCCCGCGCTGCCCTTGGGAAGCTGGCTCAAGACCGATCCCTGGGACGATACCGTGCACATGCTGAGCGCCAAGCGCTATGCGCCGATGAACGCACGCGACAAGATGCCGTTCGAGGTGACGCCGATCTTCTACAAGCTGCAGCACTATGAAGAGGCCAGTGCGGAACCGCCTGCGTCGGCGCCAGTGGTGGCCGCGCCCGGTGCAAAGCCCGCGAATGATCAACCGGCCGCCGCACCCGCTAATGCCCCGCCTGCTCCGCCGGCTCAACCTTCGAGCAGCTCCGCTGCCACACCCGATCAGCAGACCGCGGCCGGCGGCACACCGCCGCCACCGCAGCAACCACCTGCAGCACAGAACCCGCAGCCATAAGATAAAATGAGTCCCGCCGAGATCGCACACGGTGCGCCGTTTCAAATGAGCGCACCCAATGCGGTCCGGAGTGTGAGTCCGATTGACATTGCCTTGCGAAACGAAGATTCACAGGAAGTGGATTTGTGTCTTGCTTATGAAGAAATCGATCCTGGAGCATTTCCGATTCACTTGCTGCCTTCTTGAGATCGTTCAAGGTGGCTTTTCCTTTGGGAAAAAGCCACTTGGCCGCTGCTTTCCTGTGCGGACCAGAATCGGAAATGCTGTGGCGCTCTTTTGCGCCGTTTCTTCCCTCGCCATCGTTTCCGCGCATGGGCAGGTTGTGCCTGCGGCCACTTCGCACAACCTCAGCATTTCCGCCGGCGCACTGGGCTCCATGTTCCAGCCTGATTACGATGGATTGGGCATCGCGTATACGAGTCCCAACCGGCTCTATGGCCCCGGCGCCTTCGTAGACGTCCATTTCAGCCGCTGGCTCCAGGTGGAAGCCGAAGGCCACTGGCTGCGCTACAACCAGTACTACTGGGGCATTCCACCGACCGGAAACGGCGAAAATACCTACCTGATCGGTCCGCGGATTCCCATTGTCACGTTTCACCGCATCACGCCTTATGGCAAGTTTCTGGTCGGCATGGGCAGCGCCAATTTTCTCATGCAGGGGGATGCATTCGTCCTCGACTACGGCGGCGGCGTGGACTACAGGCTGACCCGCCGGTTCACGCTGCGCGCCATCGACTTCGAATATCAGCAGTGGCGCCTGACTCCCGTACTCTCGCCCTACGGCGGCAGTGTGGGAATCAGCTACAAGATTTTCTAAATGCAGGGAACAAGATAACAAGGGACCGAGGGAACAAGGAAAACCTGAAGCTCTTCAGGCCATACCAAGCTCCGCGGTCGATGGACTACGCACTTACGGCGCGACGTGGAGGGGCATTGCCTTAGCCGTGGGCATGGGCACATGGAGGATTCCGGCCACGGTCGGCGCGATCTGCCGCATATCCACCAGGCCAAGGTCGCGATGATGTGCGATACCGGCTCCCACAGCAAAGAACGACGAGCGCATCTCCGGATACTCAGGCGAAAACCCATGCGAGCCGCGGTTGCCGGGAATCGGAGTGACAAGGCTGCCCGCGAGTCCGTTTGCGGTATAGTAGCCGGGCTTCAAAACCACTAGAAATGCCGCTTCGGGAAAGGCGCCCCGCTTTTTGATCGCGTCGCGATCGAGAATCTCCGCGATTCCGTTCGCGGGATCCGCGGCAAGGCCGTCGAGCATCGTCTTCACCTGCTGTTCGGTTCCGCGATCGTTCGGATCGTGGAGCATGATCGCCGCCATTCCACCGGCCATCCACGGCTCAGCTTTCCATGAGTTGACCACCGGAGCTTTGCCTGGGACCATCGTCGCGTTGATCAGGCCCGCCTGAAGAAACGGGATGGCAAGGTTAACGGAATTGGAAATATTCATGAAGCCGTGGTCGGAGACGATGACCAGCACAGCGGAAGGATTGTTAGCGAACACCTGGTGCGCGAGCCGCGCCACCATGCCGTCGAGCGCTTCGAGGTCGGCGCAGGCTTCCGGGCTGAACGGACCGTGCGCATGCTGGGTCTCATCGAGCGAGCTCAAATGCAGAGTCATGAATACCGGCTTGAAGCGGCGCAGAATTTCGAGCGCGTAGCGGGTCTTCATCTCGTCGCCGGCGATCGAGGTGTCGTTGCCGTTCATATAAGGGCCAACCGCGGGCTTCAGTTGCTGAATGAGCGTGTCGGGCCGTGAGAGCGCCGCCATCAGGAGTTGGTCGTCGGGATTGGCAGAAAATGACGGACTTGCGCCACGCCAATATTCCGGGATGAGGTAGTCGACGTCGGTTGCGCCAGCGCTGACGGGCCAGCCGACACTGGCCGTGCGCAGGCCGTCCCGGTGCGCGACCTGCCACAGAGTGGGAACGCGAATCTCGGACGCGTACCAGTTCCACGCGCTTCCAAATTGGAGGAACGGGTCGAAAATCTGATTGTTATTGATGCCATGCTCGGCAGGCCAAACGCCAGTGATCAGCGTGGTGTGGCTGGGATAGGTGATAGTCGGCCAGATGCCGACCACGCCATCAGCGTAGGTCCCATTGGCAAGGAGTGTGCGCAGATAGGGGATCTTCATTCCGTGCGCATCGGCTTGCGTGATGTACTCGGGCTTGAGGCCGTCGATCGAGATCATCAGAACGGGAGCGGCGTGGGCCCCGAACGCGAAGACGACCGCGAAGGCCATGAGGACGAGCGGTAAAACCAGGAACCGGCGGGCGAAACGGCGGGCAAAACGGCCAACGGGGGCGTTCATGCGGAGTGCTCCTCTTAGCATTTTGGTGGGAATCAGCGAAGCCGTCCGCACTCTCAAGTTAAATTCACAAGCGAGCGGCGATGAGGTCTGCGGGGGAAGTATACAGCAAGCGCAGACGATGGACAGCGAGCAGCGGTTCGGGGTCAGGGTTGGCGCTGGCCGTCTGCTTTAAGCGAGGCCTGCAACTCGAGGACCTGGAGCTGGACCTGCTTGATTTCCTTCAGGGTGGCGACTTGGCTGTCATAGACCTTGTATTGCACCGCGTAGATCGCACCCACGAAGTACAGGAGGGCACTGCCGAATTGAAAGCTATGAGCCGCCATTGGGCCCAGGCGCCCGGGGTAAATGCTCCACCAGAAGAGCAAGACAGCGAGGAATACGAACGTGTTTGCCGCGATTTTATCCCAGCGAAGCGCTCTTGCGTGCTTTGCCAGCAACGCAGCGGTCTCTTCACGATAGGCGGCGAGGTTTTCCGGCTGCGGCAGGGCCGCGAGCAGACGTTCGCGCAGGTTATTCGTTTGCTGTGCCATATTTCACTCCTTCGAGAATCTGTTTCATTTGCCGTTTGGCATAGTGGATTCGCGACTTGACGGTGCCTTCGGAGCAACCGACGACTTTTGCAATCTCCGCCAGCGACAGATCCTCAAGAAAATGCAGGACCAGAACCTCGCGTTGATGGAGGCCGATTTGATTCAACGCCGCATGGACCGCGGCGGCGTCCTCTTCGGCGAACGACGGTTCCTCGGCCTCCTGAAAATCCTCGCATTGAACCTTCTCCGCCTGCTCGCGCGAGTAGTTTTTTCGGATTCGATCCACCGCAATTCCATGCGTGATCGAGTACAGCCACTGGCGCAACGCTCCAGGGTCTCGCAACTTGCGGATGCTGCGAAACGCTTTGATCCAAACCTCCTGAAGCACATCGAGCGCACTGTCCTGATTGCCGGTTAGAGTCATGGCGTAATAAAGCAGCGGCCGTTCCATCGCCGCGATCAGGTCCTCGAATGCGCCCTTTTCGCCGCTCTGGCAACGGAGCGCGAGCCACTCGTATGGCGCTCGATCCTTGCTTTCCATGTGCGTTCAACCATTATGTCGAAGCAACCTGGCGGAAGGTTCAACGAAGCGGAGATTTCTTCGAACAACAAAAAGGGCCGCTCCGAAGAGCAGCCCTTTATTCTTGTCGATTGCTGTTTGGCGGCGAAGCCGTCCGCCGCGGCGGACCCCCACCGCAGGTGGTTACGCCGGCGAAGGCGAGCCCTCGGGCAAGCCGCCGCCAGTGCCTGGCCCGCGGCTTTCGGGTTTGAGAACCTGCTGCGGGGTACCGTCATCGCCTCCCCCGGCAAGCGCTGACCGCAGCTCAGGCAGCGCCTTGCCCTCAAGCAGCAGTTTCAGCTCCTCGGCGTCGATGGTCTCGCGCTCCAGCAGCGCGGCGGCGATGCGGTGCATGGCGTCGGCATTCGATTCCACCAGGTTATGCGCCGATTGATAGGCTTCGTCGATCAGGCGGCGAACTTCGAGGTCGATCTGCCGCGCCGTCTCCTCGCTGAAATCGCGATGCTGCGCAATCTCGCGGCCCAGGAAGATCTGCTCTTCCTTTTTGCCGAAGGTGAGCGGCCCCAGGCGGCTCATGCCGTACTCGCAGACCATGGAACGCGCCAGTTCCGTGGCTCGCTCAATGTCATTGCCCGCGCCGGTGGACATCTGGTTGAGGAAGATCTCCTCGGCCACGCGGCCGCCATAGAGCATAGCCAGCCGTGTTTCAAGGTACTCGCGCGTATAGTTGTGCCGGTCGTCGGGCAGGTGAACGGTGACGCCCAGCGCCATGCCGCGCGGAATAATCGTGACCTTGTGCACGGGGTCGGAGTTGTCGCGCTTGAGCGAAACCAGCGCGTGGCCGGCCTCGTGATACGCAGTGACGCGCTTCTCCTCGTCGCTGAGCAGCATCGACTTGCGCTCCGCGCCCATCAGGACTTTGTCCTTGGCCAGCTCAAAGTCGTACATGGTGACTTGCTTGCGGTTCAGGCGCGCCGCGTTCAGCGCCGCCTCGTTCACCATGTTAGCGAGATCCGCACCGCTGAAGCCCGGCGTACCGCGCGCGAGCACGTTTAAGTTGGTGTCGTCGGAGACGGGAACTTTCTTGACGTGCACCTTGAGGACTTCCTCGCGCCCGCGAATATCGGGCAGGCCCACAACCACGCGCCGGTCGAAGCGGCCGGGCCGCAGCAGAGCGGGGTCGAGCACATCGGGGCGGTTGGTAGCCGCCACCAGGATCACGCCATCGTTTGATTCGAAGCCGTCCATCTCGACGAGCAACTGGTTCAGGGTCTGCTCGCGCTCATCGTGGCCGCCGCCCAAGCCTGCGCCGCGATGGCGGCCGACAGCGTCGATTTCGTCGATGAAGATGATGCAGGGGGCGTTCTTCTTGCCCTGCTCGAAGAGGTCGCGGACGCGGCTTGCGCCGACGCCGACAAACATTTCGACGAAGTCGGAACCGGAGATGGAGAAGAAGGGAACGTTGGCCTCGCCGGCCACAGCACGCGCCAGAAGCGTTTTGCCGGTTCCCGGAGGCCCGACAAGCAGCACGCCCTTAGGAATGCGGCCGCCCAGCTTTTGAAACTTCTGCGGCTCGCGCAGGTACTCGATGATTTCCTTCAGCTCTTCCTTGGCCTCATCCACGCCGGCCACGTCTTTGAACGTGACCTTCTTTTGCTGCATGGAGAGCAGGCGCGCGCGGCTCTTGCCGAACGACAACGCCTTGTTGCCGCCCGACTGCATCTGGCGCAGCATGAAGAACCAAACAGCAATCAGCAGCACAAATGGGCCCGCGTTGATAAGAAGGGGAATGAGAAGGTTGTTCTGCGGCTCCTTGATGGAGAAGCTCACCTTGGCCGCGATCATCGCCTTCAAGAGGTCTTCGTAGTTGCTGGGCAACGTGGTGTGGAACTCGTCTTTGGGCGAGACCTTCAGATGGCCCTTCAGTTCGTCGCCCTGGATGGTGGCGTCGTTTACCTGATTGTTGACCACCTTGTCATAGAGGTCGGAGTAAGCGTACTCCGTCTCTTTCGCCATGCCGGTGCTCTTCTCCACCACGCCCCATAAAAGCACGAGGCAGATGAGGATAAAGAGCCAAAACATTATGGTTTTAACGCTCGAATTCACCAACGTCTCCTTTTCGCGGCGAAGGCGAAACAGCTACCGCGACCCCCAACGATCAACCCTGGCCTAACACCACTTTCTTAGACGCCCCCGCGCCCGTTAAAGTGGCAAAAACTACAGAACGTCCCCCGGAGACACGCATGGCGCGCCGCCTGAGAAGCAGTAACCCGATTGTACTCCCCGGGCAGTGGAAGTTGGAGGCAGGCCCATGCTACGAAAGGGGCAGGACCTCGAGCGTCACCGGTCTTCCGGGCTGGTCCGGGCCTGAGGTTCGGCGCAGACTGCGCCGGAAAAATCCGCCGAAATCAATAGTTCAGGGTCCGGTTCGAGCTCGACGCCGCGCATCCAGACGATACGCGCATCGATCTCGAGAACGGGCCAGACTGCCCGGTCAGTGCCCGTAACCCGCAGACGTTCCAGCACTTCCTTCACCTTCCGAGGCCCGGCTGAGTGGCGAAGCCTCACGCGGTCACCGGGATTCCAGTTGCGGAGGATGGCCGTCTTTCCGGCGGGGCCGATGCGGCCATTTGCGCTTCCACTCGACGTTGCGGAGGGGGCGGTCTCGATGCGGAGCCGGAGCCCGAAGGCCGGCGCATCGATCTCGCCTGGAATTGCGGCTTCGTAGATCGGCGGCGGCCGCACTCCCGTGCTTTTGCCCTTTAAAGTTGGTTCGAGGTGAGTCGACAGCCGCAGCTCGCGGGCGGTTCTCTCCGCTCGCAGGCCTTGCGGCAGCGCCAGCTTTTGGCCAGCGCGGCCGGTTAGGGCTAGCGATCGCACGGCTTCAGTCGCGGTGAAGTCGAGCGCGGCGCCGAACTGAGCGGCGGCGTAGCGAACGAGCCGCCTTTGCAGCGCCGGAGCAAGCACGGCCAGCCGAGTCAGTTCGATGGCCAGGCCGGAATCGAGGCCGGCACCAGCAGCGCGGCCGCCCCCGCGAACCGGACGCCCCGGCAGCAGCAACTGCGGGGCGAGCCGGCCGAGCTCAGCCTGCCACCACGCTTCTTCGTCGAGGGCCAACGCGGCCATTTGCGCCATGTGCTCGCGCAGCCGGGGATTCCATCCCTCGAGCAGCGGCAGCAGCTCATGGCGGATGCGATTGCGGGTGAAGGTCAGATTACGATTCGACGTGTCCTCGCGCCAATCCTGACCGATTTGGCGCAGGTAGGCCTCGATTTCAGCGTGGGTCGCGGCAAGCAGCGGCCGCAGAATGAGGCCCCCCGGGCTTTCAAGTTTTGGATGAATGCCCGATAGACCTTCGGTCCACGCCCCGCGCAGAAACTTGGCAAGAACCGTCTCGGCCTGGTCGTCGAGCGTGTGCGCAGTGGCGATTGCGTCGAGCGCCACTGCATGGGGCGGACTCTTGGACAAGAGTTGCCGGAACCACTGGTAGCGCAGGCGGCGCGCAGCCTCTTCGATAGTCTCTGCTGCCTTGCCCGACTTTGGATCGGCTGCAGCTTCGCGCGCCGTGTCCACGCGCGCCTCGTGAAAGGGAAGGCCGAGCTTGGCAGCCAGCTCGCGGCAGAATTCCAGATCGGCGTCGGCCTCGGCTCCGCGCAAACCGTGGTGCAGATGGGCAGCGTGCAGCGCAAGTCCCAACTCCGCGCTGCGCGCGGCCAGAACGCGCAGAAGCGCCACCGAGTCTGCGCCGCCAGAGAGCGCAACAGCCAGGCGCATTCCGGGCTTGAGCAGCGCGGTGTCGATGGGCGGCAAGGAGCGCATTCCAAGATCATAAGGCGCTGCCCTGGATGCGGTTCAGGCTGCGCGCTGGCCGGTGGCACACCCGGTTTTGGAGATCAGTGTGTCGAATGGTCATTGTTGCCGGAGGCGCCGGGCAGGCTGTATGTAGCGTTGCCATGCTCGTCGAGGAACTGGAGCGATGGAGCGCCGGATGCATCCACCTCCATGCGGATGCGCGGCCGTGATTCAGCGTCCATCAGGACCACAGCGGATGCGTCGTTCTCTGGCAAGCGCCCTACAAACAACCGAGGCGCATATTTGAATGTGGCTGCATGCTCGCTGACGAACTTCTTCATAGCCGCATCCTTTTCAGGACCGTTAGGCCTGAGGAGGATGGAATTGACTTGTCGCACCTCATCCGCGGTAATCTGCTCGCCCGTATCCACGACTTCCAATCCAGAGCGGCTCGTGCCGCCCTCTTCGCCTTGCACAATGTCAAGTGCCTCATTTTGGCGGTAATGGTCAAAAGAAAGACGAACGACCGCAGTCGGCTTTCCATCCACAATCTTGCTTCCGTATACAAGGCCGCCACATTCGTCACCGTCATCATTGAAGAAGACAAGTCCGGCTGTCGCAGGGCCATTGTTCGACATGGCGCGGTTCCCATAGCGGGCGGTCAGATCGACTCCTGCCATCTGTCCCCCGGGCATTCGCTCGCGGTTGGCCAAAGTGAGACGGATCTTCCCGTCAGGTTCGACGATGTTAATCCGTTTGGCGTCGATCTCATCAAACTCGGCCTTCCTGCCGCGGCTCCTGAACGCCAGGCAAAACAAAGCGACAAACAAAATGGTTGAAATAAGTGCATAGATTTTGAGCAGGCGCAATTCTTTCTGAACCTTGTCCACGGTGTCCTCCTATCGCGATAAGCTGTGGATGCGAGAACCGGAGCTTTAGAGTTCCCAATTCTCGCAAGCACAATTTCCAAGAGTTCTTTCGATCGGGTGATGCTAGCAGGTCAAGGTGCTGGCCGGGCCGTCGCGGGCGAGGTGGGCACCTGCAGCCGTTAAAGGCGTGCCTGTCAAAAACAGTGCGCTTGCTCTGTGCGGAGGCGCGTCTTCGCTGCGGCATCAACCTCCGCCGATGTATACTCCACGAGTTATGCAAGTCTTTGCCATTCTTCCAGCTGCGGGATTGGGCACGCGGATGTCGGGCCCGCAGCCCAACCCGCAGCCCAAACAGTTTCTGGCGCTCGACGGCGTTCCCATCCTCATCCACTCGCTGCGCGCGTTTGCCGCGGCGCCGCGGGTGACGGCGATCTACGTGGCCGTGCGCAAGCCGGAGATGGAGCGCGCGGAGGCGCAGGTGGCAGAGTACGGATTCGCGGGCCAAGTCCATGTGGTGGAAGGCGGCGAAAAGCGCCAGGAATCGGTGGCCAACGCGCTCGACGCGCTACCAGCAGAGCCTGACGACATTGTGCTGGTCCACGACGCGGTGCGGCCGCTGATCGACGCAGCCACTATCGAGCGCACCATCGATGCGGTGGCCGAGTACGGCGCCGCCATCGTGGGCATGCCCGCCACGGACACCATCAAGCAGGTGGAGCGGACGGCTCACGGAGCACTGGTGACGGCGACCATTCCGCGCGAATTTGTGGTGCAGGCGCAAACGCCGCAGGGATTTCGCTTTGGGCTGCTGCAGCGCGCCTTTGCCGAGGCCATTGCCGACGGCTTTGTGGGCACCGACGAGGCTTCGCTGGCCGAGCGAGCGGGAATTCCGGTAGCCGTAGTGCACGGTTCTCAGGTTAATCTGAAGATTACGCAGCCGGGCGACCTGGAACTGGCCGAGTTCTACCTGCGGCAGCGCGGCAAGTGACGGGGCATCACCGCAGTCGAGTCTTCGATCCGAGTTGCAAGGGTAGGATCTGAATGAGACAGACCGTTTGGGTTGCATGTTCTTTGCTCTGCCTGGCCTTCCCCGCATTGGCTCAGAACCGGGTCGATACAAGGTGGTTCTGCCAGAAACCATCGGTCTTCTACAACGTGGCCGTGGGCGATGCGCCGAATCACAACTTTACGATCATCCAGGGCAGTTGCAAATCGACGGCAAGCGCCGCAAACTTCCCGGAAGACGAGAGTGAATATACAGAGTTCCAAGAGATGCTGAATGCATCCGTGAGCGTACATGGCCACTTGAATGTGACAATGAGGGACGGAGACAAGGTGTACTACTCCTATGAAGGATCCTTTTCAACGGACATCACAAAGCCTTTCACACAAAGATGGAAGCTTGAAGGTGGTACCGGAAGATACAAATCCACCAAGGGGACCGGTACTTGTTCAGGTTTAGTTCATGCTGACGGCACCGGCGATATGGAGTGCATTGGCACGTTTTCAATGGTCAGGTAGACCGACATGCCGCGTGCTCACGGAAACCCCGACGCACGACAGGCAGTTCGTTCGCATCGGTGGCGCCCAAATCGGGGAAATAAATTCCCGATAAGAGGCATCCTGGACACTACATTTCCTGGAAAAGGAATTAAGATCGCAAGTATCAGCGACTAAGAGAACAGGCGCGGAAATGATGGACACACGCATCGGATTTGGCTACGACTCGCACGAATTCAAGCCCGGTGTGCCCTTGCGCCTGGGAGGCATGACGCTCGACCATCCCGAAGGCCTGGCCGGCCACTCGGACGGCGACGTGCTGCTCCACGCCATTACCGATGCGCTGCTGGGCGCGGTGGCCGCGGGCGACATCGGCAGCTTCTTTCCGCCCGGCGACCCGCGCTGGGAAGACGCCGACTCCGCCATCTTTCTCAATCTGGCTTTGGAAGAGTTGCAACACGCGGGATACTGCATCGTCAACATCGACACAACGCTGATCCTTGCCGCGCCCAAGATCGCGCCCATCGCGGGTGAAATGAGCTCCCATATTGCCGACCTGCTGGGAGTATCCATCGATCAGGTGAGCATCAAGGCCAAGACGCCCGAGGGACTGAACCTGGATCATGTGGCCCAGTGCCACGCCGTGGCGCTCGTCGAGCGCGTGCAGGAACCGGAAGAGTTGAAGAGCATGAGCGAAGTGGTCGAGAGCCAGCGCCAACTCGAAGATGTGGTTGAGGACCTACTGAGCTCGGTGCACGGCGTGCCCAAGAAGCGGACCATCACGCCGGTCTACGACACGGAAGACATCACTTAGAGACAGGGATCAGGGACCAGCACGCGGGGGGCGTGGAATTCCCTGACGTCTGCGCGCCTGCCATTCGAATCTCCGCTGCGCAAGACCATTCGAAGTTTTTTATTGAAGATTCATGGGTTTAGCTGTACCTTGGCTGCGAAACCAATTCCGCATTGGAGCGCTTCTATGTTCAATCTCGCATTCCTGCTGCAACAGCAACTCAACCCGGATCAGATTCAGCACATCGTCGTGGCCATGATGGCGATCCTGCCGCTCATCATTTTGATTGGCCTGGCGATCATCATCATCCCCTTCTGGTTCATCTGCAAGAAGGCCGGCTTCTCGCCCTGGCTTTCGCTTCTGAATATTATCCCTTTCGGCAATTTGATTCTGATCTACGTGCTGGCCTTTGCGCAGTGGAAGGTTGTGCCGGTGCCGCAGATGATGTATCCGCCGCCGTATCCGCCACAACCGCCGTATCCGCAGCCGCCTCTGCCGCCGCAGCAGTGAGACTGCTGAACACTGCGAGACAGGGAGCGTTGCGATAGCATCGTGAAGGTAAACGAAACCACACGATGCCTGATCCCAACTCCTCCGGCTCTGCTACTCCGCGCGTTCGCTTTGCGCCCTCGCCCACCGGCTTCCTGCACGTGGGCAGCGCGCGAACGTTTATCTTCAATTGGCTCTACGCGCGCCACAATCACGGCACGATGGTGCTGCGACTGGACGACACCGACGTCGAGCGCAACACCGACGCCAGCGTGCAGTCGATCTTTGAGGGGCTGCGCTGGCTGGGCCTCGACTGGGACGAAGAGTACAAGCAATCTGAGCGCCTGGTCCTGCACCGCCAGCAAGCGGAGGCCATCTTCGCCAAGGGCCTTGCCTATCGCGACTTCACTCCGGCGCACGCGACGGATGAAGAGCATTCCTCCTCGCAGGGCGCGTGGCTGTTCAATCCCGGCATGCGCGAGCTTCCGCGTGAAGAGAGTGACCGTCGCGCCGCCGCGGGTGAGCCGTTCGCGCTGCGTTATCGCGTGCCGCGCGGCGAGGGCCGTATTTTGCAATTCGTCGATGGCGTTTACGGTGCGCAGCAAAAGCTGGCCGACGAGGTGGAAGATTTCGCGCTGCTGCGCTCTGACGGAATGCCGACCTATCACCTCGCTTCGTGCGTCGACGATGCCGATCTGCGCATCAGCCACATCATCCGCGGCCAGGATCACCTGACCAACACCTTCAAGCACCTGCTGATCTTCGAGGGCCTTGGCCCCGAGCCGCCGCTGTTCGCGCATCTTCCTCTGCTTGTCGCTCCCGATGGCACCAAACTCTCCAAGCGCAAACATGGCCCTGTCGTGAGCGTGACGACCTACCGGGATGCGGGCTTCCTGCCGCAGGCCTTCGTCAACTTTCTCTGCCTGCTGGGCTGGTCGCCCAAAAACGACCGTGAATTTTTGTCTTTGACCGAGATTCGTGACCTGTTCACGCTCGAGGGCGTCAACCGCGCCAATGCGGTCGTGAACTTTACCGACGACGATCCATTCGACGCCAAGGCCGTCTGGCTCAACGCCGAACATATCCGCGCACTGCCGGTCGACGAGCTCAGCGCCGACCTGAAGCCATTCTTCGAGCAGGCTGGCTTCAATGCCTCGCCCGAAAAAATACTCGCCGTCACGCCGCTCATCCGCGAGCGCATCAAGCTGTTGCGCGATGCGGTTTCGGCTGCTGACTTTTTCTTTGTCGACAAGCTTGCGCCGTACGATCCGGCGGAGCTGATTCCCCAGAAAGGCGATGCCGCGCTGGCTCGCCGTGTTTTGCAAACCGCGCTGGAGGTTTTGCCGGGAACTACCTTCGACCACGATTCGCTGGACAAAGCTCTGCGCGGAGCTGCGGCCTCGCTCGGACTCAAAGCCGGGCCGATGTTTCAGCCTATCCGGGTCGCCGTTTGCGGACGCAAGAATGCGCCGCCGCTTTTTGAAACCATGGTTGTCCTTGGCCGCGAGGTGTGCCTCGAGCGCATCCGCCAGGCTGAAAAGAACCTACAATCGCTCGCTTAAGCACAGACCGTCAGGAACTGAAGTTATGACCAATTCGAATCCGGAAAGCCAAGACGTTCCAAATCAAGATGCTCGCGCGATCAACAATTTTCTCCGCGACCAGATCGCAGAGGATGTGCGCACCAAGAAGTACGGCGACGCGGTCGTCCAAACGCGCTTTCCGCCCGAGCCCAACGGCTACCTCCACATCGGCCACGCAAAAGCCATCTGCATCGACTTCGGTCTTGCGGATGAATTTGGCGGCAAGACCAACCTGCGCTTCGACGACACCAATCCCGAGAAGGAAGAGACGGAGTACGTCGAATCCATCAAGACGGACGTGCGCTGGCTAGGCTTCGACTGGGACCGCCTCTGCTACGCGTCAGATTATTTCGGGCAGCTTTATGAGTGGGCCCTGCAACTCGTCAAGGCCGGCAAGGCTTACGTCGACGACCTCACGGCCGATGAGATTCGCCAGCACCGCGGCACGCTGACTGAACCGGGGACGGACAGCCCTTATCGCAGCCGGACGATTGAGGAGAATCTCGACCTGTTTCAACGAATGAAATCCGGCGAATTCCCCGACGGCAGCCGCGTGCTCCGCGCCAAAATCGACATGGCCTCGCCCAACCTGAATATGCGCGACCCGGTGATGTATCGCATCCTCCACGCCACACACCATCGCACCGGCGACGAGTGGTGCATCTATCCCATGTACGACTTCGCGCACGGGCAGTCCGACTCGATTGAGCACGTCACACACTCCATGTGCACACTCGAATTCGCCGATCACCAGCCGCTCTACCGCTGGTACATCGAGCAGCTCGGAATCTTTCCCTCGCAGCAAATTGAATTCGACCGCCTCAACCTCACTTACACGCTGCTCAGCAAGCGCAAGCTCCTGCAGCTCGTGCAGGAAGGTCACGTCAACGGCTGGGACGACCCGCGCATGCCAACCATTACCGGCATTCGCCGCCGCGGCTTCACGCCGGAAGCCATCCGCGCCTTTTGCGGAGCCATCGGCGCCTCGCGGACCAATGGGACAACGGACGTTGAGATGCTTGAGCATTTCCAGCGCGACGACCTGAACCGCCGCGCCAGCCGCGCCATGGCCGTGCTGCACCCGCTCAAGCTTGTCATCGATAACTATCCAGAGGGTAAAGAGGAATTCGTTGAGGTCGCCAACAATCCCGAAGATCCGTTGGCCGGAACGCGCCAGGTGACCTTCTCGCGCGAGCTCTATATTGAGCACGACGATTTCCGCGAGGTTCCTCCGCCCAAGTACTATCGCCTCTCGCCGGGGAAAGAAGTGCGCCTGCGCAACGCCTACTTCGTCACGGCCCAGCGCGTAGTGAAAGACTCGGCTGGCAACATTGTCGAGGTGCACTGTGTTTATGACCCATTAAGTCGCGGCGGCAACTCGCCCGACGGCCGCAAGGTGAAGTCCACCATGCACTGGGTTTCGGCCGCGTACGCCATCTCAGCCGAGATTCGCCTCTACGACAAGCTGTTCACAAAGGCCGATCCTCACGACTTGGAAGAAGGCCAGGACGTGCTCGACAATCTGAATCCCAACTCGCTCGAAGTTCTCACCGGCGCAAAGCTTGAGCCGTCGCTCGCCAGCGCAAAACTCGGGGACCGGTTTCAGTTCGAGCGCGTGGGCTATTTCTGTCTCGATCCCGATTCGACTGAAGGCAATCTGGTCTTCAATCGCACGCTGGCGCTGAAAGATTCGTGGGCAAAGATCGAGAAGAAGTCGGGAGCGTAACCACCTGCGGGTGGGGCAGACGCTCGCTCATCGCTCGCATGAGCTGTTGTGCTCTCCCAGGTCCCAAAATCGGGACCTGGGGCACCCGGTCTGCTCGCTGGCGAGCAGCCGCTGTCTTGCCGTAGAGTGATTCCGTCCACAAGGGAGAGATTCATCGTGCATCGGAACATGAGAAGGGCGGAACGAGTGGCGGCAGTTGCCGCGTTGGCGGTTGGGTTTTTCGGAACGAGCATCGTAGCCGCGGAGACTGCCGGCAGTTCCCTCGGCATCTTTGAGAACCAGTCGGATGTGGGGAGTGTTGTGCCGCCGGGAGTCGCGACCTTCGATGCCGCATCGGGCGTTTACACCATCCGGTCAGTGGGGGCGAATCTTTGGGTCAATGTCGACGCATTCCACTTCGTGTGGAGGAAAGTTTCGGGCGACGTCTCGCTGACCGCCGACGTAAAGCTGGCCGACGCCGGCCCCGGCTCAGACCCGCATCGCAAGGCATTGCTGATGTTCCGGCAGACGCTCGACGCGGACGCAATGTACGCCGACGCGGCGGTTCACGGTTCGGGTGAAACAGCGCTGCAATACCGGCACAACAAGGGCGACACTACGCAGGACATTGCCTTCAACATCGGCGCACCACAGCGGATGCGCCTAGAAAAGCGCGGCGACACCATCACGCTTTTCCTGAGCGCACACGGCGAGCCGCTGCACCAGGTGGGAGCGTCGATCAAGCTGCACTTCGACGGCGATTTCTACGCTGGCCTCGGAGTGTGTGCACACAACAAAGACGCGGTGGAACAGGCCACCTTCGCGCATGTGGAGCTCGCGCCGCTCACGGCTCCGGCAACTCCCGCGCCGATGGCGCTTTATAGTACTCTCCAGACCATCGCCATCGACAACAATGCGCGCATGGTCTTCGTGATCCAGACTGGCAAGGGACAGATGGAAGCGCCGAACTGGAGCCGCGACGGCAAGACGCTGATCTTTAATCGCGATGGAAAGCTGTGGAGCGTGCCTGCAGGCGAGGGCGAGGGCTCGCTCGCCGAGGCTACGCAGATCGATATTGGCAACGCCAGCGACTGCACAGGCAGCCACGGCCTTTCGCCCGACGGCAAATGGCTCGCGATGACCTGCACGACGCCCGACCATCCCGGCCGCCGCGTTTATATTGTGCCTGCAACGGGCGGCGCGCCGCGCATGGTGACCGCGAATCCCGATTCCTACTTTCATAGCTGGTCGCCGGACGGGAAGACGATTTTGTTTACGCGGCCCAGCCACGGCACGCTGAACATTTATGCCATTTCGCCGGACGGCGGAGCGGAGATCGCGCTGACCACAGGCGCCGGCGTGAGCGACGATCCGGATTTTTCGGCCGATGGGAAATGGATCTACTTCAACTCCGACCGCGCGGGCGGAATGCAGATCTGGCGGATGCGGGCAGATGGCAGCGCTCCCGAGCAGGTGACCTTCGACGAGAAGCACAACTGGACGGCGCATCCCTCGCCGGACGGAAAATCGATCCTGATTCTTTCCTATGACAAGGATGTGACGGGGCACGCGGCCAACAAAGACGTGACCTTGCGCATTCTCAATGTTGCCGATGGAAAGATTCGCGACCTGGTGCAGATTGTGGGCGGATCGGGCAGCGACAACGTGCCCAACTGGGCTCCCGATGGCGCGCACTTTGCCTTTGTGAGCTACCAGTTACTGCCCGCAGGCGACAACGGCTCGACGCAGTGAAGGCGTGCAAGTCAACGAGCCAGCAAGCCGGCGGCTGGTTGAATGTTGTGCTTTTCATCCTATCCGCAAAGAATGCGAAATGGATGGGGCACCCCATCGAGTGTTCTCGACCTCTGAACCCTGATCCCTGATGACGGCTACTTGCCGATCACATCGATCGGTACGTTGATTGTCTTGGGCGGCATGCACTGGTTTTGGTCGCATGCCTGATAGTGCAGCTTGCCCTGCACCAGATGATTGCCCGGCGTTGCAATGATGCGCACCTGAATGTCGAACTCGCCGGTGTAGACGCTCAGCTTGGTTTTGGGATCGAAGGCCAGCGAGATGATCTTACCCGGCGGATAAGTGGCCGCTCCAAGCCGGACGCCCATGCCGTCGGGGATGGAGAAGTCCGTCGGGATCAGGAAGTCGTCGCTGGGCGTGTGCGAGTTGATGTGCAGCCCCTGCGCAACGCGGAAATGCAGCGTGACCGGGGTCGCCTTGCCCGCGGGAACGGTCACCTGCTCGGGAAAGAGGTACTGCACCGCGTCGGTCGTGATGATGGAGCGATTCTGGGCGGCAGGCGGAATCACTTGCGCGTGCGCCGCCAGCGCTCCGAGCAGTAACGCCGCGGTTGCTGTCCAGCCTGACTTCATTCTTGCGGCCATCGATTCCAGTCCCCCAAACATAGTTTTGATTTGGTCGCCGAATTGCCCTCGGGGGCTAAAGCCCGCGCTCATTTGGGGTCTTATCGGCACGGCTAAAGCCGTGCCCTGATACAAAACGCCAGTTTTGAAACGCGCTCCAACGGGCAAACTCCGCTAACGCCGCTGACTCGCCGACTTGCTAATCCGCCAGCGCCTTCTTGATATTCCCCTCGATGTCGCTCTCCGAGGTCAGGCCCACGGACGCCGCGACGACCTTGCCGCTGCGGTCGACGAAGAACGAGGCAGGCAGATCGTCGAGGCCGCCGTAGTCGCGGCTGATGCTGTCGCCATCCAGCAGCACCGGGTACGGCACCTTCATCTCTGTGACGAATTTATTCGCGTTGGTTTCGGCCTTGGCCCATCCGGCCTTGTCGCTCGCCTGCAGGTCGTCGCCCTCGGTGTCGACACCCAGAACCTCAAATCCCTGCGCTGCATACTTGTCGCGCAGCTCAACGATCCACGGCGTCTCCACCTTGCACGGGCCGCACCATGTGGCCCAGAAGTTGATCATCACGGCCTTGCCCTTGTAGCTCGCGAGCGAGACCTTGCTGCCGCTGAGGTTCTGGAGCGCAAAGGCAGGCGCAGGCTTGCCGTTGAGTGGCGAAACATAATTCAAGGTGTCGCCGCCAAAAGCCGGAACCAGTTCGCCCTGCCCGGCGCCGGCGAGCAGTTTTTCGGCGGCCTGCCGGCGATACTCCCAGTTGGCCCATCCCGCCCAGGCAAAGACGGCCAGAATAAAGATGACGGTAAGAAGCACAATGGTATTTCGGCGCAACGGAATCGACCTCGTAGCTCTATTGTACGAGGGGAAAACAGAGATCAGAGATCAGAGATCAGAGATCAGGGGTCAGGGGTCAGGGGTCAGGGGTCAGGGGTCAGGGGTCAGGGGTCAGAGATCAGGGGTCAGAGATCAGGGGTCAGAGATCAGGGGTCAGAGATCAGAGATCAGACTGCATCTGTATAGCAGCGGCCGACAGGATCGCGTATCTCCAGCCGTTGTCATAAATAGGCTTCGGCACAAGCCGATCTCTGATCTCTGGTCTCTGGTCTCTGTCTTTGTTAGCATGAAATGCCAATGAGCCCCACCGGGAAAGACGAGCCGTTTAAACCCGCGGCGTTGGTGCGCACCGAGGCGGCTGCGCTTGAGGCTCTTGCCGCGCGCCTCGATGGGCCGATGGCCGCGCCGTTCTCGCGCGCCGTGGAGATGATCATTCGCTGCGGTGAGCAAAACGGGCGGGTGGTGGTTACCGGGATGGGCAAGAGCGGCATCATCGCGCAGAAGATTGCGGCCACGCTCAGCTCCACCGGCTCGCCCGCGCTGTTTCTGCATCCGGCGGAGGCTGTGCACGGCGACCTGGGCGTGCTGATGCCCGGCGACGTGGTGATTGCGCTGTCGGCATCAGGAGAAACCGAGGAGATTCTGCGCCTGCTGGCCACGCTCAAGCGCAAAGGCGACGCGCTCATCACCTTCTGCTGCAATCTGCACTCGACTCTCGCCGAAGCGAGCGAAGTGGCGCTCGATTGCTCGGTGGAGCGAGAGGCTTGCGGGCTGAATCTTGCTCCGACCGCATCGACGACGGCGATGCTGGCGCTCGGCGATGCGCTGGCGGTTGCCGTGAGCCTGCGCAAGGGATTCCGCGCTGAGGATTTTGCGGAGCTGCACCCTGGCGGCAAATTGGGCAAGCAGCTCGCCAAGGTACGCGACCTGATGCACACAGGCGAAGACGTCCCTACCGTAACCCCTTTCACGCCGATGGCCGATGTGATCTTCGAGATGTCGTCAAAGAAGCTGGGGATGACGACGGTGCAGGAGTCGGGACGGCTGCGGGGCGTAATCTCGGACGGCGACCTGAGACGATTATTGGAACGCGAAGGCGGGGCGGCCTTGGGCAAGACGGCCGGCGAAGCGATGAATGCGCATCCACGCACGATCGGCGCAGAAGAACTGGCGGCCCGAGCACTGGCGATTCTCGAGGAGCGCAAGATTACCTCGCTCATCGTCGTCGATGCCGAGCAAAAAGTCGAAGGCGTGGTGCATCTGCACGATCTGTGGGGCGTGGAACTGATCTGACGGCAGGGATCAGGTTTCAGGGGTCAGGGACCAGAAAGACCTGCTGGTTGAGGGCCGTGCTTTCCCGAGGCGGCTAGGCTTCACGCAATTCACGCGAACGTCAGCGAAACTGCGGAGCCAGCAGTGCGATCATCTCCAGGTCGCGGTCCAGAATGACCGATTTGTCGGGGTTGGAAGCGTCGTAGTGGACCTGAACGTGCCTGTCTTTGACTTGCCGGACGAATTCGTCGGCGCCTTCTTCGCGGCGAAAATGGTGGACGTGCTTTCCTGAACGGTACTCGCCCACGTAATAGGTGTACGTAAGTTCAACCCAGTAACGCAGCCCTTGCTTATGAACCTCTCCGTTTTGAATCGTTCCATCGGTGGCGGGCCACCCGGCCATGGCTTTGTTCTGCCTCCACTTCTGGTAGAGCTTCTTCACGCCGAACGCCGCAAGCGCGCCCGGAATGATCCCGAACATCTTGAGGAGCTTGATCAATCCGAACAGAATCGCTTCCCATGGGATGTGATGAAAATTCATGGCTGAAAGTATGCCACAGGGCTTCGGCGAAGCGATGTGCGCTCCAAAAGCCGCCTTTTGAACTCCCCTACGCGCCGTCCATTTAGAATAAGAGTTGCTCTGATTTGCCTTGCGTTCGCCCCCGCGGACGGGAAAGTACGCTTACACCATTTATGCATCGTTGGTCGAAGCTCTTTATTCCCACTTTGCGCGAAGCCCCGGCGGATGCCGAAGTGGCCAGCCACAAGTTTCTTCTGCGGGCGGGCTACATTCGCCAGCTTGGCGCCGGCATTTATAACTACCTCTTCATGGGCCAGCGCTCGCTGAACAAGATCATCGCCATTGTGCGCGAGGAGATGGACCAGATCGCGCAGGAGTTCTACCTGCCGGGGATTCTGCCGCGCGAGCCGTGGGAGGAGAGCGGCCGCTGGACGACGATGGGCGACACCATGTTTCGCCTGAAGGACCGCAAGGGCGCCGACCTGTGCCTGGGCATGACGCACGAAGAGATCATGACCACGATCGCGCGCGGCGAATTGCGGAGTTATAAGCAGTTGCCGCAGATCTGGTACCAGATTCAGACCAAGTTCCGCGACGAGCCGCGGCCGAAGGCGGGCCTGCTGCGCGTGCGCCAGTTCATCATGAAGGACTCGTACTCCTTCGACATCGACAAGGCGGGCCTGGACCGAAGCTTCGATTTGCACGACCGCGTCTATCGCGCCATCTTCACGCGCTGCGGCCTCAAGTTCGTCGCTGTCGAGGCCGACTCGGGCGCCATGGGCGGCTCGCAGTCGCAGGAGTTCATGGTCTACACCGACGCCGGCGAGGACCTGATCGCAAGCTGCCCGGTCTGCAAATACGCGGCGAATCTGGAAAAAGCAGCCTCGCGGCTCGATCCGGTCCTCGAGATGGCGCCGACGGGCGGAGGGGCGCCGGAGCTTGTTTACACGCCGGGATGCGGCGCGATCGCCGATGTGGCCGCGTTCTTCGAGATTTCGCCGGTGTCGGACATCAAGTGCGTTGCCTACATGGCGTCCATCGCCGGTGAATGGAAGCCGGCGGTGGTGTTCCTGAGAGGGGACCATCAGGTCAACGAAGCAAAATTGGCGGCGGTTCTTTTTGCGTCGGAACTAAGGCCGATGCAGGCGGAAGAGATTGACGAAGTCTTCCATGCGCCGGCAGGATTTCTCGGACCCATTGGCCTCGATCCGGCGAGTAAAGAACGGTATAAAGAGGCGCTGGCTCAGGATGTTCTCGAAGCCGAACGTTGCGAAGCCTCAAGAAAGCATCGCCTCGACTTTCTACATTCCGACGTTGATGCCCGGTCGCCTGTGGTCATCGTCGATGATGCGCTCGAAGGCCGCAAGAACATGGTTTGCGGCGCCAACAAGCTCGACTACCACTTGCGCAACGTGACGCCCGGCCGCGATTTCAGATGGTCTATCGCCGCCGACATCCGCAGCGTGAACGAGGGCGAGGGCTGCCCGACGGAGGGCTGCACGGGCATGCTCGCCGTGGGCAAGGCTGTCGAGGTTGGGCACATCTTCAAGCTCGGCTACAAGTACTCCGATTCGATGGGCGCGCGCGTTCTCGACGAGAACGGAAAAGAGGTAACGCCCATCATGGGCAGCTACGGCATCGGCATCGAGCGCATTCTCACGGCGGCCATCGAGCAGTCGAACGACGCCAACGGATTCAGCCTGCCGGCCTCTATCGCGCCATTCGCTGTCGTCGTGACCATTACGAACGTGGCCGACTTCTCGCTGCGCGCTGCCGGGGAAAGGCTCGCCGTCGAACTGGAAGCGGCGGGGCTCGATGTGCTGCTGGATGACCGCGACGAGCGCGCCGGCGTCAAATTCAAGGATGCGGACCTGGTTGGCATTCCCTATCGCATCAACGTGGGCAAGAAAGCTGCCGCAGGCCAGGTGGAGCTGGTGACGCGCTTGACGAGCACGAGCGTGGATGTGGCCTTGGGTGATGCGGTTGCGCTGGTAAGGAAGCGCGTGGAAGAAGAGCGGTTGCTGGAAGCAAGCCTCTAGCTGGCTGGGTTCTTCCTGCGATACGCGGGGCGGTTTTCCAAATGGCTTCTTCCGCACGAAAGAGCTGAAAGCTGAGTGCTGAAAGCCGGAAGCTGTTTTTGAGGAGTGGCAATGGCAATACGAGTCCGAATCCCGAGGTCCCAATCGGGGCATCATCTCCGGTCGCGGATTCTGCTGGTTCTGCTCGCGATCGTTGCCGTCGCCGCCGTCACTGGCGCTTCGGTCTTCGCTTATTTCTACGTCAAGTACGAAGGCATTGTGGATGAGCGGCTGAAGCAGCCGATCTTCGCCAACACCGCGCAGATCTACGCCGCTCCGCGCGAGGTGCGTCCGGGGCAAAAGCTCTCCATCCACTGGATCAGAAACGAGCTGCACGAGGCCGGCTACACGGGCGATGGCGCCGCGCAGCCTTCCCCGCTGGGAAGCTACAGCGAAGGCGTGCAGCAGATTACGGTGCAGCCCGGCCCGCAGTCCTATCACGCGCCGGATAACGCCACCATCCACGTGAGCGGCGGTGTGGTGGACGCAATAACCGATGCGCACGGCCAGGCGCTCTCGAGCTACGCGCTCGAGCCGCTGCTCATTACCGGCCTGAGCGAGGGCACGCAACGCACCAAGCGCCGCGTGCTCACGTACGACGAGATTCCCCCGAATCTTGTGCATGCGGTCATCGCCATCGAAGACCGCCGCTTCTTTGAACACAGCGGCATCGATTATTGGCGCATCCTGGGCGCGATGCGCAACGACATCTTCCACCTTCATCGCTACACCGAGGGCGCATCCACCCTCACGCAGCAGCTTGCGCGCGGATTCTTCCTTACGCCCGAGCGCACTTATTCGCGCAAGGCGCGCGAAGCCATCATCAGCATCATCCTCGAGCATCGCTTCGATAAGCAGCAAATCTTCGCCATGTACGCGAACGAAATCCCCCTCGGGCAAATCGGCAGTTTTTCCGTCGACGGCTTCGGCGAAGCATCGCAGGATTACTTCGGCAAAGACGTGGGTCAGCTCGATTTGGCGGAGTGCGCCATGCTGGCCGGGCTCATCCAGAGCCCCAGCCGCCTGAATCCCTTTCACCATCCGGATCGCGCCATCGAGCGCCGCAATCTTGTGCTCGACTCGATGGTCGAGACTGGCGCCATTACCAAGGATGAAGCTGAAACGGCCAAGGCCGAACCGCTGCATTTGGCTAAAGCCAGCGTGGACGAAAGCGAAGCGCCGTATTTTGTCGACCTGGTGCACGATCAGCTCACGCAAAGGCTCGGCGATCGCGACTTCAACCGCGAAGGGTTGCGCATCTACACTTCGCTCGATCCCGATCTGCAGCGCCTGGCGTCGCAGGCTGTGGACTCCACAATTCACGCAGTGGACGAGTTGGTGGACAGAGTCCACGCGAAGCAGAAAAAGCTCGGCCAGTCCTATATCTATCCGCAGGTGGCGCTCATTGCGCTTGATCCTCACACCGGCCAGGTGCTGGCTCTCGTAGGAGGGCGCAGCTACGGCACATCGCAGGTGAACCACGCGGTTGCACATCGTCCTACTGGCTCCATCTTCAAGCCGTTTGTTTATGCTTCGGCCTTTCAGACCGCCGTCGAAGGCACCATGCTGCCCGGGCAAACTGCGCTATTTTCGCCGGTGACCATGCTCACCGACGAGTCGACCACGTATGGCGAGGGAACTCCCTACGAATACACGCCGCACAACTTTATAAACGAGCATTACGGCGTGATGACCGCTCGTTACGCCCTGATGCAGTCGGACAACATTGCCACGATCGAGCTGGCGAGCATGGTAGGGTTCGATCGCGTGGCCGCGCTGGCCCGCGACGCCGGCGTCAAAAGCGCGCAGGGCACTCCTTCGATGCCCATTGGTTCCTACGATGCCACGCCCCTCGACATGGCAGGCGCCTACACCATCTATGCCAACGGCGGAGTGCATATCGATCCCTGGATGCTGGCCAGCGTGCGCACGCCGACTGGCGACATCATCGAAGACTACTCGCCCACGACGCGCCAGGTGCTCGATCCCCGCGTTGCCTACCTGACGACCAACATGATGGAGGCAGTGATGAATGGAGGAACTGCGGCGAGCGTTCGCGCATTGGGATTTACCGCCCCCGCTGCCGGCAAGACGGGCACCGATCACGACGCATGGTTCGCGGGCTTTACAAGCAACCTGCTTTGCATCGTGTGGGTTGGCAATGACGACTACACCCCGCTCGATCCAGAAAATCTCGGTCGCGTCCAAGGTGCACGCGCCGCCGCACCTATATGGGCAGCGTTCATGAGGCAGGCCATCCAATTGCCGCAGTACTCAGACACGAATGAGTTCACGCCGCCGGATGGCGTGCAGCTTGTTTCCATCGACAAGACCACCAACCTGCTGGCCGACGATTCCTGCCCCGTCGACTACACCGCGGCATTCCTCGACGGCACCGCTCCCACCGAGACCTGCGACCACAAAGGCCTGAACGGCGAGGACCATCGCAACATCTTTCAAAAGATCTTCGGGATCGGCAAGCCGTCGAATTGATTCGAGCCAGAACCTATCCGTCTACGTCCGATCCGTCGGGCATGGGCTGGCAGCGCGGGCACCAGAACGTGACGCGCGCATCCTCGCCCTGAATGCGGCGGCGAATGGCCTCGCCGCAGCGGCGGCACGGCTCGCCCGCGCGGCCATAGACCCACAGGCTCGCGCCTGGATCGGATGCGTGCGTGGTGCGCCGTTGCTGACCGCGATAGGTAACGATGCTGTCGCCGGAGTCTTCGAGAATGTTGGCGCGCAGCAGCTTTTGCGCGCTGGAAATTGTTGCGGCGGCTTCATCGCGCGTCAAAGTTCCGACGGCGCGGAATGGATGAAGGCCGTTGACGAAGCAAATCTCCGATTTGAACACGTTGCCGATGCCGGCCAGCACTTTCTGATCGAGGAGTACATCGGCGAGCGCTTCCTGCGGGTGGCCCAGCAGGCGCTCCAGCGCGGCTGCGGCGTCGAACTCCTCGCTGAGCAGGTCGTTTTTAGAGCGAGCGATGTGCAGATCGCGAGCCAACGATTGTTCCGTGTGCATGCGCGCCACGGGCACGCGAAAGCCGACAGCCTGGTATTCGCTGTTCTCGATCACGATGCGCATGTGGAAACGGGGGACCTGCCAGCGCTCGCCCTGGCGATAGATGTGCCAGCGGCCATTCATCAGCAAATGCGAGGTGAGAATGCCGCCGCCGGAAAAATGAATGAGCAGCCATTTGCCGCGCGCCTCAACTTGATCGACCGTCTGGCCCACGAGCGGCGTGTCGTCGTTGAATCGCGTAAGGAGTGGGAATGTCGATCGGAAGCCTGTGACCGGCTTGCCCATGAGCGCGCGGCCCAGGTTGCGCGCGGTGCGAAAAATCGTGTCGCCTTCAGGCATTTCTTATTGAACCTCGGGCCGGTTCGGTTCGGAATGCGCAATGGCGAGCGGAATGCGGCGCAGATGCATGCCCAGAGGCCCGGGATGGAAGCCCGCGTCCATCAGGAAGCGCGCCATCGGGTGCGCGGCTACCGGCTGGCCGTTGATGGTGGTGATCAGCACGCCACCGTGGCTGCTCGCGCGCATTCGTTGCTGTCCGAGCGTGCACAGAAAATGCGCGAGGCCCGCGGAGGCTTGCGAGCGTTCCGGCTCTTCGGCAGGCAAAAAGACCAGCAGATTTGGATTGCCGCGCTTGAGCCAAGCCACGAGCTGGCCATTGCGCAGGATTACTTCAGCATAGGCGGCGCGAGTGAGCACACGTGGTGCGCTTTCTGAATCTTCATCGGCAACTGGCAGATCGGGCCAGCGCAGGACCGAGCCATAAGGGTTGGCGGGGTCAGTCGCTGCGAGTTGCACAAACTCGGGCTTCTCGGCTGGCGGCTCGGTGCGCAACTGGCGCAGCAGATCGACCGCAGCGGGCAGCGCAAACTGCGTGGCGCCCAATCCGCCGACGAAGTAGCCGCGGCGAATCCTCCCGCTCTCTTCGAGCGCCTTCAGCACGTCATAGACGGCGCTGAATCCTCCGGGCACGTTTTCCGCAGCTACCGACTCGCGCAGGAGAACACCGTAGCGGTTGAGCAGTTGCAGCGCCAGCGCGTGGCTGCGCTCCGTTGTTGTTCGCCGGATGGATTCGCTGCTTTGATCGGCGGCACGCAGCGGCAGCAGCGACCAGCGCCCTTGTGCCGTGGGCGGCGTGGTGCGCCGTGAGCGGAAGACCATGCCGGTTTGATAGCGGCGTCCGCCGAGGCGGATGCGCGCGCTTTCGGGCCGGGCAATATACGTGCGAAGAGCGTGCAGCGAATCATTCGTAATCAGCCCGCGCCACACGAGGTTCCAGAGAGCATCGATCGTTTCGCCAGGATAGCCGGCGCCTGCGGATTCATGCAGCGAATCAAAGAAGCTCGCGCCAGTCGATTCGAGAACCGCGAGCAGCTTTTCCTCGCGCTCGGTCAGCGGGCCAAGACCCGAATTGGCGATCGGCCGCTGCTGCGCGAGCAACGGAAGCTTGTCGGCGAGAAACAGAGCAATGCGGCCGTCGCGCTCGCCAATCGGCTCGACGCCGGCCCACGCCACTTCACCGGCAGCGATCAGCGTGTCGAGCCCGGCGGATGTGAAATCGGCGATGCGCGCAGGCAGAATCGAGGTCTCGAGCAGCGATGCGGGCAGTGGCGCGCCTTGCAGGCTCTCGATCGCGTCGAGCAGCGCGTCGAGGTGCGCGGTCCCGGTGCGGCGAGGCGCGAGAACGCCTTGCCAGTGCGTAAGGAAGCGCGCCAGCGTGTGCTGCTCCACCGGCTCAACTTCGCGGCGCAGCTTGGCCAGCGACTTTCTGCGAATTTGCCGCAGGATTTCCACGTCGCACCATTCGCGATGCAGTCCACTCGGACGAAAACCGCCTTCGAGCACGCGGCCCTCGTGGGCAAGCTGCCGCAATGCATTCTCGACGGCCTCTGTGTCCAGCGCAAAACGGTCCGCGGGCTCGCGCAGCGTGAACGGACCGTGGGTGCGCGCGTAGCGCCGCACCAATTCGAGCACGGGATGGGCCACTGGCTCGAGCAGCGCAGCAGCCAATCCGGGCGGCAGCGGAATTCCAAGGCCGTCGCGGTAGCGGGCAGCGTCTTCGGCGGCAATCAATCGCTTCTCGCCTGCAATGCGCAATTCCAGCAAACGCCGCGAGCGAATAAGCCGGTCGACGTGTGTGAGCAGGTCGGGCGAAACGACTCGTCGGCCCAGCTCCTCGCGAGACAGGTCGCCGAGGCGCAGGCACAAATCGTGGATTCCGTCGGCGGAACGCGCGCGATAGTTCTCCGCGAGGCACTGCGCCGCTTCTTCCACCGCGGCAATGGCGTCGACATCGAGCAACTCGCGCAGGTCGGCTTCGCCCAGCAGCTCGCGCAACTGATCCTGATCGATTGTCAGTGCTTGTGCGCGGCGCTCGGCCAGCGGCGCATCACCCTCATACATAAAGTTGGCCACGTAGCTGAAGAGCAGAGAAGCGGCAAAGGGCGAAGGCTTGCGCGTCTCCACTACGTGCACGCGGAGCTGGCGCTGCTCAATGGCGCGCAGAGTCTCGATGAGCGCCGGCATGTCAAAGACGTCGCGCAGGCACTCGCGATAGGCCTCGAGCAGCAACGGGAACTGGGGATAGCGCGAGGCCACGCTGAGCAGATCGTAGGAGCGCTTGCGCAACTGCCACAGCGGCGAGCGCTGGTCGGCGCGGCGGCGCGGCAATAGCAGCGCGCGACCCGCGGCTTCGCGAAAGCGCCCGGCAAACAGCGCCGTCGATCCCAACTGGCGCAACACAAGCTGCATGGCTTCGGCCGACTCAACAAGAATCCAATCGGAGTCGGGTGGCTCGTCGGTGTCGGGGAATCGCAGCACAAATCCATCGTCGCCCCACAGCGTTTCCACCTCAGGCCCGCCGGCGGCACGAATGCGCGCAGCCACCGCCATCGCCCAGGGAATGTGAATGCGGCTGCCAAAGGGCGTGAGCACGCACACGCGCCAATCGCCCAGCTCGTCGCGGCACCTCTCAACCACAATTGTCCGGTCGTCGGGAACCTGGCCGGTCGCCTCAGCCTGATCGGCGAGAAAGCGCAGCAGGTTTTCCGCAGCGCCGGGATCGAGATCGTGCTCGTTGACGAGGCGCGTGAGCGCAGCCGCCTGCGGCAAAGCACGCAGCTCGCGGACCATTGCGCCGATGCGGCGGCCAAATTCGAGCGGGCGGCCGGGACCGTCGCCCTTCCAGAACGGCATCTTGCCCGGCTCGCCGGGAGCGGGCGTCACGAGGACGCGGTCGTGCGTGATGTCGGTGATGCGCCAGGTGGAGGCGCCGAGGATGAACGTCTCGTTGGGATGCGACTCGAAGACCATCTCCTCGTCGAGCTCGCCCACGCGCACCGGCTTGCCGTCAGTGAAGGCAAGGAAGACGCCGTAGAGGCCGCGATCGGGGATGGTTCCGGCATTCAGAATCGCGAGTCGCGCCGCGCCGTCGCGAGCCGTGACCACATTGCGCACACGGTCCCACGTCAGACGCGGGCGCAGCTCGCCAAACTCGTCGGACGGGTAGCGGCCGCTGAGCAGATCGAGCACGCCATCGAAGGCCGAGCGCGAAAGCGAACCAAATGGCGCCGCACCGCGGACGAGGTTGAATAGGAGGTCGACAGAAACCTCGGGAGGAGCTTCGGCGGTGAGCGTTTCGGTCGAATCGAAACCGTCAAACTTCAAATTTGCAGTGAGGTCCTTTCCCCGTCGAGTTGATTTCCGCGCTTTTGCCGGACGCGCAGCCTTTGGCGGCCGCGCCGATGCGACTATGGCGACCAACTGCTGCGCCAAGACGTCCAGCGGGTTGCGCGGGAAGCGCGTCGACTCGATGTGGCCGTCGTGCATGGCGCGCGTGACCGCGGCGCAAGCCACCAGGTCGGCGCGGTACTTGGGGAAGAGAACGCCTTCGCTCACCGCGTCCACATGGTGGCCCGCACGGCCGATGCGCTGCATACCGCTCGCGACCGAGGGCGGTGACTCGATCTGCACAACGAGATCGACGGCGCCCATGTCGATGCCCAACTCCAGCGTCGAGGTCGCGCACAGCGCACGAATCTGGCCGGCCTTGAGCTGCTCCTCAATGACCGAGCGCTGAGCTGCGGCGAGCGAGCCGTGATGTGCGCGGGCGATCGGCTCTCCGGCCAAGTCATTGAGCGCTCCAGCGAGACGTTCGGCGGTCTGGCGGGCGTTCACAAAAAGAATGGTCGAGTTGCGCTGGCGAATGATTTCGAGCAGTCGCGGATGAATCGCGTTCCAGATCGAGACTCGGCGCGGAGTCTGCGAGGCCGGCCCTGAGGGAATCTCTTCCATCTCGCCCAGCCGCGCCATGTCTTCTACGGGAACCTCGATGCGCAGCTTGAGCTGCTTGGGCGCGGCGGCGTTGACGATGGTTACGGGGCGGTAGCGAAGCGGCGTGGCGTCCGCTAAAAAGAGTGAGGGAGCGAGGGAGCCAGGGAGCAAGGAATCGTCTCCTTTGTCTCCTTCGCTCTCAGCCTCTCGGTTTCTTGTTCCCTCGTTCCCTTGTTCCCTTGTTCCCTGCTTCCCTGTTCCCTGTTCCCTATTCGCTGTTCCCTGCACTTCCACTCCGCCGAGGAACCGCGCCACCTCTTCGAGCGGCCGCTGCGTGGCCGAAAGGCCGATGCGCTGCAGCGGCTTCGCGGTCAGCGCCTGCAAGCGTTCGAGCGTTAACGCAAGGTGTGCGCCACGCTTAGTGGGAACCAGCGCGTGAATCTCATCCACAATCACCGTCTCCACGGTGCGCAGCGCCTCGGCGGCCTGCGAGGTGAGCAGCAAATAGAGCGACTCGGGCGTAGTGATGAGAATCTCGGCGGGATGACGCGCGAAGCGGGCCCGCTCACGCTGCGGCGTGTCGCCGGTGCGCACGCTGATGGAAGGCTCGTGGAATGGAACACCCATGCGCCGCGCCATGTTGGCCATGCCGGCGAGCGGCGAGCGCAGATTCCGCTCCACATCCACGGCCAACGCCTTCAGCGGCGAGACGTAGACGATGCGGCAGCCCTGCTTCGTGACGTCGTCTCGTTCCCTCGGTCCCTTGGTCTCTTGTGCCCCGTCCTTCTGATCCCTGATCCCTGTTCCCTGTTCCCTGTTTTGAAGCATCAGCCGGTCCAGGCACCAGAGAAAAGCGGCCAGCGTCTTGCCTGTGCCCGTCGGCGCAAGGATCAGTGCATTCTCGCCGCGCGCGATCACCGGCCAGCCCATGCGCTGCGGGGCCGTAGGAGCGTCGAAGACGGCCTTGAACCACTCCGCCGTCACCGGGTGGAAGCAGGCAAAAGGGTCGGGGATTTCGGTCGGGTTGGTTTTGGGCGGGGACATGCTGCTCTCAAGAGAGTAGCGCAAAGGCCTTGGCGAAGACAAAGCGAAAAAAGGCAGAGATCAGAGATCAGGGGTCAGAGATCAGAAAATCGTCCGAAATCCAGGGGGCCCTCGTTTCCTTTGCATCTGCCCGAAGTTTTCCAAATCGGCCAGCGCTACTTCTTCGCATCTCCCAGGCGCGCCACGCTGAACTGCGCTCCGGCAAAGAGAATCAGCCCGGAAATATAGGCCCAGAAGAGCAGTCCCACCGAGACATAAAACGGTCCGTAAAGCGACTGCAAATCCAGATGCGGGAGCACGGCGGAATAGATGAACCTCGAAATCAACCAGACAATTCCGGTAATGATGGATGTTCGCAGCACAGGCCGCCACGGCACCTTGCGGTTCGGCAGCAGGTAGTAGACCGAAAAGAAAAAGACAATCGACGCGGCGCCCGTTGAGACCGCCAGCCAAAGGTAGCTCAGAGCGTCATAAGAGTAGTTCAGAAGCCGGAAAAACCAGTTGTTTGAGTCATGCACTAGAGCAAAGGCGAGCACCTTGTCCACGTTCACGTTCACCACCATGCTGGCCACGCCCAGTCCCACCATCAGTAGCGCCAATCCGAAAGCGATGGTCTGGTTGAACAGGTAGTTGCGGCTTTTGCTCACGCCCCACGCCTGGTTGAGAGCCACCTCCAAAGGCAAGAAAATACCCGTGCACGAAATCAGAATCATCACCAGAGAAAATGCCTGCGCGCCATGGCGCTTCACCAAAGGCATCACGGCCTCATTCAGAAGGTTCTTTGTCACCCAGTCCGACTGTTTGGTGGCCGAGGGCAGGAAATAGTTCACCATGTCGTTTACGACGTTCACCATCGCCGACGAATGAAAGATGGAGAGCGCGAGCGTGTAGAGAAGCACAACGAACGGAATAAACGAGATGATCGCGTTGGCGGCTACGCTGAACGCAAAGGTGTGCACCTCGCTGTCGAGCAGATACGCGATGAGCGCTGTGCCGCTCTTGCGCCAGCGGTACCACTTGGATTGCGCGGCCGGCTGAGTGGGGCCTTCAGCGGAGGCAACCACAGCTGCGGCGGCGCTCCCGATGTCGGCTGCAACATCAGTGGCGACTCCGGACGCGGATTCCAAACCATCAGCCACGGTTCAATCTCTCGTGAGGCCTTCTTGCGGTGATGCGCGCTCCGCCGTTCCCGTTGGACGCGCGCGGATGAAGGAAGGTGCTGACCCAAGGATAGCCGGTTCGGCTCAAGCTCGCTGGGCCGCAATCGGCGGTAGCTTTCACTTCAATCGGTTGGATGCCGGTTGGATGCGTGGATCAATCGATCAATCGCGGCGCAGCCGCGTCAGCGCCCATCGCGCGGCAGAGCGAAGGCCTTCGTCGGCCGCCGTCGCCCACGCTTCAAGCTGCGGCGCGAACCGAGCCAGTCCGCTGTTGCCCATGGCGATGGCCACGTTGCGCTTGAGGCCGAGGGATCCCGCACGGCGCACCGGCGAGCCGTTGAACTCGCGCTCGAAGGACGGCTCGTCCAGAGAGGCCAGCCATTCGAGCGCTGGATTGATGAGCTCTGCGCGCGGCTCAAGATCGGCGTCTGCGATGATCGGCCCTCCGCGTTGAGCTTTTCCATTCCAGGGGCACACGTCCTGGCAGATGTCGCAGCCGAAGACCTGCCGGCCCATGTTTTCTGCGAGTTCTTCCTCGATCGGACCCTTGTGCTCAATGGTCAAATACGAGATGCAGCGCGAAGCATCCATCTGGTAGGGAGCGACGAGCGCGTCCGTCGGGCAGGCTTCGATGCAGCGCGTGCAACTGCCGCAACGATCTGCGACGAGCAGCTCCGCTGTTTTGTCCTTTGGAGTGACCTCGAGACTGGTCAGCAGCACCGCCAAAAACCCAAACGACCCGAGGCTCTGATGAATCAGGCAGGTGTTCTTTCCCGTCCAGCCAAGCCCGGCCGCCGCCGCGAGCGCGCGCTCGACAATGGGCCCGGTGTCCACATAAGCTCGCGATTCGAACTCGCCGAGCTGTTCGTGCAACCGCGCTTCGATTGCACGCATTCGTTTGAACAGAACCTTGTGATAATCGCTTGGCCGCCGCTCGCCCTTGGCGTCGCCGCGGCTGGGCAACAGACGGCTTGTCCAGGTATAGCGCGCGATCCACCCACTCCGTGGGTCTTGAGTTTTGGTTGAAAGCGGTGCTGATGGGAAGGCGTAGCTTGCAAAGCAAACCAGCGCCGAGCGCGCCCAGGGAAACGTAACGCCGACGCGCTCGCGCAACAACTGCCCGCTTTCCGCTTTGCGCTGAAGGTAGCCCATCGTTCCGGCGCGGCCAGCGGCAACCCACTCGCGAAATCGTTCTGCATCGCGCGCTTCCGCTTCATAGGGCAGCGCCACAAGCCCGGCCTCCTGAAAGCCCGCCTCCAGCGCTAAATCATGCACGTTCTCACGCCTCAGGCCGGGAGCCGGCGCGTCAGGTTGGGCCATGAAACACTCGCGAAGCTCTCCCAATCGCGCCACCATTGCCCCTTCGCCTGGCTGCAAGATCGACGGGCATGAAACAGAGTCCAGAGTACCCCAATCGAGGAATGCGTCTATACTGTTAAGTCTTCCATCGTCAACCCTCAGGCCGTTCGGGAACTGGCGTGCGGGTTGCGATTTCTCCTGTCTCGGGGCTTGAAGCCGGTTCCCGCGGAGGAATCTCCGATGAGGAAACACTGGTCGCTTTCAATCTCTCTGCTGTTGTCCCTGTCTGGATTCGCCATCCTCTCATTTGCTGCCGCAGCGCAGTCGAGCACCCCAAATCAATGGACATGGATGGGCGGAAGCAGTTCGGCCATTTACGGTGATGGAGAGCCTGGCATATACGGCACACTGGGAACACCTTCTGCCAATAACGTCCCCGGAGGCCGCTATGGAACTGTTACCTGGACCGATGGCAGCGGCAATCTCTGGCTCTTCGGGGGCCAGGGCTACGATGCCAACGGAACGATAGGCGATCTCAATGATCTCTGGGAATTCAACCCCTCCACCAACGAATGGACCTGGATAAGCGGGAGCAGCGCAGTGCCGCCCTCAGGCGGCACTTTGTATGGTCAGCCCGGAGTCTACGGCACCCTGGGAACGCCCGCCCCCGGAAACGTCCCCGGAGGCCGGGATAGCGCTGCAAGCTGGACCGATAGCAGCGGCAATCTTTGGCTTTTCGGGGGTGATGGCAGCGATGTGGGATGTGTCGGCTGTTTTTTCAATGACCTTTGGAAGTTCAATCCATCCACCAGCCAGTGGACATGGATGGGCGGAAGCAGTACGGCAACCTGCACGACCAGGGGTGTTGCATGTGTCTGGGACGGAGTCTACGGCACACTGGGAGTACCGGCCGCAGGAAATGTCCCCGGAAGCCGTGCGTGGACCGCAAGCTGGACTGACAGCAGCGGCAATTTTTGGCTCTTTGGGGGCTATGGCAACGGCGCCAGCGGCAACTCCGGGAGTCTTAATGACCTTTGGAAGTTCGATCCCTCCACCAACGAATGGGCATGGATGGATGGGAGCAGTACGCCAGCCTACCCCGGAGGCCTGCCCGGCGTTTACGGCACGTTGGGAACGCCTGCCGCAGGCAACATCCCCGGAAGCCGTGATTTCGCTTCGAGTTGGACCGACGGCAGCGGCAATCTCTGGCTCTTCGGGGGCGATGGCTACGACGCCAACGGAAATCCAGGCGCTCTCAACGATCTGTGGGAGTACGCTCCTTCCACCAACAAATGGACGTGGATGAGTGGAAGCAGCACGGTGAACTGCACTAATGGTGACCTGGAATGCGACCACGCCGGAGTGTATGGCACATTGGGAACGCCCGCCGCCGGAAACACACCCGGAAGCCGCTGGTCGTCAGCGAGCTGGACCGACGGCAGCGGCAATCTGTGGCTCTTTGGGGGGTGGGGCTTAGATGCCAACGGCAACGATTACCTGCTCAATGACCTGTGGGAATTCAGTCCATCCACGAGCGAATGGACGTGGATGGGCGGAAACAACACTTTAATCACCGAAACCGCTCCCACAAGCACCGAGCTTCTTGGCTGGCCCGGCGTGTACGGTACATTGGAAACGCCCGCCCCCGGAAACGTCCCCGGAGGTCGCGACGCGGCTGCGAGTTGGACCGACAAGGGCGGCAATTTCTGGCTCTTTGGGGGCACCGGCGTTCTAGCCAACGTCCCCAGTGAAGTTAACTTTTTCAACGACCTTTGGAGATACCAGCCATCGACACCACACTCCTTTACGACAGTCGCCAACCCAACCTTCAGTGTCGCTGCCGGGACTTATACCACCGTGCAGACGGTGACCATAAGCGACGCAACGCCTGACGCAACCATCTTCTACACCACTGACGGAACAGCGCCGAACTTCAACTCTGCCATCTACACGGGTCCACTCACAGTATCCACGGTGTCTACTACGGAAACCGTCGAGGCCATCGCCGTGGCCGCGAATTACTTCAACAGCGCGGTGGTTTCAGCTACCTACAACATTGATCTGCCGGTAAATTGGTATACATTGACCACGATCGCTTCCTCGCTGAACCCCTCGAATGTCGGCGAGTATGTCACCTTCACGGCAACGGTTACGCCGGTGAGCAACTCCGCCACGCCGGCCGGAACGGTTCAGTTCAGTGCATACGGCGCTCCGCTGGGGCCGCCGGTGGCGCTGAACAGCAGTGGTGTGGCCACATACACGACTGCGGCGCTGTTCGCAGGTGGGGGAAGCATCACGGCGGCCTATATACCGGGCAGCGGTTCGCCATTCGCCGCCAGTACATCCACGCCGTTGCAACAGTTTGTTGCCGGCGCTTGTGCGGGCTCAAGCGCCACCACGCTGACCTCATCCCAGAACCCGTCGAACACAGGCCAATCCGTGACCTTCACGGCGACTGTTGCTGCTGGGGTGTTTCCTCTTTGCGTCGTTGGTGGCGGCCCTCTCCAAAATTCAGGCACTTACGCGCCATCCGGCATATACGGAACCGTTCAGTTCTACGCGAACGGCACAGCGATGGGATCGCAAATTCCAGTGGGGGGCAGCGGCAGCACCGGCACCAGCGGCGTAGCCACCTACTCGACCAGCACGCTGCCCGCCGGCACAGACGCGATTACCGCCATCTTTACGGAAGGCAACGGCTACGTCGGATCCAGCGAATCTGCACCCCTGAGCCAGGTGGTGACCGGCACCGCAGCCGCTCCGGACTTCTCCGTCGCGGCCACTCCCGCGTCGCTCACCTTGACTGCCGGACAAAGCGGCACGACGGGCGTCTCAGTGACTCCGCTGAACGGCTTCAATTCGGCTGTTTCGTTCAGTTGTTCGGGGCTGCCTTCCGGGGCATCGTGCGCCTTCTCTCCTGCGACCGTGACGCCTTCAGGCGGGGCTGCTTCGACCACGCTCAAAGTGACCACATCCGCCACAACCACCGCGGCTCTCCACCGCAACTCCCGCCCGCTGTTTCCAGCCGCTACGCTGGCGCTCGTGCTCTGCTGTGTCGGCTGGAAGAAGCGGCGCCGCGTGCAGATGATTTTGTTATTGGCGGTGAGCGTATTCGGCCTGAGTCTGCTTGCCTCCTGTAGCGCGGTGCCAGCGGGGCCGCCTATCATTCCTGCTCCCGTCACCTCGACGGTCACCGTGACCGCTACGGCGGGGTCAATTCAGCACACTGCCTCTTTCTCGCTCACGGTGAACTGACGCGTCCCAACCATCGCGCAAGGCTATCGAGGCCTCTGCCCGCAGGCAGAGGTCTTGGTGCATGGGCCAATTTTTCCCTGCCACGAAGCTCCCGAAGCAGGCCGAGTTTTCATCCCGCGTTGGCCATGGAACCGCCGCACACTCGAGTGCGTATAGGTCAATGTACCGTTCGTTCCCCCTTGGACTCCCGAGAATTCAGCATAGCTCTCGCGATGGAGATCGATCGGACGCCTCATGATTCGCCCCGTAGGGCGACACTCTCGAGGAGGACGCCATGAAGGCCACTATGCGCTGCACAGAATTTTCGCCCATCGCAGCAGGCGAACCCACGGAATTGGTGAGAGGCAACGAAACCGCCTTTTTGGAGCGCGTCATGCCGATAGTGCGCCGGCAATGCGTCGTGCTCAATCTCGAAGCAGTCAAGCGCATCGATGCCGCCGGTCTTGCCGCTCTCATCACGCTTTATTGCACCGCGCGCGAATCGGGCCATGATTTCACCATCCTGAATCCTTCTTCCCATGTGGCAGAGATTCTTGCTGTTGTAGGCCTCGACAAGATCCTTTTGACCCAACATGCGGAGAGTTTTTCAGAATTTGGCACGCCGGCAGAGGCAACGGCGGCCTGATTTTGCAGGAAATCCCAAGGATCACGCCGCCGGCTGCTCCGCCGTCCTAAAATGCGGTACCCGATGTTCCGCTTCGGTACGATCATTCTTCGCTTCACCCTCCCCCTGTGACCAAAAGCACAGGCAAATGTGTCCCCAGGACGATATTCGTGATATCGACATAAGAATGCCGCTAGGCGTTGTCGCATATCCAAGGGCCTGGTCTGCTCAGCCGCTTCGCAACATCCAATTGGCGTGCTTGGCCTCCGTTCCTTTACCCTTGCCTATGGACCGCACGGCGGAATCCTACAAGAACCAATAAGTGAGGGAGGCTTTATCCCATGGCTCAGGGCGTAATGGAGCAGTCGGTCGCCGCGGCGACCTCAACAACAACCAAGTATGTGTATTCCTTCGGCGGCGGCAAGGCTGATGGCAACGGCAAGATGAAGGACGTGCTCGGCGGCAAAGGCGCAGGCCTGGCCGAGATGACCAATGCCGGTTTGCCCGTTCCTCCGGGATTCACGATCCAGACCGAGGCCTGCCGCGAGTACATGCGCGGCAAATTGAGCCCACAGATCGAGACCGAGATGCTCAACGCGCTGGAGAAGCTGGAAAAGTTGCAGGGCCAGAAGCTCGGCACGGGCGAAAATCCGCTGCTGGTCTCAGTCCGCTCGGGCGCAAAGTTTTCCATGCCCGGCATGATGGACACGATTCTGAACCTGGGCCTCAACGATCAGGCTGTCGAAGCGCTGGCCAAGCGCAGCAATAATCCCCGTTTCGCTTATGACTCATACCGGCGGCTCATCCAGATGTTCGGCGACGTGGTTCTCGACGTTCCCAAGAAGAAGTTCGAGCACATCTTCGACAGCGTGAAGGCCGCAAAGAAAGTAAAGTTCGACTACAACCTTCAGCCCGATGCGCTCAAAAAGATCATCGAGGAATATAAAAAGCTGGTGAAAAAGGAGACCGGCAAGGACTTTCCGCAGGATCCGCTGGTGCAGTTGGTCGCGGCCCGCGACGCCGTCTTCAGGAGCTGGCAAAACGATCGCGCCAAGACCTACCGGCGCATCAACCACATCGACGACTGGCTCGGCACAGCGGTGAACGTGCAGGCCATGGTCTTCGGCAACCTGGGCGAGAACTCCGGCACCGGCGTCGGTTTCACGCGCAATCCCGCCACTGGCGAGCACACCTTCTTTGGCGAGTACCTGATGAACGCGCAGGGCGAGGACGTGGTTTCCGGCGTCCGCACTCCGCTTCCCATCAGCGAGCTCGAGAAGGCCATGCCCAAGGTCTACGACCAGTTGAAAGACATTACGCGGCGCATGGAAAAGCACTACCGCGACATGCAGGACTTCGAGTTCACCATCCAGGATGGCAAGCTCTACATGCTGCAGACGCGCAACGGCAAGCGCACCGGTTTGGCTGCCGTCCGCGTCGCTATCGACATGGTTCGCGAGGGCCTCATCACGCAGGAGGAAGCCATCTTCCGCGTCGAGCCCAACCAGCTTTACGACTTCCTGGTTCCGCGGCTCGTGGAAAAGGGCGAGAAGATTGAAGTGCTCGCCACGGGACTGCCGGCCTCGCCGGGCGCGGCGGTCGGCCAGATCGTCTTTACCGCTGAAGAAGCAGTCAAGCAGCACAACAGCGGCACCTACAAGTCCATCATTCTCGTCCGCGGCGAGACCACTCCTGAGGACATCGCCGGAATGGAAGTGGCCGACGGAATTCTGACCTCGCGCGGCGGCATGACCTCACACGCCGCTGTCGTCACCCGCGGCATGGGCAAGTGCTGCGTGGCCGGCGCCGGCGACTGCACGGTCGACGAGGCGAAGAAGGAACTGCGAGTGAAGGGCAAGACCTTCAAGCAGGGCGACTACATCTCACTCGACGGAACGACCGGCCGCGTAATCGCCGGCAAGCTCAAGACTCTTCCCGCTCAGCCCGACGATCCGGATCTTGTGAAGTTCATGGCCTGGGTCGATCCGGTCCGCCGTTTGCGCGTCCGCGCCAACGCCGACATTCCGCGCGACGCCAAAAACGCGCGCGCATTCGGCGCTGAGGGCATCGGCCTCTGCCGCACCGAGCACATGTTCTTTGCCGAAGACCGCATCGAGCATATGCGCGCCATGATTCTGGCCGACAACGAGAAGGACCGCCGCGCGGCGCTGAAGAAGCTGCTGCCCATGCAGCGCAAAGACTTCGAGGGACTCTTTAAGGCCATGGGGTCGCTGCCGGTGACGATCCGCACGCTCGATCCGCCGCTGCACGAGTTCCTGCCCAAGCGCGAGGATCTGCTGGTCGAAATCCAGCACCTTGAAGACACCAAGCCTCGTTCGCCCAAGCTCAAGGAACTGCGCCCGCTACTGGCCCGCGTAGAAGAGCTGCACGAGCAGAACCCGATGCTTGGGTTGCGCGGATGCCGGCTCGGCATCACGTTCCCCGAGATCACGGAGATGCAGGCGCGCGCCATCATTGAAGCCGCGGTCGCAGTCAAGGCCAAGGGAGGCAATCCGCATCCCGAGATCATGATCCCGCTCATCGGCTCCATCGAGGAGATGCGCAACCAGGCGGCAATCGTTCGCCGCGTGGCCGACGAAGTGTTCAAGGAGAAGGGCGCCAAGGTCGACTACATGGTGGGCACCATGATCGAACTGCCTCGCGCTGCGTTGACTGCCGATCAGATCGCCGAAGAGGCCGAGTTCTTCTCGTTTGGCACCAACGACCTGACGCAGACTACGTTCGGCATTTCGCGCGACGACATCAACGCTTTCCTGCCCGCCTACCTCAAACTCGGCATCTTCAAGCAGGATCCCTTCGCAACTCTCGATCAGGCCGGCGTAGGGCAACTGGTGAAGATGGCCGTAGCCAAGGGCCGCAACACGCGGGCGAACCTCAAGGTCGGCATCTGCGGCGAACATGGCGGCGATCCGGAGTCCGTCAAGTTCTGCCACAAGATCGACCTCAACTACGTCTCCTGCTCGCCCTTCCGTCTGCTCACGGCGCGTTTGGCCGCTGCGCAGGCCGCGCTCGAAGAGAAGCTTGGCGTCCAGGGCGGCAGCAAGTAACCGCAATCCAACTCGAAACAACGAGGGCGTTCGCTACGGCGGGCGCCCTTGGTGTTTGTGCGGGAAATCGCGGCGGTTTGGGCTGAAAGCTAGACGTTGGAAGCTGTCTTTCCCTCGAATTGCGCTTCAATCTCCTCCAGCGTTTTGCCCTTGGTCTCCGGCAGGAAGAATGCGGCCACGACGAAGTACACCACCGTGAAGCCGGCGAAGAGGAAGAACATCGACGAGTAGCCGTGCTTGCTGACGAAGGGCAGAAAGATCGCGGCCAGCGTGGTCGACACAAGTTGATTGATGACCAGCGCGACGCTCATTCCGTTCGAGCGGATGCGCGTGGGCATCAGCTCACTCAACGCCAGCCAGACCACCACACCCGGGCCCAAAGCGTAGAACGCCATGAAGACGTAGAGTCCCAGCGCCACCAGCCATCCGTTTCGAGCTTCGGGCACGCGCCCGACAAGCGCTTTTTGAATCACGAGCGGCGCGGTCCGCGCAGCCGCGAGATCAGCAAAGGGATTTCGGAACAGCGCTTCGATTCTGTTCGCAGGCACGCAGCTCGCGCGCGTGATTTCGATCGGCGCGGCAGCCGTATCGTCCGAGCGCACAAAGCTTGTGGCCGCGGTAAAGCCGCCGTAGGAATAAATGATGGCCAGCGACGCGCGACTGCCCTCGATTTCGCGGCTCGCATCGGTCTGGCCCGCATTGACCTGGGCCGCAAGCAGCCGGCTCGCCTCAGCCGGATCAAAACGGAGCGCCAGATTCTGGCTGGGCGAAACCAGAGCCTGCACTGCGTCGTGGCAATCCACGCTCAGCTTCTCCGTGGTTCTGAAGAGCAGCGCCACACAGGCCAGCGCGACGATGACTCCGCTCGTGCCCATCACCAGCAGGAATTTCCTGCCCTTGCGGTCGACCAGCATGATGCCGATCATGGTCGCCAGAAAATTCACCACGGTGAAGATCACGTAGCCCCAGTGCGAGGCGAGATCGCTCAATCCGCTTTGCAGCAGAATGCCTGTGTTGTAGCCGATGATGGAGTTCACGCCCGTGGCCGTATTGCAGAACAGAATCACGCAGGCCAGCAAAAACGGAATTGCGTATTTGCGCCGCAGCAGCGAATCGCGAATCTGATGTCCCGCCTTTGCGGCATGTGCCGTGGCAGCCATCTCCTCAAGTTCCAGCGCGGCCTGTTCACCGCTGCGCGACCTGAGCAATGCGGCCTGCGCGCGGTCCTTTTGTCCCCGCCGAAAGAGCCAGCGCGGCGACTCGGTAACGAACAAACTGCCCAGCAGAAAGACGGCGCCGGGCGGCAGTGACACCCAGAAGATGCTGCGCCATGCACGGTCCTTGAAGCGGAAGAGTGCCGCGGCGTCGCCCAGCCTGGCAACGGCGTCCACGCGATAGCTGAAGTACATGCCCATCAGCGCCGCGGCCACGATGCCCAGCGTCAGCATCCATTGAAAAATGGCGGTGCCTCTGCCGCGGCTCGAAGCCGCCAGGCATTCAGCAAGGTAAAGCGGAACCACCACGCCGATGAGGCCGCCGCTCGCGCCCTGCAGCAGGCGCCCGAAAAGCAACGGCCCATAGCCGGGCGAGAGCGCAATCACGGGAATGCTCACGACGAATGCGCACCCGCTCAGGATCATTAGCGGCTTGCGCCCCATCCAGTCAGCCAGCAGGCCGGAGAAGAGCGTGGAGAATACGCTGCCCAGCAACACCGCAGCCACGATGAACGAAAGCTCGGACGCGGTCAGGCCCGATGTGGCCTGCAAGTAAGGCACTGCCCCGCCGATGATGCCGACGTCGATTCCATAGAGCAGCCCGCTCAGGCCCGCAACGAGCAGCAGGAACGCGTTGTAACGGCGCGTCGCGGCGAAGGTAGTCGCATGCGGGAATCCGGCAGAGTTCACGGGAATGTTTTCCTTTCGCTCATCGTCAGGCGACCGGCTCGCTCAAATCCGTGCTCGGCGGAATCGTGCGATGCACCAGTCTACAATGGTCGCATCGCATGCAATGGCTCAAAGTTTTGGGCCGAAGGGGTTGGAGTTGCAGAGCTTCATTCGATTTGAATCGTCCTTTCTGGCGCGGGCAGCGCTCTTCGCCTTCCTTGCCGGCGCAACGGCGGGCGCCGCGCAGACAAAGATTGCTCTTCTTCCCGCGCCGCGCGAGGCGAATTTTGGGCAGACCACTCAGTTGCCGGACAAGATTCTCGTCGCCGTTCCCGGCCACGACGCGGAGGATGAGTTCGCCGCTCGCGATCTTGAGGACGCGCTGAAGCGCATCGCGCCGGCCGGCGATGAATCCCGCACCGCGCAACCGCCGTATCGCATCACGCTTCTCCGCAACGGCGCCGACGCGGCGAAGGCCGGCCTCGCGGGCAACAATCTCGCCTTCGATCCGGTGATGGAGTCAGAAGGATACATTCTGGTGATTGGTCCGCACGAGGCGGCAATCATTGGCGCAACCGGCTCGGGCGTCTATTACGGCGTGCAGACCTTCAAGCAATTGCTGCCCTTGCCCGGAGCGCCGCGCGTGCTTCCCACGGGCACGGTGCGGGACTGGCCGGCCATGCAATACCGCGGCATCAGCGACGATCTTTCCCGCGGCCCGATTCCCACGCTCGACTTCCAGAAGCAGCAGATTCGCGTGCTGGCTTCGTTCAAGATCAACATCTATTCCCCGTACTTCGAACACACGCTCCTCTCTCCCGATCATCCACTGGCGGCGCCCGCGGGAGGCTCGCTCACGCCCGCGCAGGCCGCGGAACTGGTCGCCTACGCGCGGCAATATCACGTCACCATCGTGCCGGACCAGGAATCCTTCGGCCATCTGCACCATGTGCTCAAGTGGGAGCTCTATCAGGATCAGGCTGAAACCCCTCACGGCTACATGCTCGCGCCGGGCCAGGACGGCACGCTGCCCCTCATCAAAGATTGGTTTGCAGAGATTGCGCGGGAGTTTCCGTCGCCCTTCATCCACATTGGTGCCGACGAAACCTTCGACCTCGGCCTGGGCCGAACGCACGACGCGGTCGCGCAGCAAGGCTACGGGCCGGTCTATGTTGCCTTCGTCAAGCAGATTCACGATGCGCTGGCGCCGCTGAATCGCCGCCTGCTCTTCTGGGGCGACATTGGCGACGCCAATCCTGATGCCGTTGCCGGAATTCCGAAAGATATGATCGCCGTGCCCTGGGACTATTCGGACCAGACAGGCTTTGACAAGCTGATTGCGCCATTCGCGAAGAACGGCATTGAAACCTGGGTCGCTCCCGGCGACTCGAATTGGAACGAGGTTTACCCGCAGGACAAGACGGCCCTATGGAACATTCAGGGATTCATCGCGGCCGGGCAGAGCCTCGGATCGACCGGCGCGCTCACCTCGGTCTGGAACGACGATGGGGAGGGCCTCTTCAATATGGATTGGTACGGCGTGCTCTTTGGCGCCGCCGCCGCGTGGCAGAGCGGCCAGAGTTCCATCGCCGATTACCAGGATGCCTACGGTCCGGTCTTTCATCTCGACTCGAGCGGCAAGATCGGCAGCGCCGAAAAAGAGCTGATGGCGGCACAGGGAGATCTGGCCGACGCCAAGACCGCCCTGACCAGCGATGCGCTGTTCTGGCTCGATCCGTGGAGCGCGGAGGGACAAACGGTTGCACCGAAGCTCCTGCCCGTTGCGCACGATCTGCGTGTCCACGCGGAACAGGCCATTGTTCTGCTGGCCGAGGCGCGCCACGACAATCCCAGGCTCAGCGAGCCCGATGCGCTCACGGCGATGGATCTGGGCGCGCGACGCCTCGATCTGATCGGCCTCAAATTCCAGCTTGCGCAGGAGATTCCCGGGGCATATGCCCAGGCGGTCGCGCGGCAGCACGACAAGACGCAAAGCTCCGCCATCAACACTCTGCTCAGCGAGATCAGCGGCGCGAACGGCCGCTGCCAGGACCTGCGCGACGCCTACTCGGCCTTGAAGAGCGAGTACAGCCAGGCGTGGCTGGCTGAGAACCGCCCCTACTGGCTCAACAACGTGACCGTCCGCTACGACCTGGAAATCGAGCGGTGGCAGCAACGCGGCAACCAGTTTGCTGCGGCTATCTACGGCTGGCAGAATGGCCAGGACCTGCCTGCGGCTGCTGCTCTGGGAATGCCCGAGCCTGCCGCGAGTGCGCATTAAGCCGGTTTCGAGGCGGCCCGATTGCACGACCGAAATTGCCCGGCAATCCACGGCTGAACCAGAGCGATTACCGGCCTGCAGATTTCTTTCCTCAGCAGAGCGCGGCGGATGCAAACTAGATGCATGTTCGAGCGCTCCCCGAAAAGGCAACTTCCCGTTGTCCTGCTCATTGACGACGACCTGGTCAGCCGTGAAGTAGCGGCCACTATGCTCACTATGTCCGGGTTCACCGTCCACACGGCAGAGAGCGGGGATGCTGCGCTGAAGATGCTCGCCAATGAAGCGTTCCGGCCGGGCGTGATCCTGATGGATGCGCAGATGCCTGGCCTGAGCGGAAAGAAATTGATTGCGGCGCTTCGCGGCCGTACCAAGGCTCGCATCTTCACCATCAGCGGCAGCGACACGACGCATGACGTGGCCGATGCGGCCGACGGTTTTCTGCTCAAGCCCTTCAATGTCGAAGGCCTGAGTAAGCTGCTCGAAGGCTATCAACCGGATGCGGCTCCCACGCTGCTCGATCCCAATGAGCCCGTGGTCAGCACGCAGGTTCTCGCTCAGTTGCGAAAGGTAATGCCCGAGTCCGCGGTGCGGCAAATCTACTCTGCCGTCGTCACCGATCTCACTGGGCGGATTGAAGCGCTGGGAGCCGCGATCGGCAAAGGCGACGTCGTGGAGATTCGCCGCATTGGGCACGCCATCAAGGGAGGCTGCGGTATGGCCGGCGCCCTTCAGGCGGCCCGCCTGGGCGCGCTTTTGGAGATGACAGGGTTCGATTCGAAGGATAACCAGTTGGATAACAGCGCCGTTCTGCTCAGCGATTTGCGTGCCGCCGTCCGAGGGTTGGAGCGTATGCTGGATGCTGAATTGCCTGCCTGATCCTTCGCGTCTTTCGGCGCATGGACCAGCAACGGCGGAGGCGTGTGGCAGAAATGGAACGACCCATTCGAATCGTGCTGGCGGATGATCATCCTGTGGTCCGCATCGGCGTACGTAACATGCTGACAAAAAACGATGGCTTTGACGTGGTGGGTGATGCCACCGACGGGGACGAGGCCATCACGCAGACCCTCGAGCTCCAGCCCGATGTTCTTTTGCTCGATGTCGCCATGCCGCGCCTACCTGGCCTTGAGGCCATGCGCGCCATCATGAGCGGCCCCTCCACAGCCAAAATCCTGCTGCTCACGTCGACCATCACCACGCAGCAGATCATCGAGGCCCTGCAGATCGGTGCGCGCGGCATCGTGCTCAAAGACGCTCTCGCCAGCCACCTGCAGACCGCCATCCGCACCGTTCACGCAGGCGACTACTGGATCGGGGGCAAGCGCGTCGTCAACCTGGTCTCAGCGCTGCACGAACTGATGCAACAGGCCGCTGTGCCGCAGCGCAAGACTTACGGCCTCACGCCGCGCGAACTCGAGGTTGTGGGCTGCATCGTCGAAGGCTGCAGCAACCGTGACATCGCCAAGCAATTCTCGCTCAGCGAAGAAACGGTTAAGCGCCATCTCTCGAATATCTTCGACAAGACCGGTGTCTCCACGCGACTGGAGCTTGCTCTCTTCGCCATCGCGCACCACTTGATCGCGCCGCAGTAGTTCGATTCGCCGCCAAGCGCGAAAGCATTTCTCCTTCTGCTGCATCCCGGAGCCGGCGGCACGAAGTGGCAATTTCCTCAAGAAATTGCCACCTGGCACGATGCGACGAGAGCTATTTCTGAAGGAGAAATGCCTTATTCTGAACTTGCCAATCCGATTGGATTCGACGCAGGAGCGCGCATGGGAGAGCTAAGCAGAATCGGCATTGCCCTCGATTCCGAGCTGTTGAAGCGGTTCGACCTTTCCATTGAGAAGAGCGGATACACGAACCGCTCCGAAGCCTTTCGCGACCTGATTCGCGACCGGCTGGTGCGGGAGCAGACCGCCGCGCCCGATGCCACCGTCGTCGGCACCGTCACTCTCATCTACAACCACCATGCCTTCGGGATCACCGAGAAACTGACTGAAGCGCAGCACGAGCACCACGACCTGGTTGTCTCCACGAGTCACGCGCATCTGGATCATGATTCCTGCCTCGAAGTGCTGATCGTCCACGGCAAAGCCGCCCGCGTGCAGCACTTCGCCGACTTGATCATCGGCCTGAAAGGAGTGCAGCACGGCCGCCTGGTGATGAGCGTGCCCACTCATGCGCTCGATTCGAAGCATGGCCACTCGCACAAGCACTCGCACTGAATCCCCATTGCGGTAATGTCAAAAGCTTCTTCCTAACGCGAATCGCACCAGGAACGGTTCGGTGGGGTGAGTCACGCGTCCGAATACCGGCGCGGCTGTTGGAGTTATTTGGTAGACATAGGCGTAGTCAATGTCGGCATCTTTGCGGTTAAGCATATTCGAGAATTCGGCCGTAAGGTGCCATTTCCTTAAGAATTGATAACCGACCTCCCCATTGAGCAACACCGTTTGATCTGATTGATAAAGTCCGTCAGACGTCAAATAGCGCGGACCAAAGTAGCGCAGGCGCAAACTCGACGAAAAGCCTTTGTAATCGTGCAGTGCGGCCCCTGAGGAAATGACCACCTTAACCGCTTCGGGTACAAGCTTGCCGCCCGGGCCTAGCTGTTGCCAATTCACATATACGCAGCCAGGTATGGGAGTGGAAGGGGCTGCGGAAGGGCATCCGCTGGCATTGTAAATCGTGGTGATGGCGAGCGCCGCGGTTGTAACAGTAGCTGTTAAGGGTAAATTTGAGACCCATACCGTCGCATCGAATGGGTCTAATTGAGTAAATTGGGCCCTGGAATCCGCGATGTCAAAATCAAAGGCCAAGTGTTTTGCTGGCGTGTAGTAGTTCGCCCATTCGAGGCCATAGCGGTTGCTCGACTGTTCTGAAGCGATCGTGCCTCCGGTGTCGCCATCCTGCGTCAGTTCGGAATTACTGTGGAGATACCAGAGCGAAAGGGTGCTTTGCAAATGCGGGACGGCCACAGTGCGCACGCCGACTTCCCCGCCTTTTTGTTGGACCAGGGGAGAGATTTTCGGCATGATCGTATTGGGGTAAGGATAGTCCGGCGAAACCGGTTCTACCACTTGCGTTGAGCCACGCCCGTCGTTCGAGTGAAAGCTGAATCCGCCCTGCAGGTAGAACTCAGTATCGGCCCACGGACCGAAAATCAAACTTGCTTTGGGGCTGGGCAGGAATTTGGCTGCTGAGCCGGAATTGGCCGCATTAACCGATTCGGTGGTGCCGTCGGGCAAAGTAACAATATCGGGCACCGTCGTGGTGGTGCCGTTGGCCAAAGTAATCATATTGGTCGCGTAAGCCAGGCTGGTGACAATAAATTTTTCCTCGTCGCCGCGCAGGGCCAGAACCGAGCGGAATTTATTCGCCCACTGGATTTTGTTTTCCCAAAAAGCACTGCCTATTATGTCCGTAAAATTATCCCGCGACGTGGTCGCAGGCAAAGTGGGGCAGGTAGTGTTGGGAACGGTGACAGTGGCGGCGGTGCTGCCGTTGTTAGCAAAAGCAAGGTTGTTGGGCAAAGTAACGGAAAGAGTGATCGTGGAGGTGGGGTCGGCGTAGATGCATGTGGGAAGCACGCCGGCGTTGGGAAGACCGCTGTTGGCGGCGGGGAAGAAGCTGGCGCCGGTGGCAGAATAATCGGTTTTGGTCGTGCGCACGCGATTTTCCGTCCGGTAAAGGCCGTTGTTGATCCAATCGTTGCGGTACTGCACGCCGAACGTATTTGACATCTTGCGGCCAGCCCATGTACTGAGAACCGTGTGGTGTGCGTCCAGGTAACCTACCCAGCGCCTATCCTGCTGATTGAATTGGTCCTCTTTGCCGTAGTCCACCAGGTAGTAAGTGAAATCGGAAAATAAATTGAGATCGTAATAAAATACGGCGGCCATGATCTTCGAATCGGAATTTTCGCCTTGGTGATGCCACTCGCCCTGCACGCTATAACGCTGGCTGTGCCCACCGTCAGACGGGTTCAATGTGCCGAAGAAACCAACGACGGGTTGGGCGGCGTCGGGGATCTGATCGCTCGAGTTCCATTTTCCGTGGTAAGCACGGGCCGTGATGCTGGCGCCATTGGTGTCGTCGCCCTGGCTGTAGGTTAGGATCCCGTTGATTTTGTTATAAGCATCCGGATGCACCCATGGGCCGTCATAGTAATACTCTTCTCCGCCGTACAGCAGATTACCCGAACCGAGCTTTTGCGATGCGCCGAAAACGGCCCGCCCATAGGTATGCGTGCCCCCTTCCAACTTGACGAAGTTCTCGGGCAGCGTCTTGAAAAATCCTACGTGGGCGTTTGCAGCCGAGCTAAAGTTGCCGACATTCGCGTAGTAAGGGCCTTTCTCGAAATCCACCCGCTGCACAAACTCCGGGATGACGGTGTTCATGTCTGAGTAGCCCTCGCCGTGCGCGTGCGACGGCAGGTTAAGCGGCATACCGTCGAGGAAAATGGCGATATCTGTGCCATGGTCGAGATTGAAGCCGCGAAGAAAATATTGGTTGGCCTTGCCGCCGCCGGCGTGCTGCGTGATGATGAGTCCGGGAACCGTCTCCAGAACTTCTCCCGAACGAAGAATCGGGCGATCCTGGATTTCCTTTGCGCCCACCGTTCCCTGGGTGCCGGATTCGGCAACTCCGACGAGTTCATCCTCACGGCCCTGCACATTGATGGTGGTGCTCACGGCGCCCACCACCAAAGAGATGCGCAGCGGGGCCGGCGCACCGGTAGTCCCGATGGTGGCAAGGATCTCTTTTGTTTCAAATCCGGGCTTCGATACAACGAGCCGATAATTTCCTGCCGCGATTCCGGAAATTATGAAGGAGCCGTTCGTGTCCGACTGTGTTGTTCTTTGTACAGTACCGTTCGCTCTGAGAACCTGCACGGTAGCCCCGGCAATCACCGCGCCAGACGTGTCAACGACAGTTCCTGATAGCTGAGTCGAATAAGCCTTGTCACTCGCGGCGACCGGGTGACCCTGCGGATCAAGGATATTTCCGTTTATCGTGGACCGTTGCGCGGAAAGCAGCGAGGCCGCGGTGAATAGGGCAAAAAGAACGAACCTGCGGTAAAGCATCTGCACTGGCTCCCGAAAAGGATTGGACAATCTATCGCGATTGAAAATGGTCTGGTTTCCCATCCAGGGCGCTCGCGCTTCTCACGGTGCGGAATTCGCTCTGCCGGATCAGTCCCAGCCCGGAGTCAGAGAACAGCGAAAGGCCAAGTGCTACGTTTCTTGCTTTTTTTGCTACGCATAAAGCCACTTTATATATGGGCTTGTTTTATCGCCTGTGACTCGCGTCACACGATTTTTAGAATCGTGCTACTATGTGACCTTATCACACAGCTCGTGGCGTGATTGAGCCTGATGCCGCGTTGCGCAATCCTCTTAAGGACAATCAGATGCGCCAATTTTCGAGTTTTGATTGGTTGAGATTTCCTGCCGCGCTTTTCCCTGCGTGCGCGCCTGCCTTGTCGCAGCTTCCGCAGCCGGTTCCACAGGCCATTCCGCTCGCATGCGCGCAGGGCAATTGCCCAGTGCTTACAGGTGCGCCTCAAACTGCGGGAATGCGCAGCGGCTTTGTGCGACTCAATCCCGGGCAGACAGTCGGTTGGCACACGACGGGGAAAAACGAGGAAGCGCTCGTTGTTTTGCATGGAGAAGGAAGAGCTTTGATCGACGGCCAGCCTGCGCTTCCTTTCGTTGCCCCGGCGCTCGTCTACATCCCGCCCGCAACCCGGCACAACGTGGAGAACACCGGCGGCGATCCGCTGGAATATGAGTACATAGTCGCGCCGGCGAAGACGCCGTGACTCAATTTGCGGTCTCAGTGCGATCCGCGCCGTGATGCCTTGGCCCGCTGCTTTCCCAATGCCGGCAAAGTACCGCGGGGGAAATCCGTCGACCGGCGGACGACAAGGCGTGTCGCGACCGGCCATTCCTTTTGCGTGGACTGGGGGTGGTCCGGCTCAATGCCGGCGCGCAACGCATGCACCGCCGCAGCAGCCAGTTCCTTGCACGACATTTGCACGGTGGTCAACGGCGGCAACATGAACTGAGCCAGGCGGATGTCGTCGAATCCCACCACGGAAATGTCGGCGGGCACTTTGAGCGTGGTTTCGTCGAGTGCGTGCAGAACGCCGATTGCGGTCATGTCGTTGGAGCAAATCACCGCCGTGGGCAGCTGGGCCAGAGCGATCAGCTTTTCCATGGCCGCCTTTCCTCCCTCCATGGTGTGGTCGCCTTCGACGATATAGGCGCCGGGCACGGTGAGTTTCAGCTCGGCCATTGACTTGTGGAAAGCATCGCGGCGCGTCACGGCGGTACGCATGCGCAGCGGCCCGCTGATGAAAGCAATCCGGCGATGGCCGAGCGCCGCCAGGTGCTGCACCGCCTCGCGAATCCCGTCGCCATAGTTCACTTTCAGCACGCGAACGCTGGGCGATTTCGGTCCCGCATCGGCAAAGACCAGCGGAAACTCGTGCCCCACCAGGTTCTGCACCTGCTCCTCTTCAACGCCGAAGGTCATCACCGCCACGCCGTCCACGCTGCGCTGCAGCATGCGGCGAATCAGCGACTCTGCCCGCGCCGGATCGTTGCTGGTCGAGCCGATCATGACTTCGTAGCCCTGCGCTACGGCCAGGTTCTCGAACTCCTGCACCAGCTCCGGAAAAAACGGATTGGTGATTTCAGAAACGATCAGGCCGAGGATGCGGCTTCGCCCTGAAACCAATGCTCTTGCCTGTGTATTGGGCACGTAGCCGGCTTCTTCCACGGCCTTCCAAACCCGGCTGGCCAGAACAGGATCCACGGTGGAGATATGGTTGACGACACGCGACACGGTGGCGATGGAGACTCGGGCGCGCCTGGCGACATCGTGAATGTTTGCGGCGGCGCGGCGGCGATTTCGTTGAGCCTTATCAGTTCGTCTCATGGGCAAAGGCGATTGTACGCTTTTCCGGGTTTTTCTCAGGAGAGGAGGAATGAAAAACCGCGAAAAGCTCCGTCGAATTCGGTACTTTGGGCCGATTGGGCGCTCGCGCGACGCCTGCGCAAAGCATGGAGCAGGCAGACTCAGGAAAACGCTTACTTAACGCGCGGCGCAGCGGTTCCACAATTGCAATTCCCAGGTCCGCAACCGCCGAGTGGCTTTTTCATCAACCGGGGTCCCCACAGACAGGTCTTTGTCTGTGGGGTGGAAGTAAAAGCCACCCCCGAAAGACGCCGGAAAGAGCACCTGAATTGTGGAACCGCTCGAAGCCGATTCACTATGCGCACAGGTTTCGGCTACGGATGATTTTGCGCGCCGGCCATGACCTCGAGCCCATGACGCAATAGAGGCAAAATGGCTTCCAGGCTCTCCGCGGCGCCACGCCGGCTGCCGGGCAGGTTCACGATCAGCGTATTCGCCCGCAGTCCCGCTACGCCGCGCGAGAGCCGCGCATAGGGATTGCGTTCCGCTCCCTTGGCGCGCATCGCCTCGGCCAGCCCCGGCGCTTCGCGATCGATCACGCGCCGCGTGGCCTCGGGCGTCCGGTCGCGCGGGCCCAGGCCGGTGCCGCCCACCGTCAGCACCAGTTCCGCATTCGCCCGCACCAGCTCTTCGAGCGACGCCACAATCGCGTCCTCATCGTCCTTCAAGACCGCCGTTCGAATCTCCGCCTGCGGCCATTCGCGGGCGAGCAGCGCAGCCACCGCCGGACCCGCGGTGTCGGTCATCAGCCCCTGTGAGCAGCGGTCGGAGATGGTGAGCACGGCAAACAGCATGAGGCGATTGTAAGCGTTCATTTTCCGACGGCAGCGGTCGACGACAGCGGTTCCACAATTGCTATATTCAGGACCGCAGCCGCCGAGTGGCTTTTTCATCAAGAAAAAGCCACCCTGCAAGATGTTGCAAAGTGCACGTGAATTGTGGAACCGCTCTATCCGCACGCCTCTTCCCATACGCGCAGTAGCAGCAGCGTTCCCGTGTCGTGACGAAAGGTCACCGACAACACGTCATCGGTGCGCGGCCGCATGCACAGTCCGTCCGTCGCCACTGAGGATTCGGGCAGGTCCATGGAGCAGGGCCGCGGCAGCGATGCCTTGATGACTCCCCCAAGCATGTTGGCAATCTCCCGAGTCGCGTCGAGCGCGTCTGCCTCGGTGATCGTATCCACGGGCTGCATGAGCATGGCCGCAGTGGCGGCGTGTGCAAGTGCTTCTGCCAGGCGCACCTCAATGCGCCCCTTCTACATTCCGTTCAGGCTTACGCTGCCGATCAGGTGCCCCGGACCCACGCAGAACTCCTCGGTGCCTGCTACCGGCTCCAAGCGCATGGCGATCATCGGCTCCCAGAACTGGGCGTTGGCCTTTACCAGAGACGCCTCGTCGAGCTCGGCCCGCATGAGACAGTCCTCACCTTTACAGCCCGCTCAGTGCGAGCCTTAGAACTGTCTATCGGGTCATTCCTTCGCAACGATGAAGCCGGGGCGGTACGAGTCTTCGAAGGTAATCGGGAGCCTGTTTCTGGGACCATTTGGCAGCCGGGAGGTGATCTAAATCACATTCCGTGGTGCGCTCCGGCACATCACAGCCCTTTGCTCGGTGACACGCTTTCGGGTGTGAGGTCTTCGCCATGCGGGCTTCCGATTTGGGCCGCTGGACGCATCCGGCCACGATCCTTGTCGCCACCGACTTAAGCGATCTGGACCATCTCATGCCGTTTGCCCTGGAACAGGCGGGTGAAACCGGGGCGCGCCTGATTCTTCTGCATGTTCTTTCTTCGTCCGTGGTCTTCAGCGCCGATGCCGCCGGAATGCCGTACTACGATAAAGGGAGCGCATTCGAAACCGCGCAAGAGATGCTGCGGCCATGGTGTGAAGCAGCCGCTCGCCGCGGCATCCGTTGCGACGCGCTGGTGCGCGAGGGTCTCCCCACACAGCAAATTGTAGCCGCCGTCCGCCAATTTCAAGGCGACCGCGTGCTGCTCGGGACACGGAGCCGGAGCAAGATTGGCAAGCTGCTCCTTGGCTCTGTTGCAGAGCAAGTGCTGCGCTCGGTCTACCTCCCGGTCATGACCGTGGGACCCGAGGCTCATCTCCCGGTGGCCAGGGGCGAGGAACGCGTCGTCCTTCACGCCACCACACTTAGAGAGACCTCTCGCCCGAGCGCAGCGCTTGCCTGTCAGGTAGCCGCTACCCAAAACGCAAAGCTGGTTTTGCTCCACGTGCTTCCGCCCATCGAAGTGATGGAGCGCAAACACATGCCCACCGGGCTGGATTCGTCCGCCATGGTCGAGCTGCGCATCCTGGCCGAGGAAACCGGCGCTCGCTGCTGCTCCGCCGTCGAGCCGGTCGTCGCTCACGGCAATCCATCCATCGAGATTCTGGCTCTGGCTTCGGAGCGGCGCGCTGGCCTGATCGTTCTCGGCGCCGCGCACCGCCTGGCTTTGGAAAACCTGACCCGCGACCGCACCGTCTATCGCGTGCTCGCCCACGCGCGCTGTCCCGTACTCACGCTGCGAGAACCGCAGGCCCTGCCCGAAGAAGTTCTGGCCGATGCGTCAGCGGCCCGCCAATGAGGCGCAAATAGCCGAGGCGCGGCAGGCTCATTCAACCGCGGCGGTTTCGCGCATCCACTATCTTGCTTGGGAGAGTGGGATCAAGCGAAGGTCTTCAGACGCTTCAGGCACTTGTCCTGCAGGTAGTGCAATTGGCGAAGACGGGCCAGCCCCTGGGAATTCGAGCCCTCGCTCTGTGACGCGAGGATCTCGGCCGCCAGATCGTGTACCTGACGATGGAGGGTCTCGATGGCCTGAATCGCCGAGTTTGTCCCACGCGCTGACTGCTTCTGGTCGTTGAGCCAAGCGCCCACCCGGCATTGGCCGGGATCGAGCGGCGGCGGAACGGCGCGCTTGCCCTGCAGGTAGGCCTCAAGGGCCCCCAGCCAGGCGCGGTGCTCCACGGCGGCAGACAGAACCGGCGCGTTCTCCGCGCCCACTAACGGCACTTCGCACCAACGCGGATCGGGCTGCCACGAGGCTGCCCACGACCGGAATTCATGCGCCGGCATGGAACCCGCGATGCCGTAACCCTGGGCCAGATCGCAGCCCATTTGCAGCAGCATCAGGCCGTGTTCCGCTGTCTCCACACCCTCCGCGATCACCCGTCTGTTGAACGCCGCGGCCAGCCCCAACACGCCCTCCAGAATCGTCAGGTTCTCCGGTTCCTCCAGCATGTCGCGCACAAAGCTCTGGTCGATCTTGAGCACATTGGCGGGCAGGCGCTTCAAATAGGTGAGTGAGGAATAGCCTGTGCCAAAATCGTCGAGGCCGATCGATACGCCGATTTCCCGGCAGGCCGTCAGGACCTGCGAGGTTCGCACCATATCTTGCATCGCGCTGGTTTCCACCACTTCCAGTTCCAGCTCCGACGGCTTCACTTGCGGGTGCGCCGCAAGCCGGATGCGCAGGCGATCGGCGAAATCCGGTTGCTGCAGCTCGATCGCGCTCACGTTTACGCTCACGGGCAGATTGAAGCTCTCCATCTGCCACGATTCCATTTGCGCCAGCGCGGTCTCCATCACCCATTCGCCCAATTCGACGGCTAGCGGGTGATCTTCAATCACGGGGAGGAACATGCCCGGCGGAAGCAATCCGCGTTCCGGGTGTTGCCAGCGAATAAGGGCTTCAGCTCCCACCACTTTGCCGGTGCGCATATTCACTTTAGGCTGGTAAAAGAGCACGAACTGCCGGGCCGCCAACGCCTGGCGGATGTGCTCGATGTTCTCGTGCCGGTCGCGGACAATCAGGTCCTGGCTGGGATCGAACATGCTGAAGCAGTTGCGGCCGGCCAGCTTGGCCTGATACATCGCCTGCCCGGCCTGGCGCAGGAGCACGTCGGCGTCCACGTCTTCCGCTTGCGGATAAAGGGTCACTCCGGCGCTGGCCGAGACGCGCAGCATGGTCTCGCCGATCTGGGCCTCCTCGGATGCCGCCGCAAGCAGGCGATTCAGCGTGGGCATGCACGCTTTGTTGCCGTCCAGATCGAGGATCACGGCGGCAAACTCGTCTCCGCCCAACCGGGCCAGCGTATCGCCCTCGCGCAGGGCGCGCTTCATCCTGAAGGCCAGCGCCGTCAGCAGCGCATCTCCAGTTGAGTGGCCATAGCGGTCGTTGATGCTCTTGAATCCATCCAGGTCAAAGTAGACTACGGCCAGCAGGTTCTCGTTGCGGTGCGCATGAGCCATGGCCTGGCGAAGCCGGTCGGCGAACAGCGCGCGATTGGGAAGGCCGGTCAACGCGTCGTAATGCGTGACGCGCTCAAGCTCCTGCTTGTGCTCCTTGATCTCCGTGATATCGCTGAACAACCCCACATACTGCTCCACCTCGCCGCCCGCGTTGCGGATCGCATTGATGATGAGCATCTCCGCGTAAATGTCCCCGCCTTTTGTGCGGTTCCACAGTTCCCCCGACCAATAGCCCTCGCGCAACAGGGATTGCCACATGTTCAAGTAGAATTCCTTGCTCTGCAGGCCGGATTGAAGCAGCCGCGGGCTTTGTCCCAGCACTTCTTCGCGCGCGTATCCGGTGATGCGGCTGAAAGCGTCATTGACATCCAGAATCGTCCCCGTGCGATCGGTGATCACGATGCCTTCGCGCACGCCCGTGAAGACGTTCGCCGCAAGGCGAAGCCGCTCCTCGATCTCCTTCCGCTGTGTAATGTCTTCGGCGAACAGGACGATGCCGCCTACGGAGCCCTCGCCGGTGCGCCAGGGGATGATCTCCCACCGGTTCCACTGCACCGCGCCGCCGGCGCGGTCGAAACGGTCTTCATCGGAGCGTTGCCGCTCGCCTGCCAGGCCGCGCCGATGCGCTTCCTTCCACCGCTCCGGAATGTCCGGGATGATCTCGTAATGCGACCGCCCGACGATCTCGCGGTTCACCAGGCCATAATCCTCAAGCCATCTCCGGCTCACGGCCACGTAGCGCATTTCGCGGTCGAACATCGCCAGCGCGACCGGTGCATGCTGGATGAAGATCTGCAGCAGTTCCTTGCTCTCGTACAGTTCTTTCTCCGCGCGCTTGCGCTCGGTGATGTCGTCGGTGAAGATGATGATGCCGCCGATAGCGCCATCGCCGGTCCGCCAGGGAAGGATCTCGCGCCCGACCCATTGCACGGTCCCGTCCGCCCTTACGAGCTGTCTCTCTTCCCGGTCCACTTTCTCGCCCGCCAGACAGCGTTGATGTTCCTTGCGCCATGACTGCGGAATCTCAGGCATGATCTCGTAGTGCGAACGGCCAAGAACCGCCACATCGATGACAGAATGCACCTCCAGCCATCTGCGGCTTACGGCCAGGTACCGCATCTTCCGATCGAACATGGCCAACGCAACCGGCGCGTGCTCGATCAAAAGCTGCAGCAGATCTTCGCTTTCGCGCAGCTTCAGCCGCGCCTCAATTTGCGGGGTAGTCATTATGTAGTGACCGGCCCGCTGCGCTAGTCGTGGGTTAGGCTGAGTTTGTTTTGAGAACGCAGTCCAGAGCCACAAGCGGAGGAGCCGGTCATGAGAGAGAAGTTACGATTTTTGGG
>JBEKSA010000021.1:0-71109 GCA_049517515.1 Occallatibacter sp.
CCTCCGCACGGCTACAACTACGCTTCGACAACGCAGTTATGCCATGAAATGACGGCCTTTCCAACACTTTTCCTGTCTATCGTCACCGCAATCAGCAATGAACCTGTGAGAAATGCGGGCTAGCGCAGATGCAATCAGCATCCCGACGGTTTGAATCGCGCCGTAGGCGCAGCGTCTGTTAGCCCCGCGCTTCAGCGCGGGGAAAGCCAACTCGGATTGTGCCGGAGTCCCGTAGGGATGGCGCGCCCAATGAATCTGGGCCTTAGCCCCTGCGGTCAACAAACGGAGGGAGCAGGGACCTTCAGGCCCCTGAAAACCGCAGCCGTAACGAACCGGCCTTCAGGCCCGGAGACAACACCCACCTTCCCGAAAAACTGAACCACGCAGCGAAGCCGCGCTCAAACGCCCGCCCACCCCAAAACGGGTCACCCCGAGCGAATCCCGCTTGGCACTCCGAAAGTGACCGCTGGAGACTTCACCAGACAAATAGTCGGCAAATGAATCGCGGTAGCGACGAAATATGACGCGCTGTTCTCGCCGTGTGACATAATTCCAGTGTTTGACTAGGAAACCCACGGTCGCCGTTGATAAGGTCGCGAAAGCAAGAAATGCTGGCCGTGAGAGAGGGTGGCCTTTGACCAATGGCAAGCAAGAAGAGCTCCGGTAAGACGAGCACCGGCAAGAAGACGACCAAGAAATCGCCACAGAAAAAGAAAGTCAAGGTCGCATTCGAAGCAAGAAGGTCGACAGCCGGCAAAGCGCGCTCAAGCGTTATAAAGTACAAGCGTGGCGAGGAGGGCACTTCCGGCACAGGACCCCGCCTGAGATAGAGATGAAAGCAACAGCCAATCTGACACTAGACAAAGTCAGGGAAGCCTATGAAGGGCTGTCTGGCAAAGCGAGCGATATCGTGCGTTCGCTTAGCCTCGCGGGAATCGCTCTAATCTGGCTGTTCAAAGCTGGAACCCCATCATCCCCAGTCCTGGAGCCCGCGCTTCTCAAGGCTGCCTTCTTTATCTTCCTCGCACTCTCCCTCGACCTGCTCCAGTATCTAGTTGGGACCTTCACATGGCACAGTTATTTTCTTAAGAAGGAAAGAGAGAAGACACCGCCAGATTCCAAATTCAACGCGCCGAAATGGATCAACTGGCCAACGTGGACCCTATTCTGGCTTAAGGCAGCCGCGATGTTTGTCGCCTATTCCTACATTTTGCCCTTCCTATACCAGAAGTTCATCGCCTAAATTAGACTTGGTCAGCTTGCGACCTACTCAACTAGATTCACAATGTGCACCTGACCCCCAAAGGAGGCGCCAAATGACACTCTGCATCGCAGCCATATCCGCGGACTTCAGCAGCAATGGCATGGGGCGGGAATTGATTTTTTGTTCTGACCAACGGATCGAGACTTCGAGCTACGGCTCAGAGACGGAATTCAAATTTCACAAAGTGACCGACGAGTGGGCCGCTCTCATAGCCGGCGACGTTGGTCGCGCACACGAACTACTCGGCTTGTACACATGCCACTTGATAGGGAAGGCATTCGATGAGGCCAAATGCCTCACAGATCTGCGAGTCCCTCCTCAGCAGATGAAGAGAACTTTAGCGAACGAGCACGTGGCTAATGCGACCGGCTTGTCCCTAGACGAATTTCTAGATCGGGGTCAGTCATCCTTACCGCCGGCGATGTTCGAAACCATCTGGAATGACATCGCAAGAATCGAAATTGGATGTCAGATAATCCTAGCCCCCATCTCAGCGAATTGGGCCCTGTTTTTAGTTGATGCCGACGGATCGGTTGAGGCCAGAAAGAGCTTTTGTTCTATTGGGTCGGGGGCCAGCAGCGCTGAGGCATGGCTCCACTTTCGAGAGCAGGAGCCATCATTCGGCTTCATGAGGACTACCGTACATCTACTGGAGGCGAAGCGGTTCGCGGAGAACGCGCCGGGCGTTGGAAAAAAAACAACGCTGACGTGGATAGACAAAGAAAAGAATCTCCACATCCCGCTGGGTTGCGAAGAAATCGAGGAAGGTGTCTGGAAAGAATATGGACCCAGGCCAACCGAAGACGCCAAGGTTTCATTTCCCAAAGATCTTGCTCCATCACCATGGACGCAGACGGGAATTGGATAGGTCGCGCCCACTCCACCTGAAATGTCAACCCCTCCCTCGCGTATCCCGCCCCCAACCCATTGAAAACATACGGCTAAATTCTTTCGCCAAGTTTGCCGATTAATTCCGCGATTTCGCTACGCTCTTACTAGAGAACAAAAACAGGGCGTGTCTCCTCTTTGAGAGCTGGTGGGCGGCTCCGGGGGCGTCAGTTGGCAAGGCTGGCATCTCAGGCCGCCCATCGTTTTTTCGGCCACATTGCACCCGAAACGGCGCGTAAAATGACCGTAACTTCTGTGAATCGGTACGTTTGCGAGATGCGGCCCTGGAAACAAATTGGTACGTAAGGTATGGGCAGGTATGGGCGGGTATGCGCTAGGTATGGGTCGTCCCGTAAACCCTTTGTTATCAAGTATGGAGGTAGGCAATAACTTACTTGACTAATGATGCCTACCTCATCCAAACTCGAAGATGCCGTGACAGGGCAGCTACGTCGTGACGACATTAACAATTTGCCAGCGTTCCGTGAAGGCGAGAAACTGCTCCGTCCCATCAAGGACATACGGGGAAGGCCAAATATATCCGCTCGGAACCGCAGGCCAGAATGGGACGGCAAGACCTTCAAACCTAGAAGGACGAAATTGAAGGTTCCATATCTGCTTCACAGCTACGACTTGAAAGACGAAACACCCGATTGCGCAGGTACACGTGTACATTTGAAAGTTGTGGCCAGGGGGAAACTCGCCTTTCGAGTAAGCGGTTTTGAATTGGCCGCCGCCCCTGTGGTTCTTGATACCGCAGAACCACATACTCACATTACCCGGAATGATCTGGTGACGCCGAAACGCATATCGAAGGCGTTTAGAGAAAAACGGTCCCTCAATGCGCCTCTGCTGGTGATCCATAATCACCGCAGTCTTGAATGCGAAAAGCGAGATTGAATGAGCACGCTCGCGGTCAATCGGGATATTAAATTCCCCAGTGATCAGCGGAGTAAGCGCGGGTTGGGCATGGTCTTTCTCAATGTTGCTCATCCAAGTGTTATTGCAGTTTTCGCAGACCACTCTCGCTTTCCAATCCATAGTGTCTGTCTCGAACCGCTTTCGTTCCGTCATTTTGTCATTTTTGAACCATGCAGTTCTGCGACCTGGAAAAAGTTCACGCATCCAAGCGCTTGCGATGTGTTCTGCGGATAGCGTGCCTTTGTGATCGCAAAACGCACATTCATTCATTGAAAGGAGTTCCTCATGCAAGTCAGCAAACGTAGCCGTTATTCAGCGATTCGATCATCTTATCTATCCCAGCTAGCACGCGAGCGACTTCTGCGGCTCCTCTTGCCTCGGCCTCGTTCCGTTTCTGTTCAATCACGTCGGCGAAAGTCGGATCAAGACCGCGAACTGTCTCCCGCAAAGCGGTAAGCTCGTTCAAGACAGCGGCAGACATGACGAATGCCGAGCGGGTTTCCATCGCCAGACCAGTCAACACGTCTCGAAGGTTGGATTCATTGATCATTTTGTTCTCCTTGAGATTGCGCTATGATATCGCCATGAAAGCTAAACCGCAGTCTCCCGAATACAAGGCTTTCGAGAATCTGCTGGGCCGCGTTCTGACGGTGCCGAAAGCTGAAATCGTAAGGCGTATCGAAAATGACAAGCGCGAAAAGCGAAGTCCTAAATCCGCTTCCCGCGCCTCTGCCGTCCCATCCAAGCCTTCCTAGACCGCGCTTTCTCCCACCTTGCCGGTCAGCTCTGCGTAAGTCAGTCTCTTCCCTGAAATCTGCGATACTGCCAGCGCGAAGCGATCCGCGTCTGTGAGCGGATTATCTTTCGTTGCGCGGTTATTGAACCTGAAAACCTGCTCGCTCAAATACTGGTCAAGGTGGAACGGCTCTACTGCAACGTATGTGCCGCGAAGTGTTCTCTTGAGCAGCGACCAGAAGTTTTCGATGCCCTGAGTGTGGACTTGACCGCGCACGTACTCGGTAACGTGGTTGACCGTCTCATGGATGTATGCCTTCGCCGCAAGGCGATCATACGAGACATAACCATCGGTGTAGACCGTGGAGCCGCCAGCGATGTTATTCAGAATCTCGTTCTGAAGAGTCGCGCGGGTGACGTTGGGAACTACCGTTGCGCGAACCTCGCGGCTCTCCCGGTCCAGCATCCCCATAACGACTGCTTGGTTCGTGTCACTCATCCCGCGCTTCAATGCTTGGCGTTTGCTTGCGTGCATCTTTTTGAGATTGGGACCGATGAAAGCCTCGTCCACTTCGACGGGTCCGCCGGATGAGCCGAGCTTGAGCACAGACTTGTTCTTCATTGCCTCCCGGATGCGATGGAGCATGAACCAAGCTGACTTCTGAGTGACGCCGATGGACCGGGCAATCTCGTAAGAGCTAATGCCGTTTTTGCAGTTAGCCAACATCCACATCGCGGTCAGCCATTTGTCGAGCTTGATGGCTGAATCCTCGAAGATCGTATTCAGCTTGACGGAGAACTGCTTGCCGCAGTCCCGGCACTGCCAACGCTTCTGCGCCTTGAGCCAGTGCTGCCGAGCGGCTTTAGCGTTGCACTTGGGGCACTCAGGGCCATTCAGCCACTTCATATCGGCTACGGTGTCGATGCACACTTGCTCATCGGCGAAGTATCTGATTGCATCGGAAAGGGTTTTGACTTGGTTTGCCATCGCAGACACAGAATCGCACACAATTCGTCATTAGTCAAGTATATTATTACCTGGAGGTATGACATACGGGGGAGGGGGCAGGGATGTACCAAATCGTCAACACCGCGGGTCGGTCGCCGTCCGGCAATTGGGTGCCGGCCACTGGCCACTGTTCACCGACCACTGGCTTCTACCCACCCCCCTATGCCTTTTGTGAAACTGTGAAACTGTGAAACTGTGAAGTCTTTGGAATGAGAGCCTTACAGCCAGTCACTCCACAGTTTCACAGAAACTGTGAAACTGCGTAAAGGACAAGAAAAAGCGGTGAAAGGAGGTCCAAATCGCTCAAAATAAGACGGATAGCTTGGAATTGATCGCAAAAAACCAATCTCCGAAAATCGCTGAAAACTGATCGATGTGAGCTGAAAACCTGCTTCGCCAACTCGCTAACTTGCCAACTCGCTAACTTGCCAACTTGCTAACTCGCCAACTTGCCAACTCGCTAACTCGCCGACTTGCCCTATCACCCGCTCCAACACTTCCGCCCAATCGCCGGCCGTTCGCTGCCGGAACAACCGCGCCGTCGGATACCACGGCGTTCGCTCCGACACCTCCATCCAGCGCCAATCCGACGGGTGCGGCAGCAGAATCCAAACCGGTTTTCGCATCGCGCCGGCCAGGTGCGCGATACACGTGTCCGTCGTGATCACCAGATCGAGCGTCGCGATCAACGCCGCTGTCTCCGCCAGATCGCGCTCGCCGCTCGATCCATCCACAACAAACACGTCCTCTGGCAAGCTCGCCAGTTGCTCCGCCGCCTCGCCCTTCTGCAACGAAATCCAATGCGCATCCACTGCGCGCAACAACGGTAGCAACGTCTTCAACCTCATTGATCGTGCAGCGTCTGCCTTGTACTTTGGATTTCCCGCCCACGCCAATCCAACACGGATCCCGCCTTGCGCATCGGCCCGCATTGCACCAAACTGCCTGCGCTTCTCGCTCACCAACTTCTCATCCGCGCCCAAATACGCTCCGGCCCACGGAACCGTCTCCACCGTTGTCCCAAACACCGCTGGCAAGCTCATCATCGGACACTCGCAGTCGAACTCCACCGCATTCGCGTCCATCACCGCCGTCTCCGCCAATCCCGCGCGCACCACCGCAAGCGACCGCATCAGCCGTTCTGCCGCGGGTTGCACCTCGAGCACCGGCACGCCGCCTCGCGCCGCCACCAGCGCGGCATAGCGGCAAAACTGGATCGTGTCTCCGAGTCCCTGTTCCGCGTGCAGCAGCACGCGCTCTCCATCCAGTTCCTCGCCATTCCATCCCTCGCCGTTCCAACGTGGCCGCGTGAATTTGCGGGGTCTGCGGTGCACCTCGCGGAATCGCCATCGCGCCTCGTATCCTGCCCATCCGCGCTCCCAGTCGCCCAATCTCAATTGCGTCAGCGCCAGGTTGTACTCGGCGCCCGCGCTCCCCGGATCGCGCTCGACCGCGCTCTCTTGCGCCCTCAGCGCCTCCTCCATTCGTCCCAGGTCCAGCAGCGAGTTCCCGCGGTTCGATGCAGCCGCGTGATTGCCCATCGCCTCAGCCCGCTCGAACACCGGAATCGCCTCCGCGAACCGCCCCTCCAGGTGCAGCACGATGCCGTGCATGTTCACGGCCTCGTCGAACTCCGCATTCCGCGCCAGCGCCCACCGCATCCACTCCCGCGCGCCGGCCACGTCCCGCTCCGCCGCGCGAAACTGGCACCATGCCACGAGCGTCTCCACCTGGTTCGGGTTCAGCGCGAACGCGCGCCGCAGATTTGCCTCCGCTGCCTCCGGCCTTCTCCGGTCCCGTTCCAGCAGCGCCAGATTCACCCAACCTGAGACCAAGTCCGGCCGCAGCTCCACCGCCCGCCGCAGCGCTGCCTCGGCCTCCGCTTCCCGGCCTTCGTCGCGCAGCAGGTTGCCCAGGTTGATCCACGCCGCGGCAAAGTCCGGCCTCATCACGAGCGCTCGCCGGTAACGCGTCTCTGCCTCCTTCGTCCGTCCCAATCGCGCCAGTGCGAATCCCGCGGCGAACTCGCCCTCCAGCAGCCGCGGCCGCAACTCGAGCGCCGCCTCGTACCGCTCGAGAGCCTCCTCATTCCGGCCCGCGAGCGCGAGCGCATTCCCCAATCCGAGTCGCGCGGCCACCATCGCAGGCCGCCGCTCAAGCGCCAGCTCAAACTCCCTCGCCGCCTCTTGCGGCCGGCCGGTCGCAATCTTCAGCTCGCCCAGTCCCATGCGCGCCAGCGGATCCATTCCGTCCAGCCGGATCGCCGCCGTGTAAGCTCGCTCAGCTTCTTCCATCCGTCCGGCAGCCTTCAATGCCTGCCCCAGCACAACCCAAGCCGCGCCCATGGTTGGCGCCGCGGCCACACCTGCAGCTGCCATCTTCACTGCGGCTTCGGTCTGCCGGCTGCTCAGCGCCACCAGGCTCATCCCCACCAAAGCCTCCGGCTGTTGCGGGTTTCGCTCCAGTGCGCGCTGATAGCACAGCGCGATCTCAGTCAACCGTCTCGTCCGCCTGCTTGTCGCGGCGCTCTCGATCGCTCCCTGCATATCTTGAAACCTAGCTCGCCGCAGAGGCGCACTCAAGGCTGAGTCCTTGCTCTCAAGCCCGACCGGCGCGAGGGATTCCCATTTTCATGGCAGGTCCTGATTCGGAACGCGCAAACCCCTGTCCGCCTAGGCCGCCCGGCCCGCTCCTTCGCATCGGCCCGCACTATCATCAACCTGTGCCCCCGCGCACCAATCTGGGCGACATCCTCGCCAACGCCATCACACACGGCATCGGCCTCGGCTTCGCCGCAGTGGGAGCGGTTTATCTCATCGTCGCCTCCGCGCGCGGGCCCGCGCTGCTCATCGTCTGTTGCTCCGTCTTTTCCGGCTCGCTCGTGCTCGTTTATCTCTACTCCACGCTTTACCACTCGCTGGTGCGTACCCGCGCTCGCCATCTCTTCCTTGTCCTGGACCACTCCTCCATCTACGTGCTCATCGCAGGAACCTACACACCCTTCACCCTTGTCTCTCTGCGCGGGCCGGTGGGATGGGCTCTCTTTACCGCGGTCTGGGCGCTGGCAGTGGCAGGCATTGTCTTCAAAAGCCTGGCGGTCGGCCGGTTCCCCATCGCATCAGCCCTGGTTTATCTGTTCCAGGGATGGCTCGCCATCTTCGTCGTGCGCTCGCTTCTCCATGCCATAGGCTGGCACGGACTACTCTGGCTCGGCGCCGGCGGCGTGGCCTATTCCCTGGGCGTCATCTTCTTCGCACTCGACCATCGCCGCTACTTCCACGCCACATGGCACATCTTCGTCCTCGCCGGCAGCGTTGCCCACTACTTCGCGATCCTTTTCTACGTCGTGCCCGCGCGGGTTTGACGGTGCTCTTGCTCCCCTTTTGCCGAAAGCTACATGGACGGCCCCCGCGCCTCGCCCCCGCCACGCGACTACGAATTGAAGCGGCGCATATAATCTATAAAAGAAAGTACAATAATATTGTATTCGCGTCAGTTATTATTTGACTTTCTTTCGAATTCCAGATATTCTGTCCCCATGCTCTTTAAACCTCCTCAAATCGGAACCTTAGAGAAACAAGTGATCAGTCAAATTGAGGAAGCACGCCAAAAACTCCGTCACTCTTTAGCGCGGCCAAGAAGGTGGACGGGGATGCTTCGCCGTGACACCTTTGCTCGTGCAATCCAGGGATCAAACAGCATAGAGGGATACAACGTCACTGCGGAAGATGCAATTGCGGCGGCAGAAGGTGAAGAGCCGCTGGATGCAGACCGTGAAGCATGGTTGGCGGTCACTGGTTACCGGACTGCAATGACTTTTGTTCTTGAGCTGGCGAAGGACAAGAGCTTCGTCTACAACGAAGGGTTTCTCCGAAGTCTCCACTTCATGATGCTTCAGCATGATCTGTCAAAGCATCCTGGCAACTGGCGACCGGGCACGGTCTATGTTCGCCAGGAGCCTACTGGAGATGTCGTCTACGAAGGGCCGGATGTTGAGAAAGTTCCGGGTCTTGTTGCGGAGCTGATCGACTTTCTCAATTGCGACGATGACAGTTGCGGCCATGTCCTCATAAAAGGCGCGATGGCTCATCTGAATCTCGTTTTGATCCACCCGTTTTCTGACGGCAATGGCCGCATGGCTCGATGCTTGCAAGCGCTGGTTCTTGCTCGCGACGGGATTCTGGAATCTCAATTCTGCTCAATCGAGGAATACCTGGGACGCAATACTCCGGCATATTACGAGGTGCTCGCCAGAACAGCCGAAGGATCGTGGAGTCCGCGTAACAGCACAAAAGATTGGATCCAATTCAATCTGACTGCCCATTTTAGGCAAGCGCATACGATCTTGCGCCGATCAAAAGTGCTTGACCTTCTATTCCTGGAGGCAGACCAGATCATAAAGCAACTTGGATTACCGGAAAGAACCCTCAACGCGATCTGTTCGGCTGCAATGGGACTTCGGGTGAGGAATTCTAGTTACCGGAATCTCGCAGAACTGAATGACATACTCGCGAGCAGGGACCTGAAGAACCTTGTCGCTGCAGGGCTGCTGATACCACATGGAGAAAGGCGCGGAAGACTATACGTTGGCTCACCCCAAATCAAAGCAATTTTTGACCGCCTGAAAAGAGAGCATGGGGGACCAATACCTGATCCATTTACTGCCAAAGCAGGGCAGCTTGAATTGCCAAATCTTTCGTAGCCTCTCTCACGATCCATGTGGCGGCTTGATCCACGTCCCCGCATTTGGCGGGGCACACTTGCTTGCGAATGTCCTCGGGGATTTTTCCGTTCTCGAAAAGGACGATCTGCGAATAGCGGGAACACTGCGCACCCGCAACTGTGTCGGCCTCGCCAAACAATCCAATTACGAAGTTGTGTTCTGCCATACCCCAACTTTAGCGCTGGCCTCGACCCTGTGGAAATCCAAACTGCACCACTACCCCCCGCCGCCGCGCGTTGACCCATTCTCCGGTTTAACGGTAAAATCAAAGAGTTTGGCGATGCACCCGGTTGAAGGGGTGCGCGGGATGTCGCCGGGTTTTCCGCGCTACTGTGGCTCGGCCCGCCTCCCGATGCAGTCACCCATCTGTATCCGCCCCATCGAGCACACCGTTTGCGGTTTTGCGCCCGGTCTTGGGACCCATGGCGCCGGAGGATTTGTTATGTACGCAGTGATTCGCACCGGAGGCAAGCAATATAGAGTCGCGCCGGGCGACGTTCTTAAGATTGAGAGCGTTCCCTCGGGAAGTCCGACCGTTGAGTTCAGCGATGTGCTTGCAGTTTCCGGTGAACCCGGAACGCTTGCCAAACCAGCCTCGGCCACCGTCACAGCCGAAGTCCTCGGCCAGGGGCGCGGCGATAAGATTCTGGTCTTCCACTTCAAGCGCAAGAAGCAGTACAAGAAGCTTCAGGGCCACCGGCAGAACTTTACCGAAGTGCGCATTAAGGCCATCGTGGCCGACGGCGTTACTTACGACGCGGACAAGAAGTAGCGCGCTGATTCCGCGCAAAGGCACCAGGCTTGACTCCTGCACAGGACAAGCTAAGAGCTAATAGCTAAAAGCTAATAGCTTGTTTAAAAAGGGGATTCGACAATGGCACATAAAAAAGGTGGAGGCAGTTCCACAAACGGACGCGACTCAAACGCGCAGCGGCTGGGCGTAAAAGCTTTTGCCGGTCAGTTGGTCACCGGCGGCTCCATTATCAGCCGCCAGCGCGGCACCCGCATCAAGCCCGGCGCGAACGTCGGCATCGGGTCCGACGACACGCTCTTCGCCAAGGTTTCAGGCCGCGTGAAATTCACTGACCGCGGAAATCGCGGGCGCTTTGCCTCGATTGAACCCGTCACCGAGTAACCGGCGCAATATCCGGACTCTCGCGCTGTCCCGTCCATACGCGCGCATTTCGCAGCAAATCAAAAGGCCACGGCGATCGCCGTGGCCTTCCGTTTTTCCAATCCCTGATCCCTAATCCCTAATCCCTGATCCCTGATCCCTAATCCCTGATCCCTGATCCCTGATCTCTGTTCTCTGATCTCTATTCCTACGTCTCCGACTCCCGCCCCTTCATATTCCGTGCCAGCACTTTCTCCACCACGCTTTCCACGTCCGAGAGGAAGAAGCTGTTGGCGGGCTGCTGCACGGCCACCTGAGTGCCCGTGTGACCCAGTGCCGAAGCGATTTCGTTCCAACGGTAGATGGTCGAACTTGCCGGCATCAAAACCGGCTTCCGAGCTGGTTCCGGAAGAATGCAGTAAACCATCCAGATCGCCATCGTCCCAAGGATCAGCGCCTCGTAGACAAACTGCACAGGCTCGTACATAGAAGTAAGACGGGAACTCCACGCAGCAAGGATGAACTCGCCGGAGCACATCAACCCAAATCCCAAAGCAATGCCAAAAGCCAAGTCGCGCACCGTCATGCGCAATGCATTCATGCTCAGGCAAAGAAAGGCGAGCAAGCAAAGCTCGAGGACGCTCATCGAGCGCATCAGCCCGTAGGAAACATCCGCGATCAGGTAAATCCCCTTGTGCGCATAGGAGATTGAGCTCAGGCTCACAATCATTGAAACCAGGGCCGCCCAGCGGAAGATTACAACCGCCAACTTCGAGATTCCCGGGAACGCCGACAACGCTGCGCGGAAGACCTCAATGCATATAAAGAACAGGAGCACCGCGCTCGCAACGTAGGTCGCGAAGTAGCCGAAAAAGTAGATCTGCCCTAAGTGAAACCCCCTCCCCCACGGCTGTGTCTCCTCGTAGAGCACGAGCGTGAGGGAAGGAATGGAGATGGCGTGCAATGCAAAATACATGCTCATCGCCGGGAAGCGGCGGTGCAGCCCCTTGCTCCAGAAAAGGATGGCGAGCACAACCCAAAGGACAGATTCAGCAGCGATCATCGCCGACATTGCAACGTTCAATGGCATAGAGACTATTCTGCGATCGTTCGAACATCCTCAGGATAGCGCCTATATGCCTAAAGGCTCAAACACAAAAGGGTAACGCACCCCTGGCACTTTCGTGCTACGAGGTATTCGTCCAGGCTCAGCTAGATGGCGGGACTCCGTCGTGGTCTTTAGCGCGACGACGTGGAGGACGCAAAGCAGGCATTGACCGACGAGCACGGCAGAGGGCCCGGAATAAGGATCGTCGGGGCAGGATCATTCGCGGTCACCGAATTGTGCGTGGCGCGAATCTGCGTGTTGGCTGGCGCAAGCGACGCGGAAGCAAGGCCGGCGACGGCGACGAACAAAGCGAACAGGCGAATGACAGCTTTCATCGTTGGTAACCTCCCGGATTTGGATTTGAAAAGGAGATTCCTCTCCATTTATGCTACAATCGTATCTCAATTATGAATATAAGTCTAGTTTGTTCATATAGATACTAAATTAGAACGTGCATGGATTACCAACGTCATTTTGTCGCGCTTGCCGAGTGCCGTTGGTAACCGTTTTCCCGCCGCCCTGCCCTCCCTCCATCGTACCTTCCCGCATGGTAAAATAACCTTAGGTGAACACGCTTGATGGCCCCTCTTTTCAAGCGCTTACTCCCGCTTCAGCGTCCGGATTCATCCCCGGCGACCCACGACATGACCGAACACCTTGCGAACGGAATTCTATGGCGACTGAAGTTCTGAGCTCGACCTCCATCCACGGCGACAACGACAACTACACCGGCGAGAACATCAAGGTCCTGGAAGGCCTTGAAGCCGTCCGCCTCCGTCCCGCCATGTACATCGGGTCGACGGGCGAGATGGGGTTGCATCACCTTGTTTACGAGGTCGTCGACAATTCCGTCGACGAAGCCCTCGCCGGCTACGCCAAGAAAATTGACGTCGTCATCCACGTCGACAACTCCATCACTGTCGTCGACGATGGCCGCGGCATTCCCGTGGACATGATGGATTTGCCGGGCGGCCAGCGCATGCCCGCGGTGCAGGTGGTGCTCACAAAGCTGCACGCCGGTGGCAAATTCGACGCCTCCACCTACAAAGTTTCCGGCGGCCTTCATGGTGTTGGCGTCAGCTGCGTCAACGCGCTCTCGCAGGAATTCAACGTCGAAATCTGGCGCGACGGCCACACCTGGGAGATGGATTTCAGCTGCGGCATTCCAACCAGTGAGCTCCGTCAGGCCGGCACCAGCAAGCGCCGCGGGACAAAAGTTCATTTCCTGCCCGACAAATCCATCTTCACCACCACCGAATTCAATTACGACACCCTTGCGCAGCGCTTGCGCGAGATGGCCTTCCTCAACAAGGGACTCGAGATTACGCTCACCGATGAGCGCACCGCCGATCCTAAGACCGGGGAAGCGCGCCGCGCCGAGTTCCGCTACGCCGGCGGCATCGCCGAGTTCGTCAAGCACCTCAACCGCGGCAAGTCCGTCCTGCACGACAAGCCCATCGTGATGGAGGCTCTTCGCGACGGCGTCGAAATCGACATCGCGCTGCAGTACAACGACGCGTATTCCGAAACCGTCTTCAGCTTCGCCAACAACATCAACACAGTCGATGGCGGCTCGCATCTCTCCGGTTTTCGCGCGGCTCTCACCCGCACCATCAACTTCATCGGCCAGCAAATGGGGCTGTTCAAAGACATGAAGGAGAGCCTCAGCGGCGACGACGTCCGCGAAGGCCTCGTGGCCGTGGTCAGCGTCAAGCTTTCGCAGCCGCAGTTTGAAGGCCAGACCAAGGGCAAGCTCAACTCCGACATTGCCGGCACCGTCCAGGCCTTCGTCAATGAGCGCCTGGGCATGTATCTCGAGCAGAATCCCCCCGTCGCCCGGAAGATCATCAACAAGGCCATTGAGGCAGCTCGCGCGCGCGAGGCGGCCCGCAAGGCTCGCGACCTCACGCGGCGCAAGGGCGCGCTCGACGGCGGCGGCCTGCCCGGCAAGCTCGCCGATTGCAGCGAGCGCAACCCCGAGCGCTGCGAACTCTACCTGGTCGAGGGCGAGAGCGCCGGCGGCACCGCCAAGCAGGGCCGCGATCGCAAATTCCAGGCCATCCTTCCGCTCAAGGGCAAAATCCTCAACGTCGAAAAGGCGCGCTACGACAAGATGCTCGGCCACGAGGAAATCCGCGCCATGATCACCGCGCTCGGCTGCGGCATCGGCAAAGACGACTTCGACGCCGCCAAGGTCCGCTACGGCAAAATCATCCTCATGACCGACGCCGACGTCGACGGCTCGCACATCCGCACCCTGCTGCTCACCTTCTTTTTTCGCCACATGACGGAGCTCATCAAGCGCGATCACGTCTACATCGCGCAGCCGCCGCTCTACAAAATCAAGAAGGGCCGCTTCGAGCAATACATCAAGGACGACCGCGAATTCGTCAAGGTCATGGTCAACCGCGCCGCCGAGGGAATGATTGTCCGCCACGGCGAGACCGCCGGACGCATCGAGGGCGCCGACCTCACGCGCTTCATGGCCACGCTTAACGAGTATCTCGGCTTTGTCGAGAAGGTCGACAAGCGCATCCGCAACGAGAAGCTCACCGAGATGCTGGCTCGCGCGGAGCTCACCCATCGCGCCGACTTTGCCTCGAAGGACGGCAAAGAAGTTCCGGAAAAGATCGCCGCTCTGCATGGCCAACTCATCGAGCTTGCCGATGAGTTCCAGTTCAAGGTTAGTAAGCCAGTCGAAGACGAGGAGCACCACACCTGGTCCGTCTGCTTCACCGACGCGCAGGGCGCCACGCGCTCCATCGACTGGACGCTCGCTTCGAGTCCCGAGTTCCGCCAGATGATGTCGAAATATTCGCTCATCAAGGAATTTCTTGAGCCGCCGTTCCTCGTCGAATACGCTCCGAAAGCCGCCAAAGCCGCCGCGGAAGAAGAAGAGGAAGCCGAAGCCGCCGAAGCCAAGGCAGACACCAAGGGCGACACCAAGGCCGCTGCCCGCAATCCGCGCGCGCTCCGTGAGCCGGTCGAAAAGCAGACCGCCCGCGATCTCTTCGCCTACATCGTGGAGCAGGGCAAGAAGGACTATCAGGTTCAGCGCTACAAGGGACTGGGCGAAATGACGGCCACGCAGCTCTGGGAAACCACCATGGATCCCGAGCGCCGCACGCTGCTCGTCGTCAAGCTCGAAGACATCGCCGAAACCGAGGCCATCTTCACCACGCTGATGGGCGAAGACGTCGAAGCCCGCCGCAAATTTATCGAAGACAACGCCCTCGACGTCAAGAACCTCGACATCTAAGAGTTGCCCGATATCTGACTAGCGAGTCGGTTTTCCTGACCGCCACGCGCTTCGCCTGTCCCACTCCGCCGGCATATTCTCGGCGCGCCGCAGCGAGCGCAACGCCCTGACCTGTCGACCAAAAGAGCGAAGTACGCCGATGCCGGATCGGCAGCCGCATTCCGCCGCTGGAATTGCGCACAGAGGTCGCCTGGAGAGAACCGCGTTTAGCGTTACTAACCCGTCCAAAAAGCGAGTAACTTCCGAATGGCCGGTGATACAGGAGTAATGCGCCGGGAAGCTTACGGCTCGTTGCTTCGATGTGACAGGCGCGTAGAGATGGAGGTCCGTGCACTCTCAGGCTCACTATGCCTGGATGTCAGGCAAGTCGGAAGTTACGTCTGAGCTTCCGACTTTTGCACGAACCATCCGGAACAGGTTCCCACCAGTTATTGGACCATTCGTGTGGCTGTTCTTAGTGTTTGCCCCCGGCCACGTGGCCACGTCCGTCGCGCACCTCGTTTCCTTTGAAGTGGGCAATCTTATCGAGACGCCTTGACGGCTCAGGTTTCTCGCCACGTTGTGGCTTTGGGCCGGTATAGCCGTGTTCAGGATGAAGACGGTTATTCACATGACCGCGGAAATTGTCAGGGCCATGAAACCACGGACCAGCGCCAATGAAGACGCCACCAGTAAACCATTCCGGGCCGTAGTAGCCGTAGGGAGCACAATCATAAGGAGCGACGTCATAGTAGCCGTAGGGACAATCGGGCGCAACTCCAATTTCCACAGCAATCTGAGCTGCTGCTTTCGGAGCAGTTGCCATCATGAAGCATCCAGCAACAGCCGCTAGTACAACAAGCCTGAATCCGGTCATAAGCTTTCCTCGCTATTGTGGGGCGCTCATCGAGCGCCCCAGGCTAATCATCGTAGCGACTTGGATCATCATCGTCTGAGCAAAATGGACCACATGCGAAATGTGCGATATGGGGTTCAGATGGAATCGAAACATGAGCTGCTTTGCTCTACACTCCCAGTTGGGGATACAGGCGTGCGCCAATCAATACCAGGACGAAGGTGGTCACCAAAATGACGGCATAGTCAAGACCCAGACCGAAGCTACTCGTACTGCCCGCAAGCATGAAGGTGCGCAGCGCATCGACGACATAGGTCAACGGATTCAGATGAGAAATGACCTTGAGCCACGTTGGCATGATGGTGGTGGGATAGATTGCGTTGCTGGCAAAGAACAACGGCATGGTAAGCACTTGACCGACACCCATGAAGCGTTCGCGCGTCTTCACAATACACGCGATAATTAGCGAAAACGTGGAGAACAGCGTGGCGGCGAGTACCACGACGGCAATTATGTTGACGAGCGCCAGCGGGCTCCAATTCAGCTTGACCCCAAGCAGTAGCGATAGACCGTAAACAACGATGGCCTGCGAAAGAGTTCGGATACCGGCCGAGAAACCTTTGCCGAGCACAAGTGCGGCGCGCGGAGTCGGACTCACGAGGAACTTCTGGACGATGCCGAGGTCGCGCTCCCAGATGACGTTGATGCCGTAAAAGATTGCCACGAAGAGAACGCTTTGTGCCAGGATGCCGGGAGCAATGAAGTCCAGATAGGGAATGTTGCCCGTGTGCATCATGCCGCTGCGTGCGAACACCTGCCCGAAAATGAGGAGCCAGAGCGCGGGCTGAAGGGCGCGCGTAATAAGTTCGGTGAAATCGTGGCGCAGCTTGCGAAGTTCAAACTCGGTAATGACGAACGTCTTATCGACGAAGCTGTTCAGCGGATAGATGAAGGTATTGGTCATGGTGGCAGGGCTAACCAAGCCGCTGTTCCGTGGTTCGTTCGGTCGATACGTCGCGGAATGTGCCGCCGGAATCGAGAGTGGTGCCGGCGTAATGCACAAAGACCTCATCTAGCGTATGGTTGCCACTTCCCAGCGAGACCTCGAGTTCTTGCAAGGTGCCAAGCGCAGCCAGCTTGCCCATGTGCATGATCGCGATCCGATCGCAATGGCTCTCGGCATCCTCCAGGTAATGGGTGGTCAAGAACAGGGTGGTGCCGTAGTTGGTGCGCAGATCGATCAGATGTTTCCAGACAGCGTCGCGCGCAATTGGATCCAGACCGACGGTGGGCTCATCGAGAAACAGTACTCGCGGCCGATGCAGCGTGGCCTGGGCGATCTCCAAGCGGCGGACCATGCCACCAGAATATTGGTTCACCAGTCGACCGGCGTCGTCAGTCAGGTCCACGAGCTTCAGTTGCTCACGGATGCGTGCCTCTTGCTCGCCGTGCGGGACGTCATACAGCTTGGCGAAGATGAGCAGATTCTCGTAGCCAGTGAGCGACCCATCCACGGAGACAGCCTGCGGCACATAGCCAATGGCACGGCGGACCTGGACCGGCCGGGTGGTAATAGAGAAACCGCCGACCCGGGCATCGCCTGAGGATGGCGGCAAGAGCGTGGTGAGCATCTTAATCGTGGTGGTCTTGCCAGCTCCGTTGGAGCCAAGCAAACCGAAGACCTCGCCGACATTAGCTACCAGGGTTAAAGAATCGACCGCCGTGAACGCCCCGAAGCGCCGGGTAAGAGTTTCAATTTCCACGACTGGACTTGCCACGGCTGAATTTTAAACAGGCCGGAGGTGTGTGTGCAGTTCACAATTGCACACATTGCTTGCCAGCTTGCGCAAGCGGGCACCCAGGATTTGTCTATTTCGTGCCTCGAAAGAGAACCGCGGCGGCCGCAAGGTCCGTGGACTTCAATCTTCGACCGGCCCCGATTTGCCTGGCTCCAACTCAATTTGTCCAAGGGTCGCCTCGACGATATAGAACCCCGCGTTCGAATACGAAACCAGAAGGTCGTCTGTACAACCGCTGCCGCTTATATCGTGACAGTTACCGGAACTGATGGCGCAACCGGCAAGCTGACTGCCAACACAATCGTTTATATGGATGTGAAGTAGGACTCAAATCGAACCCCGCTTGTCCCGGAGATTGGACCGCAATCCAAGATGATTTCTGCGCTGTTGGCGTAGTAAAGCAAGGCACTCATCCAGACGGGGTGAAGGTCAAACTGCGTATTCCGGATGTATCGTCGGCAATCCGGAAGTTACCTCCAATTTGAATGCGCCCCGTGAAGTCGGCATTGCATACGGAATCCTAGCCCGGCGTCGGGTCAGGATCGCAGTCGCAAAGGGCGTTTACCGGGATCCATCCAATTCCCCACACGAGCTCAGCGACCCGGCCGTTTCTCAATCCTTGGTCCCTTGCTCCCTTGTTCCCTCGTTCCCTGTCTTTCTGATCCCTGACCCCTGATCCCCAATCCCTCAGTCCCTCAGTCCCGAAGTCCCTGCCTCTGTCAAGTCCCCCGAGGAAAATAAACTCGCACGGCTTCGCGTAAGTCGTTCTTTCCCTGGTCCCTGGTCCCTTAGTCCCTGTCTTTCCAAGTTTGCCGATTATTTCCCGCAATTTGCTACGCTCAATGCATGGTCAGCAATCCTGAATTCATGGTCGGGAATCATCCATCAGGACACGTCCGCGCCGTGTCAGAGATTTCCCTGTCAGGCATGTTCCGGTCCAATCTGTCAGGCATGTCCCCGGTCCGTACCATTCCCTGTCTTTACCCACCCCCCCATGCCTCCGGCACCCCACCCCACCCTTTCTTGAGACCCCACCCCCCATGCCGTTTTGCGAAACTGTGAAACTGTGAAACTGTGGAGCCTTCCGAATCAACAACTTGCAGCCACAGTTTCACAGTTTCACAGTCTCCAGTTTCGATTTTGTATTGTTCGGTCGGTTTGGCGCCCGCAATTCGCCCAATTGCAAAATAAAATGTCTTCCCATGAAACGAATCACAATCGCTCTCCTCACTTTCGCTTTCACCTCAATCTCCGCGCAGCAAACTGGCTCCAATCCGCTCGCGGCGTCGCGCGTGTTTGCCTACGACGAGATGGCGGCGAAGACTGCGGCCAACGGCGCTGTGAGTCGCAACGCATTCACCGGAACGCTCGCGACCGGCGAGGCGATTGCCGCGCATGAAACGATGCAGCCTGCGGGAACCGCGCCCAATCCCGCGCACCGCATTCAGCACTCCGAGCTGATCGTGGTGGAGGAGGGAACGCTCGAGTACACGCACGACGGCAAAACTGAGCGCGCCGGCGCGGGAAGCATCATTTATGTAGCGCTTGGCACGCTGCACGCGGTGAAGAACGTGGGCGACGGGCCGGCGCGGTACGTAGTCATTCAGATTGGCGGGGATACAGGGAAATAAGGAAGCTCAGTCAGCGCGGACCTGGCCGCGGCCGTGACGCTTGACGGCGTACATGCGCGCGTCGGCGGTGCCGATGATCTCATGCATGTGCGTGCCATCGCCGGGCGAAGAGGACAGGCCCACGCTGGCGCTGACTTTGAGCGTGAGGCCGCTCTTCATCCCGAACGGAGTTTCCATGAGTGCCGCGTGGATTCCTTTTGTCAGATCCAACGCCAGGCCGGCCTCAGTTTCGGGCATGAGAATCACAAATTCGTCGCCGCCGTAGCGGAAGCACAGATCCTGCTCGCGGCTGAGTTTCTGGAGGCGGCGCCCGACGAGGGCGAGCAGCTCGCTGCCGACCATGTGCCCGTGCGCATCGTTGACCAGCTTGAAGCGGTCCAGGTCCCAGAACGCGAGGCTCAACGGCAGCTTCAGCTTCTTTGACCGCTTTAGTTCGCGATCCAGAACATCGTAAAGGTGGCGCACGTTGAAAAGGCCGGTGGTGTCGTCGGTGATGGTGAGCTGCTGGATGCGGCTGACGTCGCGCGCATTTTCAATGGCGATGGCCGCGTGGTCGGCCAGAATGTGCAGGAAGGCGATGGAATAGTCCGACATCTCGGCGCGGGGATTGATGATTTCGATGACGCCGTGCGTGCCGGTGCGCCCCCGCAAAGGCAGAGCGATGACCGACCTGACACTGCCGATGCCGGGAGCGGCGGATTGTGCGGCGCGCGGATCACCTTCCATCTGGGGCACGATAAGGGTTTCACCGTGCTCGAGCACCCATCCGGCGACGCCCTCGCCGGGCTTGACGCGAAGACCGCGCAGGGTTTCCTGTTCCTCACCCGCGGCAATGGCGTAGTAGAGATCCTGAGTGGATTCGTCGAGCATGAGCAGCGCCCAAAACTCCGCATCCACCATACGCTCCATTTGCTCCAGGATGGTGCGCAGAATTGTGTCGAGATCGAAGCTCGAGGTGAGCGACCGCACCAGCTGGTGAAACACAAGCAGATCGGCGAGCGGGATGCGCCCTTCCGTCTCGTTAGGCATACGTTCTGGCCCTGTGGGGAAGTGCTGACCTTATTCTTGCATAAATTCTTCACAGGACAAGCTGGAGGCGGCCCGTTACATTCTTTTGACAATTCGTGTGGAGATCCTTCGCCGTCCGTCGCGCGCACGGTCGACAGCCGAGATCAGCCCCCAATGTGGACCATCGAACGCGAGGGTTTGAGGAATCCCGGCTCACCAATGTGGTGGCGGGCTTCCTTGCCCTGGATTGTCTGGACGATGTAGGCGCGCAGTTCCTCGTCTCCGGCCCCGGCGCGGAGGCGGCCATAGAGGTCGTGCTCGACTTGCGAGAAGAGGCAGGTGCGAATTTTGCCGTCGGAGGTGAGACGCACCCGGCTGCATGCGCCGCAAAAGGCCTGGCTGACCGGCGCGATGATTCCGATCTCACCCACCCCGTCAGCAAAGGTGTAGCGACGCGCCGTCTCGCTCGCCTCGCGCGGCGGGAGCTCGACGATCGGAAGAGTGCGGCCGATGCGTTCCACGATTTCACGGAGCGTGACGACAATCCCGGGCGTCCAGAGGCGGCCCTCTTCAAGAGGCATGAACTCGATGAAGCGGACGACGACATTTTCTGCGCGGGCGAAGCGGGCAAAGCCTTCGATCTGGTCGTCGTTGAAGCCGCGGAGAAGCACGCAGTTGATTTTGAGGGGCGTGAGCCCGGCGGCGCGGGCGGCGCGAATGCCCGCGAGAACTTTAGAGAAGCTACTCTCGACACGCGTGATGCGCTCGAAGGTTGGGGCATCCACAGCGTCCATGCTCACTGTCACGCGGTTGAGGCCGGCGTCCTTGAGCGATTGTGCAAGCGACTCGAGCAGGTGGCCGTTGGTAGTGAGCGCAAGGTCAAGCGGATCGCCCGTGAGGGTGCGGAGGCGCGAGAGCTCGCGGACCAGGTGGACAACATCGCGCCGTAAGAGCGGCTCCCCCCCGGTGAGGCGGACTTTGGTGATGCCGAGGCCGACAAAAAGTTCGATGAGGCGGAGGTATTCCTCGATGGCGAGCTCAGGATACTGCGCGCCGACTTCGCCTGTGCGGCAGTAGACACATTTGTAGTTGCAGCGGTCTGTGATGGAGACGCGCAGGTCGTGAATCACGCGGCCATGGCCATCCGTGAGCGCCGGGTACGTCGCCGGCGTGGGGATTGCGGAGAAGGAAGGGGCAGCCATCGGCAACTTCAAGCGTATACCTTTTTCGCCGGGGCTTGAAAGGGCGGGGATTCGATCGCGGCGCGGGAGAAGAGAAGCGATAGCATGATAGAGCGAGCGTGCCGCGGCGCGGCTCGCAGATTCGCGCATTCGGCGAAGGAAGAAGGAGAATGCCCGCAACGGGAGCCCGACCATCGGGCGCGGCGGACGAAGCAGGCGCGGCAGTGGCCGTGCGGCAAATGTTCGATTCGATCGCGCCCCGCTATGACCTGCTGAATCACGTGCTCTCAGCCAACGTGGATCGGCTGTGGTGGCGGAGAGCTGCGCGCAGGTTTGCGGAGGTTCTGGCGCGGCCAGAGGCAACGGTGCTTGACATTTGCTGCGGTACGGGCGATTTGACGATGGCGCTGCTCAAGTTGCGGCCGCAAGGGGCGAGCCCGATTCTCGCCGGGGATTTTGCGCGCGCGATGCTGCGGCGAGGCGCGGAGAAGTTTGGGCCGCGGGAGCTGCGCGGGTCAATACGCGGATTGGCGGACGAATCGGCGGGGGCGCCTTACGCGGTGGCGATTGAGGCCGATGCTTTGCATCTTCCGCTGCGAGCGGAATCGCTCGACTTGATTGTGACGGCGTTTGGATTCAGGAATCTGGCGAACTATGAGGCGGGACTGAAGGAGTTTTATCGCGCACTGAAACCGGGCGGGCAGTTGGGAATTCTCGAGTTCAGCGAACCGGGAGGGCTGCTGGGGAAGGCGTATAGCGTGTACTTCCGGCGCGTGCTGCCTGCGATTGGCCGCGCGATCTGCGGGAAGGATGGGGCGTACAACTATCTGCCCATCTCGGTGGGGAATTTTCCGCCGCCCGATGCGATGGTGGAGATAATGCGGCGAGAGGGGTTTGAGCAGTGCGCGTGGCAGCCGTACACGTTCGGGATTGCGGGGTTGTACACGGCGATGCGGCCCACGATAGTCTAGGACTTCAACCATGATTGCCGCCTCCAGTTCGCGAGTGACCGAGACACCCTTGGCGAGTTTCTCCGCCGAAAAGCAGCGTGTGGCGCGGCGGTCGATGGCGGCCGCTGCGGCAATGACGCTGCTGAAGGTGGCGGCAGGATTGCTGTCCGGGTCGCTGGGCGTTCTTTCCGACGCTGCACATTCGGGACTCGACCTTGTGGGTGCGGCGCTGACGTATCTTTCCGTTTATGTGAGCGACAAGCCGGCGGACGAGGATCACACTTACGGCCACGGCAAGATCGAGAATCTCTCCGCCTTCAGCGAGGCGGGATTGATGGCTCTCTCCTGCGCGTGGATCATCTGGGAGGCTGTGGAGCGGATCTTCTACCACGCGGTGGAGCTGCACCACTCGCTGTGGCCAGTGCTGGTGCTGGTGACTTCGATCGTGGTGGACATCTGGCGTTCGCGGCAACTGCGGGCGGTGGCCGTGCGTACGGGATCGCCGGCTCTTGCGACTGATGCGTTCCATTTTGCCTCCGACATCTGGGCGACATCGGCGGTGCTGGCGGGACTGGGCGCGGCGTGGGTGGGTGAGCGATTTCAGATTGCCGCGCTGCATTATGCCGATCCGCTGGCGGCTTTGGTTGTGTCGCTGATGATTCTGCGCATGACGGTGCGAGTGGGCCATGAAGCGGTGGCGGCGCTGGTGGACGAGATTCCTGCCGAGACGCGGCGGCGGCTGGTGCACGAGGTGGAGCGAGTGGACGGTGTGCTGGCCGTGGAACGGGCGCGCGTGCGGCGTGCGGGGGCCGGCTACTTTGCCGACCTCACGCTGGCGCTGCCGCGGCGATTCACGTTTGAGCATACCGGCGAGCTGGTTGAGGCGGCCACTGCCGCTGTGCAGCGCGCGCTGCCAGGGGCCGATGTCGTGATTCACACGATTCCGCGCGAAACCAAGGCGGAGAGCATCTTTGACCGGGTGCGTGCTGTGGCCGCCCGCAACAACGTTTCGGTGCACGAGCTCAGCATCCAGACACATCATGGAGGGCTGCAGGTGGAGTTGCACGTGGAACTCGATGAACACTTGGCCCTGAGAGAAGCGCACAATTTTGTGACTGCGATGGAAGCGCAGATTCTGCGTAGCGTGCCGGAGGTCGACTCGGTGCTGACGCACATCGAAAGCGAGCCGGCGACGATTGAGCAGCCTGAGGAAGAAGATGTGGAAGACCGCAGATTGGAGCAGGCGTTGCGGTCGGCAGCAGCAGGGTTGCCCGAGATTGTTGATGTGCACGCCATCGTCGTGGGCCGGACGAGAGAACACGTCTCGGTAACCTGCCACTGCACGTTGCCAGACGAGCTGCCGATGAACCGGGTTCACGAGGTGATCACCGAGCTCGAAGACCGGTTCAAGTTGGAGTGCCCGGAGGTGTACCGGGTGACCATTCATCCGGAGCCGGTGACGGATAATACGCGGTAGAGGGACAACCGCAATCTTCGAGTGTGGACAGCGCCGATGAACACCGGTCCGATCATAAGAATTTTCCGCATCGCCTGGCTGCTGATGCTGCTGGTGGCAGTGGGGATGCTGTCCGCGATTCTCACGATGCAGTTCGCCATCCACGGCGCCGAGGTGCAGGTTCCGGCGCTGAAAGGAATGACGACAGCCGACGCGCGCAGCGTGGCGGCTGGCCTGGGACTGAATCTGGACGTGGACAATCGCTACTACTCGAGTGACGTGGCGGCGGGACACATCCTGTCGCAGTCGCCGGCGGCGGGAACGGTGGTGCGGCGCGAGTGGAGGGTGCGCGTGGCCGAGAGCCTTGGCCCTCAGAAGGTGGATGTGCCGGACACGGTGGGCGCCAACGAGCGCGTGGCCCAGCTGGAGCTACGGCGCGCCGGCCTTGAGGTGGGCGAGACTGCGCGGCTGCCGTATGGCACGGCTGTGGAGGGAACTGTGCTGGCCCAGGATCCGCCGCCCCATGCGCAGGGCATTGAGCAGCCGAGCGTCAATCTGCTGGTGGCCGCGGCAGACGATGAAACGCCAGACGGGTATGTGATGCCCGACCTGACGGGCTGGCAGTTCGCGAGCGCGGAAGCGGCGCTGAAAAAGGTCGGGATCAAAACGGCGCCGCCGAGTTTCGTCGATGTGCCGGTGGCGCCGGTAGGGAGCGGCGACGCGCCGCTGAAGCTGCCGGTGAGGCCGGGCCAAGTGCTGACGCAATCGCCGAGCTCGGGCACGCGCGTGGACCAGAGCACCGTGGTGAAGCTGACAGTGGTGAGATAGGCGGGACAGGAGGCAAACACGATGGGATTGAGCGAGGATTTGGAACGAATCGCATTGCAGGAGCGTGAGCTGCGGGTGCCGCGCCTGGATGCGGGCGTGGCGTGGGAGCTTGGCTCGCGAATTCGAACGATGGCGCTGGAGCGCGGGCTGACACTGGTGGTCGACGTGAGGCGCTTCGGGCAGCCGCTCTTTTATGCAGCGCTCGATGGGACGTCGCCGGACAATCCCGAATGGGTGCGCCGCAAAAGCAACGTGGTGGCGCGCTTTCATCGCAGCTCGTATGGCGTTGGGATCACGCAGAAGATGAAGGGCACAACGCTGCAGGAGCGCCAGGGCCTGCCGGTCTCGGATTACGCGGCCGATGGTGGATCGTTTCCGCTATGCGTTGAGGGAGCGGGCGTTGTGGGCAGCGTGACGGTTTCGGGACTGCCGCAGCGCGACGATCATAACCTGGTGGTCGAGGCCTTGTGTGCAATGCTGGGGCGGGACTTTGCGGCGTTGAAGCTGGAGCCGGAGTCAACGTAAGAACGCAACCGCATTTTAGCGGGTGCTCAAAGCTGTTTTCTCGATCAAGGCGACAAAAAAGCCATCCGTGTCGAGCTTGCCCGGCAGGAGTCGCAGCGCGCCTTCCTCCGTGAGGCAATCGCGCAGGCGATCCGCGCCAGAGCCGGTGAGGATTCCGGTTTTGGCCAGAGTTTCGATGCGCAAGGCGAGGGAAATCTGGCGCGCATTTTGGTTCTCGGCGAGGACCGCGCCGACGACTTGCTCATTTTCTTCGGGCTCGAGGGAACAGGTGGAATAGACGACACTGCCGCCGGGGCGAACAGCGCGCAAGGCGGCGGAGAGAATCGCGCGCTGGCGCTCGGCGTGGCGCGGCAAATCCTCCGGACGCAGGCGGTGACGGATTTCGGGATTGCGGCCCAAAGTGCCGGTGCCGCTGCAGGGAACATCGGCCAGCACAAGATCAAAGGACGATTCTTCCTTGAGCGCGGTCGCCTCAGCGAGACGGCATTCCACGCGGCCGGCGTAGGGGGCGAGGCGTTTGCTTAGCTCGGCCAGGCGCTGCGCACTCGATTCGCAGGCCAGAATGCGAGCTGCAGGGTTGCGCTCGGCGAGGATGAGCGTTTTCCCGCCGGGCGCGGCGCAGGCATCCAGGATTGATTCGATCTTGCGACTGGAATCTTCAGTGGCGCATGCGGCGAGCTCAGCGATCAACTGCGATCCCTCATCCTGCACGCGCACGCGGCCCTCGCGATAGGCCGCCGTTGCGGTTACGTCGCCAGAGATGACCGTGCGCGCGGCAGTAAGAATGGCTTCGGGTTCCAGGCGAAGGCCGACCCCAGTCAATTCAGCTTCGACGGTGTGGTTCACGAGGCGAACGATTCGCGGCGGCTGGGCCTGGCCGTGACGGCAGATAGCGCGCGTCGCTTCCAAACCATACAAGCGCGTCCAGCGCTCGACGAGCCATGCGGGGTGAGCCTCGGCCAACGCGACCTCAGCTGTGGACTCTTCCGGAAACTTAGCGACCGGACCAGAATCAGCAAGTTTGCGGAGGACGGCGTTGACCAGCCCGGAAGCGAAGCGATGGCCGGATTGCCTGGTCAGTTGGACACTTTGATCGATGGCGGCGTGGGCGGGAACGCGATCGAGAAACTGAACCTGAAAGGCGCCCAAGCGGAGGGCGATCGAGACCTCGGGATCGAGTTTGGCTCCCGGCTTTTTGATGAGGAGTTTGAGTTGCTCATCGAGACGAATCTGCCAGCGAAGAACGCCGAGCACCAGAGTTGTGGCCAGGTGGCGATCGGCAGGCGAGAGCGCGTCGATCGCTTTCCCGCGCAGCAGATCATCGGCGTGGGCCTTGCCGCGGTCGACGGCGAGCAGAATGTCGAAGGCGGCTTTGCGCGCAAGAGAGACGGCGGACACGGCGCTCAACCGAAACGGGCGTCCGCCGGGAGCGGATTTCCGCGCAGAAACTCATCGGTGGTCATGCGTTTCTTGCCTTCGAGCTGAATCTCGAGGAATTCGAGCCAGGTGTTCCCGGCGCATGCAGCCAGAAGGCGATGGTTTTCCACGATAACCCAGCCCGGCTCTGCAAAGCCCAGACCTTCGGCGTAACTTCCCCGGGCAATGGCCATGCTATGGACGATTAGCTTCTTCCCGTTGAGAGCGGTGAACGCGCCCGGCCAGGGCTGGAATCCGCGCCAGCGATTGTAGATTTCGTGCGCGGCGCGCGCGGCAAAATCGATGCGGCCGTCTTCGCGGCAAAGCAGAGGAGCGAAGGTTGCGGATTCGTGGCTCTGCGGTTGAGGGTGAATCGTGCCGTTGGCCAAACCGGCGAGAGTCTCGACGACGAGAGGCGCGCCGGCACGCGCGAGCATAGGAAAAAGGTCTACGGCAGTTTGAGTGGGGCCGATCTCCATGGTCTGCTGGAGGAGAATCGGTCCGGTGTCGAGGCCCTCCTCCAAAAGCATCGTGGTATTGCCGGTATAGGCGTCGCCCATGGCAATCGCCCACTGGATAGGCGCCGCGCCACGGTATTTGGGCAGCAGAGAGGCGTGCAGGTTGATGCAACCGAGACAAGGCAGAGCGAGCATCCACGGAGGAATGATGCGGCCGTAGGCTACGACGACGATGGCGTCGGGGGCAATGGACTCAAGCTGAGAGCGAAACTCGGCGTTGCTGCGAATTTTTTCAGGCTGCGTGACCGGGAGCCCGGCAGCGAGCGCGGCATGCTTGACGGCCGGAGCGGTGAGTTGCTGATCGCGTCCCGTTGGGCGGTCAGGCTGCGAGACGACGAGCGCGATTTGGTGGTGGGCCGCGAGCAGACCTTCAAGCGTGGGAACGGCGAACTCCGGAGTGCCGCAAAAGACGAGCTTGAGGCCGTTCGCATCGTCGGTCATGGCATGGTTACCAGGTGCCCTCGTTTTGCATTTTGCGAATCTTGCGCAGATTCAGACTGCGTTTAAGCGCGCTCATGCGGAAGAGAAAGACGATGCCGTCGACGTGATCGATCTCATGCTGAAAGGCGCGCGCGAGGAGTTCTTCGCCGTCCATCTCAAACCACTTGCCGTTCTCGTCCTGAGCGCGGATGCGAACCTTGGCGGCGCGGACGACTTTCTCGCGAATGTCGGGAAAGCTCAGGCAGCCTTCTTCTTCGTATTGCTTGCCCTCGCTCAGGATGATCTCAGGATTGATGAGTACGAGCTTCTGCACGGGATCCTTGCCCATGCTGAGGTCAATGACCGTGATGCGCTTGGAGACGCCGACTTGCGGCGCGGCCAGGCCGATTCCTTGTGACGCGTAGGTGGTTTCGAACATGTCGGCAACCAGCTTGCGCAACTCGGCGTTGAATTCGGTGACCGGCTCGCCGGGCTGCTCAAGAACCGGCTCAGGATATTTCACAATCGTCAGAATCATTGCCGCTGCTAAAAGCTCCGTATCTGTTGGATGTATCCATCAAAATTTCGCTTCAACTCCAGCAATGAGTCGCCGCCGAATTTCTCATGGGCCAGGTTGGCGAGAACCAGGGCGACCATGGCCTCAGCGGCCACGCCCGCGGCGGGGACGACGCAAATGTCGCTGCGCTCGTAGCTTGCGCTGGTGGGCTCGCGCGTGTCGAAACGCACCGATTCGAGGGGCTGGCGGAGCGTGGAGATGGGCTTCAAGTAGCCGCGAACGACGATGTCTTCGCCGTTGGAGACGCCGCCCTCGATGCCGCCTGCGTTATTGTGCGGGCGGGTAAAGCGAGTGGGCTTTCCCGGAGGATTTTCGCTGGCGTAGTGAATGGGATCGTGAACGCGCGAGCCGAAGGTCGCGGCGGCGGCCACTCCGCGGCCGATTTCAACGGCCTTCACGGCTTGCAGGCTCATGACCGCCCAGGCAAGCTGGCCGTCGAGGCGCTCATCCCAATTGGCGTAGGAGCCGAGGCCGGCGGGAACCGAGTGGGCGACAACTTCGAAGATGCCGTTGACGGTGTCGCCGGCCTTAGATGCGGCATCCACTTCGTCTTTCATACGGGCTTCGGCAGCGGGATCGACGCAGGCGAGAACGACCTCTTCCTTTGCCGCGAGGGCCGCGATTTCGTTCCACGATGGGTCGCGGTCTAGCTGGGCGCTGCCCACGCGAACGACGTGGCTCGCGACTTCGATTCCCAGGGTGCGCAGGAGCAACTTGGCGAAGGCTCCGGCGGCAACGCGGGCGGCGGACTCGCGCGCAGAGGCACGCTCGAGGACGTAGCGCGCATCGGGGAAGTTGAATTTGAGCGCGCCGGCCAGGTCGGCGTGGCCGGGCCGTGGCGAAGCGACGGCGCGATGCTTGGCGGGATCGCCGGTCTCGACGGGCAGCTTCTCCTGCCAGTTCTTCCAGTCGCGATTGACGAGTTGAATGGCGATGGGCGAGCCGATGGTTTTGCCGTGGCGCACGCCGGAGAGGATGTGAGCCTGGTCGGTCTCGATCTTCATGCGGCCGCCGCGGCCGTAGCCCTGCTGGCGGCGCCAAAGCTCGCGGTTTACGAAGTCGAGGTCGACGGGAACACCGGCAGGAATTCCGGAGACCAGAGCAATGAGAGCCTCGCCATGGGATTCACCGGCTGTGGAGAAGCGAATCATACAGATTCGATTGTAAATGCGCGCAGGAGTGGAACCACCTTTTCAGAAAGGCGTGCAGTTCTCCGGGCGGGCGCAGCCATACATCGGCGGCGGAGGGGCGGATTTGGCGGCGAACGAGCACGCCGAGCCCGTGCCCTTTGACGGCGCGAAAGGCTGACTCATCGGTCAGGTCATCGCCGAGATAAGCAGTGGGATGTGGGTCAGGATGCGGGTTGGGTCCTTCGGTCTCTTCGAGAATTGCGGCGACCGCTCCGCCCTTGTCGCGGCCTGCGCGAAGCTCGATGCCGGCTTCGAATTCGAGCAAGCTGAGGCCGTCCATTTGAGCGAGAGGCTCGAAGAGGGCACGGGTGCGTTTCTCGATGGCTTTGGCGCGGGCGGGGGCAACGCCGCGCCAGTGCATGGCGATCGCGTTGGGCTTTTGTTCAATCAGCCCGCCAGTGGCTTGGCGCAGGAGGTCGTCGCGCAGGCAATCGAGTTTGGCGCAAACTCCGAGAGAGAGCTGCTCGAGCTCGCGGCGGCCGTCGGCGCGGAGGCACTCGGCGCCGTGCAAACCCCAGACTTCGGGCGCAGGTTCGACCCCTAGCAGGGGCAGGATTTCGGCAGCGGGGCGTCCGCTGACGACGACCATGCGGGTCCGGCCCTGGTTCTGGATCTGCGTGAGTACCTCCCGCACACCGGCCCACGGGCGCGCCTGGAAGCGGTCGATGCGGAAAGGCGCCAACGTCCCGTCGTAGTCGAGCAGCAATGAAGTTCTGGCCGCGCCGGTGAAGGCGCAAAAGAATTCGCCCAGCTTCTCCTCTGCGTCGTTCGTCAATCGAAGCTCGCTTTCATGCCAGTTTTTCGGCCGGGACCTCCGCTTCGCGTACGTTGGATGGCGCGAGACGTGCCGGCTCCGTTCCTTCCGAGGGCTCCAGGCGCAACTCGCGGAGGTCGCCCAGCACCTTTGCAGCCCACATATAAATGTTGTATTCCATCACCTGCCGCCGCATCCGTTCCATGCGCTCGCGGCGCTCCTCGCGGCTCATCTCCAGGCCGGCGTGGATGGCCTCGGCGACGCCGACGACGTCGTAAGGGTTGATGAGCAAGGCATCACGCAGCTCAACGGCAGCGCCGGTGAACTTGCTGAGCACGAGCACTCCATCTTCGTCGTCGCGCGCGGCCACGAACTCCTTGGCCACCAGGTTCATTCCGTCGTGGAGCGAAGTGACGAGGCAAATGTCGGCGGCGCGGTACCACTGATTGACCTCCTGGTGATCGCACTGGCGATCGATAAGGACAATGGGCTTCCAATGGATGGTTTGATAGCGGGAGTTGATTCGCTCGACGGTCTCCTCAACGCGACGGCGGAGATCGGCGTAGCTGGGGATGCGCGTGCGGCTGGGCGCGGCGATCTGCACCATGGTGAGGCGCTCACGATGCCAGGGGTGGTCTTCGAGGAGCTGGCCGACGGCCTCAAGGCGCTCGACGATTCCCTTGGTGTAGTCCAGCCGGTCCACACCGAGAAGCAGACACTCGGCGCGAACTCCGAACTCGCTCAGCAGGCGATGACGCGCAGCGGCGCTCTCATCTGCCATGGTTTCGGCGTTCCAGGTCGCGGCGGGCCGCATGGCTTCGTCGAACGCGACGCTGACCGGGTAAGAACGAATAACGCTGGCGTGTCCATGGCGAAGGACGGACATGCGATCGCGGTCCGTGCGGGCCTCGAAGGCGCGGTCGACCGTGGCGAGGAAATTGTGGCAGTGAAGAGGAATGTGGAAGCCGATGAGGTCAGCGCCAAGCAGGCCATCGAGCAACTCGGACTGCCAGGGACAAATTCCGAATGCTTCAGGGTTGGGCCAGGGAATATGCCAGAAGATTGCGACACGCGCATCGTGCCGCTCCTTCTTGATGAGGCGCGGCAGCAAAGCCAGATGGTAGTCCTGCACAAAGACGACAGGATCCGGGCTGTCCTGCATCTCTTCAAGCAGCGCGTTGGCAAAGCGCTGGTTCACGAGTTGATAGGACTCCCAGTCCGCGGCGCGGAAGATGGGGCGTGTGTGCGCGATGTGACAAAGCGGCCACAGGCCCTCGTTGGAGAAGCCTTCGTAGTAGTGCGCCTCTTCTTCCTCAGAAAGCCACACCCGGCGGAGGGTGTAACGCGGGTCATCGGGCGGGACGCGCAGGCGGTCGAATTCGTCCACCGTGGTTGCGTCCGCGTCGCCGCTGGCGCTGGCTACCCAAACGCCGTCACAGGCGCGCAGAACCGGTTCGAGCGCGGTGACCAGGCCGCTAGGCGGCACCAAGCAGACGGTCTCGCGGCCTTGCCGAACGTGCATGTACGGCTCGCGATTCGAGACCACGAAGATTTTGCTGGAGCCGGCACGGTTGCGAATGTGCACCGCGAGTCGCTCGGCGGTCCAAAGATGCGCGCCGGCCTCGCGCAGGCGGGCCTCAGCGGCAGCGGCAGCGCGCGCCGCTTTCAGGCTTTCGGCCATTGTCTCCACCTCGCGCGCGAGCGGCGAAAACAGGCTTAGTTCTTTAAGTTCGGGCGCCGCGGATTTTTCCGAATGGCCAATTCGCAGCAGGCGCACCCGTTCAGCTACACGACTCATCGGCCGAAGGAGGAACCAGCGCACCATCAGGAGGGTAATGGCCACAATCACAATCACGAACGCGCCAATGCGCCAGAAACTTCGCAGCCACACGTCCGTCCCTTCGGAGCGGATGTAGCCGGCATCGACCACAATGGCCAGTGCGCCCTGCAACTGGGTTCCGTCGTGAACGGGAAAGGCCTCTTCAAGCCATTGCCATTGCCCGGCGTGGCCGAATGCCCCAGCCTCAACACCTCGCTGCAACGATTTCTCAACAACGCCCCGGCTCAGCGCACCCATCACGTCCGGCGGACCGCTGTCGGCGAGAAGATTGCCGTGGATATCGTAAATTGCCAGTCCAAGCGACCCGGTTCCGTCCTTGAGGAGCTGCACCACTCCCGGGAGAGCGGAGGGATCAGCGGTCGAAAGCGCGCTGCGCACATCCGGACCAATGCTCGCGCCCATCCACGAAGTGCGGCGCTCCAAATCCTCGCGCAAACTATGGCGGTGGGCTAAGACATCAAAATATGTGGAGGCAAGCGAAACCAACGTCACGCTCGCGATGAGAGCAAGGATCAACCGCACGCGGAACAGATGCATCGCGACCTCCGTATTTAGAATTAGATGCGCTCCAACAGCGAATTCAAAGACCCTGCAAAGCCGATCAAGCGACCCAAAACAGCTATTTGTTGAGAGCAAAGATACTTAGACTCGGCGAATAGTTTTCGAAGGCTGTTGAATTTCGGATCACAAAGGATCGGCCAGGCGAAGAACTGAAGTTTTAATCCTGACTGTTCTATGCGCTATCCTGTCCTCTGAAGCGCACAGAATTCTCCTTCCAAAGACCGACACCCCATGGCGACATCCGCGATCGACCGCACCGCCAAACAAATCGTGCTCGCCGTGCAGGAATATTCCCTGTTCGCGTGGCGGGCCCTGCTCAATCTGTTCCGGCCTCCCATTTACTGGACAGACTTCCTGATGCAATCCGACATCATCGGCGTCGGGTCTCTGCCTATCGTGATCCTCTCCGGCTTCTTTACCGGTGGCGTGCTTGCTCTTCAATCCGCGGCCACACTGGCAGAGTTCGGCGCAACTGCAGTCACGGGACAATTCGTGAGCCTGACGATGATCCGCGAGCTGGGGGCGGTGCTTACCGGGATCATGGTGGCCGGCCGGAACGCATCCTCGATGGCCAGCGAACTCGGTTCGATGGTGGTAACCGAGCAGATTGATGCGATGCGCGCCCTTGGCGTGGACCCGATGCGAAAGCTGGTTACGCCGCGCATTTTTGCCAGCATTGCCATGCTCCTGCTGCTGACGATCGTGGCCGACGCATTCGGCATTCTGGGCGGCGCCGCTGTGACTGTCTTCCTGAACCACCAGAACGGAACCCAGTACTTCAACATGGCATACGAACGTCTTCACTATCCCGACATCATCCAGGGCCTGACGAAACCCCTCTTTTTCGGCTACCTCCTCGGCTCCATTGGCTGCTTCTACGGGATGAGAACGACCGGGGGCACCGAGGGCGTTGGCCGCTCGACCATTTCGGCGGTGGTGACTTCATCGGTGCTGATTATCGCCGTCGATTTTGTGATCACGCACATACTGCTCACAATCTTCCCCACATGAGCGACACTTCAATTTCCGCGGCCGAACCGCAGGCGGGCGAGCAGGAAGCCGGGCCCGTGGTCGCGCTGCGCGGCGTTTCAGTGGACTTCGATGGCCCGCCGGTGCTTGAGGACATCAGCTTCTCCGTGGCTCCCGGGGAGACGCGAATTCTGCTCGGTCCCGCCGGCGTGGGCAAAAGCGTGCTGCTCAAACTGATTATCGGGCTGCTTCGCCCGCGGACGGGAACGCTTCATCTGTTCGGTGAGGACATCTCCCGCCTGCCGGAGGAACGACTCTTTCCTTTGCGCGCGCGCGCCGGCATTGTCTTTCAGGAAGGCGCGCTCTTTGACTCTCTCACGGTACGCGACAATGTTGGCTACCAACTGATTCAGGAACGCATACCCGACGATGAGATCGACAGCCGCGTCCGCGAGGCGCTGAGTTTTGTCGGCCTGGACGAGACATTCAGCCTGTATCCGGCGAGCCTTTCGGGAGGCATGAAGCGGCGCGTGGCAATTGCGCGAGCCCTCATCCACGATCCTGAGCTGATCCTGTACGACTCGCCGACTGGAGGCCTGGATCCGGTTACGTCCACTACGATTATCGAGCTCATCGTGAAGCAGCGCGACGTGCACGCAACCCCGGCCCTGCTGGTCACTCACCGCCTGCAGGACGCCTTTATGCTGTGCAATCACCGATTCGATGCCGAGCAGAATTGTATGGTTCCGCTTCCCGCAGGAGAGACGAATCCCAATACGACTTTTCTGATGCTCGAGGAGAGGCGACTCATTCTCGATGGTTCTCTCGATGAGCTTCTTCACACGAAGAACAAGTTTGTCCGAGAATTCCTGGAATAGGACAAGAAACAGGGAATAGGGAGTAGGCAGTAGCCTCCAGCTCTCAGCTTTCAGCCGTCAGCATGTTCTTGCCGGTTTTCAGCGCCTGATCTTTCATTTCCCGCTACAATTTGATGCGTGACCGCGAGTCTGTTCGATCTTTACAAGATCGGCGTGGGCCCATCGAGCTCGCATACCATGGGGCCGATGCGCGCTGCCTGCCGGTTCGCGCGGAACCTCGAAGACGCCGGCCTGCTTGGGCGAACTGCGCGTGTGCAAGCGGACTTGTATGGCTCGCTGGCTCTAACCGGCCTGGGCCACGGAACTGACCGCGCCATCCTCCTCGGCCTGTCGGGCAATGAACCTGCTGCGATCGATCCCGCTTCGATTGAGTCCACAGTCGAAGCGATTCGCGCCTCCAGGCGAATCGAGCTTGCGGGGAAGCGATGGATCGAATTCGATGAGCCCCTCATTTTTCACCGGGACCAGATGTTTCCTCCCGAAGCGCGCACGCGGCACCCGAACGGTGTGCGTTTCACCGCCTTCGATGGAGCCGGCGCGGTGCTTGCGGAGCGCACATTCTTTTCCGTTGGCGGTGGATTCATCGTTGAGGACGGAATAGACGAGAAGGCGGCGGCTAAATCGGATGTTCGCCTCCCCTACCCGTTTCATAGCGCGGCGGAACTGCTTGAAGTGGCCCGGGCGCACTCGCTCACGATCGACCGCGTGATGCTGGCCAACGAGTGCGAGCGTCTGCGCGCCGCCGATCCCGACGCATCCGCGGAAGCAATCGAAGGACGGGTCCGTTCCGGCATCGAGGCGATTTGGCAGACCATGCAGGGGTGCGCTGAGCGGGGCATGGCTGCGGAAGGTATTCTGCCCGGCGGCCTGAAAGTTCTCCGGCGCGCACGGCGTTTGGCCGAGCGGCTGCGTGCGCGCGACGCGGGCGGACAGCAAGGCGATCCCCTGGCCTCGCTCGACTGGGTTACGGTCTACGCCATGGCGGTGAACGAAGAGAATGCAGCGGGCGGCCGCGTGGTCACCGCGCCGACCAATGGAGCCGCGGGAGTGGTTCCCGCGGTTGCGCTTTATTATCGGCGCTTTGTTCCCGCGTCGGACGACGAAGGCATCTTTCGCTTCTTTCTCACTTCTGCTGCGATCGGCGCGATCTACATGGAGAACGCATCGATCAGCGGCGCAGAGGTCGGCTGCCAAGGCGAAGTCGGCGTCGCCTGCTCGATGGCCGCGGCGGGACTGACTTCGGCACTCGGCGGCAACGACGGCCAGATCGAACACGCCGCTGAAATCGCGATGGAGCACAATCTGGCATGACGTGCGACCCCATCGGAGGGCTGGTGCAGATTCCCTGTATCGAGCGCAACGCCGTCGGCGCCGCCAAGGCCGTTCAGGCTGCGCGCCTGGCTCTCAACGAACCTGAAGGCCACAAGGTCTCACTCGACCAGGTGATCCGCACCATGTACCTCACTGGCCTCGATATGCAATCCCGCTACAAGGAGACGAGCCTCGCGGGGCTTGCGCTGAATGTGATCGAGTGTTGAGCGCAGCATCGAATTGTGTCGTGTATTGCGCTTCTCACTTCATGCGCGCGTTCATCGAATGCGATGCAATCGCGCACAAATTTCCATTCGCGCTTCAATTTCTGGCTCCGGATTCTCTTTGAACCTCGATTCGCGACGGAATTGCTGTTGATCTTTTTTTTACTCTGACGTCGTTTTTTTCTTGACATCGATGTCTCATGAATCTATACCTTTTTCAACTGCAGTTTCTAATTGCAGAATCGATGCAACCCATCGAAAAGGGAGAATAGGCAAATGGCAACCAAGAAAGCAGCCAAGAAACCAGCGAAGAAAGCAAAGAAGACCGCCAAGAAGGCCGCGAAGAAAAAGTAGCGGTCTGAACAACCCAAAAGGCAACACTCTAGGGGAACGCTCAAAAGCGTTCCCCTTAGTGTTTTGGGCGGAGAAAAATCCGCGCACCGCGAAAGGCCAATGCGCCGCGCGATGAAATCGCTAAAACCCGCTCTGGACGCGGTGATCGGACCTATTCGACTGAATTGCGAGTTCACTCGACGGACGCGCGACGCCGTAGACTATATAAGAAGAGAGGGACCGCACGATGACGCGCCGACGCTGGATTGCCGAGCATTGGGACGAAGCAACCGCTACGATCGTGGGCGCGCAGGCCGAGCATTTAGCGCGCGTGCTGCGCGCGCAACCGGGCATGGAGGCGGATGTTGTGGCTGGCGGCCACGTGTTCCATGCGGAGGTTGCAGCAGTCACCCTGGCGGGAGAAGAGAGCGAAGTTCGCTTTAATCTCGCCGGAGAACTCCAAGCCGACCCCGCGTTGCCGGTTACTTTGGTGATGGCCATTTACAAGTTCGATCGGATGGAGTGGGCCATCGAGAAGGCGACCGAACTTGGTGTTGCAGCGATTGCGCCGGTGATTGCGCGAAGAACCGAAAAGCACATTGCCCAGGCAGCGGAGAAGCGCGCGGAGCGCTGGCGGCGCATCGCGCGCGAAGCATCGCAACAGGCTCGCCGCTCCGATGAGCCGCTGATTCACAAGCCTGTCGATCTGGCAGCGCGCTTGCGGGCCACGTCCACGGCGACGCGCATCGTGCTCGCCGAACAGGAACGCACAACCACGCTGCGTTACGCGGTTGCAGAAGCCATCGATGCGGCCAAAGAGGAAATGCCCACGCTCGAGATTGCCATCGGTCCAGAGGGCGGATGGGCTCCCGCGGAAGAAGCTCTCTTCGACGCCAATGGCTGGCGTGCCGCGTCACTCGGCCCGCGCATTGTGCGCGCCGAGACTGCGGCCATCGCCGCGCTGGCCGTGGTTGCGTCCTGCCTGGAGTGATGGCGACGGTTCAGAGAGAACCCAGAGCGGGCGATTCCCCGTGCGCTGTGGAAAAGCCAGAACAAACTATCGGGAGACGTGCAGATTCTCACAAATGCGCGAAGCGCAACAACAGGCCCGCGAGCACCGCGCCGGCGAGGTCGCCGACGATGGGAATGGGCGCGTAGCTCCAATTCGATCCGCCTTTGCCGGGAATGGGCAGCAGCGCGTGGATGATGCGCGGTCCGAGATCGCGCGCGGGGTTGATGGCGTAGCCGGTCGTTCCACCAAGCGAAAGCCCAATGCCCCATACCAAACTGCCCACAAGCCACGGACCCAATCCAGCGGCGGGGCCGTTCATCGCCACTCCATGCGAGAAGATGGCAGCCGCAATCACGACAAGCACTGCTGTGCCCAACATCTCGCTGAAGATATTTGCCAATGGGCTGTGCACCGCGGCATTGGTGCAGAAGACGCCGAGCTTCGCCGCGGGATCGGGCGTCAGGCGCCAATGCGGCGCATAGTGGAGCGCCACCAATGCAGCGCCGCACATCGCGCCTAGGAGTTGGGCGGACCAGTAGACGGGGAGCTGCGCATAGTCTCCGGTGACGACCGCGCCGGCAAGCGTGATGGCAGGGTTCAGGTTTGCGTTGGGACTGCCGAAGGCCTGCGCCACCATGACGCCGCACAGCACGCCCATAGCCCATCCGGTGGTGATCACTATCCAGCCGGAGTCCGCTGCATAGGACTTGCGCAGCGTGACACCGGCACCCACACCGTTGCCCAGCAGCACCAGAACCAGCGTGCCCATGAACTCGCCAAACCAGATGGAGTGCATCAAATCTTCCTTTTCGGGCCTTCCTTGCCGGACGAGCGCAGACCCGGACCTTCACATCGCGCAACCCGGAACTCTATTGGAGGAACCCAAGCATTGTCCACTGCCGGACGTGCGATCGCCAAGAGCGGAATGCGCGAGGCAGTGGGCCGGCCAGCCAACCGCGCGACAAACGAATCTAAAATGACGGCTAGCGATGTTTGTGTGGTGCAATTGAGCTATGGCGAGCAGCATCTTTGTGGGACTGTCGACGATTGACGTTGTTTATGGCGTTGACGAGTTTCCCGCGGCGAACGCGAAGATCGAGGCGCGGAGCCAGGAGGTCTTCGTGGGTGGGCCGGCCACGAATGCAGCGATTGCGTTCGCTCACCTGGGCGGCAAGGCGGCGCTGGTGACGGCGGTGGGGCGAAACGTTCTGGCGGCAGTGATCCGCGAGGAACTCGAAAAGCACATGGTTCAACTTGTCGATTTGAACCCCGAGTTTGAGGGAGTTCCCGTTTTGTCATCGGTCTCCGTTGACCGCCATGGCAATCGGAATGTGGTTTCAGCCAACGCAACGCGCGTGACGATTCCAGTAGCAAGGGTGGACACGGGTCTTTGCAGGGAGGCGCGCGCAGTTCTGGTCGATGGCCATTTCATGCAGGCCTGCCAGGCGTGGGCTTCAGCAGCGCACTCCATGGGAACGCCGGTCGTGCTCGATGGGGGAAGCTGGAAGGAGGGAATGGATGAGCTTCTCAAGAGCGTCCACACCGCCATTTGCTCGGCCGATTTTCTGCCGCCCGGCTATGCGTCGAGAGACGACGTGATTCAGTTTCTGAAAAGCCGTGGAGTGGCGAACATCGCGATTACAAGCGGAGCGGAGCCGATTCAGTTCGTGTCAGGCCAATCTTCCGGGACCATCGGCGTTCCGGCAGTGGAGATCGTCGACACGATGGGCGCCGGAGACATTTTTCACGGCGCCTATTGCTTTTTCGCATCCATGGGGCGCGGATTCATAGAATCGCTGGCGGAGGCGACGAAGGTTGCGTCTGAATCCTGCCGTTACGCGGGAACGAGGGAATGGATGAGGCACCTGCCGGCTGAGTATTCCTGATTTGGCTCCATTGAATTCGGTGCAGAGCGGAAGAGGCCGCAGCCCGGAGCGGCTGTACTATGAGAGGCGACGGGAGATCGGCACGTGCAAGCGAAATTCAAGAAGCTTATCTGCATATTCGGCGCATGGGCCGCCCTGACGGGAGCATTGGCAATGGCACAGCAGCCACAGGCCCGGCACTGGGCCATCGTTGTGCACGGCGGCGCGGGAGACATTGATCGCACGGAACTGGGTCCGGAACGCGATAAGGCCTATCGCGAGGCGCTGAGTGAGGCTGTGAAGGCCGGAGCCACGGTGCTCGATCGCGGAGGCTCTGCGCTCAATGCGGTCGAGGCAGCAATTCGGGTGATGGAGGACGATCCGCACTTCAACGCGGCGCGCGGAGCGGTGTTTACAGTAGCAGGAACCACGGAGCTCGACGCCGCCATCATGGACGGCGCAACCCTGCGTGCGGGGGCGGTGGCCGACGTGACCCGCACGCGCTATCCAATCACTCTGGCGCGGGCCGTGATGGAGAAAACTCCCTACGTTCTCATCGTTGGCCCCGGCGCCGATGCGTTTTCGCTCGAGGCCGGCATGGAGCAGGAAGGCGCAGCCTACTTTTTTACGGAAAGCCGCTGGCAGTCGCTGATCAAGCAACTACAAAAGGAGGGCAAGCCGATTCCGCCGCGTCCGGCGGGCGCGCCGCCGGCGGGGCAAGGAGCGCCATTGGGACAACTCGAAGAGGCGGCAGACACGCACCGCTATGGGACCGTGGGCGTCGTGGCGCTCGACCGCACTGGCAACATCGCCGCCGGAACATCGACGGGCGGGCTGCAGGGCAAGATGCCGGGCCGCGTGGGCGACACGCCGCTGATCGGCGCGGGAACATACGCGTCGAATCAATCGTGCGCGGTGTCCGGAACAGGAGTGGGCGAATACTTTATTCGCTACACCGTCGCGCGCGAGATCTGCGCTCTGGTTCAGTTGAAGGGCTTCACGCTGCAACAAGCCGCCGACGAGGTCATCCACAAGCAGCTCGCGCTCATTCACGGTGACGGCGGTGTGATCGCCATTGCTCCCGACGGCCAGCTTGTGTGGAGCTTCAATACGCCCGGAATGTTTCGCGCGCGGCAGGCAGAGGGCGGGCGGGTCGAGGTGCACATTTACAGCGATGAGCCGTGAGTGGGGCGTCGCCATGCGGTTCTCAAATACACTTTCCCCATGGCGCTCGAATTCACAACCTCGTACATCGAAGACGCGCTCGCGGTCTTCCACTATTACAAGCGGCTGGCCGAGCGCGCCATGGAGCAGGTGACGGACGAGCAGCTCTTCGCTGTGATCGACCCGGAAGCCAACTCGATCGCCGTCATCGTGAAACATATGGCGGGCAACATGCGCTCCCGCTGGACGGATTTTCTGACGACGGATGGCGAGAAGCCCGACCGCGACCGTGACAGCGAATTCGTTGAGCCGCCGGAAACACGCGAAGGCCTGATGGCGATGTGGGAAGAAGGATGGAATCGAGTCTTTACAGCAATCGAGCCGCTGACCGAGGCCGACCTTGGCCGTACCGTAACCATTCGCGGCGAAGCGCACAGCGTGATGCAGGCCATCAATCGCCAGTTGGCGCACTATCCGCATCATGTGGGCCAGATTGTCCTGCTGGCGAAGCATTTTGCCTGCGACCATTGGCAGTCGCTCAGCGTGCCGCGGAACAAGTCGGCCGAGTTCAACCGTAGAGTGGCCGCAAGAGAGCTGAGCCAACGCTAAATGCAAGTGAGCTTGAACACGATCCTGTCCACGCGCGGCCCTGTAAAATATTGCGCATGGAGACCATCCAATACAACCTGCCGCAAAGTCACATTCCACAATCCTGGTACAACATTCTTCCCGACTTGCCCAAGCCATTGGCGCCGCCGTTGCATCCAGGCACGCTGAAACCGATCGGCCCCGACGATCTTGCCCCATTGTTTCCGATGGGTTTGATCCTGCAAGAGGTGAGCAACGAGCGCGAGATCGAGATTCCAGGAGAGGTGCGGCAGATTTACGCGCAGTGGCGGCCGTCGCCGCTGATGAGGGCGCGGCGGCTGGAGAAGGCGCTGGATACGCCGGCACGAATTTACTACAAGTACGAAGGCGTGAGCCCGGCCGGTTCGCACAAGCTGAATACGGCCGTCGCGCAGGCCTGGTACAACAAGCAGGAAGGCGTGCGGTACTTGTCCACGGAGACGGGCGCCGGTCAATGGGGCTCCGCGCTGTCGATGGCCTGCGCGTTTCTCGGTTTGCACTGCAAGGTCTTCATGGTGCGCGTCAGCTACGACCAGAAGCCCTATCGCCGCGCGCTGATTGAAGCCTTCGGTGCCTCGGTCGTCGCCAGTCCCAGCACGGAGACCGAGTCAGGCCGAGCGATCCTCGCCGAGCATCCCCATTCGAACGGCTCGCTGGGGATTGCAATCTCAGAAGCGGTGGAGGTCGCCGCGAAGGACCCGCAGACCAAGTACGCGCTGGGCAGCGTTTTGAATCACGTGCTGCTGCACCAGACTGTGATCGGCCAGGAAGCGATCGAGCAAATGGCATTGGCCGGCGACGAGCCGGACGTGATCATCGGCTGCACGGGCGGCGGATCGAATTTTTCCGGTCTGGTGATGCCCTACCTGGGACGCAAGCTGAAGGGGAAGTGCAGCGCGCGTTTAGTCGCCGTTGAGCCTGCCGCCTGCCCCAGCTTGACCAGGGGCAGATTTGCATACGACTTTGGCGACACCGGACATCTGACGCCGCTCGTGAAGATGCACACGCTGGGCAGCACGTTCATGCCTCCGGGGATCCACGCGGGCGGGCTGCGCTATCACGGAATGGCGCCGCTGGTCTCGCATGTGATTGACCTCGGACTGGCCGAAGCGACGACGGTGCAGCAATTGGACGCGTTTGCGGCGGGCATCCAGTTTGCGCGGGCCGAAGGGATTGTGCCCGCGCCGGAGGCGAATCACGCGATTGCCGAAGCCATTCGCCAGGCCCTTGAAGCGAAGGCGCAGGGCAAGGCGCGCACGATTCTCTTCAATTTGAGCGGCCACGGCCACTTCGACATGCAATCCTATATCGACTACCAGGCAGGTAAACTGGAGAATTACGAGTACCCGGCAGAGGAGATCGCCATGGCGCTTGCGGGCCTGCCCGCGGTTGAGTGAGCTACCGGGCTCAGATTTCGCTCCAGCCAGCGCCACAGCCTGGAGGCGCGAACTATCCATCCGACTTGTCTAAGCGTCCAAATGCGTTGAAGATAGCAGAGGACGTGTTCACGGCAAGCGGTACGACACGAGACAATGAATCCAGGAGGCTCAAATTCGGATGAAGATTTGGATGCAAGGCGCGTTCGTAGCGGTCGTAGCAGCTGCACTGTGTGGCGCAACGGCCCAAGCGCAGACCGATGTGGCGTTGAGCGGCTACAGGACGATTACCAGCAGCAGCAGCGGCTCCGGCACCAAGCAGACGCCAACAGACTCCGAAGGCGGGCTTTTCGAATGGCGCCATATCGCGAATCCACTTGTTGGATATGAGTTCGAGGTCACATTTAACCCGGCGAATCAGTCTTATATCGCCCCCAATGCCACTCTGCCATCCTGCTATCCTACCGGACCCACCGGAACGCCTCCCACTTGCCAACCGCTGAAGGTTTCGGGCAAGGCGACGCAATTCGGCGGGACCTGGGTGGTGTCCAAGAAGATAGGAAACCTGAGGCCGTTTGTTTTGGGAGGCGCCGGATTTGTGATCACCGTGCCCGGATCGAGCCCATACTCGGTGACCACCGTAATGAGGCCGGACTTCATTTACGGCGGCGGCGTGGATTGGAGCTTTGTTCCGCACTTCGGTATTCGCGTGCAGGTGCGCGGCAACATGAGCAAGGCGCCGAATTTGTCGGCTCTGTTCAACTCGACGACCAAATATACCCAGATTTACGATCCAATGGCCGGAATCTATTACCGCTTCTAAGACTGCTTCACACGCGTAATCCGGCGCGATCGATTCGCGGGGCACGAGGGCGCCAGCGTGGAGGGCTGCGCTGTGTTACCGTTTCAATACGGCGTCCCCGCGCCGGGCTTGCTTATGGCGTCCGGAGCCAAGCCACAGCGATGGGCGCAAGTGTTTGCGATACAAGGGCATCGGGGGACGACGGACAGAAGCATACGAATGCAGCAGCCGGAATCGACCTCATCTACGCTCACTGTGAGTCCGGCTCCACTGGCCGGGGCGGGATCGAATCCTGCACCTCGATCGGCGCCTGAACCCCAAGGCGCGGCGCACCCGCAGCATCGGGTTCCGCGATGGCTCGAGCGCGTCGAATTATTCCTGCGCGTCATGCTGCGCATGTACATTGGACTGGCCATCTGCTACGCGCCATGGTCGCACAATTTCTGGGACCAGAATCCGATCTTCCTGCAGTCCACCGCGCTGGCTGACTTTGCCAGGCTTGGGGCAGTGCGCGGTATCGTTTCCGGTCTCGGTCTCTTAAACCTGTGGATTGCGTTTCAAGACGCCATTCGCCACCGGGATGGTTGAGATATGAAAAACGGGGAACAGGGATCAGGGAACAGGGATCAGAAAGTCGAGAATCTGAAGAATTCTGGTGGAGTTGCTAAAAGCGCAGCTTCTGAAGCGTCTCCCCGCGCCGTGATTCCCGGAAACGGAGCGCTGCCTCCGCTGGAGCGCGCTCCGCTAGCCTATGAGAATTCCGGATTCCTGAACAGCGCCGACGGGCGCCTCATCCGGATTGTGTCGGAGTTTCTCGAGCCGTTGGCGCGCTTCCGGCGTGAGCAGATCCAGGATACGGTGGTCTTTTTCGGCTCCGCGCGCTTTCGCGCGCGCGAAGAGGCCGATCATGCGTTGGAGCTTTTAGACAACACGGGTTCAACGCAAGCGGCTCCCAGCGAAGAGCAGCCCGCCAAGCCCGTGGAGATTGCGGCAGGCAAGGCTACGGAATTGCAGCGCAAGCGCGCTGTGGCCGCAGTGGAGATGGCTCGCTACTACGAGGATGCGCGGCGCCTGGCGCAACTCCTCACGCAATGGGCCAAGACCATCCCCTCGCGCAAGCATCGCTTTGTCGTTACTTCGGGCGGTGGTCCGGGAATTATGGAGGCAGCCAACCGCGGCGCCTATGAGGCCGGCGGCAAGACCATCGGCATGAACATCCTTCTGCCCTTCGAACAGCGGCCGAATCCCTACATTACACCCTCGCTCAACTTCGAGTTCCACTACTTCTTCATGCGCAAGCTTTGGTTCGCTTACCTGTCCAAGGCTCTGGTTGTTTTTCCCGGCGGCTTTGGCACGCTCGATGAGATGTTCGAAATCCTCACGCTCGCCCAGACCCAGAAGCTGGCCAAGAAGATCACGGTGGTCATCTACGGACCGGAGTATTGGAAGAAGGTATTCAACCTCGAAGTGTTGGTGGATACGGGCGCCATCTCTCCCAAGGATCTCGAGCTGTTCCAGTACGCCGATTCGCCCGAACAAGCCTTCGAACTGTTGCGCCAGGGTCTCACGGAGAACTACCTCGCCGCCGAGGCGGCCTCGGCTGCGGACGCGCACGCTGGGAATAAAAAGCTGTTGCAGGACGAAGATCTGATGGCAGGCTGGAACATGGACGATTTTCTGAGCCCTGAGTTCGCCAAGACCCAAAAGTAGCGCAACTCTGGAATCGCAAGAAGGCGATGCATTTCGGTGGTACGTTTCACCGAAAATTCACGCGAATCCTTCGGCGTTTCAACCATCTGGAATCTTAAGTGCCCTCGAGACCGAGGAACGGGAATCACAGGCGGCTCCGCCGTTCCGCTCATAGAATTTAGCTATTGGGAATTTGCATGTGTTTTGCCGTGTATTTTCGGCATTTTGGTAACTTCTTTGATTCCGTTGCGGCCTGAATTGAAGGGTATTTCGCACGCTCTTAACGGGAGATTCATCGATGGGAACGGATACTGGCTGTGGAAATCCGAAAAACCGAGCAGTGGACATGCCAAGTTCAGCGATCTCGTATCTGTGGCGCGACAAGGATGCCCCCAAGGGCTTTCGCACCGGTGTTTCGTTGCACAGTCACACCAACCAATCGCGCGAGACTCTGGATTTCCTGGCCAACTTCGGCAATCAGTTTCCGGTGATGCGTCCGTTGCTGTCGCGATTGGAGCGGCGCGCCGAGCAGATGCACGGCGTCCGCATCGACTACGCAGCCAGCTACTGGACGCCGCCCATGACGCCGAAGCTGGCGTTCGATCTGGAGATGCGGCAGATCGAAAAGCTCGGCCTGGCGCCGATGGTTTCGATCACGGACCACGACAACATCAAGGCGCCGATGCTTCTGCGCACGGTGCCCAGCGCGCGGCAGATTCCGGTGTCGGTGGAGTGGAGCGCGCCCTATGGCGGCGCGCAGGCGTTCCACCTTGGCGTGCACAACCTGCCCAGCGCCCGCGCGGCGGAATGGATGGCGACGCTGGAGGAGTTCACCGCCCATCCGAGCGATGCGCGCCTGACCGAGATTCTGGCAGCTCTTCATCGCGAAGCGAACGTGCTGGTGGTTTTCAACCATCCGATGTGGGACCTGTACCTGATTGGCAAGGAGAAGCATCAATTCCTCGTAAACGAGTTCCTGCAGAAGAAGGGCGCATTTCTCCACGCTCTGGAGGTGAACGGCCTCCGCAACTGGGACGAGAATCGGGAGGTGAGGCGCCTGGCTGAGAAGTGGAATATGCTGCTCATTTCAGGCGGCGACCGCCACGGCGTGGAACCAAACGCAAACGTGAACTTGACCAACGCTGGCAGCTTTACCGAGTTTGTCCACGAGGTGCGGCGCGAGCGGAGAAGCAACGTGCTCTTTCTTCCGCAATACGCCGAGCCGTGGAAGCATCGGATTCTGCAATCGACCATCGATGCGATCCGCCACTATCCAGAGTTTCCGCAGGGCTCGCGTTCATGGGACGACCGAGTCTTTCATCCCGACGCGAACGGTATTGTGAGGCCGCTGAGCGAGCTTTGGCCGAAGGGATCGGCGCCGCGGCTGATCGGCGCTGGGCTTGCACTGGTGCAGCTCATGGGTCAGGGGTTGGTAGCCGGCGGGCTGCGCCTGGCATGGAGCGACTCCAATCAGTTGCGGCTGGCCCTGGGCGAGCACGAGTTCTGAACAAGACAGCGGTGTTAGCGGAGTTTGCGTGACAGCCCTTGCCAGCGCAGCCAGCCTCGCTGCCGATATGATCGACCCCGTTCCCCGCGTCGCATATTTCCCCGATTCGTTCCACGAGGTGAACGGAGTCGCCCACACAAGCCGCCATTTTGAGTCCTTCGCCCGGCGGCACAATCTACCCTTTCTTTGCGTGCGCGCCGGTGGCCGCGCCCAGGCGGTGATGGAAGAGGGCAACGTTTGGACATTGGAATTGCCGCGCGGCTTTCTTTCCTTCGTTCTTGAAAAGGATTTGCGGCTCGATCCGGCGTTCTTCCGGCATGCTCCGCTGATCAGCGAAGTACTCGAGCGCTTTAAGCCGGACCTGATCCACATCACCGGGCCGAGCGAGATCGGAATCCTGGGCGCGTGGCTGGCGAACCAGCTTCACCTGCCGCTTGCAGCGAGCTGGCACACCAACGTTCACGAATACGCAGCGCGGCGCGCGGACTGGTTTATGCGCCTGTTGCCGAAGCACCAGTCCACCGCTGCCGGCCAGAAGATCGAGGACCTGGCGATGGCGACGGCGGCCAGGTTCTACTCCATTGCGCAGGTATTGTTCGCGCCGAATCCCGAACTTTGCGCGCTGCTCGAGCGCACCACCGGCCGGCCCTGCCATCTGATGCCGCGAGGCGTGGACGCAGAGCTTTTTAACCCCTCGAAGCGCACGCGCGAACGCGATGACCGCGAGCGCATTCTCGGGTTTGTGGGCCGACTCTCCATCGAGAAGAACATTGGTTTGCTGGTGAAGATTCAGGAGGAGCTCGATCGCAGGGGCGTGACGAACCTCCGCTTCCTCATCGTTGGCCACGGCGGCGACAAGGCCTGGCTGCGCAAGCGGCTGCCGCGGGCCGAGTTCACGGGAGTGCTGCGAGGAGAGGCGCTCGCGACCGCTTACGCAAACATGGATCTGTTCGTATTTCCCTCGCATACCGACACGTTTGGCAACGTTGTGCTGGAGGCGCTGGCCAGCGGAGTGCCGGCGATCGTTACTCCCGACGGCGGACCGTGCACCATCGTCCGTGATGGCGAAACCGGCCGCATTGTGCCCGACGATCAATTCGCGGAGGCGATTGCCGGGCTGCTTGCCGATTCAGGACGGCTCGACCAAATGCGGCGGGACGCTCGCGCCTATGCTCTCACGGCCAGTTGGGACTCAGTGTTCGAGGGCATCTATGCCGCGTACGGAGAGCTTGTGCCCACGGCCAATCGAATCTCTGCTGCGGATTGAAAGCAGAGTGAAGTAGCTAGCCGAAGGGTGAAGTCAGGAGCGCTCCGGTTCGCGGGTCGAGCATAAACGGCTTCTCGCGGTCGCTTTTCATCTCCCAACCGGTTCCGCGCAAAACGCCGTCGGTTACTCCGGCAATCGTCACACCTTCGTCCGAGAGCTTTTCCGATTCCCACGCCTTCCCGCCGCGGCCCCAGGCAAGAATCGAATGATGGCCGACGAAGAGCAACAGATCCATCTGCAGAACGGGCCGAATCTCCAACACCGGCCGATAGGGAATCATCGTGAAGTGGTCGGGCGACGTGGTGTCGATGAGGTACGCGTAGCCTCCTGCGACGGCGCAGATTTCTTCTGGTTTTGGAGTAGACCATAGCCCGGTTGGCGCCGCCGGATCGCGAAAGCCGAGCGCGCAAGTAGCGAGGAAGGGCTGCGCGCCGGGGGCATCAGGCCGGATCAGCACTTCGAGCGCGCCGCGTTCCACTTCCTCCGCGGCTTGCGGATAGATGAAGTGGCGCGGAGGCAGAATCAACGGCTGCGCTGCGAGGATTTCGGCCTGCCAGCGGTGCGGAAAGCTCAGATCAATGATCGGATTGGGGATCGGCTTTGGCGCAGTCACGGTTGCGCCTTGTAACTTAGAATCCAGCGCAACTGCTCCTCAGTATCGGGCACCACGCAGCCGCGCGCGGACTGAATCGCTCTGAGGGCTTCCTTCACGTTCCAGCCGAGGTGCATGAGCGTGCAGGCAGCTGTGACGGTGGACCTGCCAATGCTGCCGCGGCAGTGCACGCCGATGCGCTCGCCGGCGCGGAGACGATCGGCCAGGCCCGCTACGAAGGCGCGGAATGAAGCAATGTTGGCGGGTACGTGGACGTCCAGAATCGGGTATGAAAGAAAATGCATGCCGGCTGCTTTGGCGAGCGGACCTTCCTGCCCCAGGCCAAGCCAGATGGCTTCGTTCGGCTCAAGAAGCGAGACGAGGACTTCAACTCCGCTCTGCTTGTAACGCAGCAGCTCGTCGCTGAGCCAATCTTCGCCGCGCGGGCGCAGCACAATGGCCAGGCCCACAGGCGGTGTTCCTTCGATCCAGAACACATCGTCCAAAGTTTCAAACTCCCGGGGACCGCTCTATAGCGGCATCTCCGAATTGATGATAGACGGTCCGTGCCGGACAATTCCCGCGGCCCGAGAGAAGGATTGGCGCACCAACGAAAGATCGACACCACGCAACGAGTGTCTGCGTGCCGCATTATCTGTCGCAACAGATCCTATGCGAGAAATCCTTGTCAGGATGCGAGAATAAACCTAGCGCCGGGTCTGCTTGGTTCATTCGCCTGGCACAAGGGGCTTCTCGAAGATGTTGCGCGTCCTTTCGACTCATCTATTCCTGAACCATCGCCTGCATCCCGGTCTGCTCGAGCTTGCGGATCGCTCCGGCGCGCAGGCAGTGGAGATTTTTGCCGCGCGCCAGCACTTCGACTACACCAGTCGCGAGGATGTGGCAGAGCTCGCCGAGTGGTTCCGAGGGAACGCGCTGCAACCGTTCTCCATGCACTCCCCGCTGTATGCTGACCGCGAAATGGGCCGCGCAGGTGGTCTTGGCGTGAATGTACTGCACCCTGACAAGGCCCGGCGCATCGATGCCATGGATGAGATCAAGCGCGCATTGGAGGCGGCCGAGCACATCCCCCTTCGCAATCTCGTGGTCCATCTCGGCGAGCGGGACGACGCCTGGTCGCAGCGCACCATTGAGCTTGCGCTCACCGCTCTTGAGCATTTGGGCGCGTTTGCCCGCCCGCTCGGCGTTCGACTACTGGTGGAGAATCTGCTGAGCGAGGCCACGACTCCCGAGCATCTGGTTCTGATTCTCGAAATGGGCCATCTGGCAAACGTCGGCGTGTGCCTCGATCTTGGCCATGCCCACATCACTGCCGGAACTGCGGCGGCGATCGCCACTCTTGGGGAGCGCATCGCATCCGTTCACGTGCACGACAATCACGGCGTGAAGGACGAGCACCTGTGGCCCGGCGATGGAACGATTGACTGGCCGGAAACGGTAAAGGCGCTGAAAGCGCTGGCCTCGCCGCCGGCGACGGTGCTTGAGATCAGCTACACGCTTCCCGATGCTCCTGCGACATTGCCCGTGCGAATTGAACAGGCGTTCGCGCTGTTCGCGTAAGCGTTTCGGTTAGCGGGGGCGCTAAAAGGCGGAGTTGTACGGCGGATCGAAGAGGCGGATTGGTGCGCGCGGCAGCGGCGCGCATCTCGCGGGGAAGAGACCGAAGCGCGAGCAGGCGATCGAGCGGGGCTGAACCAGCAGAGTCACGGTCTGCTTTGACGTGAGACCATCGCCCGCAGCCGAAACGACAAACGGGAAGTAACCGATGGCTGCCGACTGCGCGGCCGTCAGCGTGAGCGTGACATGATTCGAGCTCGCACTCGCTGACTGCGTGAGCGGATTCGCGGACCACGCAGCCGCGACGCCTGCAGGCAAGCCAGAGATGGAGAAGCTGACGGCGCCGGCGAACGAACCTGCTGTTGCGGCGGTGAATGCGAGAGCCGCCGAGCCGCCCTGAGAGACCGCAACGGATTGTGCGGCGGCGGTGAGTGCAAGCGTCGGGGGATTGCTCAGAGAGCTCCAGTTGTTCACCAGCAGTGCGGCGTCGACCGATCCAAGGCCGGTGGCAAGGTTGTACGTCGCGCCAGTGGCACTGAAACCCGCGACGCCGGGCACAGTGTTATCGCCGGATGGCGTCGGGTGGAAGGGATCGCCCGTTGAATACGCCAGAGCATACAACCGGGGATTGGCGTTGCCTTGCGGAGCGCCGTGCTGACTTTCGGCCACCAGCGCCATGATGCCGGCAAACGACGGGGCTGATGCCGAGGTTCCCGAAGCAATCCAGAACGATCCGTTCTCCACCACGAAATAGCCATCATGATCGGCGGCCGCGAGCGAGATGTCGGGGACGGCTCGCTTCCCGTTGGCCGCGGCTGCGCCGTCCACGTCCGATTGCCAGGAGGCTGCGAGTAGACCACGCTTGCGCCTCCGCCTGACGCCCACAATCCTGTGCCGCCGTTCGACGCGCTCTCGTTCCAAACCTCTTCGGGAATGTACGCGAGCGCCGAGCCGTAGCCCGACGAGTTTGACGCCGACCAATACTGCGCCGCGTCCGATCCTTCGTTGAACTCCGTTCCGCCGACACAGGTGGAGTAGGGCGAAGTGCAGAGCCCGTTGACGGCCCCTTGTGTTCCCAGCGTGTTGGTAGCCGCCGAGCAACCGGCTGCACCCGCGTCGCCTGAGGCAACAAAGACACTCATTCCCTGGCTTGCCGCCTGCTCCCACAGGCTGTTGTAGAAAGCCAGCTCCGTTGCGCCCATCTCCTGCTCGCAACTGCCGTAGCTTAAGCTGACGACCGGCGCGGCGGCGTGATTCACGATCCAGGCGGCGGCCAGATCGACGCCGTCGGTGGTGGCCGTTGTAGCCGCGACGACGAGATTCACCGAGGCTGCCGGCGCAACGGCTCCGCTCCACTCCGCGTCCAGCGTGGACTCGTCCTGATCGTGGTCGACCAACCCCGGATCGGCGCCGTCGAGAGTTACTGTGGGATCGTTCGCGGCCAAACCGGCTATCGAACGGAATGCTTCCACATCGCTCAGCCTGATGTTGCTGCGGGCGGCGATGGCGATGGAGCTGCCGGTACCGTTCGTCCCCGCGGCAAAGAGCGGGTTCAGGTCGTAGATGGTGGCGAAATCGGCAGGGAAGAGATAATGCGTTGCGCCGGCCGAGTAATCAGGCTGCGCGACGAACGGTGTTCGCGTGCGCATCTCCGATGTGCGACGAAAGTCGTGAAGCGAAACCACGCCAGCGACCAAGCCAGACAGCGCTGCGGGAATCTGCGGGTCCGAAGCGTTGGCAAGGTGCAAGGCTCCGTTGACGCGGTAGATGTCGAGGCCGGTGCGAAACGTGACGGAGACTTGTGCGACTGAGCCGGAGAAGACGACGAGCCGGCGTCCAGCGGGGATTTCGTCGACGGTGAGTCCGTGTAGCTCGAGCCAGGCAGACACTTGCGCGAGGTCCGTGTCGCTCGCGCCGAAGCGAGCGCCGAATTCGGCTGGCGTGAGCCATTGGTGATAGAGCGGCGAATCTGGATCCTGCTGCGCAGCAAGGAGCGCGTCAAGATCGGCGCACTGCGCCGGCGAGGAGTTCAGCACAAGCAGCATGCGGTCGAGGCGCGTCGCGGGATTCACGACGCCCTGATCGAATTCGGCTCGTGCAAGTGGATTGACATTGCCGTGGAGCGTGACCATCCGCGATTCGTCGATTGGGTTTGCGACGTTGGTGACGGGCAGCGACGCGTAACTCGGCGGCGTTACGGCGGGTGGATTTCCGCCGCAGCTTGCAATAAGCAGCGCGGAGGCGAGACATGAGACGGATCTTATAAGTTGACGCATTCCGGTCGATCACAAAGGCGCAGACTCTCGGCGGCTCGATGTGAACCGAGTGCGGTCTTAGCCTTTTCTCATCCATCGGCGGGGAGAGCCGTGGTTTGAGGAGTATAGGGCGGAGAGTGAGGAAGACCAACTTACGAATGTAATTTGAAAAAACTCATTTTCGCGCGCCGTTCAGCTCACGAAGCCGTTCAGCTCAACAATTTTGATCGGAGCGGCGGATGAATTAACAGATGCGGGGCAACTGCTCGCCGATCATGGTGGGAATGACACGGTTGGCGCCCATGGCGGTGCGCGCGACCAACATGCGCTTGTGCTCGGCGGTGGCGTGGCCAATGCGCGCGGCGTCTTTTCCGAGGGGGTGGGCGCGCAGAATGGACAGCACGCGATCGGCGGCTTCGGGCGCGACGAAGAAGACGGCCTTGCCCTCGTTGGCGACGTAAACGGGGTCGAGGCCGAGCAGTTCGCAGGCCGATTGCACTTCGTGGCGCACGGGAACGCTGGCCTCGCCGATGACAATGCCCACATTGGAGGCCTGGGCGATTTCGTTCAGCGTGGATGCGAGGCCGCCGCGCGTGGGATCGCGCATGGCGTGCACGGCCGCACCGACGGCATCAAGAACCTCAGCAATCATTCCGTTCAGGGCGGCGCAGTCAGAGCGGATGGGGCTCTCGAATTCGAGGCCTTCGCGCACGCTCATGATGGCCATGCCGTGGTCGCCGATGGTTCCGGAGACGATGACCGCATCGCCGGGCTGGACGCGATGCGGGCCGACTTGAATACCCGCGCGAAGAACTCCGACGCCCGCAGTCGTGATGTAGCAACCGTCGCCGTGACCGCGCTCGACAACTTTTGTGTCGCCGGTGACGATCTGCACATCGGCTGTCGCGGCGGATTTGGCCATTGCGTCCACGATGGCGGCGAGTTGGGCAAGCGAGAAGCCTTCTTCGAGGATGAAGCTTGCGCTGAGGAACTTCGGGTCGGCTCCCGAAACCGCAAGATCGTTTACGGTTCCGTTCACGGCGAGTTCGCCGATCGAGCCACCGGGGAAAAAGAGCGGCTGCACGACAAAGGAATCGGTGCTGAGCGCGAGGCGCGCGCCAGATGCTTCGAGCACGGCGGCGTCGCCGAGGTTTTCAAGAGCAGGATTGCGGAACGCGGGAAGAAACAGGTGCTCGACGAGCTCCGAACCGAGTTTGCCGCCGCCGCCATGGCCCATCACGATGGTGGGGTAGTCGGCGAGTGGAAGCGGGCAGGACCAGTTGGAAAAATCCGGCGTGGCTTTTTCCGAATGCGGCGCGACGACTTTGATGTTGTCAGCCATTTGCCGCTCCCGTGAGCGCAGAGCCCGCGCCGGCCAGCTCTTCCGCCGACAGGAACCGGCCGTAGTTGTAATAGGCGGCGCAGGCGCCTTCGCTTGAGACCATCGTTGCGCCAAGCGGGTGGCGGGGGGTGCATTCTTTGCCGAAGGCCGCGCATTGGGCCGGCTTGATGGCTCCGCGGAGCACGTCGCCGGAGCGGCAAAGCGCCGACTCCTGGGTGTGAATGCCGGTGATGTGGAAGCGCTCTTCGGCGTCGAATTCACGATAGTCCGCATTCAGGCGCCAGCCGCTGTTCGGAATGACGCCGATGCCGCGCCATGCGCGATCGGTGACCTCGAAGACATCGGCTAGCAACTTCTGCGCAGCTTGATTGCCCTCGAAGGTGACCACGCGGCTGTAGGCGTTTTCCACTTCATGGCGGCCGGCCTCGAGTTGCACAACGGCGCGGCGAATGCCTTCGAGCAGGTCGAGCGGCTCAAAGCCGGTGACGACGATGGGCACGCCGAACTTCTCGGCAAGCGGCGGGTACTGCCAGTAGCCCATCACGCTGCAAACGTGACCGGCGGCGAGAAAGGCCTGCACCTGATTGCTGGACGAGGACATGATGGCCGAGATCGCCGGCGGAACGAGCACGTGCGAGACAAGCAGCGAGAAATTCCGGAGCCTGCGGCGCTTGGCCAGATGCACGCTCATGGCGTTAGCCGGGGCGGTGGTTTCAAAGCCGACGCCGAAGAAGACCACTTGCTTGCCAGGATTCTTGACGGCGAGATCGACGGCGTCAAGAGGCGAGTAGACGACGCGCACATCGCCGCCGCGGCCTTTGACCTGGAAGAGGTCGCTCTCGGTGCCGGGGACGCGCAGCATGTCGCCGAAGGAGCAGAAGATGACGCCGGGCTGTGCGGCAATGGCAAGGGCTTTGTCGATGAGCTCGAGCGGCGTGACGCAAACGGGGCAGCCGGGGCCGTGAATCATTTCGACACTCGCGCCGGGTCCGGACGGGAGCATCTGGTCGATTCCATTTTTGATAATCGAGTGGGTTTGACCGCCGCAGACTTCCATGATCTTCCACGGGCGCGTCGTAATCTGGGCGATCTCGCGGGCGAGCGCTCGAGCGATTTCGCCGTTGCGGAATTCGGTGAGGTACTTCATCGTTTTTCTGCAGCGGCGTTAGCGTTGTTAGCGGAGTTAGCGGAGTTGGAACCAGCACCGCGGTCATCCTTGGAACAGCTCCCATCCGGACAACTCGATTGCGGCGTTCTAGCGGCGCGGGCAAAGGCTTCTTCTTCGCCGGCCAGTTCTTGGTCGAGCACGCCGAAGGCGCGAAAGTCGGCGAGGGTCTGCTCGGCGGTTTCCTCGTCGATTTTCGAGATAGCAAAGCCGACGTGGACGATGGTGTAATCGCCGACGACAACCTCAGGCACGTAGTCGAGGCAGACGTTCTTGACCACGCCGCCAAAGTTGACGCGGCCGACGCGGATCATGCCGTCGGAGGTAATCTCTTCGACTTTTCCGGGAATGGCGAGGCACATAGCAACCTTGTTATACCTCTGTGGCCCAATGGTCAAATGTGATTTGAATCACCAGCAGCCAATCATTGACGGCTCGAAGAGCGCGGCCTGAAAAAGGCCTCAAATAGCGACAAAAAGGGGCTGTTCTTTTGACGTTTGGCACCGTTTGGCGTCGCGGTTTTTGAGGACTCGTATTGATTATAAATGGGTTAAATGGAAAGTATGCCCCAAAACGGGTGGGAGGCGCAAGGGGTAGAAAGGCGGGGATCAGGGGAGCGGGGACATGGAACGTCAGGTAGCCGGTAGCCGGCGAGGAAAGCCTGGTTGAACGCTCATGGTCCAAGTATGCGGCGAAAGGCGGAAATGATCGGCAAAGTTCGCGGTAGTATTTGCGGAATGTTTTCAGCGGGTTACGCTGGGAGGGCTGCGGCGCGGGATTTGACTTTGGTGCGATAGGACGCGGCAACGGCGTGGCAACGGTTCTTTCGCCCGCTAAAGCGGGCTTGAGTAAGAGGGAACGGGTGAGTTGGAATGTGCGGGTCAGGAGACCGCACGACAGCCGGTCTTCCACCCCAGCAAGCCAAGAACGGGCTTCCCGGGGGCCCCGGTCTGGAGACCGGCGCTACAAGCGGCGTTTTATGCGCGTTAGTCGGAGGCGATGAGCTCGCCGGAGACAATGGGCCGGGTGCGTGGCAACTGGCCGCGGGAAGCAGCCACGCCAAAAGCCGCGAGCACGGCAGCGAAGACGACGAGCTTGGCAAAGTTGCCGGAACGTGTTTCCGGCAGAACTCTCCAGAGAAGCAGGAGGACGGAGTGGGCGGCGGTGGCGGCCCAGACGGAGCCGTAAAAGTAGCGGCGCTCAACCCCTTCGCCTTTGGTCGATGGGCCGACGCGGGGCAGCTTGCCCATGATCCCGAGCAGCAGGATGATGGCGCAGAGCGGCGAGTAGGCGTAGTAGTAAATCTGCTTGAGGTGCCAGACGCCGGTGATCGAGGCCAGCACCAGGCCGGTCAAATTGAGAAGCGTGAAATTGAGCACGGCGTTCCAGGCGAAGGTGTAGCAGACGCGCCGGTAGAGCGGGTTGGGCCGGTCTTCGTCGAAGCGCAGAATGTAGGGACGCGGCTCGACGCCCGGGAGGCGGCCACGGAGGCCGGCGATTCCGGTGCCAACGAGGACGGCGGCGAGCCAAGTCCAATTGACCCAATGGAAACCACGGGAGAACACGGAGAAGGTGAGCGGCCCGGGGGCAATAAAAAAGACCCAAATCCAGATGGGCCAATGCGCCAACCGGTAGAGGCGAGTGTTGCGCTCCCGGAACCGGCGCTCTTCAGCGAATTCAAACTTCCCGTTGTAGGACATCTCGGTTGAGTCTCGCAGAGGAGGAGCGAGCGAGTCAAATCGAAATTGCGAGCAGGGAGCCGTGTGATTACCCGACGAACTGCAAGATCGCCGGGTCCATCTCCGCGCTACATTGGAGCGGGACCATGTGACCGCAGCCGGGAATCACGTCGAGCTGGGATTGTGGAATGAGCTTGTGCATGATCTGGGCCTGATCGGCGGGAGCAATCCGATCCAGAGATCCCCAGACGATGAGTACCGGCATCTTCAATTGCGGCAGCAAGTTGTCGGTCACGTCCTGGGCGGTCATCATGGAAGCGAGCGCGCGCTTGATGACCCAGGCGTTGCGGCGGGAAATGCGCAAAATGTCGCGCGTCATGAAGGCCGGAACCGCCGGCGGATTTGGCATGAGCAGGGCATCGAGCTGGTCCAACTGCTGGGGCGAGGTTGGGGTAAAGAGCCCGGTGTCCCAGGCAGGCTTGATGTTGAGGCCGACGGAATCGATGAGCATGAGCTTGCGTACACGTTCAGGATGGTCGGATGCGATTAACTGCACGATCCATCCGCCCATCGACCAGCCGCCGAGGTCGACCTGCTTCAAGCCGAGCGTATCCATGAAGGCCAAAACAACAGCGGCCTGGTCACGCACGGAATAGGAAAAATCGGCGGGCTGCTGGCTGCGACCGAATCCGATCAGGTCGGGCATGTAGACGCGGAAACCCGCTTGGGCCAGAACGGGCGCGACGTTCCACCAGTCCTCTGCGTGGCCGCCTAGGCCGTGGACGAGAATGACCGGCCGGCCGCTCGCAGGTCCCATTGCGAGGTAATGCATGCGGTAGCCTTCAACTTTGATCGAGTGGTTTTCGAAGCCGTCGAAATGTTCCTGTAAAACCACCCAGGCGTTGAAGTAGGTCAAGGGGCGCAGGTAGAATCCAAGCCCGGCAATTGCCGCCAGCGCAAGCACAGCAAGAAATACCCGCATCACCGATTTCATCGGTCTAGTCATGGACGGAGCGCCTTTCGTTGCGCAGTTGCTCAGCCCGCTGCCAGCCCTTTTCGATCACGCGCACGGTGATGGGATCGAGGACGAGGGCACTATGACTGGACCATTCGGAGCGCTCGACCCAGCGGACGGCGTCGGCGTCAGAGGCGGCGCGGAGCTCGCCACCTGTGACGCGGCAGAGGTAGTCGGCGATGACGTAGTGGTAGCGGACGCGGCCGCCTTCGCGATGGATGCGGTCGAGAAGCTCGATGAGCTCGATGGGCTCAACGTGGAGGCCGGTTTCCTCGCGCACTTCTCGCACCGTGCCGGCGGCGAGCGCTTCGCCGACTTCGAGCATGCCGCCAGGGAGCGTCCAGTGGCCCTTGAGTGGCTCGGCGCCGCGGCGAACAAGAAGCACGCGGGCGTCCTGAACGACGACGGCGCCCACGCCGACGAGGGGCGTCTGAGGGTACTCGCGTTCGATCCTGCTGTCCATGTTGCTGTCCATAACGCAGCCGGGGCGATAAGCCAATTCTGTCACGGAAGGAGAGGAGATGCGTCTCCCACTCCACGGACCCCGGCTCTTCGAGCCACCCATCCGTGGGGACCCGTCCCAGAAGGCGGACCGAGGCGAATCACTTGCCTCCCGCTATCATCAAATAGACACCAAAGGGGGAAAAGATGACCGAGTTCACGCTGAAGATCGATGGGATGCATTGCGGCGCCTGTTTGCGGCGCGTGAGCCAGGCGCTGGCCGCGACGCCGGGGGTCTTGGTGAAAGAGCTCAAGATGGGGGCGGTCACACTGAGTTCCGATGAGGAGCCTGCGCCTCTCGGTTTGGTCATCGCCGCCATTGCCAAGGCCGGTTACACGGCGCATTTGGAATCAAGTGGCGTCAATTTGGTTTCGTCCCGAGCGGCCACATCCCAAAAAGATTGACCGGATTGGATTGACCCATGGCCGGACACTCGACAGAATCGCTGACGCTTCCCGTTCTGGGGATGACGTGCGCCAGTTGCCAGCACCACGTGGAAGAGGCGCTTCGCGCGACCCCGGGAGTGGACTCGGCGCGCGTGGACCTGATGGCGAATCGCGCGAGCGTGGTGTTTGACCCTGCGCTGGCCGCGCCGGAACAACTGGTGGAGGCGATTCGCGGGGCCGGCTATGACGCGGTGCTGCCGAGGGCGGGCGAAGGCGGAGATCACGCCGAACATGCTGTGGCGGGCGCGGACCTGAAGGCGTGGGTGACGCTTGTGGCGGGCACGGCGGCGATGCTGCTGGCGATGCCGCTGGGCCCAGAAATGGGAATGGGGATGGGCGCAGCGGATCGCGTGGTGATGCGCGTGATGCCGTGGCTCTATGCGCTGCCGGCGAATGGGTTGCGGTGGTTTCTGCTGGCGATGACGGCGGCGGTTGTGGCGTGGGCGGGACGCGGGATTTATGTGAGCGCCATCAGCGCGCTGGGCCACGGCACAACGAACATGAACACGCTGGTGAGTCTGGGAACGAGCGTGGCGTTTGCATATTCCGCTTATGCGACGATCGCACCGGGGCCGGGACGCAATGTCTATTTCGACGCGGTGCTGTTGATCGTTGGATTTCTGTTGCTGGGCAAGAGCCTGGAGGGAAGGGCGAAGCGGCGGGCGCTGGCGGCGCTCAATGCACTTTCAAGACTGCAGCCAGTGAGCGCGCGCAGGATTGTGGATGGCGTTGAGACCGTGGTGCCGCTCGAAGAAGTGAGGCCCGGCGACAGCATCGCGGTACTGCCGGGGGAACGCTTTCCTGTGGACGCGACGATTATTCAGGGACGCACGACCGTGGATGAGTCGATTCTGACGGGCGAGTCGACGCCGCTTGCGCGCGAAGTGGGCGGGCGCGTGCTTGCCGGGTCGCTGAATTACGACGGCGCGGTGGTGTGCCGGGCGGAGTCGCTGGGCGAGGCCACGGTGCTGGCGCAGATTGCGCGCATGGTGGACCAGGCGCAAAGCTCGCGCGCACCAATGGAGCGGCTGGCCGACCGGGCGAGCGCGATTTTTGTGCCGGTGGTGCTGGGGTTGGCGGCGGTGACGTTCGCGGCGTGGCTGATTGCGGCACACTCGCTGCCGCTGGCGCTGGCGAACACGGTGGCGGTGCTGGTGATCGCGTGTCCGTGCGCGATGGGACTTGCTGTGCCCGCCGCGCTGACGGTGGCTGTGGGCCGCGGCGCGCAACTGGGCGTGCTGTACAAAGGCGGCGAGGCGCTGGAACGGCTGGCGCATCTGGACGCGGTGGTTTTGGACAAGACGGGAACGATTACGGTGGGGCGGCCGGTGCTGGAGGCGGTTCATGTGATCGCCGGACACCCAGAGGACGATTTGCTGCGCATGGCGGCGGCGGCAGAGGAGCGATCGAATCATCCGCTGGCGCTCGCAGTGATTGACGCTGCGAAAGCGCGGGGCCTGAAGTGGCAACAGGCGGAGGATGCGCAAGTTTTGCCCGGGCGCGGGCTGACTGCGCGCGTGGAGGGGCACAATTGCATGCTGGGTAATGAGGCGCTGTTCGGCGAGAATCGCATTGCGCTGCCGAGCGTTGCGGCGCCGGAGCCGGGAGTGACGCGGTTGTGGATGGTGCTGGACGGCGCGCCTGCCGGTTATTTCGACGCGCGCGATGCGCTGCGGCCGGATGCGGCGGAAGCGGTTGCGGCGCTGCGGAGTGCAGGACTTCGCGTGCTGATGCTTACGGGCGATTCGGCCGCCGCGGCGGCGCCGATCGCCGAGCAGGCAGGGATTACGGAAGTGGAAGCGCGGCTCGATCCGGCGGGAAAGGTCAAGCGGATTCGCGAGATGCAGAAATCGGGGCTTCGCATTGCCATGGTGGGCGACGGCATCAACGATGCGGCAGCGCTGGCGCAGGCCGACGCAGGCATTGCGATGGGAACTGGAGCCGATTTGGCGCAGGAGGCCGGCGATGTGCTGCTGCTGCGCACGCAGCCGGCGTCGATTCCCGCGGCGCTCGCGCTGGCGCAGGAGACCGTGCGCGTCATGCGGCAGAACCTGGGATGGGCTGTGGGCTACAACCTGATTGGGATCCCGCTGGCTGCGGGGCTGCTGTATCCCGCATTTCACATTCTGCTGACGCCGTGGCTGGCGGCGGCGGCGATGGCGCTGAGTTCGGTGTGCGTGCTGGGGAACAGTTTGCGTCTGAGAGGATGGCAACCGAAACTGCCAGCCTCTAGCTCCTAGCTTCCAGCTTCTTTCGTGCCGCCCCTACGGGGCTGATGAGAAACGAAGGGACGCTTTCCCAAAGCTGCGTCCGCCACGGCGGACTTGCCCTGGGCTAACTTCGGCGCTTCCTCCGGGAGCAGGTGCGATGGCGGGCGCGCGGACATGCTGAACAAAGACACGTTAAACTAAGCGCAGGTTCCGTTTGTGCGCATCCTAACCCGCTACATTCTCGGCGAAATCCTCTCGCTCACGCTCATCGGTTGCGCGCTTTTCACGTTCATTCTTTTCATGCCGCAACTGCCGCACATCCTTGAGGTGGTGGTGCGCAACAGCTCCACCCTCGCGGACGTGGCGGAGGTGTTTCTCTTCACCCTGCCCAACCTGTTCAAGGTGACGATTCCCATGGCGGTGCTGTGGGGCATTCTGCTGGGGCTGAGCCGGCTGGCTTCAGACAGCGAAATTATCGCCATGCGCGCATCGGGGCTGGGCATCGGGTACTTTGTGCGCGTGGCGTCGATTGTGGCGATCGGGGGCACGCTGCTCGGGCTGGGCAACTCGCTGTATCTTGCGCCACGCGCGAACCAGGCGATCATCGAGATGGAGCAGTCGCTGGAGACGTCGCAGGCCAGCTACGAGATTGAGCCGCGCATTTTCTACGAGGACTTTCGCAACTACGTTCTCTATGTGCAGGACGTGCGCTCGGGGACGGGCGCGGCCAACTGGCGGCAGGTTTTCATGGCCGACGTTTCGGATCCCGCGAATCCGCTGATTACGACGGCTGCCTCGGCGACGGTAGTGACGGATAACACGCAGGAGCTGCTGATGCGGCTGCGCGACGGCGTGCGCGATGAGACCGTGGCTGACGAGCCTGAGCAGTCGAACATCTCCACGTTCACCACCACCGATTTGCCGCTGATGCTGGGCCAGCAGAACGACGTGCACCTGGGGCGGCTGGATACCGCTCTTTATGCGATGCCGCTGAGCACGTTGCTGCAGCGCACGAGCGGGCCTGACGGGAAGCGATTCCAGATCGAGCTGCACAACCGGTTTGCCTTTCCCGCTGCATGCCTGGTGCTGATGCTGGTGGGCGTGCCGCTGGGCGTGGCGTCGCGGCGGGGCGGCAAGAGCTCGGGGTTAGTGTTCACGATTCTGCTGGTGTTCGTCTACTACTTCCTCTCTTCGACGGGGATTGCGCTCGGCCACCAGAACAAGCTGCCGGCGTTCATCGCGGTATGGTCGGCCAACCTGCTGTTTGCCGCCGCGGGAACATTTCTGCTGTGGCAGATGGCCACAGGAGGGCGAATCCTGAGCGCGATTTCCGCGTGGATTGCGCGGTCGCCCAAACCGGCGGCCGCTGCGAAGCGAAACGGATCTGCGCTGACCGAACTGCTGGAAAAGCTGAAGCCGCGCAACGGGGCCGCGGCGAAGGGAAAATCGCGGGGCATCATTCCGCGGATCATCGATGAGTACATCGTGCGCGAGTTTGCCGGCCTGTTCGTGCTGGCGCTGGCCGGCTTTGTTTTGCTCTTGATTATCTTTACGTTCTTCGATCTGCTGGGCGACGTTTTGCGCAACCATATTGCGCTGGCCATTGTAGGCGAGTATCTGCTGAACCTGACGCCGAGCATGCTCTACCAGATCGCGCCGCTGGCGGTGCTGATTGCCGTGCTGGTGACTTTCAGCGTGCTCAACCGCAACAGCGAGATCGTCGCGATGAAGGCGACGGGCATTAGCCTCTACCGGCTGGTGGTTCCAATCGTGACGATTGCTGCTTGTCTGGCCATCTGTCTCTTTCTTTTCGACCAGTACTATCTGCCGCAGGCCAACCGCAGGCAGGAGTCGCTGCGCAACGTGATCAAAGGCCGCCCGCCGCAGACCTACCTGAACCCCGAAGAACACTGGATCTTCGGACCGAAGGCCGCTCCCGGCGAATCCGGCTGCATTTTCTACTACGAATTCTTCGACCCGGACACGAACGAGTTTGCCAATCTCTCGGTCTTCGAGTTCGAGCCGTCTACGTTTCAACTGACACGGCGAATCTTCGCCAAGCGAGCCGTCTGGGATGAAGATTCCCGGAACTGGCACTTTGAGAACGGATGGGTGCGCGACATCCAGGGGGCCAATGTGACGGCGTACCGGACGTTTCTCGAAACGTCGTTCCCGGAGATGCGCGCAGCGCCGGACTACTTCAAGAAAGAGGCCCTGGAGTCGCAGGAGATGAACTTCGGCCAGCTTGACCGGTACATTCGCGACCTGCGCCAGAGCGGATTCGACACCAAGCGGCTGAGCGTTGCGCTGTGGCAAAAACTCTCCTATCCGATGGTTGCGGTGGTCATGGCTGTTCTGGCCATTCCGTTTGCGCTCTCCATGGGACGTCGTGGATCGATCACGGGAATCGCAGTGGCCATCGGCGTGGCGCTTGCGTACCGGGTGGTCGACACCCTGTTTGGCGCCATGGGCAATGTGAATTACCTTCCCGCGTCGATGGCCGCTTGGTCGGCTGACATTCTATTTGGCCTCGTCGGCGGCTACCTGCTGCTGAAGACGCCGACGTGAAAAAGGCCGGGACTAAGGGACTGAGGGACTGAGGGGGCAGAGAACAGGGAATAGAGCGTTTTCCGCGCCATCTTCGACCTGAATGGAATCAATCGTAGAATAGAGCTATGCTCGGCGATCTCGCCCCCCTTTACAGCTACATGCGCCGCTACCGCTGGCAGTACGTGCAGGGGACGCTGGCGTGTATCGCGACGAATATCGTCGCCGTGCAGTTCCCGCGCGTATTGGGGATGGCCGTCAACCGGATCCAGCAGGGAACCACTCGGGAACTGATTTTGATTTTCGCGTTGATTCTGGTGGCCATCAGCCTGGTGAAGGGCGTATTTCTCTACGCGCAGCGCTGGATCCTGATCGGCATTTCGCGCGAGATCGAGTTCGACCTGCGCAACGACCTGTTCCGCAAGCTCGAAATCCAGGACTCGGGTTTCTACCAGCGCTACCGCACCGGCGACATCATGGCGCGCATGACTAACGACCTGAACGCGGTGCGCATGCTGCTGGGACCGGCGCTGATGTACAGCGCCAACACGATCTTCCTGAGCGTCTTCGCGCTTTTCTTCATGCTGCGCATCAGTCCCTACCTGACGCTGGTGGCGCTGGCGCCCATGCCGCTGGCCAGCATTCTCGTTCAGTACCTCGGGCGAAGGATTCACGAGCGCTTCGAGCGCATCCAGGCCAGCTTCTCCGATATCTCCGCGCAGGCGCAGGAGAACTACTCCGGCGTGCGGCTGATCCGGGCCTTCGCGCGCGAGGAGTCGCAGATCGGTCTCTTTGAGCGGCTCAACCGGCAGTACATCGGGCGCGCGCTGCGGCTGGTGCAACTGATGGGCATGCTGTGGCCGACGCTCGAATTCATTCTCGGCATTTCGATGGTGATTACGCTGCTGGCCGGCGGGCACCTGGTTCTAGCAGGGCGCATCAACGTGGGCCAGTTCGTCGCGTTCAGCACCTACATGATCATGTTGATCTGGCCCATCATCGCCGTGGGCTGGGTGATCAACATCTTCCAGCGCGGCACGGCTTCGGTGACGCGCATCGATGAATTGCTCAAAGCCGAGCCTGCCATCACCGACCAGCGCCGCTCCGCGGTTTCGAGCTTTGGACCGGAGACGGTGCTGAATGGAGAAATCGAATTCCGGCATCTCAACTTCAGCTACGGCGAGACACAGGTGCTTCGCGACATTTCGCTGCGGATTCCTGCGGGATCGAGCCTGGCCATCGTGGGGCCGACGGGCTGCGGCAAGTCGACGCTCGCGAATCTCATTCCGCGCATTTACGACGCGCCGGAGGGGACGCTGTTCATCGACGGCCGGCCAGTGCGCGAGTATCCGCTGGCCGTGCTGCGGCGCAACATCGGCATGGTGCCCCAGGAGACTTTCCTATTCAGCGAAACTATCCGCGAGAACCTTGCATTCGGCGCGCCGAACGCGAGCCCGGAGGAACTGTTGGAAGCGGCCGAGGCGGCGCACATCCGGCGGGAGTTCGAGGAGTTCCCGCAGGGATTTGAAACCATGGTGGGCGAACGCGGCGTGACGCTCTCGGGGGGCCAGAAGCAACGCTCGGCAATTGCGCGTGCGCTGGTGCGGCGGCCGGCGATCCTGATTCTGGACGACGCGCTGGCCAGCGTGGACACTTATACGGAAGAGCGCATCCTGGGCGGCCTGCGCAGCTACACAGCCACGGCAACCACGATTCTGATCTCGCACCGGGTGTCGACCGTGCGCAACGCCGACCGCATCGCGGTGCTGGACAAGGGACGAATCGTCGAGGTGGGACGGCACGAGGAACTGCTTGCGCTCGACGGCTACTACGCCAGCCTCTACCAGAAGCAGCAACTGGAAGAAGAGCTGACGGTGGCGGGATAAAGCAGCGGAGTTCGCGGAGATAGCGGGGTTAGCGGAGTTGGCGCGGCACCGAAGCTATGCGGTCCAGGATGAGCCGGCAATCGCATCCCGGTCTGTCTGCATGGGCTCCGTTTCCGGCGGCCGGCGCATGGGCAGGGTAGACGATGACACCGAAGCCGGATCGGCATTCGGATCCCTTGCCACCTCGCGCCAGGCATCGCGCACATTGCGCACGCAGCCGACGGCGTGCTCGAACTTTGCCTTCGACGCCGATTGCGAAGCCTGCAGGATCTGGGCAAAGATGGCGGCGTAAAATTCGCTGAGCGATTGCGCCGGGCGGCCGCCTACATCCATGCGCAGCCGCGCCTGCAGGTGAATAATGATGTCGAGTGCGCGCTTGACCGACGCTCGGCGGCCGTCGGCGTCGCCGCGCTCGACGGCGGCGATGGCGGCATAAAGAAAGCGGATGATGCCGTCGTAGAGTGCGACCACAAGGTCGACGGCCGAAGCGCCTTCCAGCGCGTGTTCGCGGTAATTTGCCATTTGGATGCGATTCCTTATCCGTTCAGGTTCTGGTCAAACCCGGTGATCGCCGAGTAAAGCTCGTTCATTCCGTTCAATTCGGTCGGCAACTGCTGCAAGATCTGGTTGGCCTGGTTGAGCTCAAGTGTGAGGCTCGACTGCTCGGCGGAGATCAGGCTCTGCTCCCGGGAGATTTCGGAATTGAGCGTGGATTCAATGGTGCTGTTGGAGTTCTTGGCAAGCGAAAGAATTCCCGTGGACGAGCTGGTGCCCGCGCCGGTGAGCATGTTGTTGAAGGTCTGGCCCCAACTGTTGGCGTTCTGGAAGAAGCCCACGACGCTGGAGTAGTCGGAGTTCAAAACGGAATCGAGCGAGTTGGCGTCGAAGGTGAGCGAGCCATCGTTGTTCACGCTGATACCGAGGCTGGACAGGTTGTTGATGTCGGCGGAGGTGTTGTAGTTGAGCGCCGTGGTGATGGGGCTGGTGGTGTCGACAATGTTGGAGGTCACGGTGAGCGCGCCCGCCGAGCCATTCGTGCCCGAGGTCAGGGTCAGCCCGGTTCCGGCCTGGTCAAGCACCGCCGAGACGCCGGACAAGCCGTTGATGGCGCCCAAGAGACCGGAGAGGGTGTTGTCGGAGGAGTCGAGAGTAATGGTCTGGGCCGTGCCGCTGCCTACTTGAATCGTGAGGGAACCGGAGAGCGTATCGTTGGCGCCGGCGACCGCGCCCAGAGTGCCGATGTCGGGCGTCGAGCTGGTGTATTTGGTGGTGTCGGAGTAGAGAAGCGGCGTCGGCGCGCTGGAAGTGAGCGCGGAGGTGACTGTCAAGGCGCCGCTCGACCCGGCGGTTTGCGAGGTGAGCGTAAGCATGGACTGGCCGTTGCTGGTGGCGATTTCGGCATTGACGCCGAGATTGGCCGCGTTGATTGCAGCCGCGAGGCCGGAGAGAGTGTCAGGCGTGGAGGAGTCGCCGACATTGACGGTTTGCGCCGTGCCGCCGCCCACCTGGATGGTCATCGAACCGGACATTGTGAGATCCGCTGCGGACGAGACCGGATCGATGTATCCGTTCGGGCTGAGCGTGTTGAAGCCGCCGAGAAGCTCCTGCTGGAGCAGGGAGAGCGTGGGCGATCCGAACAGCGGCTCGGCATTCCCGGAGCTGTCCTGCCCTTCCTGGGTATTGATGGCGCTGATGAGCGAGTTGTAGTCGGTGACGAATTGGTTCACCGTGCTTTCGACGCCCGAGTTGTCGCTGGCGATGACCACCTGGACCTGCTCCAGGGTGTTGCCGGACTCTTCAGCGCTGGGCGCGAGCAACTGGAAGGTGACACCGGGGATGAGATTGCTCACGGTGTTCGAGGCGCTGGTGAGAGGCACGCCGTCGATGGTCAGGGAGGCATCCTGGCCGTTGACGCCGACGTTATATTTGAGCGCGCCGGTGGGGTTGGAGCCGGTGGCTATGTTTGCGTCGGCCAGCGCCGATGTGACGGTCAACTGCCCGGCCTGGCCGGAGGAACCAGAGACGAGGCTCAGCCGGGAGCCCGAGGAGTCGGCGAGCACATTGGCGGTGAGTCCGAGATTCGCCGAGTTGATGGCGGAGGCAATGTTGGCCAGAGTGTCATTCCCGCTGCCGGTATAGATGGTGTTCGCGGCCGGCTGCGCTGGCGCCGCGCCGATCACGACGGTTTCGGTTGTCCCGTTCCCCAACTGGATGGTCATAGAGCCGGAGAGCGCATCGGAGGCATTGGTGATCGAGTCGAGGTAGCCGCTCGAGGTCTGAGCGAGGTTGTTCACCACCACCGTGTGCGTGCCTGCCGTCGCCGAAGAGGAGGCCGCCGTCAGCTCAAGCACGCTGGTGTCGGAGCTCGATCCTTCCTTTTGCGCTAGGATGCCCTGAAAGTCGGTGAGCGAACTCATGTCGTTGGAGAGATTGGAGAAGAGAGTGCCCAGGCTCGAGATTGCCGTGTCCTGGCTCTCGAGCGCCGTCAACTGGGTCTTCCAGGGCGTCTCGACATTTTGGAGGTTGCCAACGATTTCGGCTACGGTGGAGCTGACGTCAAATCCCGCACCGCTGGTTGGCGACCCGAAACTCAGTCCGACTGTGCCCATCGATCCCTCCATGGAAGAGCCAAGCAGCCCATGAACCAACCGCCGTGCGGGGCCGATTGGAGAATTCTCATCAACGCGGGTGGTTATGACTCAAGCAAAGAGGGGCGCCCGCCGGGCGCCCCTCCCTGGTGATCGGCATTTCTGCCTACTTCATTACTGCAGGAGCTTGGTGACTTCCTGCTGCATGCTGTTGGCCTGGGCCAGAGCGGCGATGCCGGTTTGGCTCAGGATTTCGTACTTCGACATGTTGGAGGATGCCGCCGCATAGTCGGTAGCCTGCACCGCGTTCTGCGCCGACTGGATGTTTTCCTGCTGTGTGCTCATCACGCCGCTGACGGCATTCAGCGTGTTGATCTGCGCGCCAATGTAGCCGTCCTGCGCGGCCACGTCGGCGATGGCGCCGTTGAGAGCCGTCAGAGCGGACTCTGCGTTGCCTTGTGTAGTCAGGTTGGTGGCAGCCAGGTCGGCGGTGGTGTCTCCGCCTGCGGCGGTCACGTACTCGATGGTATTGATGCCCTTGGTGCTTGCAACGAGCGTGGGTGCCGCGGCCTGATCGTCCGTGGTGTCCTCGACCGTGCTGGCCGTGGTCGTCATGCTGACGTTGGCGTTGGTGTTGGTGAGCAGGATGCCCGTGTCGCCAGAGGCGTCGGTGCCGGCGGCGATTCCCGCGGCGCCCGCGGTCGTAAAGCTGGCGGTGACACCGGGAATTCCATCTTTGTTGATCTCCTGGATCAGCCCGCTCACTGTGGTGGCCGTTGTGGCGATGGTGCTCGTCGTATTATCCGGGTTGGTAATGGTGAAGGTGAGCGCGCCGGAAACAGTGTCGCTCATGGCGGCTGCCGTGGTCAGCGCGGGCGGAGCAGCGCCGTTGTCGACCGACAGATCGAGAAACTGGCCGGCAGAGCTCTGCTGCACCTGGCCCCCCGCATCGCCCATATCTGCCGAAGACAGCGAAGCAAAGTACAGATCGTCAACCGAGGAGCTCTGCGTGGAAGAGTCGCCGGTATAGATGGCGACGCCAGCCGCGGCGCCGGTGAAGACCTGGTTCTGGTTGTAGGTTGTGGTGTTGCCGATGTTGTTGATCTCGGAAAGGATCGACTGATACTCCTGGTTGGCCGCGGCATCCTGGGTGGAGTTGAGGGTGCCGTTCGAGGCTTCGGTGGCCAGCGTGACTGCGCGGTTGAGCAGACTGGTAACCTGCGAAAGCGCGCCATCGGCCACTTGCAGCATGCCTACGCCCTCTGTGGCGTTGGTTTCTGATTGCGTCAGCGCCGTCTGGTTGGCCTCAAGGCCGTTGACCAGCGAAAGGCCGGCGGCATCGTCCGCGCCGGAGTTGATCTTCGATCCCGAAGACAACTGTTGCAGCACGGTTTGCAGGCTGTTGTTGGTGTTGTTGAGATTGTTCTCCGCATACACCGCGGAGAGGTTGTTTAAGACACCCAGGGACATGGGGTTCTCCTTGTGGATGCGGTGATTTGCGGATCCAGTGCCGGATGCGCATCCCTGTGTATAGCCCTGGGTTGCTGCTCGCGGTCTGGAGCCGACGCATCTGGCCCCTATTTCGGCGCGGTACCAATGGACTTTACGGATGTGCAGTTTGTGTCTCGCGGGGGGACAGTTCTGTCTCGTTTGTTTTGTTTTTTTAACGTTTACCGGCTGATGCCGATAACGGACGCGAGGGAGATAGGACGATGATCGAACTGACCCGGCTGAACGGCCGCCCGATGGTGGTCAATAGCGATCTGATCAAGACTGCGGAGGCGTCTCCGGATACCATGCTGACCCTGATCAACGGGGAAAAGCTGATTGTGCGCGAGGAAATCGCCGAAGTTGTCAAGCGGATTCTGGTGTATCGCGCGCGGCTGCTGGCCGTGGTGGCGAAGCGGCCGCACCACTTCGGGGATCTGGAGCGCGCGGCGGCTCTGATTAGTCTCGATGCGGAAGGCTCGCCCCCTGCGTCGCCGCAAAAGCCAAAGCCAGACCGCGACGCCGAGCAATAGCATTTGCGGTGGTAATTCTTTCAGGAGCTACATATGGATAAGGCGAGCGTTGGAGGAGCGGTTCTTGCAGTCACGGGCATCACCGCCGGATTGATCATGGAAGGCGGGAACGTGAGCCAGATCCTGCAGCCCACGGCGGCGCTGATTGTTTTCGGCGGCACGCTAGGCGCGGTGCTGCTGCAATTCCCGCTGACCACGGTGGTGAGCGCGTTCCGGGGCCTGGGGCATGTTTTCGCAGCGCCGCAAAAGCAGGACACGCACCTGATTCGCCAGATGGTTAGCTTCGCCAACAAGGCGCGGCGAAACGGAGTGGTTTCGCTCGACGCCGATCTAGGGACCATCCAGGATCCGTTTCTCAAGCAAACTCTGACGCTGGCTGTGGACGGCACGGAGCCGGCGGACTTGCGCAAGATCATGCGCGTGAGCCTGGATTCGATGACTGAAGATGAGGAGCGGCTGCCCGCGGTCTTTGAGTCGGCGGGCGGATTCTCGCCCACCATCGGCATTCTGGGCGCGGTGCTTGGCCTGATCCAGGTGATGCAGCATCTGGACAACATCACGGAAGTGGGACGCGGCATCGCCGTGGCCTTTGTGGCGACGATCTACGGCGTGGGCGTCGCCAATCTTTTCTTTCTTCCTTTTGCGGGCAAGATGCGGTTGCGCATTCGCAACGGGCATCGCCGCCGCGAGATGATGCTGGAGGGCGTGATTTCGATTCTCGAGGGGATGAACCCGCGCATGCTGGAGATCAAGCTGACGGGCTTTCTGGACGACGCAAACCGCGAGGATAAGGAGCGCGCCGCATGAATCCCCGCGTGCCCCGCAGCCGCGTGACTCATGACCGCTGGCTGGTTTCCTATGCCGACTTCATCACCCTGCTTTTCGGTTTGTTCGTGGTGATGTACGCCTTCGCCAGGTCCGACCAGAAGAAGCAGGCGCAGGTATCGCAGGCGATTGACGCCGCCTTAAACTCGATGGGCCTCATGTCCAATGCCGCAAGGCAGGAGGCGGACAGCAGCGCGGCATCCGATGCGGTGATGAGCGAAATCGTAGCTTCGCCGGCGCAGGTGAAGCAGGATTTGAATCGCATAAAGAGCGATCTGGCGACGACGCTCTCGTGGCAGATTGCCGCGCACACGGTTTCTCTCGAGATGGGCCCCGATGGCCTGGTGATCAGCCTGCGCGAGGCGGGATTCTTCGAGTCGGGCTCCGCCGTGCCCAAGCCGGAGGCGCTGCCGACGCTGCGCCAGATTGCGGACAAGCTCGGCCCCACGCCCTACGATTTGCGCATCGAGGGCCACACGGACAATGTGCCCATCCACAACGCGCAATTCGATTCGAACTGGGAGCTATCGACAGCCCGCGCCACGCACATTGCGCGGCTGTTTCTGGATCTGAAAGCCATTCCTGCCGACCGGCTTTCCGCCGCCGGCTATGCCGAGTTCCATCCCGTGGCGAGCAACGACACTGCCGAAGGCCGCGCGGAAAACCGCCGCGTGGATCTGGTGGTGATGCCGCGAACGAAGATCAACTTTGCGGCGGCGAGCAGGAGTCCGTCGGGCCCGTGGCGCAAGGTGACGGATGGGCAGTAGCGGAGTTAGCGGAGCTAGCGGTGTTGGCGGAGTTAGAGCATTTTAGGAAATAGTATAGACTGGTAATTGGCGACACTCCGCGGCGCAGAAGATATGGGGCGACCCTATGGGGATGATTTGCGTCGTAAGTTTCTATCTGCCTACGACGAAGGCGAGG
>JBEKSA010000022.1:0-69768 GCA_049517515.1 Occallatibacter sp.
CCGCCTCCGCACGGCTACAACTACGCTTCGACAACGCAGTTATGCCATGAAATGACGGCCTTTCCAACACTTTTCCTGTCTATCGTCACCGCAATCAGCAATGAACCTGTGAGAAATGCGGGCTAGAGGCTAGAAGCTGCATTTAGAACTTCACGCTCGCCGCCCGTGGCGAAATCCCGCTCAGCTCCGCCGCCCGCGCCTCCGCATACGCTGCCGCGCCCATCAGCGCCGTGCGGCTCTCCAGAATCACCCGCACCGGCATGTTCACCAGCAACTGGCTCAGCCGCCCCTTGTCGGTGAACGCCTTCATGAACGTTCCGTCCTTCAGCTTTTCCAGAATCCGCGGCGCAATCCCGCCGCCCACGTACAGCCCGCCTACCGAAAGAACCTTCAGCGCCAGATTCCCCGCCTCGGCCCCGTACGCCGAAACAAACATGTCCAGCGCCTTCTCGCAGATCTCGCTCTTGGCCTTCAGCGCCGCCTCGGTGATCGCCACGTTCGGATCCTCCTGCGTCATCTCTTCGGCGAGCCACGCCGGCTCTTCCAGGCCGCGCACCTCGCGCAGAAATTCGTAACAATTGGTGATCCCCTGCCCGCTCACCACGCGTTCAGTGCTGATCCGCCCGTTGTACTTCCGCCTGAGGAAACGCAGCAGGTCGATCTCGTCGTCATTGCGCGGCGCGTAGTCCGAGTGCCCACCCTCCGATGGGTAGGGAACATAGTCGCGCCCATCCCACACAAGAAACGCCTCGCCCAGCCCCGTTCCCGCCGAGAGCAGCGCGCGATTGCCCACCTGCCGGGAATCGCCCTCGCTCAGCGTGTAAATCTGGTCTGCGGCCAGCTCTGCAATCCCGTACCCGTTCGCCTGCAAATCATTGATAAGAAAAACGTAATCAATCTTCAAGTTGCGCGCCAGCTCGCGGCTGTCCAGCGTCCACGGCAGGTTGGTCAGCCGCAGCCGCCCCTCCCGCACCGGGCCCGGCACGCCGAAACACGCTGACGTCACCTTCTCCGCAACCACAAACTCCTTCACGATATCTTCCAGCCCCGCGTACTCCTTGGCCGGGAACTGCTTATCGCGAGTGGGCTTCAAATTGCCGTCGGTAAAATCGAACAGCGCCAGGTGAACCTTTGTGCCGCCTACATCGCCTGCCAGAATCATTCAGTCCTCTCTAAGACTCCACAGCCTTGCGCATCCGGCGCGGGCAGCAGCGTAGCCGCCGCCTGGTCCAGAAGCAAGGTCAGTATACCGTCCACGGGCACGATGAATTGGCTCGGCAGCCGCTCCTCGTCGCGCGGCCCCTCCAATACCTCGTTTAGAATCATCGCCTTCTCCGCACCCTCAATCAGGAAGAACACCTCCCTCGCCGCGTTGATCACCAGCCGGGTCAGCGTCACCCGCCACATGTCCTGCGCTTCCACATAGTTGGCCGCCACCAGCCGATCGGTCACATGGAGCGCCTCAGTGTGGGGAAAAAGAGACGCCGTATGCCCATCCGGACCCATCCCCAGCTGCACCAAATCGAACCGCGGCGTCTCCGCGCCCTTCAAGCCGAAGCTCTCCCGCAGCTCTGCCTCGTACCTGGCCGCCGCATCGTCCGGCTCGAGCTCCCCCTCCATGCGATGAATCTGCTCCGGCTTCAGCGTCACATGGTCCAGCAGCGCCTCGCGCGTCATGCGGAAGTTCGACTCGGCATCGTCCGGCGGAACGCAGCGCTCATCTACCCACCACAAATCGAGCTTCTCCCACGGCATCCGCGCGCGCCACTCCTCGCCTTGCTCGGCCAGCGTCCTGAACGCTGCCTTGGGCGTTGACCCGCCGCTGATCGCAATCTGCGCCCGTCCTCGCGCCGCCACCGCCTTCTCGGCCTCCACGACAAAAAACTCCGCAGCCCGCCGCGCCAGCGCCGCCGCATTCGGCTCCACGTAGTAGACGATCTTCAGATTGCGGGCCACTGGGAACACCCCTTCCGTCTAGCTTCCTTCCACTTGTCAACGATGTGTTCAGTGCAGTATGCGCGATTCCGCTTGAGGTTTCAACGCTCCAAATACGCCCGGTACTGCGTCTCCAGCGCGCCCCACGCGCGTCACGGCAGCCCGGCGTCAATTCCCATAGCCTTGGCCACGCCTTTGAGCGCGGTGTCGCGTGTCCACAACTGCGTGCCCGGCGTGATCAGGCACGACGCAACAAGATGCGCGTCAATCAGGCCAATGCCTTTTCCATACAGCCGTTGGACCTCAATCATGCGCCGAACCTCGCTCAACTGCGCCGTCTTCGCTTCCAACAGCCCATCCAGTTCCGCTAGAGTTTTCGCGCGCTGGCGCAACGACCCGAGCCCCAGCTCGGCAACGATCATCGGGTGCATGATGATCTGCCCGCTGTCCAGTAATCTCTGCATTCGAAGATTGCCGGCGCGCAGGTGATCGATCCAGACCGATGTGTCGGCCAGAATCACAGCCGGTCCACTCGGGTACGCCGAATATCCTCAAGGTCCGGCATGGTTCCGCCAAGCTCGGCAAGCCGTCGCGAAGCCTCCTGATGAATCAATGCCTTCAGCGCCTCGCGCAGCAGCGCCGTCCTCTCTGTCACACCCGAATACTCCTGAGCCTGACGCACCAATTCGTCGTCAAGTGCTACGGTCGCCCTCATGATTCTCACCTTCCGTCACCAATTCTATCACCAAATGGTGACAATACTGGTGATCAATGATCCGCAGAACCGCTAAGGCAAACAGATTCAACGGGAAAATTTATGCTTGAACGGCCGCTGGCCCTCGCTTACCGCCCTAGATACGTCCGGTACTGCTGCTCCAGCACGCCCGTCGCGCGCGCCAGCCCGATCTTCGATACGTTGTATGCGTACAGGCTCTCCACCAGGTTGCTCTCGGCGGTCGCCAACGTAGCCTCCGCGGTCACCAGCGGCAGGTTGTCGTCCACGCCGGCGTTCACGCGGTCGGTCTCATCGCTCAGTGCGCGTGTGGCAAGGTCCACATTCGACCGCGCCACTTCAACCAGTTGCTTATTTGCGCTCACGTCCAAGAGCGCCGCCCTCACCTGCTCGTCGATGTGATTCCGCAAATCGTCGAGCTGCGCGTTTGTCTCCTGCATCTTCGCCTTCGATGCGTCCTCGTCGCCGCGCAGTTTCGCCTCGCGAAAAATCGGGAAACTCAAAATCCCCATCGCGACAAAGTCGCCGTGCGTGCCCGCGCCGTTCACGGTACTCGTCCCGTAATTGCCGTAGAAGCTCAGCGTCGGCAGCCGCTCGCTGCGGTAGACGTTGTGCAGCGCCCGGTACCCGACCGCCTGGTTCTGGAAATTCTGGTAGTCCTGCCGGTTCTGGTAGGCCACCGCCTTCACTTCTTCCGGCGTCTGCTCCGCCAGATCGCTGTAAGGCGCCGGGTCGGTCAATTCGATCTCCTGTCCGGGATCGACGCCAATCTCCCGCTTCAGCAAAATAAAATCCTTCTCCTGCTGATTTTCGGCCGCGATCAAGGCCTGCTGCTGGGCATCCAGTTGCACCTTCGCGCGCAACTCGTCCAGATTCGCCGCCACTCCCGCCACATGCGCCTCATGCGCGTGATCCGCGAACACCTGCGCCTGCTCCACCAGCGCCTTCGCGTTCTCCACCTCGCTCTGGTCCGCGATCGCTCGCAGATAGGCTATGGCCACCTGCTGCACCACCTCGCCGCGCGCCGACATCTTGCCAAAGTGCGCTGCACGCTCCGCCGCCTTCGCCGCCTTCCACCCCTGGATCACCGGCCCCGAAAACAGAATCTCGTTGTACTGCAGCTTTCCCTCGGTCAGGTCGTCGCGCGTAATCAGCGACAGCCCCGCCGGAATCTTGCCCCCCGGAAACAGCGACGAAAACTCCCCAATCACCTTCGGCCCGAACCCCAGCGCCGCCAGGTCGTGCATGTAGTAGCCCGTGTCGCCCGTCAGCGTGATCGTGGGCAGAAACAACTGCAGCGCCTCATTCACCTCGGCGTGGTAGCTCTTCTCCTCGTTCTCCACTTCCTTCAGCCCGAGGTTATTCTTTAGCCCCCGCTGGATGGCGTCGTCCAGCGACAGCTTCAGCGGCTCGCCGGATACCGGTTGCGCCGTCACGCTTCCCCAGAAAGGATTTTCCGCCGACGTTGGATTCTGCGCACCCGCCTGCGCGCAAAGCGCCACGGCCGCAAACACCGCGAGCAGCCACCCTGCGGGCGTGCGCGGGACAAAATGTTCCTCTCGTCTCACTTTCATCATTTTCTCAGATGAGCCGCAGCCCCGCGGGGATTCACGCCGTCCGCGGTATCGCGCCATTGCGCTGCTTCAATCAGGCCTGTGCCCCAGCAACCCCTTCCAGCCGCAGCCTCTGATCCCGGTACAGCACCGCAAACAAGGTGCAGTAAGCGCCCGCGATCGCCGCCATCCAAAGAAGGTAAGCGCAAATGAAGACAACCGCTGCAACGCCAATCCCGATGTAGCCCCATGGAGCCATCGCCAGATGCAGCATCATCCCAATCAGCGCGACAATCGCACCCAAAAAGAAGAGGCCCACCTCCGCCACCAGAAATGCGGCGTACGCGATGGCGTAAATCAGAAGGGCGAGCAGAAAGGTGCGTCCCTTGGCGCCATTGGTCAATTGATTGCTGCGGCGGATCCCCTTCCATGCGCTCAAATCCTCGGCCACGCTCGCCGGCACTGCCAGCACCAGCCGCAGCATGACCAGGACGGCGTAGACCATCGCTCCCACGTAGAGCAGCACAAAGAGCGGGATGATCGCGATCATCGCTGAAGGATCCACGGCGCCGCGTCCACGCGCCATCGAGAGCCCGACCGTTCCAACGATCACCCCGCCGAACACCAGAATCGGCAGCATCACAATCAGCGCGCGCAGAATCGCCAGCCAGATGTAGCGCCCCGCCTTGCGCCACGCCACCGCCCAGGCCTTGCCGATTGTCACTCGCGTCCCCGCGTTCGCCTCGAGAGCTGCGTAAACGGCCGCCGGCTCGTAGAGCGCATAAATCACAATCATCAAAATCCAGCCAAGGATTTCTGCCGCAAAAAGCCACACCATCGTCATCAGCGGAAAATGCGGCTGCTGATTTAGGATCAGCGGCTTTAACAGCGGGAAGAAGGCTGCAAGTATTACCGCGCAGTAGGCAACGATCAACCCGGCGGGCACCAGCGCAATCCCCATAAAAAGCCGCAAATTGGCCCGCATCAGTTGAAGCACCCGATCCAGAATCTGTCCGAAGGTCATCGCTCCCCGCGGCACATTTGTAGGAGGAAATGCAGGTGGAATTGAAGGAGAAGGAAAGCCCTGTTCGCTCATAGGATCCCTCCGATCGCAAAGATAAAGACTCGCAGGGATTCTATACCGGTCCTCTAACTGGTCTTGTGTAAGGCCCCAGCCCGAAGTGGCGATCGCCGCGGTCGGCGCCGCAGCCCCGATCAGGAAAACTGCAGTACCGCCTCAGCCCATCCCAGCGCTTCCTCATAGCACTGGAACAGGTCCTCCTGCCGCAGGTCGCGCCGATCCGCGATCAGATCGCACATATCCCAGTTGCCGCGTTCGTGGGCCTCGAGCCAGCACAAGAGGCTCCGTTCTGTATTCTTTTCGCCTTCGAGCGCCCTCCTGATCTCATCGCGTAGCGGCAGTGACGGCGCCAGTTCCCGCATCGGCAGGCGCAGCATTGCCGGCAGCAGGCTCAGCAGCCCCAGCAGGTACTGCTCCGTGTCATCGAGCCCGGCAAACAAGGCGGCCAATTCGCAGAAGCGCGCGCGCACGCACGCCATGCGCAGCAACTCCGCAGGCTTGCCCGCATTCAGCTCGCTGGCAATCGCCAATGTCGCCATGCGCCGGAACGTTTCTTCCCCCACCGCGATCAGCGCCGCCCGCACGCTGCGCACTTCCTGCTGCATCGCGCATGCTGGCGAGTTCATCAGCCGCAGCAATCGATAGGTGAGCGAAGTGTCGCGCTCCACCAGCCGCGCCAGCTCGTGCAGGTCCAGCAACTCGTTCTTCATCAACCGCAGAATCTCCACGTGCGAAAGCCGGTTGGCCGGCACTCTGCGATTTTCCATCAGCACCGGCCGGCAGAAATAAAACCCCTGCAGAAGCATGAACCCTTCGTCGCGCGCCTCGCGCACCTGCTCCTCGGTCTCCACCTTTTCCGCCACCAAGGCCACCGTCATACGGCTCAGCCGGTTCAGCAGCGTGCGCCGCTCCGCGGCATCGCACATCGAGAAATCGATTTTGATGTAGTCGGCGATCTCCACCAGCGGCTCGATCCCCGGCCTCCACAGGAAATCGTCCAGCGCCAGCCGGAAGCCTCCCGCCTTCAGCCGCCGGCAGGCTTCAATCACCGGACGCGATGGCTCAATGTCTTCCAGGATCTCCAGCACCGTCATGCCCGACGGCATCACATGAACCAGGTCGCGCGTCAGCGCTTCTTCCGTGCAGTTCACAAACGCCGGCAGTCCCGCCGTCAGCCGTCCCAGGCCGTAGAGCACTGTGCTGTCCAGCATGGTGCGGGTCGCCACATTGCCATCCCCGCGGAACACCGCCTCGGGTCCGTCCCGGAACAACAACTCGTACCCATGCACCTTGCCGCGCAGATCCAGGATCGGCTGTCGCGCCACATAGCGCACCCCCGCCACCGGCTCCGCCGCAGAGCACGCGGTACTTCCCCGCATTTCCAGCCGTTGTGGCGTTGCCGCCTGCGCCGCCATGCGACCCTTCCCGCCCGTTTATCGGCAGGCCGCATTGGTAACTTGAAGTTACTTTCGTCTATTGCAATGTTCGTGCTCGCGTCTTCCTATTCCCTATTCCCCTGTTTTCTCGGTCCCTTGTTCCCTTGTTCCCTCAGTCCCTGCCTTTTCACCCGCCCATGAACATCCCGCCGTTCACGTCCAACACGTGCCCGGTAATATACGACGCCGCATCCGAGGCCAGGAACTTCACTGCCTGCGCCACGTCTTTGGGCGTTCCCCGCCGCCCCAGCGGAATCGTCGCCATCATGGCGGCATTTTGCTGCTCACTGAGCACCGCCGTCATCGGCGTCTCAATATATCCCGGCGCCACGGCATTCACCGTGATGCCGCGCGACGCCACCTCCCGCGCCAGCGACCGCGTAAACCCGATCAGCCCTGCCTTCGACGCCGCGTAGTTCACTTGCCCCGCTTGTCCCGCTCGCCCCACCACGCTGGCAATGCTCACAATCCGCCCCCAGCGGTTCTTCAGCATCGGGCTTAGCAGCGCCTGCGTCAGCAGGAACGCGCCCGTCAGATTGATGCTCAGCACCAGGTCCCAGTCCGCGCGCTTCATGCGCAGCATCAAATTGTCGCGCGTGATCCCCGCGTTGTTGACCAGGATCTCCACCTTGCCGAACTTCTCCAGGATCGCCTTCGCCCCTGCCTCGATCGATTCCTCGCTCGACACGTTCATGGTGAACGCTGTCGCATCGATCCCCTGGGCCTTCAACTCGCCCACCGTCTCTGCCAGCTTCGTCTCGTTCACATCCGCCAGCGCCAGCGTTGCGCCGGCCGCGGCCAGCTCCTCGGCAATCGCGCGCCCAATCCCCTGCGCCCCGCCTGTCACCAGCGCAATCCTACCCTGCAAATCTCCCATGTCTTCTGTTGACCTCTGCGCCCTCGTCGTCGCGAGCCGCGCCTTTCCATCGCTCATTATAGATGGACAACTTCCGGCCCTACGCGACCGCTGGACGGAACGGTGTGCCAGGTGGCGGGGCAAAACTTTCGTTGACTTTCTAAGGGCGACTTCTTACAGTCTAATCATCTTGCATTCCACCGCTGTAGCTCAGTGCAAGTTCTTCCAAAGCTCATTGCATTTCCTTCGAATTTTTTGAGAAGAGAAGAGTCTTACCAGCCAGAGCCATTGATTTCTCTTCCCCGCAGGGGCATCAACGCAATCGATTTCTTTCAAAACGACAAAAAATACTGCAAATTCTGGAGGCTGCACGCCAGCGAAGCGCAGCCGGTATAACACCACCTCATTCGAAAGGGACATGACAATGAAAAGCACTCTGATCGGCGCGAGTGGTTTGAGATTGCTCAAATTCCTGGCCAGGACAGAATCCTATAGAACGCTTCTTCTCGTCGTAGTCTGCGTTCTCGCAATCACGTTCGCTCCTGCTGTGCGCGGCCAGGCCACGGGAAGTTTTTCCGGCAATGTCGCCGATAAATCCGGAGGGGCGATCCCCGCTGCCAGCGTCGCCGTTACTTCTCAGGGAACCGGTTTGGAGCGAGATACAAAGACAGACAGTGCCGGGCACTATCTCATCCCGCTGCTGCCTGTGGGGACATACGACGTTAAAGTGGATGCGGCCGGCTTCCAGAGCGCAGTGTCAAAAGATCTGCGTCTCCAGGTCGATGAGGCCCGCGAACTCGATTTCACGCTCGTGCCCGCGAGCGTAACCACCACGGTGACAGTCTCCGGTGAGGCCGTTGCTGTGGAGACAGCGAATCCTTCTCTCGGCCAGGTGATCACTTCGCAGGAGGTTTCACAACTGCCGTTGAATGGCCGCGATTTCGTTCAGCTGGCCACGCTCACCGCCGGCGCCACGGCAGAGACCAATCCCGGCAGCTTTTTCACTTCCGGGACCGACAGCGAGGTGGCAACGCGCGGTTCGTTCTCCCTGTCGGTCGGCGGTTCACGGCCCAACAGCACCGATTGGCTGCTGGACGGCGTGGACAATAACGAGCTGACGGCGGGCGGTATTGGGATTTTCTCGTCAATCGACGACATTCAGGAATTCAAAGTCCTGACCTACAGCTACTCTGCCGAGTTCGGGACGCGGGCCGGACCTACCGTTCTGGTTACGACAAAATCGGGATCGAACGACTTCCATGGATCGCTCTACGAGTTCGTCCGCAACACCGACCTCAACGCGAGGAGCGACTTTGCCACTTCCACTCCGAAGTTCAATCTGAACCAGTTTGGCGGTTCGGTCGGCGGACCGATTCTTAAGAACAAGACCTTCTTCTTTGTCGACGGTGAGCAGAAGTATCAGCGCGAGGGAATTACCTTCACCGGCCTGATTCCTTCGATGGCCATGCGCAGTGGCGACTTCGCCGACGATCCATTCGGCAATAATATTTCGCTTTCCTCAACCGGCGGCTTTGTTCCCCAAATTGCCAACCCAAACATGATTGGCGCTTCCACCACCCCCTCTGCCTACCCGAACGTCTACTTCCAGTGCGATTCGTCGGGGAATCCTATAGCCGCGAACAGCGATGGCAGCCAGCCCCAGGGAGCCAACTGCAACAAGATTCCCTCCAACCTGATCAACAACATCGGGCAGGCGATGATGGCCTTTTACCCCAAGCCGAATGCAAACCTCGGCGTTCAGGGCGCAAGCTACAACTATGTGAATGAGCCTGTCCGCAGCCTGAACGAAACCAAGTTCGATGCTCGCCTTGATCAAACGTTCAACGCCAAAGATACTGCCTTTGCCCGGTTCAGCTACGACCAGGCGTTCACCTACGATCCCGGCGGCGCGCCCCCGCCGTACCTCGCCGAATCCAACCAATACGGCAGCAATGAGCGCATCATCAACCACGCACGCAACATCGGAATCGGCGAAACCCACGTGTTCTCGCCCACCACACTCAACCAGGCTACCGTTGGCTACGACCGCATCTTCGACTACATCCTTTCGCAGGACAGCGGCACCTGCGCGTCGGCCACCATCGTACCTGGCGGCATTCCCTACGCCAACCTGGGCTGTCCGGCCAGTGGTACTCCGTGCGCGCCCGGCGCATTCAGTTGCGGCCTGGTCTCAACTTATGTGTACGGGGGTTATTGGCCGCTCGGCGATCGCCCCTACTCCCCTTTTCAGGGCGGGACAAACATCTTTTCCTTCAGAGATGCGCTCGATTTGATCCGCGGCAAGCATGAGATTCGTACCGGCATCGATTTCCGAGACAATCAATTGAACACCGCCAATGAAGCCTATCAAGACGGCACCTGGGGCATCGGCAGCGGCGGAGACTTCACCGGTGCGGGCCTCGCCGCCGGCAATGCCGAGGCCGACCTGCTGCTCGGCGTCGCCGGAGAAGCCATTCACGACCAGACCTACTTCGGTGCTATCACCGGCAGGCGTTGGAAGATTTACCGGCCCTTCGTCGAGGATGACTGGCGCGTCACCCCGTCGCTTACCCTCAACCTTGGCGTGGCGTGGGATATGACCACTCCAATCACCGAGGTCGATAACCGGATGTCAGACTACATCCCCTCCGCGAACCCGGCTCAGGCGGGACAGCTTCTGCTTGCCGGCCAGAATGGAGTGAGCAGATCGGCGGGCATCAACATGTACTGGGCCGCATACGAGCCCCGCGTCGGCCTCACCTGGAAGGTTCTCCGCAGCGACAAGACCGTGCTTCGCCTCGGCTTTGGCATCTATCACGATTCGGCGTGGAACCAGGGCGCACAAGGCCTGTGGCAGAATCCGCCCGAACTGGGCGAGTCTGACGCTTTTACCGGTGCCGGCTGCGCCTTCGCCAACTCCTACTGCGCCGTCACCCTCGGTCAATCCCCCTCGGCAATCAGCCTCTCCAGCGGCTTTGAGCCCCTCCCCTCGCCGCAAACGGCGGCCACATTTACCGGCTCGCTTAACTACCAGCCTCAGGGTTTCCAGCCGGGCAGGGTTCATCAATATAACGTGAACGTCGAACGCCAATTGCCCGGCAATGTTGTGCTCACCGCCGGCTATGCCGGTTCGGTAGGCGGCCATATTCTGGTTTACGGCAACGACCTGAATACGCAGAGCCCGTCCGCGTGCGGCACAGTCTCCGGATACACTCTTGGCTGCTTGCCGGATGGACAGCCCTATGTGCCGCCTTACGAGTCCAACACCGGCGACGACAACATCATCTTCCTCTTCGGCGATGTGGGCAAGACGCACTACAACTCAATGCAGATCAAAGCCGAGACTAAGACGCCCAGGTACGGCCTTTACGCGCTGCTTGCCTACACTTACTCCCGCACCTACGACAACGGCCTCTCCGACGGCCTGGGCTCGGTGTTGAGCGCCCCGTATTTCCCGCTGCCGAATTGGCAAAATCTCGACTGGTCCCTGTCGCAGATCAATCTGGATCAAAGCTTCACAGGCAGCGTCATCTATGACCTGCCTTTCGGCAAGGGCAGAACGTTCGGCGGCAATTGGAACACTGTGACCAACTCGCTTCTAGGCGGTTGGCAGGCGACGTTGATCGAAAGGATTTCCTCGGGATTTGCTGTTCCCCTGATCGACAGCAACAATCAGGCTGGACAGGGCTACAACTACTTCAATAACGGCGGCAACTATGACAACTACAACCGGCCCGATCGGGTCTCCGGCTGTAACGCGTACAACGCGAACCACGGCAAGCACCAGTGGATCAACGCCGCGTGCTTCGTCGCGCCGGCCGCCGGCGAGCTCGGCAATGCCGCGCGTGTCCCTGTTGTCGGACCCGATTTCGTCAACTCCGACTTCTCGGTAATCAAGGATTTTCCTTTGCCCGCCCGGGAGATGGGCTTGAACTTCCGCGCCGAGTTCTTCAACCTCTTCAATCACCCGCAGTTCGGCATGCCGATTAACGATATCAACGCGTCCGGATTCGGCGCCGTGAATTCCACGGTGAACAATCCCCGCCTGATCCAACTGGCCCTCAAACTGACTTTCTGAGGCTGGAGGGAAAGCTACGAGCGGCTTTGTTGTTCAATGAACGCTTTCGGTCTACAGCAATCCAGGAATTGCTGTAGACCGGAACAAACAAAGGAAAGCCACAACCGTCCGCCCAACACCGAAGAGCCAGCAGCTGGAAGCTAGTGGCTGCTCATTACGTCGGCGTCGCCGCCACCGTCACCGGCCGCGCTGCCAGCGCCGGATGCACCAGCTCCGCCGGCCACACATACACCGCCAGCCGCCGCGAGTAGTGCAGCACCGGCTCCCGGTCCGGCAGTTCCAGGCCCACCACCGCCGCCAGGTCGTTGCGCTCAATCTCCGCCTCTGCTTGTTCCAGCGGCCACGAAACGTGATGCAGATTTGCCCTGATCGGCTCCCCCGCCCGGTTCGTGCTGTAGACGCACGGCCGCTCCGTAAAGAAATACTCGAATGAGCCCACCCGCATCTCCGCTGTCTGCCGTGTCGGCCCCAGCCCCCGGTATCGCGCTTTGAAGATCACTGGCTCGCGCGAGAATCGCCGCCGGCTGTAGAACGCGAACTCCCGCTCCGAGCGCGGCTCCAGATGCATCTCCGCCAGCCGGTACGGCAGGTGATACATCATGTGCGCCACCGCCACCGCCAGCAGGTTGCTTGAATCCACGCTGAAGCAGTAGAACCCTGGCGTTCCCGTGTCCCGGTCCCGCACGTATGTCCGCAAATTCAAGTCAGGAAAGCTCCGCAGCCCCGGTATCGCCGGCACGCCGCGGATTTTGATGCGGTCCAGCCAGAACGGCACCGCTCCCAGCCACGCCGACCCCTGGATCGTGTCGGCTTCCAGCCAATCCGGTAGCAGCGCCTGTATCTTCGGCGTCGCAATCGGCCAATGCGCAAACAGCAGATCGTTCCAGCGCTGGGTCATCGCCCAGCGTCCTGCCGGCAAGGGCCGCGGTTTGTGCGACGTCCGCACCAAATACTCCCGCATGGCTGCTCCCGTGCTCCCGGGGTCCCAGTCCGCCGTTGCGCGCGGGTGCTCCCTTATGACGTATTCTGTCCGCGAGAGCATCCTCATGTCCAGTGAATCTTCGCTCCCCCCCTCTGCGCGTAATCAAACCGAAGTCATCGCCATCCATGGCGCCGACCCCGAGATCCTCGCCTACGCCATGGCCAAGTACTCCCGCTCCTCCCTCTCCATGCGCGATTCCCTCTCCGAAATCAGCGCCCAGCGCGCCGAACAGTTCCTCAACACCTTTTATTTTCAATACGGCCACCGCTCCATCGCCGATCTCGCCCACATTGCCTTCGCCATTGAGCGACTCTCCCTCCTTGCCGCTATCGTTCTCGTCGACGAGACCCGTTGGGACGGCCAGGAGCGCTCCACCCGCTACCAGAATTTCCTCGAGTCCGGCTTCTACTACCCCGACTTCGCAGGTGACTCCACCTCTCAGGACCTCTACGCCCGCACCATCGTCTCGCTCATGGCCGCCTACAAGCGCACCTCGCTCGCCGTCGTCGATCTCCTTCGCCGCCGCGTCGCGCGCCCTGAAGACCTCAAGCCCGATGCCTACGAGCGCACCCTCCGCGCCCGCGCCTTCGACGTCGCCCGCTATCTGCTTCCTCTCGCCACCAACACCTCGCTCGGCCAGATTGTCAGCGCCCGCACCCTTGAAAACCAGGTCTCGCGCCTGCTCTCCCACCCCGCCGCTGAAATCCGCCTCCTCGGCGAAAAGCTCCGCGAAGCCGCCACCGGCCCCGCCTGGAACCTCAACGCCCACGCCGCCCAATCCATCGTCGACAGGCTCGCAGTTCTCAACGACGATGCCGCGTCCGCTCTCGCCACCGAGGCCGCCGCCCTCTTCACACGCGAAGTCCGCACCGCGCCCACCCTCATCAAATACGCCCAACCCAGCGAATACCTCATCCAAACCCGGGCCGATCTCGCTCGCGCCGCCGCCGAGCTCCTCAAGAACTTGCCTCCCGCCGCCGCTCCGCTCGTCGATCTCGTCGAGCGCACCGAGTCTCTCGAGATCGAGCTCGCCGCCACCCTTCTCTACTCCGCCTGCCACCACCCCTACCGCCAGGTTCGCGACTTCCTCGCCGGCCAGCCCGCCGCCCGCAGCGTCGAAATCATCCAACTGGGCCTGAGGCACCGCGGCAAGCACGACGAAACCCTCCGCGCCTTCCATGCCGGCGCGGCCATCCGCTTTGACATCCTCATGGACATTGGTGGCTTCCGCGATTTCCATCGCCATCGCCGCTGCACGCAGATCATCCAGAACTTCACCGCCCTGCATGGCTATGAAACTCTCGGCGCCGGTGACCTTCCTGCCGGTTCCGACATCCTCGCCGAAGCCGGCATCCTCTCCGACTACCGCGATGCCATCGCCGCCGCCCACCGCACCGCCAGCGTAATCGCCGCCGCCCCCGTCCAAGAGGCCGCGCAATCCGCCGCCTACCTCTACCCTCTCGCCACCCGCATTCGCGCCCTGTTCAAAATGGACTTTGCCGAAGCGCAATACATCGCCGAGCTCCGCTCCGGCCCCGCTGGCCACTTCAGCTATCGCCGCGTCGCCTGGGAGATGTTTTTGAAACTTCAGCGTCAGTACCCCACCCTCGCCAAGAACATCCGCGTCACCGACTTCAACCAACCCATTGACATTTTCCAGCGGTAACCACCCTCAAGTGTCATCCTTCGTTCTATTTACCCCTTGAAAAACATCGCTTCGGTATAATCTGTAAGGTTGATGGAATTGTTCTGCAATCTCGCTTGGGTGGCCGTCACAGTCGCCCTTTGGGGCTCCTGGTTCGTTCGCCGGCGCCACGCGAGAACCGTGTCAATTCTTCCCGCGATTGCCGCCCAGCTCATCTCGCTCGCCGCGCTCACCGCAATCCTCCTGCCCGTCATCTCCATCACCGACGATCTCCAGGCGGCGAACAATCCTGCCGAGGTCGAGCGGAGCGCAGGGAAGCGTGACCACCTCTTTTCCTTTCAACAGGCACTTCATGGCGCGCCCGGCATCGTTGCGTTGGTCGTTCCGGCTTTTCGTCCCAGCCTCCTGACCAGGTTCTCGCTCTTGCCCACTGATTCCGCTGATCCCTCCGAGGGGACCGCTCACCTGCTCGCCCCGTGGTCCAGGCCCCCTCCCGCCGCCTGAACAGCGTTTTCCCTTTCGCCCTCATTTCTTTTGCTGTTATTACTCGATCGCACTCGTGCGATGACTGGACATGCTATGAATTCGCGGCTCTATTGGCCTGCACTCACTCTGGCCTTGCTCATCGCTTCTTCGGCGGCGCGCGCGCAGCAAGCCCTCACCTGGGACCAGGTGAAGGCAAGGTTTGAAGCCTCCAATCCCGCGTTGAAGGCCGATGCCGACAACGTGGACGAGATGCGCGCCGAAGAAATCACCGCCTACCTTCGACCCAACCCGCAGTTCACTCTACTGGCCGACGGAACGCAGATCGCACCCCACGATGGGGCCTGGACCCCCTTCAAGGGTACGTTCGAAGAGCCCAGCGTAAGCTACCTGCACGAGCGCGACCACAAGCGCGAGCTCCGTCTTGAGAGCGCTCAGGAAGGCACGCAAATCTCCGCATCCGAGCACGAGGATTTGAAGCGCACCCTCGAATTCACCTTGCGTTCTGCATTTGTGCAAACGCTCGAGGCCGACGCCGTGGTCAAGCTGGCGCAGGATGACCTTGACTACTACGACAAAATCATCGCCATCAGCCGCGACCGATTCAAGGCCGGCGATATTGCGTCGATCGATTTCGACCGGATCGAACTGCTGCGGGTCCAATATGAAGCCGAGCTGCAAACAGCAATCGTCAATCTGCGCACCGCCAGGATTCAACTCCTGCAAATGCTGAATGATCGCACTCCGGTCGATCAATTCGATGTGACGGGTGAATTCGATTTCAGCGACGCAATGCAGCCTTTGGAAACTTACCGCGAAGCCGCCCTGGCTGCCCGGCCTGACCTGCAGGCTGCGCTGCAGACGATTCAGCAATCGGAAACCAATCACAAACTGGCCGACGCAAACGGCTCTACCGATCCAACTCTTTCCGCCTGGTACACCCACAACGCCTCGACCAATAACCCCAATGGCCCTGAGACGCTCGGCGTGAGCATGAGTATTCCACTGCGCATCTTCGATCGTAACCAGGGCGAGAAGCAGCGCACTCAGATCGACATCGACCGCAGCCGGCAGGCCGGCGAGGCTACGCGCGCACAAGTCTTCAGCGACGTGGACACGGCCTATGAGCTGGTGCGCAGCAATATCGCTCTGCTCAAGCCCTACAAGGCGGAATACAGCGACCAGGCATTGCGCGTCCGCGATACGGTCACATACGCCTATCAACACGGCGGTGCATCATTGATGGATTTCCTCAGCGCGCAAAGCGACTTCCGCCAGGTGCAGTTTGCTTATGCTCAATTGATCGGCGCCTATCTTACTGCTGTTGGTCAGCTGAATCTCGCCGTTGGACGAGAGGTGATTCAATGAACAATCCTTCCCCATTAACAACCGTCTTTTGTCTTGCCGGATGCCTTGCGCTGGCGGGCTGCGGAAACAAATTCAATCCCGCGAATGGCGAAGCACAGCAGGCGCAGGTCACCCAGACTGGCGACGCCGGGCTGATCTCCGTCGAGGACCCTGGGCAGTTTCCGCTGGTCGCGGCAGGACGCGTGGATACCCCCAGCAAGCTCGATGTCACCGGCTCGGTCTTTCCTGACATCGACCGCGAGCTTCCGGTCATCTCGCTGGCCAGCGGCCGCGTCGTCGATATCCGCGCGCATCTCGATGACAACGTAAAAAAAGGCCAGTTGCTTCTCAAGGTGCAGAGTCCCGACATCACCAATGCATTCGACACCTACCTGAAGGCGGCCAACGACGAGCAGTTGGCGAACAAGGCGTATGTTCGCGCTCAGGATCTCTTCGCGCACGGCGCCATCTCGCAGTCCATGCTCGAGCAGGCTCAGGACGCGGAGGACAATGCCAAAGCCGACCTCGCCGCGGCAGAGCAGCAATTGGCCACGCTCGGAGTCGACAAAAACCACCCCAGCAGCGTGGTCAACGTGTACGCGCCGATCTCCGGCGTCATCGTCGCGCAGAACGTCACCAATGCCGCGGCTGCCGGCGTCACTTACTCGGGCTCATCCACGGCATTCACCATCGCTGACCTCTCTGTGGTCTGGGTCATCTGCGACGTCTATGAGAATGACCTGCCTCAACTGCGTCTCGGGCAGGCGGCGCAGATTCGGCTCAGCGCGATTCCCGGCAAAGTGTTCACCGGGCGCGTCAGCGACATTGGTCCCGTCCTCGATCCCACGATTCGCACCGCAAGAGTCCGCATCGAGGTTCCGAACCCCGGCACGTTCCGCCTCGGCATGTACGTCACCGCCACGCTGCTAAGCCGCGAAACCGTCGCACACGCCGTGGTGCCGGCCACCGCGATCCTCCATCTGCATGATCGCGACTGGGTCTTTGAGCCTGCCGGCAAAAACCAGTTCAAGCGCGTCGAAGTCACTCCCGGCGACATGCTGCCGGGCAACATGCAGGAGATTCTTTTGGGCATCGCGCCCGGACAGCAGGTGGTCAGGAACGTTCTCGAGCTCGAAGCCACGGCGGAGGCGCAATGATCCGGAGACTGGTTGACTTCGCGCTCCAGAACCGCCTTCTGGTGCTGGGCATCGGAATGGTTCTCTTTGCCTGGGGCATCGTCTCCTTCCATCGCCTGCCGGTCGAAGCTTATCCCGACGTCGCCAACAATTATGTGGATGTCATCGCGCAGTGGCCCGGCATCTCTGCCGAGCAAATCGAGCAGCAGGTCACCATCCCGCTTGAAACCGTGATGAACGGCATTCCCGGAGTTGCGCACGTCCGCTCCTGGTCCATCTTCGGCCTCTCTACCGTGGAAATGGTCTTCGGCGAAAACACCACCAACTTCGAAAATCGCGAGCACGTTCTCGAGCGGCTTTCGCAGGTGAGCTTGCCGCCGGGCGTGCAACCGCAGATGGGCACAGACTGGAGCCCGGTCGGCCAGATCTACTTCTACACCCTGGAAAGCTCCAACCCGGCGTACGACGTCATGAATCTGAAGTCGCTCGAAACCTGGGTGATTGAAAAAAATCTGAAATCAGTCCCCGGCGTCGTCGATGTCAACCCCTTTGGCGGACCGACCCGCGAATACCAGGTCCTCATCGATCCCAACAAACTCATCTCCTACGGACTAAGCATTAGCCAGGTGGAGCAACAGTTGGCCGGCAACAACGCCAATGCCGGCGGAAGCTTCATCGAGGAAGGCGAGCAGCAGGTCAATGTCCGCGAAGTCGGCCTCGTCCGGGATATTCAGGATATCGGCAACACAGTGCTGACAACCAGAGGCGGCACTCCGGTTCGCGTTAAGGATATCGGCGTCGTCACTCAGGGGCCGGAAATTCGCCTCGGCCGGTTTGGCCGCGCCGAGCACCTGCCCGACGGCAGAATCCTCGACGATGACGATGTGGTTTCAGGCATCGCGGCGCTGCAAAAGGGCGACGATGCGCAGCCCACGCTGGACGGAATCCATCAGAAAGTGAAAGAGCTCAACGACCAGTTTTTGCCCAAGGGAGTCAAAATCAAATCCTTCATCGACCGCAGCGACCTGCTGCATTTCACCACCAACACGGTTCTGCACAACCTTACCGCGGGGATGGTCCTGGTTGTCATCGTTCTTTTTCTGTTTCTCGGCAACGTTCGCGGCGCTCTCATCGTCGCCATCACCATTCCTTTCTCGTTGCTCTTTGCCGCCACGTTGCTCGACCTGAATCACATTCCCGCCAATCTGCTTTCCCTTGGCGCGCTGGACTTTGGCATGGTTGTAGAGGGAGCTGTGGTGATGGTCGAGAACATCGTCAGCCACCTCTCGCACAACGGCGACACCCGCCCACCGCAGCAGAAAATTCGCGACGCCGCTCATGAAGTGCAGCGGCCCGTCTTTTACGCCATCGCCATCATCATCACCGCTTACCTGCCCATCTTCACTCTGCAGGCCGTCGAGGGCCGCCTCTTCCGTCCCATGGCGTTGACGGTGGCATTTGCACTCCTCGGCGCGCTCATATATTCCATCCTCCTGGCTCCTGTCCTGACCAGCATGTTGCTCAGCAAAGGCGCGAAGGAGTGGAAAAATCCGGTGATGGAGTATTTGCGGGAGCGCTACCGCAACAGCGTGACCTGGGCCATTCATCATCATGGATTCACCATCGGAGTCGGCGTCGCCGGCCTGATCCTCGGCCTCTACCTCGCGTTTGGCGGCGTCATCGGCTCCGAGTTCCTGCCTCACCTTGATGAGGGCGCGCTCTGGGTTCGTGGCGAGCTTGACCAGAGCGCGGGTCCGACTGACAGCATCCGCGTTGCCAACGAGGCAAGAGTCCTGCTCTGCTCTTTTCCTGAAGCCACCGACTGCACCAGCCAGACCGGCCGCCCCGATGACGGCACCGATCATACGGGCTTCTTCGACACCGAGTTCTTTGTCGGGCTGAAGCCAAAGGAACAGTGGCGCCCCATCTTTCACCAGAACAAAGACAACCTCATCGCGGCCATGAATCTGGAGCTGTCGCAGAAGTTCCCCGGAGTCAGTTGGGGATTCTCGCAGCCCATCGAAGACAACATGGAGGAGGCTGTCAGCGGAGTCAAAGGCGAACTGGCGACCAAGGTCTATGGCAGCGACCTGCACGTGCTTGAAGACACCGCCAACCAGGTTGCCGGCGTCATGAGTCATGTCCCGGGAATTGAGGATCTGGGAGTCCTGAATGTTACCGGCCAGCCTGACCTGGACTACGTGGTCAATCGTCAGGCGGCTGCGCGCTGGCAAATCAACGTGGCCGACATCCAGAATGCCATCCAGACTGCCGTCGGAGGCAACGCGATTACCCAGGTTCTCGAAGGCGAAGAAGTCTATAACCTCACCTTGCGTTACCTCCCCGAGTATCGCAGCACGCAGGATGCGATCGACAACATCCGCCTGCTGTCGCCATCGGGCGAGCGGGTTTCCCTCGCTCAACTCTGCACCGTGAAAGAAGCCGACGAGGGCTCCGAGATCTATCGTGAAAATAATCAGCGCTACGTTGCCATTAAATACAGCGTCCGCAACAGGGCACTGGGTGACGCAGTCCGGGAAGCCATCCAGAATGTCACCGCGCAGGTCAAGCTGCCGCGCGGCTATCACATCGCTTGGGAGGGTGAGTTCCAAAGCGAACTACGTGCCGAAGCGCGAATGCTGATCATCGTGCCCATCACCGTGCTGCTCATCTTCATGATCCTGTACTCCATGTACAAGTCGTTCAAGTGGGCAATCCTGATTCTGGCCACTGTGGCCATGGCCAGCATTGGCGGCCTGTTGGTGCTGCTGGTTACTGGCACCGAGTTCAGCGTTTCTTCTGAAGTGGGCTTCCTGGCGCTCTTCGGAGTTTCCGTCCAGTCGGGTGTCATCCTGCTGGAATACATCAACCAGTTGCGCGCCCGCGGCATGACGGCCGAGGACGCAGCCGTGGAAGGAGCCGTGGTACGTCTGCGCCCCATCATGATGACCATGCTCGTCGCCACCCTGGGTCTTCTTCCCGCCGCCTTGTCTCACGGCATCGGATCCGATTCCCAGCGGCCCTTTGCCATTGTCATTGTTGGCGGCTTGATCACCAATCTCTTGATGAGCGTCTTCCTGCTCCCCACGCTTTACGTGTGGGTGGCGCGCCCAACCGACATTCTCCCCGTAACCGACGACGCCGAAGGAGTGTAACCGGCGGCGCCGCCACTGGCCATCTTGTTCCCTAAGTCCCCCGCGGCGGATGGGACATGGGGATACCACGAACCCAATCTCGGCGCGTCCTGTATCAGAGCTCGGCTTTAGTCATGCCGTGAACCAAAAAGTAAAAGGGCGTCAGCCCCTTCGCTCTCGCATTTCGTTCGAATCGGGAGGAGGCGGGAGTTTCAACCCCCGCACAAACCCGTCCACAAAAATCTAGAAAACAAAGTACGGCCCAGCGAGTCATCCTCGGTGGGCCGATGAGAGTTCAGAACCGCCCCGCTCACTCGATGCCCCGCCGCCCCGCCAAATTTGTCAAGAGCCAGCCCACCAAAATCCAACTCCCCGCTGCACCCTAACCCGTTCCTTTTCTGATCGCTGACCCCTGATCTGTGATCTCTGTCAAGTTTGCCGATCATTTCCTCCCTCCGGCGCATACTAAACACAAATCGAGAATCCCGGCGCAGGAAGGGAACCGGCAATTTAGCCCGAAAAGGGGGAAGGGAAATGGGGGTATGCGGATGGTCCAAATCGTCAACACCGCTCAGCTCGCCAACTCGCTCTCTGGGTCACTTGCTCCCTCGGTCCCTCGTCTTTCTGACCACTGGCCACTGTTCACTGACCACTGTTTTTACCCCACCCCCCATGCCCTTTTGTGAAACTGTGAAACTGTGAAACTGTGGAGCCTTTGAAATGAATGGCTTACAGGCAATCGTTCCACAGTTTCACAGAAACTGTGAAACTGTGGAATGGAGAAGAAAAGACCGTGAACGAAAGTCCAAATCACTCATAAAGAAACGGATAGCGGAAAACTGATCGCTGAAAGCCGTTTGCTGAAAAACAGCCGAAACCTGATAGTTCAGAGCTGAAGGCTGAAAGTGGTTAGCTCATCGCGCTGTGCGAAAATCAAACTTTGCACACGCAATCAAACTTCCGTCTGCTCATCGTCCGTTTGGGCGCAATGGGCGATATTCTTCACGCGTTGCCTGCGGTCACGGCTTTGCGCCTCGCTCATCCCGATTGGCAAATCGGCTGGGTCGTCGAGCCGCGCTGGCAACCGCTGTTAAGAGCAGGGAACGGAGATCAGGGAACAGGGATCAGGGAAGAGCGCGGATCCGAAATGCCCGTCCGCGGCCCGGAAATGCTCGTTCGCAACTCCGCAATGCCTATTGTTGACCGTCTCCACTTTGCCGCGAGCCGCGACTGGAAGCGTCATCCGTTCAGCGCCAACACGCGCCGTGCGATCGGCGCCTTGCGCCACGAGCTTCGCGCCGTTGGCTACAGCGCCGTGCTCGACCTTCAGGGCGCAATCCGCTCCGCAGTCATCGCCCGCATGAGTGGTTGTCCGCGCCGCATCGGCGAGGCCGCGCCGCGCGAGTGGCCTGCTCAGTGGCTCTTCACCGAACGCGTCGTCACGCACGGAGCGCACGTCATCGAGCAGGATATGGAGCTCGCCTCCGCCGTCGCCGGTGACACGCTTGCCGCCAGCTTCGCGAACGCCTCGGGCTTGGCGAATGCGTCTGGTTTGGCGAGTTGCGCCCCGCTGCTTCCCGCCCCGTTGCTGCCCATTGACCCCGAAGCCGAAGCTTGGTGCGCATCCTGGCTCCCCAACACGTTTCCTGGAGCCGCGCGGCCCATCGCGCTCATCACTCCTGGAGCGGGCTGGGGCGCCAAGCGTTGGCCGCCCGAGCGCTACGCCGCCATCGCCGAGGGACTCGCGCAGCGCGGCCTGCATGTCGTGGTCAACGCCGGTCCCGGCGAGGAGCCGCTCGCCGCCGCCATCGCCTCCGGCAGCGCCGTTGCACTCACCGCAACTCTCCCGCAACTGATCGCGCTCACGCGCCGCATCGCCCTGTGCATCGGCGGAGACACGGGTCCGCTCCATCTGGCCTGCGCTTTCGGCCGTCCCGTCGTCGGCATTTACGGCCCGACCGATCCCAGCCGCAACGGCCCTTACGGCACTCGCGCCCGCGTGCTGCGCAGCCCGGACAGCCGCCGCGACCACTCTCGCCGCTCCGCACCCGATCCCGGCCTGCTCACCATCGCACCGGACGATGTGCTTCGCGCCGCCGATGAGTTGCTCGCCGAGGAGCGCGTTCGATGACTCAGCAGTCTAGCCACAACACTCCTCCAAAGGCTGGAGCCGCGGAGCGGTGGCAGCAAGTCGCGCGCCGCATTCGCGTGCCACTGGGATTCCTCACCGCCGCTGTCTATCTCGTCGAGGTCGCGCGCCGGCCTCCGCATCCAACCGCGATCGCGTGGAGCCTTGCGCTTGTTCTCCCGGGCTTAGCTCTGCGTGCGGCCGCCTCCGGCACGGTCAAGAAGAACCAGGAGCTCACCGTCACCGGCCCTTATGCATACACCAGGAATCCGCTCTATCTCGGATCCACTCTCATTGCTGCCGGTTTCGCTGTGGCGTTGCTTAGCTGGCCGGTGGCGTTGCTCCTCGCGTTTGGCTTCGCAGCAATCTATATCCCGGTCATCGCGTCCGAGGAACAATTCCTGCGCACCACATTTCCTCAGTTCGACAGCTACTGCCGCAGCGTACCCCGATTCATCCCGCACCTCACTGCTGCCAGGTTGCCAAGTGAATCGGGCTCACCCGCTGTTTCCCAACCAGTTACTCAAGCGACTACGGGTGGCTTCTCATTCGCCCTTTACATGCAGCACCGCGAGTACAATTCTGCTTTAGGGGCCGCACTGCTGTACCTGAGCCTGCTCTATCTGCGACCGGTGCTGGAGACCTTGGTGCACCGGGCCTGGTGAGCGCTTTCCGCTTCCACGAAGTCCAAAGAGAAGGGCCAGGTCAATCCATGAGAATCCGTGCCATGAGGAGCCGTGCCGACCATTGAAGACACGCGCGATCGCAAAACCAGAGTTGCGGTATCCCGAAGCCACGGCGCGAAGTCGCCGCGACCCCAAGGAGCGGCGACCTCGATTGAAACTCAACAGGACACGCCCACTCTGGTTTTGCCGCATTGCAGTCACCCTAATGTTTGGTCTTACTCTAGCGGCCACGTCGCCCGGCCAGGATCCCGCGATCCTGTTGCCGCCCCGGGCCGGCTTCAGCTTCCCGCAGAAAGAGACGCTGACCTATTCGGTGGATTGGCGTGTTTTTCCGGCCGGCATTGCCGTCGTTCACTTTGAGGCGGCGGGCGATCGCGAGCGCATCATAGCGTCAGCGAACACGAGCGGCGCCATCAATCTGCTTTTTCACGTCGCAGACAACTTCCAATCCGATTTTGACCGCGAGAAGGGCTGCACCTACGACTTTGACAAGCAAACCGTCGAAGGCCGGCGCCAGTTCAACTCGACCCTCAACATCGACTACGCTCAATCCAAGTCCACCCTCGACGAGAAAAACATGGTCAATGGCCAGACCAAGCATGCGGAGGCCCCTGTGCGGGGCTGCCTGACCGATCTGCTCACGGGCGTGTTCTACCCTGGCTCGCAACAGTTGGTCGTCGGGAATCGCTTCGTGGTTCCCGTGGCCGACGCTCAGCGCACCGTGCTGGTGACCATGAAGGTAGAAGGCCGCGAAGAGATCAAAACCACACTGGGCACATTCAAGACCATCCGAGTGCAGCCGACCGCCGACGCGGGCGTAGTGAAGAATCGCGGCAATATCTGGATCTGGTATACCGACGATGACCGGCACCTGCCGGTGCAAATGCGCGCCCGGCTTTTCTGGGGCACCATCACGTTCCGGCTGACCGGCAACGAATCCAAGTGAGCTGAAGGCAGTTCACAGTTCGGAGTTCTTAGCTCTCAGTTCTTCGTTCACAGTGCAGAGCTTTCGCGGCGATGCGGACGCGCAGGGTGGCGAACTATGAACCAGGAACTGTCCTTCCGGTGTACACTTTCTCTTCGCGCGGCGAGGCAGTTCGCGCCGTGCGTTGAGGCATTCCATGCGCAGGCTCTCTCTTGCCCTGTTTCTTGCCATTGGCTTAGCTTTTCCGAACCTTTCGAGTGCACAATCCGAACAGGCCGGGCAACCCGTTGAATCCGCGACGCCCAAGCGCCCGATGACGTTTGAGGACATGATGCAGATGAAGCGGCTGGGCGATACAGTCGTTTCACCCGACGGCAAGTGGCTGGCCTACAGCGTGACCACCGTGAGTCTGGAGCAGAACACCAAAACGCCGGAGCTGTGGCTGCAGGCGATTGCCGGTCCCGGTCCTGATGAACCTGCTCCGATCAAGCTGGCGGTTGGGCAGACCGGAGACAGCGGTCTGCAATTCGCTTCTGACGGAAAGCGGATTCTGTTTCTCTCGGGCCGCGAGAGCGGGCAGCAGGTTTGGGTCGCGGACTTCGATCCGGCGACGGGCGCGGCGAGCAATGCGAAGAAGCTGACGGCGATTGCGACCGAGGCGGACAACGCGAAGTGGTCGCCGGATGGGCGGTCGGTGGTTTTCACTTCGGATGTGTATCCGGATTGCCCGGCGATCACTCCTGCGGACGGCGGAGTTGGGAATAAGTGTAATGCAAATAGAGGTGCGGCACTGGCGGCGAGCAAGGTGAAGGCGCAGATCTGGACGCACCTGCTTTATCGCCACTGGGATCACTACACGGGAGATAAGCGGAGCCACCTGTTTCTGGTCTCGGTTGACAGCGGTGGAATGCGCGATTTGAATCCGGGCGACACGCACGATGTGCCGCCGTTCTCGCTCGAAGGTGCGGGTTGCGGATGCGATTTCGCGCCCGACTCAAAGGAGCTGGCGTTTACGGAGAATCCGGATCCTGTGCCGGCGATCTCGACCAGCGCGCAGATTTATACGCTTGACCTGACGAATCCGGCGGCGAAGCCGGTGAAGGTGTCGACGTCGGCCGGCGGCAATTTCAATCCAGCTTACTCGCCCGACGGAAAGTATCTGGCGTGGAGGAGCCAGGCGCGGAATGGATATGAGAGCGACGAGTTCCGGCTGATGATGTACGACCGTGAGGCAAAGACGATCAAAAATCTGCTGCCGAAGTTCGACAACTGGGTGGATGAATTCACGTGGAGCTTGGTATCGCCTTTTATCTATTTCGTGTCGGGGAATCACGGTGGAAGCTCAATCTACGATGTGAATGTCGAAAGCGGCGAAGCCGGGGTTCTGGAAACGATCTATCCCCCGCCATCTGACCGAAGAGCCAACGGCGAGTTTTCGAACCTTTTGGTACAGGCGTCGGCCAGACGATCGTTTGCATACCCCGTCCAAACCGAGGGGATCATCGCAACGATGATGGAGGTTGATAGGCCGTCGGAAGCGGTTATCGTCCACCCGAACGACGTCGTTTATGGAGGCGGGGACCATCCCGAAGTGAAGTTAGCGTTCTTTGCGATAGTCAGGCCTATTACCCATCTCAACGATGCACTGCTGGCGCAGCTTGATCTGCCGAAGATGGAGTCGTTCTGGTTCACGGCGAAGGATGGGACGAAGTTGCAGGGGTTCATCATCCGGCCGCCGGGGTTCGATGCGGCGAAGAAGTATCCGGCGAAGTTCCTGATTCACGGAGGGCCGCAGGACGCGTGGGGCGACGACTGGAGCTACCGCTGGAACGCCGAGCTCTTCGCCGCCAACGGCTATGTCGTCGTCATGATCAATCCGCGCGGGTCGACGGGGTACGGGCAGGCCATCGTGGAAGGTGTCACCGGTGACTGGGGCGGCAAGCCTTTTACCGACCTGATGACGGGACTGGATTACGCGGAGCAGCATTATCCATTTATCGACAAGACGCGTGAGTGCGCGCTGGGCGCGAGCTATGGCGGATACATGGCCAACTGGGTGCTGGGCCACACGGACCGTTTCAAGTGCATCGTGACCCACGACGGCATGTTCAACGCGGAGTCGGCGTTTGGAACGACGGAGGAGGACTGGTTCAATATCTGGGAGTTCAAAGGGCATCCGTGGGACTACTACGGAAAGCCCGATGACGAGAACCCGTTCCGCAAGTGGTCGCCGTCGCTCTATGCGACCCACTTCAAGACGCCGACGCTGGTGGTTCACGGGCAGCTCGATTACCGGCTCGATTTGAGCGAGGGGCTGCAACTGTTTGACACGCTGCAGATGCTGGGCGTGCCCAGCAAGATGCTCTACTTTCCCGATGAAGGACACTGGGTGCTGAAGCCGCAGAACTCCCAGCTCTGGTGGAAGACGGTGAACGATTGGGTGGATCAATGGACGGGGAAAGCAGCTGTTAGCCATTAGCTATGAGTTGTTTGCTCATGCATTGGCGCGATAGGCAGCTTTGCCTCGCCGGGGCGGAGCTGGAAGGCTAGGAGAGAGAAGCTGGCACTGCGATCGAAATCCCGCAAGGCGCGCGAACCGCTGGACGAAGCGGGGCTGTATCAGTATGCGGTGAAAGCGCTGGGGCGGCAGATGCGCACGGAGGTTGAGCTGCGGCGGCTGATGAGCGCGCGGGCCGAGCAGGGCGACCGCGGCCAGGCGGCGGTGAAGGCGACGATTGCGCGGCTGAAGGAGCATGGCTACCTGGACGACCGGGCGTTTGCTGAGACCTACGCGCGGCTGCGGCAGGAGAACGAAAAGCTGGGCGCGCGGCGCGTGCGGCGGGATCTGCAGCAAAAGGGAATCCGCTCGGAGCTGATCGCCGAGACGGTTGAGGCGCGATACGGCGAGACAAACGAAGAGAAGCTGGCGCGTGAGCACCTGGAGCGGAAGAGGATCCGGAAGCCCACGAACGAGAAGGAGACGGCGCGCGTGATGCGGCGGCTGGTGACGGCGGGATTTTCGACCGGCGCGATCTACAAGATTCTGCGGCAGTGGAATGTGGCGGACGAATCGCTGGCCGCTCTAGACAATCTGGATGCCGACCTGGACGCCGGGACGCATGAGGAGTGACGGCGGCGGGTGCGCCCAGCGCTGAAAGACCATTACACTAAAAGAGCCATGCAATTCCGCTCGGGAAATGAGATACGCGAGCTGTTTCTGCGCTTCTTTGAGACGAAGGGGCACCGGAGGGTGCATTCGTCGTCGCTGGTGCCGGCCAACGATCCGACGCTGCTGTTTACCAACGCTGGGATGAACCAGTTCAAAGACCTTTTTCTGGGTGCGGAGAAGCGCGATTACAAGCGGGCTACGACTTCACAGAAGTGCGTAAGGGCCGGGGGGAAGCACAACGATCTCGAAAATGTGGGCTTTACGCGGCGACATCATACGTTCTTCGAGATGTTGGGGAATTTTTCGTTCGGAGACTACTTCAAGCGCGACGCGATCCGGTTTGCGTGGGAGCTGGTGACGAGCGAGGAGTGGTTCGGGATTCCCAAGGACCGCTTGTACGTGACGATTTTTGAAGGGACGGCGGATGTTCCTCGGGACGATGAGGCGGAGAAGTACTGGATGGAAGTGGGTGTGCCGAAAGAGCGGATCGGCGAGTACGGGGTAAAGGACAACTTCTGGCAGATGGGCGAAACGGGGCCGTGCGGGCCGTGCTCGGAGATTTTCTACGACATGGGCCTCGAGGCCGCGGAGACGCCGGGCGTGGATCTGCCTTTTGGCAAAGACGATGCGCGGTACGTGGAGATCTGGAACCTGGTCTTCATGCAGTTCGACCGGTCCACGGTGGTGGATGCGGCGGGAAAGACGACGGGGTACAAGCTGGCTCCTTTGCCGAAGCCGTCGATCGATACGGGGATGGGGCTGGAGCGTGTGGCGGCTGTGCTGCAGGGCGTGGTGAGCAACTTTGAGACGGATTTGTTTACGCCGCTCATTGCACGTGCGGAAGAGCTGACGGGCAAACGAGTGAGCGATTCGGCGATTGAGCAAGAGAGCCGGACGGCCGATGATGCCGCGGCCAGCCTGCGGATTATTGCTGACCATTCGCGTGCAGCGACGTTTCTTATTAATGATGGCGTGGTGCCCTCGAATGAGGGACGCGGGTATGTGCTGCGCAAGATTCTTAGGCGCGCAATCCGGCATGGGCGGCTGCTGGGGCAGGAGAAGCCGTTTCTCTTCGAGATGGTTTACGCGGTGCGCGATCTGATGAAGGGCGCTTATCCGGAATTGGTGGATTCGGCGGCGCGCGTAGCCAAGGTGGTTGAGGCGGAGGAGAAGCAGTTTGATCGCGTGCTGAAGATCGGGCTCACGCGGCTGAATGATGAAATGAGCGGCACCTTTACGGGAGATAAGGCCTTCCATCTGTACGAGACATTTGGATTACCGCTGGACTTTATGGTCGATGCGGCGCGTGATGCGGGCATTGCGTTTGATATGGAGGGGTTCGAGAAGGCTCGCGCGGAGGAGCAGGCGCGGGCGCGGGCAAGTTGGAAGGGCGGAAGCCAGAAGACGGCCAGCCCCGCGTTCCGCGATTTGCCGAAGACGGTTTTCGAGGGCTACCGGCAACTGACGTCGACGAACTGCGAGGTTCTGGCAATTGTGAAGGGCGGCGTGGGTGTTCCGGCGGCGAAGGCGGGCGACAAGGTTGAGGTGGTGCTCGATCATACAAGTTTTTATGGCGACTCGGGCGGACAAGTCGGCGACCTGGGGTGGTTCACCTCGACCGACGGAAACACGACGATTGCAGAAATCGTGGGCTGCGTGTTGCCAGTGCAGGGAGTGCGGGCGCACAAGGCGATTTTGAAGCAGGGACTTGCGGTGGGCGATCGCGTGAATACGGTGGTGGATGGCGCGCGGCGCGACGCGATCCGGCGGAATCATACAGGGACGCATTTGCTGCACGCGGCGCTGAGACAAGTCCTGGGCACGCATGTAAAGCAGGCGGGGTCGCTGGTGGCTCCCGACCGGCTGAGGTTCGATTTTTCGCACTTCACTCAGGTAGCCGATGAAGAGCTCCAAGAGATAGAAAATATTGTGAACCGCGAGGTGCTGGGCAACGCGAGGGTGGAGACTCTGGAAGACGTGCCAATCGACGTGGCGGTGAACGAGTATCACGCGATGGCGCTGTTCGGCGAGAAGTACGGCGACAAGGTGAGGGTGGTGCGGCTGTCGGATGGATTTTCGACGGAGCTGTGCGGCGGAACGCATACGGGGGCGACGGGCGAAATCGGGTTGATGAAGCTGACGAGCGAGGAGTCGGTTTCGTCGGGAGTGAGGAGGATTGAGGCGATCAGCGGGATGGGTTCGCTGGACACGTTCAGGCGCGACTTTGAGTTGGCGCAGGTGGCGGGGCAATTCGTGCCTTCCGTGGAGAATTTGTCGGAGGGGCTGAAGGCGAAAATTGCCGCCCAGGAAGACGAGCTGAAGAAGCTGCGGCGCGAGATTGAAGAGATGCGGATGAAGTCGGCGGCCGGAGGATTGGATGAGGCGGTGGCGCGCGCGGTGGAAGTGAAGGGCGTGAAGGTGCTGACGCATCGCGCGGACGAGCTGGAGCGCGGGCAGTTGCGGACGCTGGTAGACAATCTCAAGACGAAGATTGGCGAGGGTGTTGTGGTGCTGGGGTCGGCGCAGCCTGAGGGGAAAGTGGCGATGATTGCCGGGGTGACGCCGGGGCTGACGAAGCGCATCCAGGCGGGCAAGCTGGTGGGCGCGGTGGCAAAGATTGTGGGCGGATCGGGCGGAGGGAAGCCGGAGATTGCAGAGGCTGGCGGCAAGGATCAGACGCAGATTGATGCGGCGTTGAAAGCGGCGCCGGGGATTGTGGGAGAGATGCTTGGTTAGTGATTAGTGGATAGTGGTTAGTGGTTAGTGAACGGAAACCGGGCCTGAGAGCCCGGTTTCTGTGGGATATCCTGCCGAGTTAGCGGATCTTGAAGTTATACCCAATGCCAATGGAGAGGATGGGGTAAACCTTCAACGGGTTCAGGTCGCTCTGATATTTTGCGATCTGGGCGGCGACGTCGGATTGCGCTTTCGTATTGGTGGCCATATTTACGCAAGACTCGCCGTTGTCTGCGGCATCGGCCTGACTGGTGCAACCATAGCCGGTGATATTCATGCCGAGCGTCGGTACGCCCGTAAAGATGGCTCCGATCTCAAAGGGGACGGAAAAATGGCCGCCCTTGCGTGAAATCAGGTTTCCCCAGCCCGTCGTCATGGTGAAGGCTTGCTTGTGGGTGTTCAAACCCAGGTTGGCGTTGAGGGCCATGGCATTGGCGCCGCCTTCGGAATAGTACTTTGTCGAGCCCAGGGTAATGCTGGTTCCCTCGGCAGCAACGCCGCTTGCGGAGATTGCGTTCTGGTTGTAGAGCATGACGCCAGGGCTCAAACGGAAGCCATGGTTCGGGAACGGGTAATAGTCGAGGGCGATGCCTGCCGTGGCGAAATTCAGTTTGCCACTGACGTCGATCCCACTCGATCCACCGCTGCCGCTGACCTTGACGTTATTGACCGTGTAGTTGAAGTAGTTGCCGACGCCGCGGATGTTGAAGTAGCGGCTAGCCTCGACGGCGGCCTGCATGTTGATGCCGTTGGTGCCGATGCCGCCAGACAGAGCAAGACGCGAAAAGGGCGCGGGCGGTGCGTATCTCGCAGCTTTGGATAGAGGCGATGCTGCGGGTTGGTCGGCCGCCGGCGTGGGAGATGACGAGGAAGCGAAGTTGGAAGAAGAAGATTGAGCGAACAGGCCTGATGATGCGGCCAGCAGGGTGAGCGTCAAAAAGCGAGCAAGTCGTTTCACAATGTCTCCAATCGATTCGCCAGCGGATCCGGCAATTGTATGGGTGATCCTTCAGCGTAGATGAGCCGGAGTAACCTGGCGTACAAAATCACCAATGGCCTGGCATGCCTCTGCCAGAGTGGGAATTTGAGTTCAAATCTAGCAATGCACCTAACGCGGTGCAATACACAAAAAGAGTCACTGAATCAGGTCTGTTGCCCCTGGGAGCAGGAGTTTGCGCCGCCAGCGTTCGGCTGCCAGGATGTCGTAAGCTGGGCGCATGGCAAGGCAGGACGTGGAGCTGGGGAAGACGAGAGCGTTGCGCGCGGGTTTGCTGGAGTGGTACGGGCGCAACCGGCGCGACTTACCCTGGCGGCGCAGCAGGGATCCTTACGCGATCTGGGTTGCGGAGATCATGCTGCAACAAACGCGTGTGGCCGTGGTGGTGGAGCGGTACCAGCAGTTTCTGGAACGGTTTCCCACGCTGGTATCGCTGGCGCTGGCGCCGGAGCAGGAGGTGCTGGCGATGTGGAGCGGGCTGGGCTACTACAGGCGGGCGCGGATGCTGCACAAGGCGGCGCAGTTTGTAAGCGAGAATCTTCAAGGGAATCTGCCGGTGAAGGCGGAGGAATTGCGCGTTCTGCCGGGGATTGGCGTGTATACGGCCGCGGCAGTGGCGAGCATCGCGCACAACGAGCCGGTGGCAGTGGTGGATGGAAATGTGGAGCGGGTGCTGTGCCGCTTCGCGGGTTGGGGAGCCGGGAGCCGCAAAGGCGGCGGCACGGCGCTGCGGCGGAAAGTGGAAGAGCTGGCACGGCGATTTTTGGATCGAGGGCGGCCGGGGGATTTTAACCAGGCCATGATGGAGCTGGGCGCGACGGTTTGCACGCCCAGGAATCCCAAATGCGCGGCGTGCCCGCTGATGGCGGAATGCAAAACGCGGGGCGAGCACAAGACCGCGCGGCGCGCTGCAATGACCAGCCGGGTTGCGGCATATGCTCTGGCGCTGCGGGCGAGCCCGGCAAAGGGCAAAGGGCGCGGCGCGAGCACGCGGCAAGTGCTGCTGGTGCAGCGGCCGGCGCGCACGACGGTGATGCCCGGGATGTGGGAGCTGCCGACGTTGATTCATCCCGAGGTTCCCGGAAGCGAGCTGCGGATGACATTGCGGCACGCAATCATGCAGGTGAACTATTACGTACACATTCGCAGCGTAGGTGAGGAGGATGTGGAGGCGATGACAGCGGCAGACGGGGAACGGCGCTGGGTTGCGATGCATGAGGCGGGGAGCATGGCACTGACGGGGCTAACGCGGAAAGTGCTGATGCGTGCGCGGCTGCTGGCGTCGCCGGCCATGGACGCAATTGCGCGGCGGCGCGGTGAAGCCGTAGTCTGAAGGGTCAATCGATACGCAGTTTTTGACGCAAATCGCGGACCGAGATGGATTCGGAAGGAGATTCCATGCATTCGAGATTCATTCTGGTTTTTTGGGCGGGGGCGTGTTTGCTAGCGGCGGCGCCGACGGCTAGAGCGCAAGAGGCGGGGCCTGGTGCGGTTCCGGCAATTGCGGGGCTGCCCGCGGGGGCGCGCGCTGCCGCGGCCGGCATCGACGGCGAGAAGATTCGCGCGCACGTGCGGTTTCTGTCGCTCGATTTGCTCGAGGGCCGCGGGCCGGGGATGCGCGGCGGCGAGCTGGCGGCGGAGTACATTGCGACGCAGTTTGCGCTGGCGGGAGTGGAGCCGGCGGGGGATGACGGCACGTACTTCCAGCGCGTTCCGCTATACGCGGTGCACACGGTGAAGGACAAGACGAAGTTTGCGTTTGTGCCGGCCGATGGCGCGGCGCTTGATCTCGCGTACGGCGACGAGATTGTGGCCAAGGATCAAACGGGACAGGAAACAGCGGACATCGACGCGCCGATTGTGTTTGTGGGATACGGGATCGATGCACCGGAGTACCACTGGAACGACTACGCGGGCCCGGACGGAAAAGATATCGACGTGAAGGGAAAGGTAGTGCTGGTAATTGTGAACGAGCCGCCTTCGCAGGACGCGAAGTTCTTCAAAGGCGTGGCACTCACTTACTATGGGCGCTGGACCTACAAATATGAGGAGGCTGCGCGGCGCGGGGCGGTGGGCGTGCTGATCATCCACAGGACCGATCTGGCGAGCTACGGCTGGGACGTTGTACGCAACTCGCAGGCCGTGGAAAAGAGCTACCTGGACGGGGATCCGAGCGCAACGTTGCGCGCGGCGGCGTGGATCCAGCACGACGTGGCGCAGAAGCTGTTCACGATGACCGGGCTGGGCGATCTGGACCGGAGGATCGACCGCGCTGGAGTTCCCGGGGCATTTCATGCGGTTGAGCTGCCGGTGCGGCTGAAAGCGCACATTGAGAGCCGCGTAAGACGGTACGTGAGCGCGAACGTGGTGGGGCGCGTGGCGGGATTAGCTCAGGGTGGGAATGCCGTTTTGTATACCGCGCATTACGACCATCTGGGCATCGATCCCGACATGAAGGGCGACAACATCTTTAACGGCGCGGCCGACAACGGGACGGGCTGCGGGATTGTGATAGAACTGGCGCGCGCATTTGCGCAGTCGCCTGTGCGGCCGCCGCACGCGGTTTACTTTGCTTCAGTAACGGCGGAGGAGCAAGGGCTGTTGGGCTCGCAGTACCTGGGGATGCATCCGCCAGTGCCCGCCAGCCAGATGGGGCTGGACCTGAATTACGACATGCTGCTGCCGATCGGGATTCCGCGGTCGGTAAATCTGACCGGCGCGGAGCGGATCGACCTTTTTCCGACCGTGGAGCGAGTGGCAAAGGCATTCGATCTGGCATTGCTACCCGATCCCTCGCCGATGGCGGGTCACTACTACCGGTCGGATCATTTTTCGCTGGCGCGCGTGGGGATTCCGGCGTTCTCCGTCGATCAGGGAGATTTATTCGCGGGACACGACCTGGCATGGGGAGAAGCGCAGATGGCGGACTACGTGGCGCATCACTATCACCAGCCATCGGACGAATACCGCGCGGACTGGGACTTCAGAGGCAACGCCAAGCTGGCGCGGTTCGGGTTTGTTCTGGGCTGGCTGGCGAGCGAGCAAACGAAGCCAATCGAGTGGCTGCCGGGCGACGAGTTTGAGGCGGCGCGGAAGGCGAGCGAAAAGACAGGGAGTAGCCAATAGGGACTGAGGGAGCGGGGCAGCAGTTACTTAAGCCGGGCAAAGCCAGGATGGGTGCCCGATTGGTTAGTTCTTTGGCTTCGAGGCCTATCAATAGTAGTCCGCGCAACTGAGGTAGTAGCCGCAATGGGCGCAAACCAGCTTGCTGTGGTGGCCGGTGAGTCGATGGCCGCATGTGTGGGGCAGATCTGGCAGTGATGACCGACGGAGAGGGCCTCGTCAACTGAGCCAGACGGGTCTGTGCAGAGCGCACCACGTTGTGAGATATCCGCGGCGGGATCGGCTTGAAAATCGAAATTCAGGGCGCGGGGCCGCTCCGGCAACATGGCGGACAGATTAGCATGGAGGAGTGGCCGCCTGTACTTCCAGTTTTCCGCAGGCGCCCGAGAGATCAACAGGAAAGCGGCGCAACGGTTTTCCCCAAGGTTCAGCGCCCAAAAACCCACAGACAACCAGAGGACGAAACACCCCAGACGGGGCACCCCCAAGGAGGGACTATGGCAAGCAAAGCGAGCGCGGTTTGGACTGGATCACTGAAGGAAGGCAAGGGCACGATTTCAACGGCGACGGGCGTGCTGAAGGACGCCAACTACTCGTTCGCCACGCGATTTGAGGGAGCGAGCTCCGGCACTACGCCCGAGGAGATGATTGCGGCGGCGCACGCAAGCTGTTTTTCAATGGCGCTGGGCGCGCAACTGGGAGGCGCGGGATTGACGCCGACGAAGATTGAGACTCAGGCAGCAGTGACGCTCGCCAAGGTCGACGCCGGCTTTGCGATTACGAGGATCGCGCTGACCACTACAGCGAGCGTTCCGGGCGCGAGGAAGGAGGCATTCGACAAGGCCGCGGCCGGCGCCAAGGCGGGCTGCCCGATTTCGAAGCTCTTCGCGAACAACACCGAGATTACGCTGGACGCGAAGCTGGTATAGAGCGGTTCCACAATTCGAGTGCCGTTACCACCGATGTGCAGGGTGGCTTTTTCTTGATGAAAAAGCCACTTGGCAGTTGCGGCTTCAGGCGTAGCAATTGTGGAACCGCTGTAGGCGATCCATCGGGCGGAACACGATCGAAACGTCCCATCCTCGCGCTGGACGATTTCCAGAGAGGAGAGTGGGATGCTTGTTTCATTGCCCGCTTGCACCAGAAATCAACCTTTGTATGAGCGTCGGGCGTGTGCGAGGTTGACGGCACCGGAATCGGCATGGAGAGCGCATGCAGGAGGCATCGAAAGCGATGGAGAAATACAAGTACAAGGCAAAGATCGAGGAAGCGAGCGTGGGCACAGGTGGTGCGTTCGTGCTTTTTCCCTATGACGTGGAGAAGGAGTTCGGCGCCAAAGGGCGCGTGCCCGTGAAGGCTACCTTCAATGGAGTTGCGTACTCGGGATCCTTGGTGAAGTACGGCGCTCCCCAGCACATGCTGCCGATGTTGAAAGCCATTCGCGAGCAAATCGGCAAGGGACCGGGCGACACGATCGAAGTGGTGGTGTGGAAGGACGAGGAGGAACGCGTCGTTCCGATCCCGGCCCCATTCAAGGCGCTGCTAAAGAAGGTGGGCCTGCTGGCCGGATTCGAGAAGCTCAGTTACACGCACCGCAAGGAGTATGTGCGGTGGATTGAGGACGCGAAGAAGGAAGAGACGCGGCAGAATCGCATGGCCAGGGCCGTCGCGATGCTGAAGAAGGGCGTGAAGACGCCGGGGTGATGAGGCCGTTTCATCAGCGCGAAATTTGACACCAACCACGGCATTTGCGAGACTCAGAATTGCTGCCCGCTCGGCGAAACCCGCCTGAGCAGTCTCATGTGCCGAAGTGGCGGAATTGGCAGACGCGCGTGGTTCAGGTCCACGTACTCGCAAGAGTGTGGGGGTTCGAGTCCCTTCTTCGGCACCAATTTCCCCGAGAACAAATTAGTCATTGAGGTTCCTCGTCCGCTGCCGCGGACTCAGGATTTCACCTGCGGGCCCGCTACGCTCACGATAGACTTTATCCGAAGTATTCCGCGCCTCTGCCTTTAAGCAACTTAGCCTTGACCATCGCTGCTGCCTCTTCCTTGGTTACTGCGCCGTCTTTGTTGGTGTCGAGGCCGGAATTTCGATCATATCGGGCGCTCGGCTTGCTGAAGAGAACCCATGAGCTTGCCTTGCCGATTGCGGCCGGCCAAAGGATGGCCATGTAGACATCCTCGATGGTCTTAAGCCGGTTCCTGTACGGATCGAAATACTTCTCGACATAGTTCATCTGGTCTACGGCAGTCATGGCGGCCAGGTCCGCGGTGGTCGTGCCAAGTTCTGCGGCTGTGTCCGGCAGGAATTGAATTAGGCCGGTGGCTCCGTTGCTGTTCTTTACCGATGGGCTGAAGGTCTCGCCTGTTTCAAAGGCCATGACCGAGATCAGGTAGTTCGGATCAACGCCGATGTTCTCGGCAATCTCAATCAGCTTGACCTTGAACGCGGCACTCACCCTGGCTCCCCAGGCGATCTGACGACCACCGAGAGCTTCAGCCGCGATGCCGCGCGTGAGGAAGTTGAAGGCGGGGTCGTCCGGTTCAACTTTTCCGGTGGGCCGGGCCATGAGAAGATCATGCCGCTGAACCCGTTCGATGGCGGAGATTGTCGCTGGCCCGCAAAGCCCATCAACGTCGAGCGGGCGCAAAGGGGGCGGAATTTTGAGGTTGATAAGCCGTTGGACGATGGTCACATCCCCGAAAAGGTTCGAGGCCTTGCGTCCGACCGAACTGAAGATATTGATCTTGCCTGGCATGGTTCACGTCTCCCACCTTCCGGGCATGGGCGAGGTACTGCTTCCCGGTCATTATAGGAGAGTCAATAACGTCGAACTGAAATGGGACAGCAACGAAGCCATCTGAGGGCATTGAAGCCGCGGGAGAAAGAACACCGAGTGTATATTGGTTGCAACAGCTTCCCGGAAAGACTTGCGTGACTGTGGCACTCGTGCTCCGCTGCGACGGTGTTGGCTGGTTAAGGTGAACTTCGCTGCAAAGATACGGTGGACGAAATGAAGGTCATTGAACCGCGGGATCCGGCATTCAAGGGGGCTGCCAGCACGATTGATGCACGAGGCGATTCCGGTCAAAACGCGCGGCAAGTGAAACCAGCCATCAAGAGCTTCATCGAAAGCCCAAATTATTCCTCGCGCAACGGGGCCAGCATCAACATGATTGTGCTGCACTCGACGACGGCGGCGACCGTCGAGGGGACAATCAATTGGTTCCTTGATCCCAAGTCGCAAGTATCAGCTCATTACGTTGTCGATAGGAATGGCGATATCTACCAAATTGTCCGCGATGAGTGTTCCGCCTGGCACGCGAAAGCCATTAATTCCAGATCGATTGGCATAGAGCATGTGGGGACGGCGAGCGACCGCCTGACAGATGCTCAGAGCAGGGCGAGCGCGCAACTCGTTCGCTGGCTTGCCGCACAGTATGGAATACCCGCCGCGAATGTGCTGGGACACAGATTTGCCCCGTGTAACGAAGGAACCACCGACTGCCCTAACCACCTCTTCGGCGATGCGACGGCGGACGCCGTTGAGGAATGGGTAAACACGAACGTTGCGGATGCCTGTGGGTCGAAAGAGCCGGGAAGAAGCCGCCAGGTTGCGGCCGACCCTGTTGCGCGCCGGGCACTCGAACGACCTGACTGGGCCAAGCCTTCGACGTGGTTCGCCAGGCTACGAAGCGACTTGTCGCGAATCGATCAAAATGTGCGGCGATTGCCGCAGTCGCCCGCGGCTCGATTGACAGCGTTGGAGCTGATGACCATCGCCATCGAAGACAGAAGATTCTTTCATCATCCCGGTGTGGACGTTCTTTCAATTCTCCGGGAGACGATCAAGGTGCTCAAAGGCCGCAAACATGGAGGGGCAAGCACAATCGATATGCAGTTTGCGCGCACTGTAACGGGATATAGGGCGCCGACGATGAGGCGGAAAATCTATGAGGGATTTTTGGCTCTCGTCATCCAATCCCGCCACAAGAAACTTGAGATTCTTCAGTCGTATCTGGCGTGCGCTTTTTTTGGCTCCGGCCTTATTGGCGCGAACGCGGCTGCGCAAAGGGTTTTCAATAAGGACGCCGATCAACTATCCATCAAGGAGGCGTCGTTTATCAGCGCAATGCTGGCGTATCCGCGTCCCCTCGATGGATTGCCTCGCTGGGAACAGCGAGCGCGACGCCGGGCCGCATATGCGGTTGCGGTATTTGACCGACGCAAGGGCCGATTGACTGGCCCATATGGAATCGCTTCACTCGAGGGCGAAACTCTGGCGCGGACAGCACCGTAAAAGCTGACTAATTTCCGCGCTCCAGCGCCTTCTCGATTCCCGCCTCGGCCAGCGGCGCCATGATGGCAAAACCGGCCGGCAGCGGGTGAACGCCGTCGTCGCTCAGCGCCGGCGGAAGGCCTCCGCGCTCATCCTTCATGGCCGAGTAGTAGTCCACGTAGACGTATCCCTTTTCAGTCGCATATTGCTTGATCCATGCATTCAATTCCACGATTCTGGGTGCAGGCTTCCATTCCGGCGACCAGGCGAATTCGGACGACGGCAGCACCGAGCACAGCACCACTCGAATGTTGTTGGCCGTGGCCAGGTCGGCCATGGAGGCAATACTCTCCGCGCTCTCGTCGACCGTCATGGGACCTGTGTTCTCCATGATGTCATTGGTCCCGGTCATAATGATCACGACCTTCGGTTTCAAATCGATCACATCCTGGCGGAAGCGCACCAGCATCTGCGGCGAGGTTTGACCGCTGATGCCGCGATTGATGTAGGGCTTGCCGGGAAACGAGTTTTCCAGCTTCCAATCCTCGGTGATGGAGTCGCCCATGAAGACTACGCGCTGCTCGCCGGGCTTCGGCGCAGGAAGCATGGCATCAGCCTTCCTGAAGTGCTCGAGCCCGCCGAAGTCGACCAACAGTTGCGCGTCGTGCGCTTTTTTCCAAACATAGTACTGAGGCGGATGGGTGACCTTGGCCGGCGACGCTGGCTGCGCTGCGGGCGCTTCCGTGCCAGGTGAAGCGGCAGTTTGCTGGGCTTCGAGCAATGGCGCGGCGGAGATCCCGGCCAGCGCGGCCACGAGTAAAAAAGCTTTGCGGAGAATCTGTCGATTCACTGGAGTACTCCGTTGCCATGAGTCCACGCTTCGATCACACGCCTTATCTCTTTGCAACCATGAATGAGTCGTAAGAGTCGAGCAGCCACTGGCCATTCTGTTTGACCAAAACCACCTTTAGAAACCGGCGTTCCTCTTTGCCGGCTTCGGCCGTTTGAAAATACGAATTACCCTTCACAATCGGCTGAAGACCCAACTCATCGCCCAGCATCTCGACGATATCGTCTTCGTGAAGAACCATACTGCTTAGTTTCAAACGGCCAACGAACTTACCGGCAAGGGCGGGCAGCTGATTCTTTTCCGAGTCCGGCACAACGAAATCATTTGGGAGCTCGTCCACCAGAGCTTGAGTGAGAGCGTCAACCTTCGCCGGCGCCAGGACATCCGACAAGTTCGAATTCACCACCCCATCAAAGGCCGGAATATCGGGCACTGCGTCCCAGAATGCAAAGTCCACGTTGTAAACTTCCTTGTCGTCGTTCACGCTGTCCGGGATGTAGTAATAGAGCTCGTAGCGAAGCGTTCTTCTGTAGATGCGCTCCAAATCGCTGGGCTGGTTGATGTTGAATTTAGCCCATGAAGGCCCCAGTAGGCGGAACGCACCGGGCCAGTTCTTCTCAGCTGTGAAATTGAGGAAGTCTTCGAAGACCTTGACGGACGGGCGACTCCGGATTGCCAACTGGAATTGGTTGTTAGGCCGTGTTGCCGCAATTGGGTCGACTCCTCCGCCGGGAACGAGATGACTCCCGAAGCGCGATCCGGCAAGAAATGCCGCCGCTAGAAGAACAATCATACCGCCCAGAATGGCGAATTTGCTGGTCGCTTTTGCGCGGAGCAAGACACTCCAGATATCACGGCTGGTTGGCTCTCCGGAGAGACGCCCGGCAGAACCTGATCGATACGGGTCCATATGGTTTTTCCCCAAGACCTTTCGCAAAGATGGTACACCCCGCCGGAAAAAGGCGGCCTTGGATCCATTGAGTCAAGCTGCGTCGCCGGGCCTATCGATTCCGGTGTTCAAGCAATTGGACAACGTCAGGACGTTTCCACTGCGTCGCGTATCCCAGCGCAGTCTGGCCATTGTGGTCTTTTGCGGCAGGGTTCGCGTTCTTTCGCAGCATCAGCTTCACTGCATCCACGCTTCCCGCGGAGGCGGCGTACATCAGCGGTGTCTCACCCTTATCGTCCTGCGCATTGATGTTTGCGCCCTTGGCAAGCAAAAGATCGACGATCGCTGTATTTCCCCCGAGGCCGGCGTACATCAGAGGCGTCGCACCACCATCGTCGCGTGCGTCAGTGGCGGCGCCGTTTTCCACCAGTAGTTGTGCAATCTCGGCATGGCCCGAAGTACATGCGGCGATGAGCGCCGTCTCGCCCACATTGTTCTTGGCCTCGATGTTGGCGCCCTTCTCAATCAAGAGCCTGGCCGTGTCAATCTTTCCTGACTTCGCAGCCAGCAGGAGCGCCGTATCGCCTTGATTGTTCTTTGCGTCGACGTCAGCTCCCTGTCCCAATAGCCGCGCGGCCGCAGCAGTATCGCCGCTCGATGCCGCGCTGAGAAGCTCGTTGTTCACGTTGCTGAATACCGGCGCTCCCGAAGGGCCACCAATTGCAGTTGGTTCTGCAAATTGAGAGGTGGCGCGGCTTTTGAAGACTACTATCGCGAAGACCGCAACGGCGATTACAAGAACCACTCCAGCGCCGATCCACCAGAAGAGCTTGCTGGAAGGTGCACGCGCCGAGTCCGCATGATCCGGTGCGGCGGTGGCTGGGACGGTGATATGTGAATCGCCCGCGGCTCGCCCGGCGACTGATTCCTGATCAGGCTGGTGCGATTGCTCGCGTTCATCGTCGGCCTGGCTCGAGAGCAGAGCTTTCACGCTCTCGCAGAGGCGGGCAAGATGGCGTTCCAGAGGTGGAGTGAGGGCGTCGAGCCAGTGCTGGCTCGATATGTAGTACTCCATCGCCTGGGACATGGGCGCGTCCTCAATGCGTAGCGGAAGGATCGGCAACCCTTTGCTGACGGCGCGCTCGACTTCGCGCAGCACTTGCGGGGAGCGATTCGAATTGGCGGAAAAGACCAGGACCATCAGCCGGCTATTGGACAAGCCGTTCACCAGCGATTCCGCATACGCCACGCCGGGCGACACATCGCGGGGAGCAATCCAGCAGCGCACGCCGTTGGATTCAAGGGTGGCACATGCAGCGTCTGCGACTGGCTTGTCCTTTGAGGAGTAGCTTATGAAAACGTCGTGCGCCATCTGCTATGCCTTTGCTTGGATCATCGGGAAGGATGATTTGAGCATGTTCATGTTCGCATAGCAAGCAGTAATTGCGCTCGGGAATCGTAACTCAAAAGGCGCGGACGACCGGACAAAAGCGGCATTCTGAACTGCACGAAGTGCTTCCATGCGTGCAAACGAGAGGCAGATCATGCTCACGATCAAGCATGGCGGAGGCGGCGGGAGTCAATTCAAACGCAGGCGTTGAAAAAACCAAATAAGTTATTGAAAATAAAGACTGCTCAGCACTCCCAATACGCATATTTTGACGATTCCATGAACGTATTCGACACGAGGAGATTCCACGCAATTCTACGCACCATGGAAGATTCACTCGAATGCAAAACTGGAGTAGCTCAGCCTGGGTAGCCAGATTCTGTGAAGCTCTATTTACGCCTTCTCCGAAGGCGCGTGCCTTCTTCGGCATTAGAATTCCTTTCCCGTTTCGTAAACCGGCAATCGGGGTATGCGACGGCTTTGTGTTGCGCGGGCCGGCGTGCTCTAGGATGAGCGTATGGGGGTTCTCGTCGACATTCGCGATCTTGAGGTGCGATTTGGCGCCGTGGAAGCGGTGCGCGGCGTGAGCCTGAGCGTGGACGAAGGCGAAGTGCTGGGGCTGGTGGGTGAGTCGGGATCGGGCAAGAGCGCGACGGCGCTGGCCATCATGGGATTGCTTCCGCCGACGGCGACGGTGGCCGGGCAGATTCAGTGGCGAGTTGAGGGCAGAGAAGTTGATTTGCTGCGGCAGACGCAAGAGCAAATGCGGCGGATTCGCGGCCGCGAAATTGCGATCATCTTTCAGGAGCCAATGACGGCGCTGAACCCGGTGATGACGGTGGGCCGGCAGGTGGCCGAATGCGCAGAGGCGCACACTCGGCGGTTGACAGGCAGAGAGGCAAAGCGAAAGGCGATTGCGGCGATGGAGGCGGCGGCGATTCCCCGTGCTGCCTCGCGCTATGGCGATTATCCGCACCAGTTTTCAGGCGGGCAGAGGCAGCGCATTCTGATTGCGATGGCGCTGATCAACCGGCCGCGGTTGCTGATTGCCGACGAGCCGACGACGGCGCTGGACGTGACGGTGCAGGCGCAGATTCTGGCGCTGCTCGGTGAGCTGCAGCGCGAATACGGGCTGGCAATGCTCTTCATCTCGCACGATCTGGCGGTGGTGGGGCAGGTGGCCGGGCGGCTGGCGGTGATGCGGCGCGGAGAAGTGGTGGAGACCGGCGAGAGCGGGTGCGTACTGACGGCGCCGCAACACGCGTACACGCGCACGCTGCTGGCGGCGGTGCCCACACTGCGCACGAACCGGGAGAGGCCGCTGGCCGTGGCGGAGACGTAGTCCTCATCGGCGGGGACCACGCCGCTTAGACTCAGGAGAGAGGTTACGCGCGATGCGATGGTCTGCCGAATTCATGCTCTCCGCGGTTTTGGCGGCGCAGTTTCCCAAAGCGAGCGTGCCGGAGATTGCGTTTCTGGGGCGATCGAATGTGGGCAAGTCGAGTCTGCTGAATGCGCTGGTGGGTGCAAAGGCGGCGAAAGTCTCGTCGACGCCGGGACGGACGCGGGCGATCAACTTCTTTGAGGTCTCGGGCGAGCGGCGCGCGCCGAAGATGATCTTCGCGGACTTGCCGGGATACGGATACGCGAAGATTTCAAAATCGATTTCGGCCCAGTGGCCGGGATTTGTTGAGCCGTACCTCGCCGCGCGCGAGACGCTGGCGCTGTGCATCTGCATCGTGGATGCGAACGTGCCGGCACGGCCGAACGACCGGCAGTTGCTCGGCTGGTTGCGCTCCGTGGACCGCGAACTCCTGGTAGTTGCGACGAAGGTGGACCGGCTGAGCGGCAACGAGCGTACGCGCAACCTGGCGGCGCTGAAGCGAGGGCTCGAATTTGAGGAGATCGTGCCGGTTTCGGCCAGGACCGGATACGGCATTGAGGAGTTGTGGCGGAGAATTGGAGAGGCAGGGACCAAGGGACCAAGGAACAAGTGAATAAGTGAAGAAGGGAATAGGGAATAGGGAATAGGGAATAGGGAATAGGGAAAAAGAGGGTTCGCTGGTTAGGGTTTGGTGGGAGCGAATCGGAATTCGTCGCGCTGGCCGCGAAAGTAGGAACAAATCTCAACGGCTATGGCGATCTCGCTGCGCTCGGCGGATTGGCGAACTCTATCGATGAAACGTGCAGCGAATTCGCGGTCGGCGTCAAGAAGACGCAATCCCTGCGCGAGGCGGCCGAGATAGCGTGGGGAGAGACGCAGCCAGCGGCGGGATTTCCATTCTTCAGGATCGAGGCAGGCGAGGGCGATTTCGTCGAGCTTGGCGAGATCTTTGGGGAGCGCTGAGTCGACACTCCAGGTGATGAGGGCAGGCGTCCTGCTGGGATCAGGTTCCGTGGGAGCGTCTTCCACAACGATCAGCACTTCCGCGTTCTGCCGAAGCAGGAGTGCCTCATGGAGTGGCGGAATGCGCAGCTCGCGGCGCAGGAGATCGGGGGCGACGCCGCGTTCGTTCATTTCGCGATCAACTTCTGACGGCGGCAGGGCGACGCAAACCGCGACGGTCTCGCGCTTGCGGAGTTGATTCTTGAGGATGCGCAGGGCTTCGTCGAGCGTGGTGACGACGAAATCAGCGACGCCATCGTGGATCGCCCGCTTTTGCGCGGCGGAATCGGCGGCGGCAACGAGGGTGGCGGCGCCGGCGATGTTAGCTGCAACAACGAGGGCGCGGCTCTCATCATCCAGGTCGCCCGCGTAGAAGAGATTGCCGCCGAGGCCCGTCTCCGGGTGAGCATGAGGGGTTTCGAGCAGGCCCGCATAGGACAGCGCGACGCGCACGAGGAAGTCGAATGCGGCCGGGGATGGAGGATCGAGAGCCAAGACTCCATCTTACGATTTGCGGGGGCGCGACGTTGAACCAGGACTAATCGTCGAGGCGATCGTGCCACTCGCGCTTGCGGACAAAGAAGATGAACTCGCCGGGCTTAGCCTTGAAGTCGGTCTTGGCGCACTCGTCGGGCGCAACGATGCCGGCACTGAGGATCGTCGCGATCGGATACCAGATGTTCCTCTCCTTGTCGTTCTCTTTGGCGGCATCGCAATTGACGTAGGTGTCCATGCCCATGCCATAGGTGGCCTTGACGGAGATCTCTTTGGCGTCGGCGGGGAGAGTGACGACTACCGTGCCATCGTCATTGATCTTGACCCACTCGGGATGCAAGGTGTCGTGGTGATCGACGCGCACGAGGAAGTTGGAGGCCTTGACGGGCAGGCCGGTTTTGCCGTCGAGCAAGCGAATGGAGATTGTCCTTGGGGTTTGCGAGTGGAGGGAAACGGAGAAGGCGGTTACGAGAGCGAGTATGAAGAGAGCGCGAATTCTCAGCATGGAGCCGTTCCTCACTCTTGAATTTACCAAGAGGAGTACGGCTGGCCGTCAGAACCCTGCTCATCGGAACCAGAGTGAACATCGCTGATGCCGGGCTCGGTCTCGTCGACGGAGTACATGGCGTCGCTGGTTTCAGTGACCCAGGAATCTTTGCTGTGGGTCATGGGATCTTCGGGGATGGCCTTGAGGTAGCCTTCCTGGACCAGATCGTCGAGCGTCTGCGGGGCCTTCTGCTTGTCCATGGTGTAGGAATCGATGGCCATGCGCATGGTCTGCAGGTCTTCGCGCAGCACTGCTTCGCGCGCGTGCTGGACCGCGGCTGTGAAGCGGGGAATTGCCATCGTGACCAGGATGCCGATGATCGCCATGACAATCAGCAACTCGACGAGCGTGAAGCCGGATTGTGTGTGCCGGTTGCGCAAATCTTAGCTCCTAGCCTCTAGCCTATTCCGCTTCGCGTCTTCCATGCCATTTCTCCGTAGCGTCTCACTTCACGCTTAAAGCACCCCTACCACAATCGAGCTAGAGGCTAGCAGCTAGAAGCTAGAAGCTTGCCTTTCTCACCACGTTGAGTATTTCGTGCCGTCGAGCCCCGTGCCCTGAGATTTGGAGTAGACATCAAATACGCTTTGGCCGCCGTAGGAGTCGGAGTCGGGATCGTCCTGCATGGAGCGCATTCCCCAGTCGGTATTGCCGGTCATGGGATCGACCGGAATCCTGCGGAGGAACTTGAGCTTCTTGCCCTGCACGTCGACTCCGTTGACCAGTGTCTCAAGATCGGGGGGATAGTTTTGACTCTCGACCTTGGTTTGGAACGCGCCGCGGTCGGCAGCGTCCTTATATTTGTCGATGGCGTCGCGCATCATCCAAAGATCGTAGTGCAGTTCGCGCTCCCTCTGGCGCTTGACCTGGAATCGCACGAGCGGAAACGCGGCCATGGCCAGAATGGTGAGGATGGAGCAGGTGACGATAAGTTCGACGAGTGTGAGGCCGCGCTGATTCGCCCGACGGAGACCGGCTCTGCGAGCAACAACTCCGCGGGAACTCCGCTCGCTTCGCCTAATCGGAATGGGATGCAGAAGGCTCATCGGCGCTGCTCCCTACTTGACGACGATGCTGGTTTGGGCGCTCGTGGCGGGCATCTGCTGCTGCGCGCTGTTGACCACCGAGGCACGAGCGATGGACAGGTCGCTGGGGCCCGGGGCTTTGGCCTGGAAGGTGAGGACGCAGACCACTCCCGTGCCGGTGACTCCGTGCGTGCCCGGGGGGCGCGAGATGCCGACGACCAGATTTCCCGCAGGCTGGTCGGTGTGAATGGGAGGCGCGGCCTGACCGTCACGGCTGAGGAAGTCGCCGCCAGAGACGTTGACGAGCTGGAGCTTTGCAGCATCGTAATGGAACTGAAGTGCGATGGAAGCGACGTCGGTGGCGCCGTTCAAAACGACGGGAACCTGGAAGGTGGCGCCGGAGGCCGGCGGAGCTGTGGGTGCGTTGAGCGCGAAGGCGGCGCCAGTAGCAGCGGCCGGTGGGGCGGAGGGCGATGCAGTCACCGGAGCTGGCGGGGCAACTGCTGGAGCCTGCGAAGGCGCAGCCGGGGAGACGACCGGCGCGGCGGGCTGCGTGGGCGGCGGGGCGGATGGTTGCGGAGCGGGCGCGGGAGCCGCGGCGGGTTGTTGTGCAGCGGGTTGTTTGGCAGGAGGTTGTTGAACGGTGGCCTGCGCGGCTGGCTGCGGACCCCCGCTGGAAGCCATGTCGGAGCGTAACTGCGCCAGCATCGCTGGGGCGGCCTCGATGGCGCTTTGGGCGGGAACCGTGCCCACCGCAGGCTGGTTCATCGCGGCGGGTTGGACAGTTGGCGCGGGGGGCGCGGCCGGCGCGCCGCCCGAGTCGGCGTGGCGCAGATCGATGGATTGCCCTGAGCCGGTATCGATGACGCGCAGATTGGCCTGATCGAGTTCCTGCGAGCGGACAATGTGCGGCACCACGACGAAGACGATATCGTCATCCTGGATCTGGCGGTCCCTCGAGCCGAAGATGTACTTGAGAACGGGAATCGCACTCAGGCCGGGAATGCCGGCCCAGTTGTTCTCTTCCTGCTTGTTCTGGATGCCGCCGAGAATGCTGGCCTCGCCTTCGCGCAGGCGGATGGTCTGGTCGACGACGCGCTGGCTGATGATGGGCTCGGTGACGCCGCTGATGGTTTCAGTGCCGCTTTCGGCGGAGACCTCAATCTTGATCTTGAGGGTAACGTCGTGGTCGTAGTGAACGCTGGGCGTCATCTCGATGTTTACGCCCACGTCCTGGTACTGGAACTGCGTGTTGACCAGCGAGCTCACGAGCGCGGTGGCGGCGCCGGTTTGATAGGAGCCGGTGGCAATGGGAATGCGCGAACCGATTTTCATGGTGGCCTTTTGATCGTCGGTGGCGCGAATGCGCGGGCTCTGCAGGACCTTGGTGTTGTTGTCGGTAAGGAGAAGATTGAGCGTGGCTGAACCCACGGTCATTGCAAAATCTGTGGAGTTGAGGTGGGCCAGCGTGTAAAGCGTCGGGCTTGTGGTGGTGGTGCCGGTGCCGGTGCCGCTGGCTGCAGTGCCGGAAGTGCTGCAACTGTTGGTGGCCGAGCAATTGGGCTGAAGGGCGACGCCGATGCTGCTGGGCCAGGAGATGCCCAGGGTCCGCTCCCAGTTTTTGCTCACCTCGAGGACGGCGATGTCGACGACAACTTCGCCGCGCGCCTTGTCGAGGTCGTCAATGAGCTGCTGCGCGAGGAGAAGCTCGTCGGGCGTGGCGCGCATGACGATGGCGTTCTGGCTCTGCACGCCGTAGACCTTGGCATTGGGCATGACGTTGCGCAGGGCAGTCTGCACGTCGTTGAGGTCATTCTGCTGCCAGGCATTGGTCAGATAGAAAGTCTGCACCGCCTGTTCGTCGAGCTCCTGGCGTTTGTTGCGCGAGTTCTGCGCGACGAAGATGGTGTTGCTGGTGACCGGGCGCCAGAAGGTATCAGACATGACGCCGACGATGCGCAGGGCATCAAGGAGGGAAACATTGTTGAGGTCGACCTGGATGCGCTTGGAGTTGAAGTCGGGGTCGAACAGGACATTGACGCCGGCGGCCCTGGCGACGGCCTGATAGACGACCTTGGCGTCCTCGGCCATGTGCAGTGAGAGCGGCTCGCTGGTGATGGGGTGGAGTTCGGGAGGAGCTTCGACCTGGTCAAGTTCCTGCTCCTCGCCGGGCGGCTGCGGAAGGCCGACCTCGGGAGCGGCTGCGCTGGTGCCTTGCCTTTGGCGCACTCGGGCGATCTCCTGCTGCGCGGCCTCGTTGCCAGGGTCGATTTCGGCGGCATGGAGGAACTCAGACAGCGCGCCCTGCAGGTCACCCGCCTGGAGCAGTTTGCGGCCTTTGGTGATGTGCAAGGAGGAAGCGGTGACGCGAATGCGCGCGAGCGAGATCCTGAACCTGGCGTCCTTCGGATCGCGAGCGTAGGCCTTCTGGTAAAGCTCGAAAGCAGTGTCGTAGTCTTCGCGGGCCTCGGCCGCCTGGCCTTGCTTGAAGTCAGAAGTGGCCGATTCCGCGTGCAGCCGGGCGGCCGGCAGGCCGAGGCCGGCCGCGGCGGCCAGAAGCGCGAGTACGAGCCTCCATCGCGACGCCATGGTTTGAACTGCGGCTTGTGCGGGGTTGCGACGGTTCATACGACTCCAAAACACGGCAAAAGGAGACACGGAAATGGGGGACACGACAAAAGGGGGCATGGTCATGTGCTCGGTTTCACGTGATTGCGAGCCCTTTCGGGCCGCGACGGGCGTCCCGAAGTGATTCACCGTGCCGAACTTCTCCGCAAAACGCTCCCTCATTCTAACAAAGCCCCGCTGACCTTCGCGGCCCATTGAGAAATGGCCCGATGCTACGATAAGAATTCAAGGAAGGCTGCCAATGGCCCGCCAAACCAGCCATGTTATCGTCCAAAAGGACTCGCCGGCCGCCAAAAAACCGGCGAAGCCCCGCGATCCCGTGGCCAGCGGCCAGCGCGATGCGGCGCATAATCGGGCGGCCAGCCACAATTACTTTCTGCTGGAGAAGTTCGAGGCTGGCGTGGCGCTGCGCGGGACAGAAGTGAAGTCGATCCGCCAGGGCAACGCGAACCTGAAGGATTCCTACGGCCTGATCAAAGATGGCGAGGCGTTTCTGTTGAACATGCATATCGGGCCGTACTCCCACGGCAACATCGCCAACCACGACGAGACGCGCACACGGAAACTGCTGCTGCACCGCGAAGAAGTCCGCAAGCTACTCTCCAAGACGCAGATCAAGGGGCATACGCTCATTCCGACGCGACTGTATTTCCGCAACGGGCGGGTGAAGTGCGAGCTGGCGGTGGCCAAGGGCAAGCAGGATTGGGACAAGCGGGAAACGGAGCGGCGCCGGGAGGCGGACCGGGAGGCACGGGCGGCTATCAAGGCGAACAAACATAGAAACAGCCGTTAGCTCTTGACCTTTAGCTATTAGCTTGGCGTGCGGGAACAGGTGGGAGTGCGTTGCCGGGGTTGGGTCTGGAGGCGGATTTGGAACAATCCGCGTCCTGACACGTCCAGATTTGCCACAAGCCGAGCGATCCGTGAAGAATGGGCAATATGCGCGCTGAACTTTCATTTGCTTCGATCGCGGGGATCGCAACCGAGTTGCTGGCCGTTCTGGCCGCCGACACTCAAACCGAAAAGGGCCCGGATGCCAATCCGAAGCCCACGCTGCTCACGGCCGACGCCGCGGTTCAGGCGGCTGTCGCGAGCGTTCTTGCGACCGGCGAATACAAGGGCGGGGCCAACGAGACGATTCTGCTTCACGCGCCTGCGGGATTGGCCGCGAAGAGGCTGCTGATTGTCGGGCTGGGCAAGCTGGCGAAAGCTACAGTGCACTCGGTGCGCGATGCCGCGGGGACCGCCGTGCGATTTGCGAAACCGCGCGGGATTCGGGAGGTGCTTCTCGCACTCCCCGCTTCCGAAAGTCTGCGCGGCGCAGCCGTGGCGAGGGCCGCGGTTGAGGGCGCGTTTGTGGGCGACTTCGACGCAGACACGTACCGCAGCGATCGCAAGGACCAGAGCATTCAATCGTTCGCACTTGCAGTTGAGGGCGACGCCGAGCGAGCAGCAGTGGAGGCGGCGATTGCCGAGGGAGTGATCGTAGGCGAGAGCCAGAACTTTGCGCGGTCGCTGGTGAACGAGCCGGGCAACAAGCTGACGCCGACGATCCTCGGGGCACGGGCGGCGCAGATGGCGCAGGAGGTTGGCCTGGGGTGCGAAGTTCATTCTACGGAGAAGCTGCATGAACTGAAAATGGGAGCGTTCTGGAGTGTTGCCCAGGGTTCAGCGGAACCGCCGGCGCTGATCGTTTTGCGCTATGAGCCCGAAGGATTGAAGGAAGGTCCGGTGCTTGGCCTCGTGGGCAAGGGCATTACGTTCGATACGGGCGGCATCTCGATCAAGCCCGCGGACAACATGGAGAAGATGAAGTACGACATGGCTGGCGGAGCGGCGATGATCGGCGCGATGCGCGCCATTGCGCTCTTGAAGCCGAAGGTACGGGTGATCGCGATTGTTTGCGCAGCGGAGAATATGCCTTCGGGCACAGCGCAGAAGCCGGGCGATGTGCAGACCGCGATGCCGATAGCCCCGGATAAGCCGGGCAAGACCATCGAGATTATCAATACCGACGCGGAAGGCAGGCTGGTGCTGGCGGACGGCCTGACGTACGCGCGGCAGCTTGGCGCAACGCACCTGATCGACGCGGCAACGCTGACCGGCGCTATCTCGGTTGCGCTGGGCAAGATCACTGCCGGCGCGTTTTCGAATGACGACGCGGCGTACAGCAAATTTGAGTCGGCCCTGGCAATTTCCGGAGAAAGGTTCTGGCGGCTGCCGCTGGGCGACGCGTATGCGGACTTAATCGAGTCGGACATCGGCGATATCAAGAACACCGGCGGACGCTGGGGCGGGGCCATCATCGCCGCGGAGTTCCTGCACGTCTTCGCCGAGGATACGCCGTGGATCCATCTCGATATCGCGGGCATGGCGTGGGTGGAGGATTCACGGCCATACATCGCCAAAGGGCCCAGCGGGATCGGGGTGCGGTCGATCCTGGAATGGGTGCGGAGCTACTAGGGCTTCCACCTGCATAAAACCCTACCGAACAAGTGCATGAGGGCCGCTCTGGCCTGATGTTGCCGTTGTGCGCCAGCGCGCAATTTTTCCACATTGGAATTCCCTTATTGCGGAATCGCTCCTTGAAGTTGGACGGAATTGCGCCGATTTAAGAGGGAGAGGCCGACCTGCGAACCGGTGTGCGCGAAGGATGAGTGCGCGACCCCGGCTGGGCAGCAATGTGACCTTCGCCAGGGCCGAAGAGAGAACCAAAGCCGAAGAGGGATTCGGGGCCGAAGAGAAGCATCGATGACCGACCGCAACGAACTGCTCGAAGCCGCGCTTGACAGCGTCCCCGAAGGTGTTGCTCTGGTGGGCACGGAGGGCGAGGTAGTGCTGTGGAACCAGGCGGCGCAGGCCATCACCGGGTACGCTGCGATCGATGTGCTGGGGAGGCCGCTGCCCGAGGACCTGGAAGCGCTCTTGCTGGACGAGGCCCGCAATGGGGATGAGGCGCTCGGGCCGACGGCTGGAGATGGCCGGCGTGCGTTGGTGCGGGCGAGGCACAAGCTGGGGCACGGAGTTCCGGTGATCGCGCGAGCTCTGGTTCTGCGCGATGGGTTGGGAGAGCGGATCGGAGCGGCGGCGTTGTTTCATCCCGCGGAGAGCCTTGATGCGCTGCCTCATGGAGAGAGCACCGAGGACCTGGGGGCCGATGAGGGCCGGGGCGAATTCGAAGAACGGCTGCAAATGGAGTTCGACGACTTCACGCGTGGCGGGCCACCAATGAGTGTCTTGTGGATTGGAGTAGATCAAGCGCAGGAGTTGCGCAAGACGCACGGCGCGAGCGCCTGCCACGCGATGCTCGACAAGGTCAGGCACGCGCTGGTGCACGGATTGCGCCCGGCGGAAGAGATGAGCCGCTGGGGCGACGATGAGTTTCTGATCGTGGCTCACGAGCGCAGCGCGGAGATGCTGGCATCGCACGCGCGAACATTGGCCGGACTGGCGCGGACGGCGGACTTCCGCTGGTGGGGCGATCGCGTATCGCTCACGGTAAGCATTGGCGCGGCACAGGCCAGCAGCGATGGAGCGGAAACGCTGGCGCGACTGCTGGAGCGTGCGCGCGAGGCCATGGAAACGAACAGCCGGACGGGTGGGAACCGGGCGACCGTTGCGGCGAGCGACGCGGCGCCGGCTCCGGCGGAGGAATCGACATGTTTGCCATCATAGGCATCTTCGTGGTGTTCGCCGCGATCATTGCGGGTTTCCTGATGGAGAAGGGGCACATCCTTGTCCTTTTGCAGCCCGCCGAGCTTTTGATCATTGCCGGCGCGGCCTCAGGAACTTTGCTGGTGGCGAATCCCGTGCGCATTCTGAAGGACATTGTTGCGGGGCTCACGGCGTCGATGAAAGGCTCGTGGTTTACCAAAGCACGCTATCTGAGCACGCTTAAGATGATGTACCAATTCCTGAACAAGGTGCGCAAAGAGGGCCTGCTGGCGGTGGAGATGGACGTGGAGAAGCCCAGCGAGAGCGCGATCTTCAAGAACTATCCCGAATTTCTCAACGATCATCATGCGCGGGATTTTGTTTGCGACACGCTACGCACGGCAATCACAGGAGGCGTGGAGCCGTTTGACATGGATCAGATGATGGAACTCGACATGGAAGTACATCATCAGGCGGCGGTGCAACCGGCCGATTCGCTGAACACGGTGGCGGATTCGCTGCCGGGCCTGGGAATTGTGGCCGCGGTGCTCGGTGTGGTGATCACGATGGGCTCGCTGGGCGGGCCACCGGAGGAGATCGGCAAGCACGTGGCCGCGGCACTGGTGGGAACGTTTCTCGGCATCCTGCTGTGTTACGGAGTGGTTGGTCCATTGGCCGCCAGTATGAAGAAGCTGGCCGACGAGCATAACGACTACCTCCATGTGCTGCGCGTGCTGCTGCTGGCGTTTCTGAAGGGCTCGGCGCCGATGATTGCGATCGAGCTGGGACGGCGCGCGATCCCCGCGTACGCGCGGCCGAACTTCGACGAGATGGAGAAGAACTGCAAGAACAAGACCGAGCCGGTGGTGGAAGCGGCCGCGGCGTAAGAACAGGGACCAAGCCACCAAGGGACCAAGGGAACGAGGGAGCGAGGGGGCAAGGCAGCAGGGAGTAGCCAGTAGGGAGTAGGAAAGGCAAAGACAGAGGCGCAGGGACTGAGGGACGGAATGACGGCGAAGGCGCAATCCATCATTGTGATCAAGAAGAGGGGCGGGCATGGCGGCCACCACGGTGGCGCGTGGAAGGTGGCCTATGCCGACTTCGTGACCGCGCTGATGTCGCTCTTTATTGTGCTGTGGCTGATGGGCCAGAGCGATCCAGTGAGGAAAGCGGTGGCCGGCTACTTCAACGATCCCAGGGGAACCGGCAGCCTGCTGGGAACCACGATGTCGGGAACCGGGCTGGGAACCGGCGCAGGCGCGGCGTCCACAGCCGACCAAAATCAGCAGAAGCTCGAAGAACTCAAGGAAAAGCTCGAGCGCGAGATTGAAGCGCGCAAGGATTTGGAGAAGCTGATTAAGCAGATTGAGATCACGATTACTCCAGAGGGGCTGCGCATCGAGCTCATCGAGGACAAGAATGGGACGTTTTATCAGAGTGGCAGCGCACAATTGAGCTCGAGCGGGCAGGAATTGCTGGCGTTGCTGGCCTCAGAGCTGAAGACGCTTCCTAACCAACTGCTCATCGAGGGGCACACGGATGCGGCGCAGTACTCGACCGACGCTAATTACAGCAACTGGGAACTTTCGGCTGACCGCGCCAACTCAGCCCGGCGGCTGTTGCAGCAGGATGGCGTGCGCTCGGACCAGGTGACGCAGGTGCGCGGATTCGCCGACCAAATGCTGCGCGTGAAAAGCAATCCCTACGACCCATCCAACCGGCGCATCACGATTCTGGTGAAGAACCAGGACAACACGGCGCCGCTGACTCAGTTGCCGCACGCCGCGGTAGTGAATGGTGGGCCCAGCGGTGCGGCTCCGCGCGCAGGGGCGTCACCCGCCGCCCCCAAGTCGCAGAGCCCGGCTTCGACCCCAACTCCAAACTCGGCCAAGCCGGCTGCAAATGCCGCAAAGCCAGGTGCGGCACCTGCCAAGCCATCCCCCGCGCAGCCGGCCGCCAAACCCGGAATCATGGGCAAGCTCACTTCGATGTTGTCTGGCTCGAAGAAGTAGCGGAGAACGCCGCGATTTGCCGCGATGGTGCAGGGTGATGGTGTAGTCTGATGGGCGGATCAGCAAGCGTTTACCGGGGAGAAGATTCGATGGCCATCGTCGCTGGAGTCGATTTCGGCACACTCAGCGTTCGCGTGACTTTGGTTGACAGCAAGAAGGGGCCGATCGGCACCGCATCGGCCAGCTATCCGCTGCACCGCAAGCGCGAGGATCCGAATTACGCAACGCAGTCGCACGGCGACCAGATGGTCGCGCTGTCTGCGGCAACGAAAGACGTGCTGAAGGCGACGGGCATCGATGGCAACCAAGTGGCCGCGATCGCGCTCGATACGACTGGATCGAGCGTGATTCCCGTGGGCGAAGGGCTGGAGCCGCTCGGCGAATACTACTTATGGTGCGACCATCGCGCGTTCGCCGAGGCCGAGGAGATCACGCGCAAGGCGCACGAACTGGGGTTCGAGGGCATCGAGTGGTGCGGAGGCGTTTACTCGCACGAGTGGGGATTCGCCAAACTTCTTCATTGGCTACGCTCTAATCCAAAACAAAGAGAAAAATTTGTGACGGCGCTCGAACATTGCGACATGGTGGCGGCGACGTTGTGCGGCGTAACGGACCCGAACAAGCTGAAGCGCAGCGTTTGCGCGATGGGCCACAAGTGGATGTGGAATCCGAAGTGGGGTGGGCTGCCGCCAGAAGAGTTTCTTATCGCGGTCGATCCGCTGTTTGCCGGCGTGCGCGCGAAGATGGGCGGCGAGTACCTCACCAGCGATCATCTGGCGGGGCATCTTTCGGCGAAGTGGGCGGCGGAGCTGGGATTGCGCGCGGGAATTCCGATTCCCGTGGGCGCTTTCGACGCGCACTGGGACGCGATCGGATCGAACATCCGCGAAGGCGATGCGGTGAACGTGGTGGGCACGTCCACGTGCATTATTGCGATGGCTCGCCAAGCGGAATTGGTTCCGGGCGTGTGCGGCGTCGTGCCGGGCAGCGTGCATCCAGACTACACGGGCATCGAAGCGGGGCTTTCCGCGGTGGGCGACATCTTTGAGGCCATTGCCAGGCGCGCCGGAACAACTGTGGCCGCGCTCAGTGAAGGGCTCGATGCGTACAAGGCAGGTCAGACCGGACTGCTGCGGCTTAGTTGGGACAACGGCGATCGCACGGTTTTGGTGAATCCCGAGCTGGGCGGCGTGACACTGGGCTGGAACCTGGTGCACACGGCGCAGGACGAGCTATTCGCGGCGATTGAGGGAACGGCGTTCCACACGCGGATCATTCTGGAGCGGATGGCGGAGCATGGAGTGCGCATCGATCGCGTGATCAACGCGGGCGGCATTCCGCAAAAGAACGAAGTGCTGAACCGCGTCTACGCGAACGTGCTGAATAAGCCGGTGCTCGTGCCTGCAGGGATTCCGACGAGCCTGGGATCGGGAATCTTTGCGCTGCTTGCCGCCGGAGCGTACAAATCCATCGAAGAAGCGCAAGCCGCGGTGTGCCTGCCGTTGCGCACCGTCGAACCCGATCAAAAATCGGCGGCGGTTTACGAGCAGCTTTACCGGCACTATCGCGATGCTTACTTCGCGCTGGGGACGCGCGACGCTGCACCTGTGGCGCTGGGCAAGGTGCTGCCAGAGTTGAGAAAGATCGCGGCGGAGGTGCGGAGGGCGGCTTGAGGTTGCTCTGGAACTATGACCGCGCGACCTGGCTAGAACTTGTTTCCGCACTGAAGGCAAGTCGCTATCATCTTGCCGCTTCCGATCATACCTGTCGTCCACTTCCATCCTCGTTTCGCGGTTTGGACTTGAGTGGAACCGCAGCGTGGACACTTCAGCCCTTGCGGGTTCGTTCCAGCAACGTTGGCAGCTTGAGCGGGGAATTGCTGAGGAGGCTGAGGAACCGGCGGCGTTTGCCCCGCGGGAATCGCCTGCGTATTTGGCGGCTCTACGGGTTTCCCGCAGGAAGGGCAAAAACGTGCGTCTGGAAGGAGCCGCGCACCACATCCTGCGCAGAACCTATTTGCAGCAGTACCGCCTCGGTTATCCGTGGTCAACTCCTGGAACAGGATAGCCGTAGGCGAGACGGTGCAGGTGGCCCAACCGTAACCGTATGAGCGGCGCTGCGCCTCGCCGCTGCTTGCGCTTCGGCTCCACTCAGTTTACCGTTGTGTTCACATTCCAGCGAGCCGGGTGACCCGTGTCCAATTCCTTCTTGCGTCCATTCATACTCAGCCTTTTCTTTGCTCTCATCGCATGCGCCGTTACCGGCGCCGCACCTGCACAATCGCCCGTAGCTCCGGCTGCGAGTGCGGGCGCCAGTGCGGCGGTTGATCCGTGGGCTGCGCCGAACTTTTCCGCCGATCCCAAAGCGCTGTACGAGGCGGCATCCGCGGTGCCCGTGCCCGACGGCGCCAATGTTGTGGAGCTGGTGGAAGACGAGAGCTACACATTTGACGATGCAGGGCGAATGGCTCATGTAGGCCGCATCGTTTATAAGGTGCTCACGCAGAAGGGCGCCGAGGGATGGGACTCTCTTTCAGTGGGCTGGGAGCCGTGGCATGAGGCGCGGCCGCAAATTCGCGCCAGGGTCATTGGGCCGGACTTCAGCGTCCACACCCTTGACGCGAACACGATTACGGAAGCGCCGGCGCGCGGCGGCGACTACAAGACTTACAGCGACGGCAAGCGGCTGCACGCCCCGTTCCCAGCGATCGCTCCGGGAGTGGTGGTGGAAGAGGAGTACACCGAGACGGAGACGCAGCCGCTGTTTGCGCCGGGCCGCGTGGGGCGCGTCGAACTTGGGCAGGAGAATGTTCCGGTAGCGCACAGCCGGGTGATCTTTGACGCTCCCGCGGCGCTGCCGCTGCGGACCGAATTATTTCTGCTTCCCGATTTGAAGCCAGTGCGCACAGAGGCGGGCGGGCGCGTGACTCTCACTTTCAATGTGGGCTCGATCGATGGCATCGATCCGCGCGAGCCGTATCTTCCCCCGGATGTGGTGCGTTTTCCCATCATCGGATTCGCCACGGGCGCGTCGTGGCAGAGCGTGGCAGCCGAATACGGAAAGATCGTCGACAATCTTTCTGGCTCCGCTGCGGTGAAAGCTGTTGTTGACCCGCTGGTTGCCGGGAAAAAGTCCGCAGCCGAAAAGGAAGCGGCCATCGTAGACTATCTCGACCGCGAGGTACGGTACACGGGGATCGAATTCGGTGAAGCCGCCATTGTGCCGCACGACCCGGCGGAAACTCTGGCCAAGAGATACGGCGATTGCAAGGACAAGGCCACGCTTCTCGTCGCCATGCTGCGCGCGGCCGGCATTCCCGCGAATGTGGCGCTGCTCAGTGTCGAGTCGCGGATGGATGTTTCCACGGATCTACCCGGCATGGGCATGTTCGATCACGCGATCGTTTATGTGCCGGGGAAGAATCCAATATGGATTGACGCCACCGACCGCTACGCTCAACTGGGCCAGATTCCGATGGGCGACCAGGGGCGGCTAGCGCTGATCACGAGCGCCACGACAACTACGCTGGTGAAGACGCCGGAGTCAACTTCGAAGGACAACGGCTTGGTGGAGACACGCGAGTTCATGCTGACCGACAACGGTCCCGCGAACGTGGTGGAGATCACCGAGCCCGAGGGGATCTACGCGTCGGGGTACCGCGCGTACTATGCTGACAAGCCGGACAAGGACACGCGCGATGGGCTGCGCGGATACGTGCAGTCGGAGTACGTTTCGGACGATTTGACAAAGGTGGATCGCACCGATCCCGTCGATCTCTCCCAGCCATTCAAACTCACGATTGCATGCGAGAGAGCGAAGCGCGGCTACACGAATCTCGAGGGCGCGCAGGCCGCGATTCGCGTCGACCGGCTTTTCCAGATGCTGCCCGACGAGCTGAAGCGCAAGGACGACAGCGATGAGAAGAAGAATACCGGCCCGGACAAGCCCAAAAAGCCGCGTACAGCAGACTGGTGGCTCAATGCGCCCTACAACGTCGAGTGGACCTACCACCTGATCCCCCCCGCCGGATTCGTTCCCAAGGAGCTGCCCAAGGACGCAACGATCGCGGTGGGCCCGGCGCTGCTGACGGAGAGTTTTTCTACCAGCAAGGATGGCGAGGTGCTGGCGCACTTTGCCTTCGACACGGTGAAGCGACGCTATACGGTGGCCGAAGCGACTGCGTTGCGCAACGAAATAGCCGATTTGATTGACGGGCCGGCGATCCTTATCAACTTCGAGCCGCAAGGCGCGGCGCTGCTGCGTGACGGCAAGGTGAAGGAGGCGCTGGCGAGCTATCGCGCGCTTATCGCGCAGAATCCGAACTCGGCGGTGCACCATCTGCAAGTGGCCAATGTACTGCTTGAAGCGGGAATGGGCGAAGCCGCGCGCGATGAAGCGCGACTGGCCGTGAAACTCGATCCGACGTCGGCGCTTGCCGAGCGGACGCTTGCCGACATTCTGAAGCACGACCTGGTGGGACGCAATTTGCGGGCCGGCAGCGACCTGGCCGGCGCCGCGGAGGCTTATCGCGCGGCGATCAAGCTCGATCCCGATGATCACTCGGCACAGGGCGACCTGGCCATTCTTCTCGAGTACGACTCCGTCGGGCGGCGTTACAGCGGACAGTCGCATATGAAGGAAGCGATCAAGGAGTACGAGGCGCTGGGCGAAGACAAGCTGTCCGACCTCGGCATCGGCGACAATCTGGCCTTCGCGCTCTTTTATGGCGGCGACTTTGCGGAAGCTTACAAGGCTGCGCAGACGCTCAATCCGGAGCCCAAGCAGCTGCTTTCCGCCAGCATGGCCATGATCGAGGACAGCAAGGCGGGCCTGGCCGAGGCGAACAAACGGTCGACCGACGATGCTGCATTCAAAGACACCGCGGGTACGGCCGGCGAGATGCTCATGAATGTGAGGCAGTATCCGCAGGCCGCGGACTTTTTGCAGGCAGGCGCCGCAGGCGATGATGCGGCACGCACCCTTGGCCTGGCCAACATGCTGCGGGGCGCAATCCACCACGAGGACGCGAAGTTCGCCAACACGCCGGAAGACATCGTGAAGCGTTTCGCCCTGGTTCCATTTGACGCCAACCTGACTGAAGACAGCTTCGCCGCGTTGCTTAGCCGGAATGGGGTCAAGGTCCTGAAAGCCATGGACGCCGATGAGCTAAAGGACGAGCTGAATTCAGGCAAACAGATGAACAGTGAGCTGGCGCGCGAAGACAGTTCGCTCGATGTGACCGAAGACATTCTGCTGCAGATGCTCGATCCCAAGGGCGAGGGCGACGATGCGACGGGGTACAGGGAAAAGGTGGAGCTACTAAACGGCACCACGATGACTGTCTTCATCGTCAAGGAGGATGGCCAGTACAAAGTGCTTGATTCGCTCGATAAGCCGAATTCGATTGCCTTGGAAATGCTGGACCGCGTCAACGCGGGCGATCTGAAGGGCGCCAAGGCGCTGCTGGACTGGATGCGCGAGGATCAGCACCTCGAGGGCGGCGACGATCCGCTGGGCGGGCCCGTGTTTCCGAGGTTCTGGACGAAAGGGGAAGCAGCCGATGCGCGCAAGATGAAGCTGGCCGCGGCGGCCATCATGGTTGATACGAAGCCCACGGTTGCGCAGGGCGTCGCGGTTCTCGAGGCGGGCCTGAAAGATGCAGGCGGCGATCGCGAGCGCACCAATATTCAGTTGGCGCTGGCGGAAGGCTACTCGCTCCAGGACAACTTTGCGGCCTTGCTTGATGTTTCTTCGGCGCTGCTGAAACAGGAGCCGGAATCGAAACAGGCATTCCTGTATAACAGCGAGGCCCTCATGGGGCTGGGACGCTACGACGACGCTCTTGCTTTGGCGGACGCAAGGCTCAAGCTGCTCGACAACGACAGAGATGCCATCAGTATGAAGATGGAGATCGAGGCCAACCGCGGTGACTTTGCCGTAGCGCACGGCTGGGGAGAAAAACTGCTTGCGCTTGGCCAGGAGAATGGAGAGATGCTGAATAACCTTGCCTGGGAAGCCCTCTTCACGGGCAAGGTGACCGACGACGACATCGCAACGGCTGTGAAGGCGACGCAGTTACAGAAGGACGCGCCCGACATTCTGCATACCCTGGCATGCTTGTATGCGGAGACAGGCAAGACGAAGGAAGCTCACGACCTGCTGCTGCGCGCCATGGACGATTGGAATCTGGACGAGCCCAACGACGAAGTGTGGTATGTGCTCGGCCGGATTGCCGAGCAGTACGGGGAGCGGGACATTGCCATCGCCGACTACCACAAGCTGCAGAAACCCAAGAGGGTCCTCGCCATCCCGACATCAACGTGGCGGTTGGCCCAGATTCGGCTGAAGGCGATGGGCGTGGAGCAGGCGGCGGCTGGGCAATAAGCATGGCGGCATTCAGTTCGGGTTACTGCTGCTGCTGCATCTGCGGCAAATCAATGAAGGGGACGGGGAGCTCGGGCGGCTGTTGCGCGCGCTCGACCAGCACGCTCCAGTCTTCGGGGATGGGAAGCTTGCGGTCAAGGGTCGGCGACTGTTCGCTTGCCTCAACCTTCACGGCCACATAGAGCTCGCTCGCGGTCTTGCCACGGAGAACGCCGTGCGTAGGCGGAACGTCGGCGTAATCGCGGCCGACGGCGGTGCGGATGTGGCGGTGATGCGCTGCGTAAGCCCGCGCTCGATGCGGTCCCACTCCTGGGCAGTGACCAGGCGGGGCAGCAGATCGTAAGGGAAGATGCGTTCGGTGCCCTCTTCGCGGCCGTAGACGGTGAAGGTGATGCCCTGAGTGAGGAAGGGCGAGGTCGACCGATTGCTTGCGGCGCCGCAGCTCGTCGGCGGGCAGGGCAGCGAGCGTCTCAGCCAGCGCACGGTACTGCGCGCGCACTTCTCCGCCGGGCTCGCGCATCTCATCGAAGGCCTGGTCGAGCGGGTAGTCACCGAAGAGCGGCTGCAACTCGACTGGATGGCCTGCGGTCATAGGCTTAGGGTTTTGGGGGTCTCGGGCAAACTTTCGTGGCGGCGGATTTGGGATGTTGGCAGCCAGGTTAAGCGGTTCAGGCAGATGTGTCACATCTGACCTCGCCGGCCTCATGAGCAATCTCTACCTCGTCCTGTTCTCTTGTCTCTAACATGCTGGTTATAAGGGGGCCATTAGAAATCGCGAACCGCCCTTGTGCGCTCGATAAAAAGAAAACCGGCGCAGCCGTTCAAGGGCTGCGCCGCTTTTGCTGGCTTGTTTTAGCCGGCCTTCGAACCACTTCGAAGCCGGCCAGCCAGGCTCGTTCTGCTTGCTGAACCCGATATGCGTTTCAAGCCGCAACCATAGATGGTTTGCCTACGCTGCTCACCGTTTTCAGGATGCGCGAGACGATCTGATAGGGATCGGCCTCGGAGTTCGGGCGGCGATCTTCGAGATAGCCTTTGTAGCCGTTCTTGATAAAGTTCACGGGCAACCGGATGGAAGCGCCGCGGTCCGAGAGGCCGTAGCTGAACTTGTCGATGGCCTGCGTCTCATGGAGTCCAGTAAGGCGCAGATGGTTGTCAGGGCCATAGACGTCAATGTGCGCGGCGATATTGTTCTCGAACGCCACCATCAAGCCGTCGAAGTATTCCTTGCCGCCCACTTCGCGCAGGTGCTTGGTGGAGAAGTTGGTGTGCATGCCAGAGCCGTTCCAGTCGCCCTTGATCGGCTTGCAATGGAGCTGGAAGTCCACTTCGTACTTCTCGCACAGGCGCGCCATCAGATAGCGGGCGGTCCACAGATCGTCGGCGGCCTTGTGCGAGCCTTTGCCGAATATCTGGAATTCCCACTGACCCTTAGCTACTTCGGCGTTGATGCCCTCGTGGTTAATGCCCGCGTGGAGACAGAGATCGAGGTGCTCCTCAACGATGGTGCGGGCGATGCTGCCCATATATTTGTAGCCCACGCCGCAGTAGTAAGGGCCTTGCGGGCCGGGGAAGCCCTGCTCGGGGAAGCCAAGCGGACGGCCATCCTTATAGAGGAAGTATTCCTGCTCAAATCCGAACCAGAGATCCGGATCATCGGGAGCGGTCGCACGCATATTGGTGGAATGCGGGGTGCCGTCGGGGTGCATGACTTCGCTGAGAACGATGAACGCGTCCTTGCGGCTGGCATCGGGATACAGAGCCACGGGCTTCAGGATGCAGTCGGACTTGCTGCCCTCTGCCTGCATGGTGGAACTGCCATCAAAGCCCCAGAGGGGCAAGTCGGCAAGGGTGGGCGTTTTGTCGAAGCTCTTGATCTGCGTTTTGCCGCGCAGTTCGGGGATGGGCTTCTTGCCGTCGAGCCAGATGTACTCCAATTTGTACTTTGACATAGTTCTCCTCAGGTGTTGGGAATGGTGAGACAGCCTCAGCGGCGAGTGCGCCTGCGGCCAATTAGGGGATCGTTTTCAGAGTAAACCGGGACAGCGCGGATCACATAAGGATGGCATAAGGAAATGCAGAAATTCTGTGGAAGGCGGAGCGGCGCATGCGCGGGAGGGAATGGAGGTCGGTTGATTGGAGCGCTGGAAGCGGATGCCGCTGCGCGGCAGAATGCCGCGAACCAGGTGCGTTGTGAGCAGTAGCGAGGGCTTGGACTCCATTCGCGCTCATTCGTCCTCCATTGAGCCCATCCTGGCAGCGGTTCGAGGAGTTCCAATGCCGGCTCGGGGTCAAAAATCGTCCCGCTGCGTTACTCTGGATGGTCAGGAGATTCCGGGCCACGATGCTCACTCTGCGACGCTTTGTCTTTGTCATTCTCGCTGCGCAGGTTCTTATGCTCACTTTCGCGCGCAGCCAGCAGCCCGTATCGCAGGCGCCCGGCGAAGAATACATCCGCGCCCACTACACGAAATACGAGTACCGCATTCCCATGCGCGACGGCGTAAGGCTCTTCACCGCCGTGTACGTACCGAAAGCATCGGCTTTTCTCGCGGACCCTGGGCCCTATCCGTTCCTGATGGAGCGCACGCCCTATAACGTCGAACCTTACGGCGAGGACCGTTATCCCGCGCGGCTCGGACCGTCGGACGAGTTCGAGAAATCCGGCTTCATCTTTGTCTACCAGGATGTGCGCGGGCGCTGGATGAGCGAAGGCACGTTCGTTGAGATGCGGCCGCACATCGACCAAAAGAAATCGCCGCAGGATGTGGACGATTCGTCAGACACGTACGACACGATTGAGTTTTTGCTCAAGCACGTGCCCAACAATAATGGGAAGGTGGGCATCTGGGGCATCTCGTATCCGGGGTTCTACACTGCGGCGTCGATCATCGACTCGCATCCGGCCATTGCCGCGGCCAGCCCGCAGGCGCCAATGACTGATCTCTTTCTGGGCGACGACTCCTATCATGGCGGAGCATTCATGCTCGCGGCGGGATTTGAATTCTATGCGCCGTTTTTCCATGCGCAACAGAATCCCGCGCTGCCCAAGCCCGAAGCGCCCTTCGATTTTGGCACGCCAGACAGCTACAAGTTCTTTCTCAAAGCCGGGAATGTGGCCAGCCTGGACAAGTATTTCGATGGCGGGTCGTGGATGTGGGACGATCAATACAAACACGACACCTACGACGATTACTGGCAGTCGCGCGATTTGTCGCGGCACATGAAGAACATCAAATGTGCGGTTCTGGTGGTGGGCGGATGGTACGACGCCGAAGACCTCGAAGGGCCGTACCGCACCTTCTACGCGGTGCGCAAATTCAATCCCGGGACGCCGACAACGCTGGTGGAAGGCCCATGGGTCCACGGAGGCTGGGCACGCAACGACGGCGACCATCTAGGCGACGTGCAGTTCAACGCGAAAACGTCACTTTACTTCCGCGCCGAGATTCAGTTCCCATTTTTCGAGCATTATTTGAAGGGCGCGGGCAAAACGCTTCCGCCGGCAATTGTATTTGAGACCGGAACGAATGTCTGGCGCCGTTACGACGAATGGCCGCCGAAGAACGCGGTAGCGAAGACACTCTACTTTCATGCCGGCGGCAAACTGAGCTTCGATCGACCAGTTGAGACTGAGAGTTCGGACGAGTACCTGAGCGACCCCGGCCATCCCGTGCCGTTCGAGGGCAGCACCACAGACACGGTGCCACAGCGCTACATGGTGGACGACCAGCGCTTCGCCAGCTACCGGCCGGACGTGCTGGTTTACGAGACCGATCCGCTCACGGAGGATGTGACGATTGCCGGTCCCGTCTCGCCGCATCTGAAAGTCGCAAGCTCGGGCACAGACTCCGACTTTGACGTGAAACTCATCGATGTTTATCCCGATGAGGACCCCGGCAACGTCTCGGTCCCGAACAAGCGCGTGATTGGCGCGCTGCCGCTCCACATGGGAGGCTACGAACAGTTACTGCGCGGCGAGCCGTTCCGCGCGAAGTTCCGCTCAAGCTGGGAGAAGCCGGAGCCGCTCGTACCCGGCAAAGAAACCGACCTTGACTTCACAATGCCCGATCTCGATCACACCTTCCGCCGCGGTCATCGCATCATGATTCAGGTGCAGAGCTCGTGGTTCCCGCTCACCGACCGCAATCCGCAAACCTTCACCGACATTCCCTACGCCAGGCCGGAGGACTTCAAGAAGGCCACCGAAACGGTCTTCCACCAGAAAGACGCAGCCTCAGGGGTAGAAGTGCTGGTATTGCCGCAAAGCTAATCGCGAGGCGCCATTTGACGCTCGCGAGTTTATGAGGATTCTATGACCGCTCGTGCTCTTCGCTCCGTTTTTGTGATTCTCGCGCTGCTTTTCGCGCTCGTGACGCCGATGTGCGCCGAAGAGGGCATGTGGACGCTTGATAACCCGCCGCTCAAGGAGCTGGCGGACAAATACAACTTTCATCTCACACGGGAATGGCTGGATCATCTGCGGCTTTCGAGCGTGCGGTTAAACGACGGCGGATCGGGCTCGTTTGTCAGCTCCAACGGCCTGTTGCTGACGAACCATCACGTGGCGCGCGGCCAGCTGCAGAAGAACTCGACGCCGGATCACGATTATGTGCGCGATGGTTTCTACGCCGCGACGCCGGACCAGGAGATGAAGACTCCGGATTTGGAAGTGAATGTGTTGGTGGGCATGCAGGACGTAACGGCGCGAGTGCAGGGCGCTGCAAAGGGCGCCAACGGTGATGCCGATGCGCTGAAGGCGCGCGAGGCTGAGATCGCGACCATCGAGAAGGAAAGCAAAGACAAGACCGGCCTGCGCTCCGACGTGGTGACTCTCTATGATGGCGGGGAGTATTGGCTCTATCAATATAAGGCGTACACCGACGTGCGCCTCGTGTTCGCGCCGGAGGAGCAGGCTGCCTTTTTCGGCGGCGATCCGGATAACTTCACCTATCCGCGGTACGACTTCGATATGGCGCTCTATCGCGTGTATGACAACGGCAAACCGCTGCGCACGGAGAACTATCTGAAGTGGAGCACGAAGGGCGCGGCGCCGGGCGAGCTGGTGTTCGTCTCGGGCCATCCGGGTTCGACGGCGCGGCAGGATACCGTGGCCAAGTTGCTGTTGGAGCGAGATGTGATTGAGCCGGCGGGGATTCAGTATTTGCAGCGGCGCATCGAGGCTGAGCAGGAATTCGCAAAGCAGGATCCGGAACAAGCGCGGCTAGTGGGAACGAATGTGTTTCTGCTGCAGAACAGCCTGAAGGTCTACCTGGGACGTGAGGAGGCACTTTCTGACAAGGCCATTCTGGCCAAGAAACGGGCCGAAGAGAAGGACCTGCGCGATAAAGTGGCCGCGGATCCAGGGTTGCAGAAAGAATATGGCGACGCGTGGGACGAAGTGGCGCACGCGGTGGACCTTGCCACACCGGAGATGCAGAAACTACGTTTTCGCCGGACGGATAGCCAGTTATTTTCGTTCGCATTGCAGATTGTGCAGTATGTCGTCGAAGTGAAGAAACCCGACGGCGATCGACTGCCGCAGTATCACGAGGCAGGGTTGGATTCCCTGCGCTATCAACTGTTTTCTCCAGCCCCCATTCATCTCTCGGTTGAGAAGCTCTACATGAAGACTGCGCTGAATCTCGCCAAGGAAAAACTGGGCGCCGGCGACGAGTACCTGCAGGCGATCGTGCAGGGCGGCGACATCGATAAGACTGTTGACGCGCTTGTGGACGGAACAAAACTCGGCGATCCCGCCTTTCGCAAGAGCCTGATCGATGGCGGCGAGGCTGCCGCGGCCGCTTCCACCGATCCGATGATCGTGGCCGCGCGCCGCGTGGATCCGGTGTGGCGTGCGAGCTACGTGAAATATCGAGATAACATTGCGAGCGTCTTCGACGCGGCGGGCGAGAAGCTGGGCAACGCGCGCTTTGCCGTTTACGGCAAGAATGCCTATCCTGACGCCACGTTTACGCTGCGACTTACCTATGGCACGGTCGACGGCTATCCGTATAACGGAACCACTGCTCCGCCGTTCACTACGTTCTATGGACTCTACGATCGCGCAGCGAGCTTCAGTAACCAGTCCCCGTGGGATCTGACTCCGAAAGAGGCCGCGGCTCGCGACAAACTCGATTTGGCTACGCCGATGGATTTTGTCTGTACCTGCGATGTGACCGGAGGCAACTCCGGCTCGCCGGTAGTGAACCGGGGCGGTGAGCTGGTAGGACTCATCTTCGACGGAGACATCGAGTCGCTGGCCGGAGACTTCGTTTACGACGGCACAAAAAACCGCGCGGTCGCCGTGCACTCCGCCGGAATCATCGAGGGACTGCGCAAGATTTATGGTGTGGGCACGCTGGCCGACGAACTCGAAGGCAAGCAGTAGTTACTGAGCAAATGCGGGAAGCGGGAGCCGTGTGCGCCCGCTTTCTATTTATGGGCCAGCGGATACACGCGGCGGCCTGCGGCGCACGCATTCCTTAAACTGGCTCGATTCGACGTACAATCGAAGATGGCCGGCAGACCGCGGAGAGGTGGCCGAGCGGTTGATGGCTCCGGTCTTGAAAACCGGCATACCTGAAAGGGTATCGGGGGTTCGAATCCCTCCCTCTCCGCCATAGAGTCTTTATAATCAATAACTTGAAGAGAATTATCCCGCCTTCGCTCGATTTCCGGCCAGTTTCTCGGATATGGCCAGGGCAAAAGGGACCGGAGAGCATTTTTCTGCACCCTCTACTGAGGAGAAAATCGGCAAATTCTCCAGCGGGGATTCCCGAAGTCCCCTTTCGATCGCTTCAACCAAACTGAACTTGGTGGAAGAGCTAGCGGTGCCTGTGCTTAACCCGAACGGTTTGGTTAGGGAATTCTGTCGGACAATAGCGGGCAGGGAACGGCGAAGTTACCAACCGCTTTCCGTCTGAGTGTCCGCCGCCTTCTCGGCACACTTTTTACACACTAGCCGAGCACAATATCGCGAAAACTTGCAATCACGCGGCTCGGGTTGGCTGATGCCGGATCAGTATTCGCAACTCTGTCGTCCCCGGGGGGAGTGAAGGCCAGAGTGAAGCCCTTTGCGGTGAGTAACTCTCAATCCATTCCGACTCTCCTATGTCCGCAAGAGATGAGCGAACAGACCATAGGACCCAATCATGATGCGGTCCGATGGCGTGGTACGAGCAAGCCTTTGCCGTTCTCATTGGCAAGCATCGTCCGGGGCAGTGGAATACAGGTTTCGCCAAGCCAGATAACCCTTCACGCGTAGGTGGCCATCAAATCCTCTGCTGACTCGTCATTCGCTGAGAAGCGTGTGCGAAAGAGATCGAGTTGACACTGTACATTGTCGCCGACAACAACGGAAGGTTGAATCGTCAATCCCCATTTGGGAGGAAAGACGAAGCAAATCAGCTCAGGCGACGGAACAAAGCGCGCTTTTATCCGCGATCTCGCGCTCGATAACTCCGGCGCCGCCTCGCGGCAATACTTGTCGAGTTCACAGAATAACCCCTGACAATCGATCGCATGTAGACGACGCCCCCAGAGGCCGTTAAATGGCAAGTTAAGCCTATTGAATTCCAGCTCCTGTAAGTCGACCATTCGCTTGATAATGTCAGATGGCGCGTAATCGCCAGTGTCAATAAACGCCTTTTTGATGCCCCGGAGCGCTCCTGGGCCTGCCTGGGTGAAATCATCCTCATCGAAGTTAATCAAATCAGAGTAATTAAGATCGATCGCAATCTGATACGACATAAAGGGTCCTGTGAGCGGAAACGTACCCAAAATCCTGACAATCGCCGCAAGCGAATCAGCATTGAGCAACTCCTGCGCAATAGATCGCTCGAAGAACATATGTTTAAAGAGGGCAACATGATTCCTATGCTTCTCGTCGTACCCAAACGTCTTGGTCGCACAGAGAATGAACGCTCCGGTATAGAGCCCTCCAGACTCACGCTTAATGTCGTCTAAGGCAGCTTCAAAGGCGCCTGATCTGAGATGCTCCAACGTAGGCGGGCCGCCAAGTCGCCAGCACAAGCCGTTCCAAGTATTGGATTGGCTAAATGTGCGAAATGCGATGATACGAAATAGGCGATTAGCTGCGCCGTCTTGATGACGTGCGCACGCAACTTCCCGAATCATGTACTGAGATACTCGATCTGCAGCACGGAACACATTGCAGAACTTGAAACGCTCAATGATAGGGTCGTCTGACCAGGGACGTGGTTGTCCACCGAACCGTCGCTCGAATGCCGATTGACGGCGGGCCGCGAACCTCCAATAGAGCTCGTAAATTCCTGGTCTCGGAACTGGCGGTCTCATCTTGATCACGTTCCCCTCCTTTTAGCCGACTACTTTTGCCTTAAGAAAACGCCCGTGTCATGGAGGTTGAAATACCGACTGTCGTCGAGAAGGCGCTTCGCCGCGAAGCGTTCTCCCAGAGTGTATCGGAACCGATTCCGACCCGTGAAATGATCAAATACGATGGAACCGCCAATGACAAGGTGGTCTTGAATCGCATCGAGAATTGCGGATGCAGAAGTGAAGTTGTCAGTGTCAATAAACGCCAGAACAATTTCTGAATCGGCCATGCGTCGGACAGTTGTGACAACATCGCCGGCGACAACCTCAATATTGCGCCCCGACACGTGCCGCCGGACACGATCCTCATCAAGGTAAACACAATCTGGATGACTATACATATCGAGAACATGCCGTTTCTCGGGGAATCCCGCGAAAGTGTCAAATCCAATTACCGGCCACGATCGCCCAAGGGATTCAATGAATCGTGAGAGCAGCATCGTGGTTCCACCTTTGAACATCCCGAATTCAACAACGACGCCGTTCAATTCTAGTCTGGCCGCGTTTCTCAGGCATTGGTATAGGTGAACAAGAGAATTTGGATACCCGTTTGCTAGCGAAGGCACCAATGCTGACTTTACTAGAGCATTTTAGGAAATGCTGTAGACTGCATTGCAGAGCCTGAACCACGCCCTGGCGTTGTCCGGTGTGATCCTTTTGAGGGCATCGGCAATGGCTTGTTCGAGAGTTTCCCGGGTTCGGGCC
>JBEKSA010000023.1:0-62024 GCA_049517515.1 Occallatibacter sp.
CTCGCCTTCGTCGTAGGCAGATAGAAACTTACGACGCAAATCATCCCCATAGGGTCGCCCCATATCTTCTGCGCCGCGGAGTGTCGCCAATTACCAGTCTATACTATTTCCTAAAATGCTCTAGAAGGACAGCGGGCCGGCAAGACTGCGAATGAGCGGTTATCTTAGCGGCGATCACGAAAGAAATCGCGGAGAAGTTCGGCGGATTCATCGGCCAGGATTCCCTGCTCCATCTGAATTTGATGGTTGAGCTGGGGGTGGTTGAGGACGGAGAGCACCGAGCCGCAGGCTCCGGCCTTGGGATCGGGGGCGGCGAAGACAAGGCGGTCGATGCGGGCGTGGATCATGGCTCCGGCGCACATGGCGCAGGGCTCGAGCGTGACGTAAAGCGTGCAGCCGGAGAGGCGGTAGTTGGCGAGGGCCGCGGCGGCGGCCCGCAAAGCGACGATTTCGGCGTGGGCAGTGGGATCCACGTTGCGCAGGACACGATTCTGGCCGCGGGCGATGATCGCGCCTTGGTGCACGATGACGGCGCCGATGGGAACTTCGCCGGCGTCTGCCGCCAGTCGAGCTTCGGCCAGCGCGGCCTGCATGGCTTGGCGATCGTCGATCATGGTTTCGATGGTACGGCCGCGGGTTGCTGCTGGGTCATGCAGTGGAGAGCGCCGAGGCCCCAGATCAGGTCTACGCTGTGAACGCCAATGACCTCGCGACCGGGAAAGAGTTCGGCGAGCGTGTTGAGCGCGACGCGGTCGTTAGGATCGTGGAAAGTGGGCACGAGCACGAGGCCGTTGGCGACGTAGAAGTTGGCGTAGCTGGCCGGCAGGCGCTGGCCGCGAAAGAGGATAGGGCGCGGCATGGGCAGTTCGACGACGGTGAACTGCTTGCCCTGGGGAGTGCGCGCGGCGGTCAGGCGCTTCAGGTTCTCCCTGAGCGGGGTGCGATTGGGGTCGTCTGCGTTGGTCTCGACGGCTGCCACGATGGTGGCGGGCGCGACGAAGCGGGCAATGTCGTCGATATGGCCGTGTGTATCGTCACCGACGATGCCACGATTGAGCCAGATGGTTTGGTCGATGGCGAGATAGTCGTGAAAGACGAGCTCAAGTTGCTCGCGGCTGACGCCCGGGTTGCGCTGCTGCACCTCACTCAGCTGACATTCTTCGGTGGTGAGCAGAGATCCAGCGCCGTTCACGTCGATGGAGCCGCCTTCGAGGACGATCGGGTGGTGCTTCGCACCGTTCTGGTTTTGGACCGCAGGTTGCCATGCAGAGAGGCCGAGCAGTTTGGTGACGCGGCCGGGGAGCTTGTCGTCGAGACGCCAGTCGTCGTACTTGGCCCAGGCATTGAAGCGCCAGTCGGTGAGGGCGACGCGGCCTTCCCCGTTGCGGACGAAAATCGGACCGGAGTCGCGCGTCCAACCGCGGTCGGTGGGCCAGGCGTGAAAGGCGACTTGATCGAGGTTTGCGCCGGCGCGGTGGAGCATGGAGGTGACGCGCTGCTTGGCGGCTGCGCTTTCGACAATCAGATGCACGCGCTCATGGGCGGCGAGCAGGCGGACGATTTCCGCGTAGAGCCAGGGGATGGATTGGAATTTGCCCGGCCAGTCCTCGGGATTGTGCGGCCAGGCAAGCCATGTGGCCTCGTGCGGCTCCCACTCGGCGGGCATGCGGTAGCCGAGGGCGCGGGGGATTCTTGACTCCGTCAAAGCAGGAGGGGGTTTGATAGGGGCCCCGGTCTTTGTTTGCGGTCGAGCGGGCATGGCTACTTGTGCTCTTTGTGCGCGGCGCGTGGGTGGGATGAATCGAGAAAGCGCTGGGTGATGGGCGCGTAGGCGTCGATGCGGCGGTCGCGCAGAAAGGGCCAGTTGCGGCGCGTCTCTTCAATCAGAGAGCGATCGATTTCGCCGAGGACGATCTCTTCGGCATCGTGGCCGGCCTTGGCAACGATGCGGCCGAAGGGGTCGGCGAGAAAGCTGCCGCCCCAGAATTCGAGGCCCGGCCCGGAGGCGCGATTGCCCAGAATGTCGCCGTGAGCCAATTTGACCTCGCCGTGCTCGAGGCCGACGCGGTTGACGGCGGCTACATAGACGCCGTTCGCGATGGCGTGGGAGCGCTGGATAGTGCGCCATGCGTCGAACTGCGCTGCGCCGAACTCGTCTTTCTCCGCCGGGTGCCAACCGATGGCGGTGGGATAAAAGAGCACCTCGGCGCCCTGCAGAGCGGTGAGCCGCGCGCCCTCGGGATACCACTGGTCCCAGCAGACGAGAGTACCCACGCGGCCGGCGGATGTGTCGACGGCCTGAAAGCCGAGATCGCCGGGTGCGAAGTAGTATTTTTCGAAATAAAGCGGGTCGTCGGGGATATGCATCTTGCGATAGACGCCCGCGATTTCGCCATCGGCGTTCAGGGTGACGGCTGTGTTGTGGTAGAGGCCCGGAGCGCGCCGCTCGAAGAGAGAGGCCACGACGGCGACGTGGGACTCGCGGGCAACCTCGGCCAGCCTGGCGGTTGAGGGGCCGGGAATGGGCTCGGCGAGATCGAAGAGGCGCAGGTCTTCGCGCTGGCAAAAATACTGCGAGCGGAAGAGCTCGGGCAGGCAGACGATTTGCGCGCCGAGCTTCGCGGCCTCGCGAATGTGGCGAAGGGCGGCCGAGAAGTTCGCCTCGGGATCAGCGCCCATGCGCATCTGCACGAGAGCAACCGTGAATCTGTGCGCCGTGGTCATTGCTGGTCTTGCGAGCCTCCGTTGAAGATGAATCTGGCCGATGCAACAAGGCCAACCCCGGCATGCGGAATTGGCCTCTCGAGAGGAGCCGGGGTGTGACCGCTACTCTTCCAAAATCAGGACTGCGGCAGCGATAGTGGTAGTCCACTTACCACGCTTGTCGCCGACGGCCGACTGGGTGATGTTGCTGGTGCGGACGATTTTGTTGGAGATGCGGTAGATTTCTTTTTTCTCGTCCCAGCTCTTGTCGGGATCGAATTCGACATCCAGGGTGGTGGCGAGCATTTCGGCGGCCAGTTCCTCGGCGTACTCGCCGGCTTGATCGTCGGTCTCGCCAAAACTGTGGTGCTCGCTGAGGTAGCCGTAGGTGTTGCGATCAGCCGGGATGGCCACGCCGATGCTGCAGGCGACAAGGCGATGCGGCTCGCGCGTGGAATTCTCCGCGATGACTGCGAATACGACCTCACCGTCGTCCAGGTACTTGAGGCCTTCCTTGCGCGGAATCATTTTGCATTGCGGCGGAAAGATGGAGGAGACGCGCACCAGATTCTGCGAGGCGATGCCCGCATCGCGAAGTGCCAGCTCAAAGGAGGTGAGCCGCTCCTTATGTTTGCCGACGCCCTTGGTGAAGAAAAGCTTCTTTGGGACCATGCGTTTTCCCAATTTCTATGTGCCCTCCGTGGGTAAAAGAAGTGTGGCCGTTTTTTGACGTTCCCGCATGAGTCTATCGCATCCTGAAGGGTGCGAGCAGAGTTTCGCTTATTTTCATTTGAGGTTCATCGCGAAGGGTTTGGCGGGGGCTCCGGATCGTCATCGGCTGAGTTGACGACGGGGTTCAGGATGGGCGCGGAAAAGGCTTCGTAGAGGGTCGTGGAGGAAGCAACTTTCTCACGCGCAGTGCGTTTAATAGGCATGATGCAACGGATGGTTTGGCTGGGAATCCCTGTTTTGAGCGTGGCAATGAGCTGCTCAGTCGCGTCGGCGCAAGCTCCTGAACCTTCGGCGGCTCCCGATCCCGGCAACGTGCCGAGCGCTGCGACTGGGCCGGCCAGCCCTGACTTCGGCTCAGCGATCCTGGAGTGGACGCCACCGGCCCTCGCGGAGCTGAGCGGGCAGGCCGTAGCCAAAGAGAGCTTCACGCTGGATCGGACCATGCTGGCAGCGGCAGCCGGTCTGATGCCGGACTCGGACGCCGACCTGAGGCAGACGGTGGCCAAGCTCGACGGCGTGAGCGTGCATGTGCTGCGGTTCGCGGCTGACGGCCAGGCCGACCCGGCGCAGGTTGAAGCAATTCGCGAGGCTTACCACCTGCGCGGCTGGAAGCACGTCCTGAGCTCGACGAATCTGGGCGGCGCGGACCACAGCGATATCACGGACGTGTGGCTGGTGCTGGACGGCGCCAACGTGCGCGGCGGAGTGGTGCTTGTTGAGAGCCCAAAGAGCCTGACGCTGGCATCAGTGGCCGGGAATCTGAGCCCGGTGGATCTGCTCCGTCTCCGCGGACACTTCGGCATTCCGCGGTTCGATAGCGACGGATTGAGGGACGACAGGAGCCGGTAGCTTAAGCCGGCGCGAATCAGTTCACCCCGATTTCGACCACGGCCCCGTCTCGATGACCGCGCGAGATCGGCGGATTGAAAATGCTATAGTCGTGGCTGGCACTCCTCCCGGAGTGATCGATTGATGCAGACGCGCAAGTGGACGATACCTTTCCTTCTCCTGGCTGCCGCCGGAGGCGCGGCGCCGGCTCGCGCCAAGGTGGTCGAGGACACAAGCGGTTCTCTCAGGACCCTGACCAGCATTGCAGATGAGCTCGACTCTGCTGACCGGCATCCGGTGCACATTCTCTACGTACACGGGATCGACCAGGTGGGGGCAGGCGATTCGGGGAAGCTGCGCGATTCGATTTGCACCGAGCTCAAGCTGTGCGACGCCGCCGACTGGAAGAGTGCGGGCGTCGAGTTTGCCGACAAAGGCGAATTCTCGAGCGACGTTGAGCCTCCCACGCTCGCGTACCTGGGCAGCCCGATGTGGAACAACCCCGAGGAGTGGCACGCAGCAGCGCCGTTTGTTGTGCACTGGGTTGTTCACCTCAAGGGGCATCCCGCGGTGCTGGTGCTGGATGAGATCAACTGGTGGCCGCTGGCGCTGGCGCTGAAATGCCGCCGCGTCGTGGCCGCTGAGGCGCATCTTTCCGGTCCCGACCAGCATCTGCTGCAGGTTTGCTCCGAACAATCCGTTCAGGATCCGGGCGGATTGGGGAGGTTCTATCCGTGGATTCCGGCCGACCAAGCTGCGAAACTGGCGAAGATACGGCCGCGCGGCGTTCTGGTGAACCGAGAGCTCAAGGCGGGGCTCGTCGACTGGGGGCTTTCGGACGTGCTGATGGCGGTGGGACCGCTGGGCGGCATTCTGCGCGACGGATTGCGGCAATTGATGGCCAAATCGGCGGCGTTCGATCTCCACGCAGCAGAGGCCGATTGGAGCGGGAACGGGGGTGTGGGAAAGTACGACTGGAAATCTCAACTGAGCCGGGACAACACCTTGGACCAGGAATTCATCGGGGTGACGCACAGCCTGGGCAGCTATCTACTCTTCAATACGCTCAACCCGGAGTTTGCCAATGTGGATGGAGAGGAGCTATCCGCGTCGGATGCCGCCAGGAAAACGGCTGAAGAGAACGCGATGCGCTACATTTTTGAGCGAACATCGCTGGTTTATTTCTTCGCCAACCAGCTTGAGATGCTGGAGATCACGAATCTTGAGAGCGCGCTGGATAGTTCAACAATTGGAATGAAGTCGCGAGGGCTTGCGCCGGCTCCGTCCATTCCCACATCGCCGGCGGCCAACTTCAGAACGCTCGTCAACCGGTGGAAGGATTATCAAACGAGCTTTCAGGGGGTTCTGCACCCAAGCGACGAGGCGAGCAGGGAGAAGGTTCAGGTGGTGGCCTGGAGCGACCCGAGCGACGTGATCACCTACCGCGTGCCGAAGATCGGCGACGTGGAAGTTGTGAATCTCTACGTGAAGAATGCCACGCGCTGGTTCGGGCTTTTCGAATCGCCGACCAAAGCGCATGGCGATTACGCGAAAAATATCGATGTGCTGCGTGTGATGTTTGGCGAAACAAAGTTTCAAGGGTCAGCTCATTGAAGCGGCTCATGGCGAGAACTCCTGCCACCTGCCATTGCCACCGCTAAATTCCAAATGGTAGCCTCAACCTTGGACCAATCAACTTTGGACTTGTCTTGGAAGGGACTTCCCCAAAAATCATGCAAAGCACATACAACGGGCTGGAATTGCCCAAGACGGGGCAGCCGATCGAATACTCGGACGGGCGATTTAATGTTCCCGACCACCCCATCATTCCTTTCATCGAGGGCGATGGCACGGGACGCGACATTTGGAAGGCGTCGCAACGGGTCTTTGATGCGGCCGTAGAGAAAGCGTACGGCGGCAAGCGCGCCATTCGTTGGTTTGAGATCTTCGCCGGCGAGAAGGCCTTTCGCCAGTTCAATAACTGGCTGCCCGACGACTCTGTGGCGGCCGCGCGCGATTTGCGCGTTTCCATCAAAGGACCGTTGACGACGCCTGTCGGCGGGGGCATTCGCTCGCTCAACGTTGCGTTGCGCCAGATTCTCGATCTATATGCGTGCGTTCGGCCGGTGAAGTACTACCAGGGCGTGCCCAGCCCGGTCAAACATCCGGAGAAGCTCGACATCGTGATCTTCCGGGAGAACACCGAGGATGTGTATGCGGGCATCGAGTTCAAGCAGGGGTCGGAAGATGCAGCGCGGCTGATTTCGTTTCTCAATGACGACCTGCTGAAGGGCGGCAAGAAGAAAGTGCGGACCGACTCGGGGGTGGGCATCAAGCCGATTTCCATCTTCGGAACCAAGAGACTGGTGCGGTATGCGATCCGCCACGCTCTGGAATCGGGACGCAAAACGGTTACCATCGTCCACAAGGGAAACATCCAGAAGTTCACCGAGGGCGCATTCCGCGAGTGGGGCTATGAGGTTGCGACGCAGGAGTTCCGCGAGCAGACAGTGACGGAGCGCGAGAGCTGGATTCTGGGCAACGTAGAAACGAAGCCGGGCATCTCGATTGAAGAGAATGCCGCGCTGATCGAGCCAGGGATGGAGTTTGGCTCTCCGAGCTTTAAGGTTTCGGTTTGCGACGAGGTGAGGACGGTGCTGGACACGATCGGCAAGTCGCACGGAAACGGCGCGTGGAAGAAGAAAGTGCTGGTGAACGACCGCATCGCCGATTCGATCTTCCAGCAGATCATTATCCGACCGGAGGATTACAGCATTCTGGCCACATCGAATCTGAATGGGGACTACATCTCCGACGCGGCGGCGGCGCAGGTTGGGGGCCTCGGCATCGCGCCGGGCGCGAACATCGGCGACGGTTACGCGGTGTTCGAGGCCACGCACGGCACGGCGCCCAAGTACGCCGACAAGGACGTGATCAACCCCGGCTCGGTGATTCTTTCGGGCGTGATGCTGCTCGAGTTCATCGGCTGGAAGGAAGCGGCCAGGATGATCGAGAACGCCATGGAGAAGACAATTCAGCAGAAGTTTGTAACGTACGACTTTGAACGCCAACTTGCCGGCGCGACGAAGGTGGGCACGAGCGAGTTTGCATCGCGGATTATTGGAAATATGTGAACAGTTCACAGTTCTTAGCTCACTGCTTTGAGTTCCTGGTTGGCCGTTCGCGCATCTCGGCTGCCCGCCAGTTGCATATGAACGGAATCTACGAACTATGAACTGCGAACTATGAACTCCCAGGAGACGAAATGCGGAAGAAGGTAAGCATTGTGGGCGCGGGGAACGTGGGTGCAACGGCCGCGCACTGGATTGCGGCGAAGGAATTGGCCGATGTGGCACTGATTGACGTGGTGGAGGGCGTGCCGCAGGGAAAGGCGCTGGACCTGCTGGAGGCCATGCCGATCGAGAAGCGCGACGTGGCCATCGTGGGCGCCAATGACTACGCGGCTACCGCGAACTCCGACATTGTGGTGATCACGGCGGGCATTCCGCGCAAGCCGGGCATGAGCCGCGACGATCTGCTGCACACCAACTTCAAGATCATGTCGGACGTGGTGCAGAAGGTGGTGGCGCAGTCGCCTGAGTGCATTCTCATCATCGTCTCGAATCCGCTTGACGCGATGGCCCAGGCAGCCTATCGCCAGGCAGGATTCAATCGCGAGCGAGTGATCGGCATGGCCGGCGTGCTGGACTCGGCGCGCTTCCGCAGCTTCATCGCGGCGGAGCTGAACGTGAGCGTGGAGAACGTGACGGCCTTCGTGCTGGGCGGGCACGGCGACACCATGGTGCCGCTGGCTCGGTATTCGACGGTGGCAGGCATCCCCATCACGGAGCTGATCGCGCCGGATCGCCTGGAGCAGATTGTGCAGCGCACGCGCGACGGCGGCGCGGAGATCGTGAAGTACCTGAAAACGGGCAGCGCCTACTACGCGCCTTCGGCGGCCGTAACCGAGATGGTGGAGGCGATTCTGAAGGACAAGAAGAAAATTCTGCCCTGCGCGGTGTACCTCGAGGGCGAATACGGCATCGACGGCTATTACATTGGCGTCCCTTGCAAGCTGGGTGCGGCGGGACTGGAAAAGATCATCGAGATCAAGCTGACGCCGGAAGAAGACGCAGCGCTCAAAAAGAGCGCCGACGCGGTGAAGGAGCTTTGCGCGGTGATTGGCGTGTAGGTTTGGGCAGCGCGGAATCCGCAGCAATTGAAAGCCCCCGATTCATGTCGCATTCGCGGTAGAATCGGGGGCTTTTGTATTTCGGGCGTGACGGGCAGCGATCAATCCATCGCCATTCTCAGTTGGTGGCGCACATCGGCGCCGCGAACCCAGAAGATCACGTCGGTGGCAATGTTCGAGGAGTGGTCGGCGATCCGTTCGAGGTTCTTGGCGACAAGGATGCCGTTCATCGCCTGCTGCGTGAACTGCGGCTTCTCTTCAATCATCTTAAGCAGATCACTGTGGGCGCGGCGGTTCATGCGGTCGATCTCGTCGTCCATTTCGCGCACGGAATCGGCAAGTCGTGCGTCGCCGTCGAGCAGCGCCTGCAGGGCGTTGCGAATCATTTGCGCGGCAAACTCGCCCATGGCGGCAAAATCCACCGGCAACTCCACGTCTTCCGCGGTGAGAATCTCCTTGGTGCGCCGCGAGATGCTCATCGACTGGTCGCCAATCCGCTCCAGGTCGCCGTTAATCTTGATGACGGCGAGGATGAAGCGCAGATCGATGGCCATGGGCTGCTCCTTGGCCAGAAGCTCATAGGCCATCTCGTCGAGCTCGCGCTGCGCAGTGTCGATGGCCCGCTCGTTCTGCTTGACGAATTTGCACAGGCCTTTATCGCGCCGCAAGTACGCTTCAACGGAGGACTCGACCGCCAACTGGGCAAGCGCAGCCATGGCCAGAAGCTTGTCCTTGAGTTCGGCGAGTTGCTGATGAAAGTGAATACGCGGCACTAGGTTCGATCTCCCATCCGACTATTTTGCACCAGGCGACGTTACAGGAGAACAAATTTCCGCGTGTGCACCAAAACTATTACACACATTGGTAATGTTCCCGAAGTGGGGCCTATGGCTCGAGTGTTTGACGACCAGCGGGCGAAAAGGCCTCGTGGCGGCGCGAATGAGGCGGCGGCGGCGTTTCACGCTGCGTCGGGTGCGAGTGGCGACGGCTCGATGGTGCCCAGCAGGAAGAGATACCCCGCGATGCCGATGGCCAGGTAGGCGGCGGCCACGGCAAACGCCGCCGCGTAAGAGTGCCGCGCCGAGACCAGATAGCCGGTGAGGATGGAAGCCGCAATCCCGGAGACCTGGCCGGAGAAATTGATGATCCCGCCGACTTTGCCCACGTCGGGGCGGCGGGCGATGAAGGAGGGCAGCGACCAGGCCACGGGCGCCGCTGCGGCAAGACCACTGAGCGAGAGGGTGATCCAGATGAGGGCCTGTGAAGCGCTGTGCGCGTGAGCCGCGCCGAGAATGCCCAGCCCAAACGCCGTGCCGCCGATGAGGACGGTGCGGCGAACAGCACTCTGGCCGAAGCCGCGCTGGACCAGGAAGTCGACAAGAAATCCGCCGAACGCGAGGTCCGTCGCGGTGGCAAGGAACCACGGCACGCTGGTGTATAGGAACGAGTGGAGGAGATCGATATGCAGAGCCGAGGACAAATATGCCGGCAGCCAATAGAGCAGCAGGAAGAAGACATAGTTGTACGCGCCGAAGCCGAGGGCGAGGCCAAGGACCTTGCGCTGGGACAGCAGTTGGCCGAGCGACGATGAGCGCTCTTCGACGCGGCCGGGGGCGGCGGGGGTGGCGGCTTGATCTTCGATATGCAGGCGCTCGATTTCGGTCAGCTCGGGATCGTCGTCAGGATCGCGATAGACACGCCAGAAAAGAAGGAAGTAGGCGAGACTGATGGCGCCGGTGAAGGCGAAGCTCCAGCGCCATCCGGCGTGGATGAGAACGATGCCGATGACGGGAACACCGATGGCCGAGGCGAACTTGGCAGCAGAGTCGTTGAGCGAGGTGGCGAAGCTGCGCTCTCGCTCGGGGAACCAGAGTCCGATGGCCTTGGCGTTTGCGGGGAAGGTCGGCGCTTCGCCTACGCCGAGCAGGAACCGCGCGCCAAAAAATGCGCTCAGATTGGGAGCGGAGGATGCGGCAAAGGAAGCGGCGCTCCAGATAAACGTGCCGATGCGCCCTACGCGGCGGACACCAAGCTTGTCAAGCACCACGCCGATGGGCAACTGGCAGAGGGCATAAGTCCAGTTGTAGGAGCTGGAAAGATAGCCGAAGACGACATCGGAGATTCCGAAGGCGGCGATCAGAGAATCGTGCGAGACGGAGAGATTGACGCGGTCAAAGAAGTTGACCAGGACGCCGATGCCGAGCAGCCAGGCGATACGCCAGCGGCGGCGCGGAATGTGAGCGTGGCGCGGCGAATTTGGGACTGAAGAGGAACCCTGGGCGTTCAATCGTCTCCTTGTTGCGATCGGTTGGGTCGCGATCTGTTGGGGGATCAGACGACCGGGGCGAGTCTTCCCTGGACCACGTCATTCTCGAGCGTACCGATAGGGTCGATGGTAATACGAATTCTGTCGGCTGGCGCGAGGGTGAAGTCATCGGGCGGAACGATTCCGGTTCCGGTCATCAAGAAAGCACCAAAGGGGAATGTGTTCTCACGAAAAAGGTAGGCGGCCAGATCGGCGGGAGCGCGCCTCAGCTCCGCGAGCGTGGTGGCGCCGGAGAACACTGCCTGGCCGCCACGGACGATTTCGATCCGAATAGGCGTTGTGGACGGAAGCGGATCGCTGCTGACCAGAATGCAGGGGCCCAAAGCGCAACTGCGATCGTACATTTTGGCCTGAGGGAGATAGAGCGGATTCTCGCCTTCGATGTCGCGAGAGCTCATATCGTTGCCTGCTGTGTAGCCGATGATTTGCCCGCGAGGATTGATGAGCAGCGTGAGCTCCGGCTCAGGAACCGACCATTTGGCGTCACTGCGAATGCGAACGTTGGCGCCGGGACCGGCCACGCGACTGGCCGTCGCTTTGAAGAACAGTTCGGGACGCTCCGCCGTGTAGACGCGGTCGTAAAAGTCGCCGCCGCCCGCGTCTTTTGCCTCGGCCATTCGCGCGCTGCGGCTACGGAAGTAGGTGACGCCAGCGGCCCAGACTTCCTGGCTGCCAATGGGAGCCTCGAGACGCGCTGATGCAAAATCGGAGGCGGGCCTTCCGGCGTCAACGACAGAGCGCAGGTAGGCGCCGAGATTTTCGTGCGCGACAAGCGCATCCCAGTTGGCCTCAGGAACGCGAAAGTGTTTGCCGCCTTCTTCCACGAAATTTCCGTTGCTGGTCCGGTAGAGCTTCACGCCTTCTTCTCCAATTGAGAGACAATTCGATCGACATCGTAGACGCAGCCGCCCCAGACGCCGCCACTTGCAGTGACGAGCGCGGCCCACAGGCGCGTGTCCGCGGGCAGTTCGGGATGCGGAGCTAGATCGGGGCGGGGACCGCGCGCGGCGAGGCGCTTCGTGCCTTCTTCGGCGCTGAACCGTTCGTCGCCTTCTCCAACCAGGTGCACAGATCCGATTTGCCGGGCGCGATCGATCACAATCTCGATCTGGTCGCCTTCCCGCACCTTGCCAATTGGGCCGCCGGCGAGCGCCTCGGGGGAAATGTGGCCGATGCAGGCTCCCGTGGAGACGCCACTGAAGCGCGCATCGGTCAACACGGCTACGTGCTTGCAGTGCGGCAGTTGCTTCAGCGCGGCGGTGATCTGGTAGATCTCCTGCATGCCGGCGCCTGCCGGCCCCCCGCAGATGAGGACGATCACATGGCCCTCGAAGATCTCACCGGATTTGATCGCTTGGATCGCAGCGGCTTCGGTGACAAAGACTCGAGCCGGCCCTACATGCCGGTAAACATTGTCTTCGCCGACCAACGACGGGTCAATCGAAGTGCTCTTGACGACCGATCCGTCGGGGGCGAGATTGCCGATCGGAAAACAGACCGCCGCCGTGAGCCCACGCGACCTAGCGCGATCGGGCGACATGATCACATCCCCGGGATCGATTCTGTCCCTCTCCTTGAGGAGACGCCGCAGCGCAGCGCGGCGTGGGCTATCACGCCACCAGTCGAGGCACGCGCCGAGCGTTTCGCCGCTGACTGTCTTCACCTTCTCGTCAAGAAACCCGTGCTTGCGCAGATCCAGCATGACTTCAGGAACGCCACCGGCAAGAAATACCTGCACCGTGGCAAAATTGCGCGGCCCGTTGGGCAGTGCGTCAACAAGGCGCGGCACAAGGCGGTTGACCTCGACCCAATCGGAGACTGTGGGTTGCGTCAAGCCCGCTGCATGTGCAATGGCCGGGAGATGAATGAGAAGGTTCGTCGATCCGCCGAACGCGGCCTTCACGATCATGGCGTTGTAAAGGGACGCAGGCGTAAGGATGTCGCCTATGCCGAGGCCAAGTTGATGCATCCGCAATATGGCGCGGGCTGAGCGGCGCGCGGCGTCGAGCCAGATGGGTTGGCCCGAAGGCGCAAGAGCCGAATGCGGGAGCGAGAGCCCTAGAGCTTCGCCCACAACCTGTGACGTCGCCGCAGTCCCCAGAAACTGGCACCCTCCGCCCGGCGACGCGCAGGCGCGGCAGCCGACTTCTGCGGCATACTCGAGCGTGATACGGTTCTGCGCAAATCGCGCTCCGATCGTCTGTACCTTGGCCGCATCCTCACCGGATTCCGGCAACAGTGTCACGCCCCCCGGCACCAGTACCGCCGGCATCTTTCCTGACGATGCCAGGGCCATCATCATCGCGGGCAGACCCTTATCGCAGGTCGCCACGCCAATCACACCCTTGCGCGTGGGCAGCGATCGCATCAGGCGCCGCAGGACGATCGCCGCATCGTTCCGATAGGGCAGCGAGTCCATCATGCCCGTGGTGCCTTGCGTGCGGCCGTCGCAGGGATCGGTACATGCTCCCGCGAACGGCGTGGCGCGGAGAGATTTCAGCTCGCGAGCGGCCTCGGCCACCAGCAGGCCGACTTCCCAGTGGCCGGTGTGGAAGCCGAGCGCGATGGCCTCGCCATTCTCCGCGCGCAGGCCTCCGTGGGTGCTGAGGATCAGAAACTCTGGATCGAGAAGGCGATTCGGCTCCCAACCCATTCCGGCGTTTTGCGATAGGCCGAATAAATTGCCGGAGGGCTCGGTGAGCAGCATCTCGGGCGTGAGCGGCAGCGAGCCCTTTGGGCCAGGCGCGTGTGTGGCCACATCAAGGAGATTGGCGTCCTGCGACTCCAGCACCGAGCTCAGTGGAGTGTCTACGATGGGGAAGCCCTTTCCGTAGACCAGTATAGAGGGGGCGGCCCGGCTTTCGGATGGGCCCCTGGCGAGCGGGATGCGATTAAGCGGATGTGTCCGGCGACACTTCGCACTCGTCTCGGAGTGAGGCTCCCTACCCCGCCGTCAGGCCTCCGTCTATGGGGATCGCAGCCCCGTTTATGAACGAAGCCTCGTCGCTCGCCAGGTAGACCAAGGCATTCGCGACGTCTGTTGTGCTGGCCAGTCTTCCGAGAGGCACTTCGCCGAGTCTCTCTGCCCGGCGCTCGGGGTCCTTGAGCATGGCCTGCACCAAGGCGGTCTCCACCGTGCTGGGGTGGACGGAATTGCAGCGGATATTGTCCTTGGCGTACCTTACGGCCACCGATTTCGTGAGCATTGTCAGCGCGCCCTTGGTCGCCGTATAGGTCTCGTTCGTGTACCTGTGGCCGACCAGGCCGCATATCGAGGACATGTTGAGGATGGCCCCCCCGCCCGCTGCCCTCATGATCGGCAGGGAGTGCTTGATTCCGAGGAACGGCCCTTTGACGTTCACCGCGAACATGGCGTCGAAGGACTCCACGTCCATTTCCTCTATGTTTTTCCTGATGTTGATGCCCGCATTATTCACGAGGACGTCGAGGCGACCGGTCTGCTCGAGCACGGTGGAAAGTGCAGCCTTCCAGCTGTCCTCCGAAGTGATGTCGAGTTGTAGGAAGACCGCTCCCATAGACGCGGCCGTCTTTGCCCCCTCCACGCAGTTCGTATCCGCGACGAACACTGAGGCGCCTTCCTCCCGAAACCTTCGGGCGATCTCCGCGCCGATCCCCCCTGCGGCGCCAGTGATCAGAGCGGTCTTGCCCGCGAGACGCATCGCGCTCACTTCGCGCCTCCTTTGCGGACCTTGACATCGGCGAGCTTTTCATAAAACTGGATGATGCCTCCATGGTCTTCGGCCTGCTTCCCGTCGACCTTGAGGGCCTGCATGATCTCCATGATCTGGCTCGTGAGGGGGATCGGAACGCCGATCTCGTGCGCCGTGTCGAGCGCGTTCTGCAGATCCTTGATGTGCAGCTCGATCCTGAATCCGGGCTTGTAGTTTCCCTCGAGGACCATGGGAGCCTTCGCGTTGAGGACGGTGCTTCCCGCGAGGCCTCCCTTGACGGCATTGAAGACGCGCTCGGGATCCACTCCAGCCTTGGTCGCCAAGACGAAAGCTTCCGACATTGCGGCGATGTTCAGCGCGACAATGATCTGGTTGGCGAGCTTGGTCACGTTGCCGGCGCCGATGTCTCCGCAGAGAACCGCGCTCGCTCCCATCTTCAGCAACACGTCCTTCACCTTTTCGAAGACCGCTTCCTTGCCGCCGACCATGATGGCGAGCGTCCCGTCGATGGCCTTGGGCTCGCCGCCGGAGACAGGAGCGTCAAGCATCTCAATTCCCTTCTTCGCTAGCTCGGCAGCCACCTCGCGGCTCGCAAGGGGCGCAATGGAGCTCATGTCGATGAGCACGCTTCCCGGCTTTATCCCTTCGATTACGCCATCCTTCCCTAATATCGCCTTCTTCACGTGGGACGAATTGGGTAACATTGTGATGATGAGCTCGTTTCGCGCGGCCACGTCCTTCGGAGACGAGCCCGCCGTCGCGCCCGCTTCAACCAGCTCCTTCACCGGCGCATCGAGAATGTCATATGCGACGAGCGTGTGGCCTGCCTTCAGCAGGTTCTTTGCCATGGGCTTGCCCATGATGCCCAGTCCAATGAAGCCGATGTTCATTTCCTTCTTCCTTTCAAAAGCGTTCTTACAGTATCGGCGACGGCGTCTGAAGTGAGCTTGAAATGCGTGAGCAGTTCGTCGTAGCCCTCAGCCGAGATGCCAAAGGTGTCGGGCACGCCGACAAACTCCACGGGCGCATGACTGACTCCGCGCAGCGCCTCGACCACCGCCGAACCGATTCCGCCGATGATCGAATGCTCTTCGGCAGTGACGATGGCATCCACCCCGCGCGCATAGCGGATCACTGCCTCCCGGTCCAGCGGCTTGATGGTGCTGATGTTGATCACCCTCGTCGAGATCCCTTCCGTCTCCAGAGCCTTCGCGGCCTCCAGCGCCCTCGAGACCATGATCCCGGAGCCGAAGATCGCCGCGTCATTTCCGTCCCGCAGCCTCGTCACCTTTCCGATCGCGTAGGGCTCACCCGCCGGATACACGAAGGGAAGATCGTTCCGGTTGATCCTGAAGTACACCGGCCCCGGCCAATCCAGCATGCAGTCCATCATCTGTTCCACTTCGATGGAGTCAGCCGGGCAAAGCACCGTCATGTTGGGCAGCGACCGCATCAGGGCAGCATCCTCGACGCCCTGGTGTGTTTTTCCATCGCCAAAGTCCGAAAGCCCCGCGCTAGAGCCGCAGATCCGCACAGGCAGGTTCGGAATGCAGATGGAATTGCGCAGCTGATCGTAGGTTCTTCCCGAGGCGAACACCGCGAAGGAATGAATGAACGGAATCATCCCAGAAAGCGCGAATCCCGCTGCCGTGGAAGCCATGTTCTGTTCCGCGATTCCCATCTGGAAGTACCGGTCAGGGAACTCCGCCTGGAACATTGCAGACTGCGTAGACTTGCCGAGGTCCGCCTCAAGGGCTACCACCCGCTTATCCTTCTTGCCCAGCCGGACAAGGCTGGCGCCATACGCACTTCTCAGGTTCGGCGAAGTCATTGCACCATCCTCCGGGATTCTTCGATTTCGGCGAGCGCCTTGTCGTATTGCTCCTGCGTCATGATGCCGTTGTGGAAGGCCGCCGTATTCTCAGCGAATGAGACGCCCTTTCCCTTGATCGTGTCCGCCACGATCACCGTTGGACTGCCTTGGATCGCGGCCGCCTTGTCCAGAACATCCAGGATCGCGCCCACGTCGTGTCCGTCCACGTTCAACACGTTCCATCCGAACGCCCGCCATTTGTCTTCCAGGTTCGGGATGTCGAAGATCTCCTTTGTCGGTCCGGTGGCCTGGATGCGGTTTCGATCCAGGATGCCGGTAATGGAGTCCAGCTTGTAGCGCGCGGCGGCCATGGCCGCCTCCCAAAGCTGGCCTTCGGCGAGCTCGCCGTCGCCGATCACCACATACACGTGCGCCGGGCTTTTCTTGAGCCGCAGCGTCAGCGCCATACCCGTGGCAATCGAAAGCCCCTGCCCCAGCGAACCTGTCACCGCTTCCATTCCCGGAGTCATCATGTCCGGGTGCCCCTGCAATTTGCCGCCCAGGGTCTTCAGCTTCCCCATCTCTTCCCGCGGAATCACGCCCAGTTCCACCAGTGCTGCGTATTGCACCAGAACGGAGTGCCCCTTGCTCACCAAAAAGCGATCCCGGTTTGGATCGTGGAGAGCTTTGGGATCGAAGTGCATCTTCCCGAAGTACAAAGCCGCCACAATCTCGGCCAGCGAGCACGAACCACCCAGGTGTCCTGCCTTGCCGACACCAATCATCTTCACGATGTCAGCTCTCAGGTCCCATGCGACCTTCTTGATTCTCTGAATCTCCTCAGGCCTTGCCATCCATCTTCCTCCGGCCAAGATTCCGCTCTCAGCCGTTCCTTTTGTTCAACTTCCGGACCTTGCGATTTATGCCATCGATCCCGTGTTCGATCGACTCTGATTGACGGACAAGTGTAGTTCTGCGAATCGGCCCCTTGGCGTGATCAAGGTCACACGCGAATCGATTTTTCTATTGGGCCGCGAGAAGCCTGCGCGCAACAAAGCATTGCTTTTTGAGCGAGACGCGCAGAATGGAATCGCACGCCCGCCGAGTCGGGATGCTATAAAGTGATGTGCCCGGCGACGATTCGGACAAAGCGGCGCAAATCCAGGCGGGCCTGCGCCGTCGCTGGCTGTACCTGATGCCGGTGGTCTTCGTGACCTATAGCCTTGCCTACCTGGGGCGGTCGAATTTTGGATTCGGCGCGGCGGCGGGTCTGGCGAAGTCGCTCGACATCACCGAGTCTCGCGCGGCTTTTCTCGGCTCGGTTTTCTTTCTCGGCTATTTTCTCTTCCAGGTGCCAGCGGCGACTTACGCGGTGCGCAGAAGCGCGACCCGGCTGGTCTTTTTCGCGCTGATCAGCTGGGGGATTTTTTCGGGACTGACCGGGATTATTCACAACTACTGGCTTCTGGTGGTGGACCGACTGCTGCTGGGGGTTGCGGAGAGCCTGATCTTTCCTTCGATGATCATTCTGCTAACCAACTGGTTCACACGCTCGGAGCGCTCGAGGGCTAATGCGATCCTGATTCTGGGAAATCCGGTTACAGTCACGTGGATGGCAGCCGCAACGGGATACCTGATTCGGGCAGTCGGTTGGCAAATGACTTTCATCCTCGAAGGCATTCCTTCGGTGCTGTGGGCCTTCGTCTGGATTCTCGTGGCGCGCGACAAGCCGCGGCAGACTCACTGGCTTCCGGAGGAATGCAGCACACATCTGGCCGAGGCGCTGGCGCGAGAGCAGGCTTCCCTGCCCCAGACCGCAGATTTCCGCGAGGCGCTGCGCGTACCGGGCGTACTCGCCTTGTGCCTCCAGTACTTCTGCTGGAGTTTCGGAGTGTACGGGCTCGTGCTCTGGATTCCAGCGATGATTCGCTCCGGTTCGTCCCGCGGCATCGAGCAAATTGGGCTTCTGAGCGCGGCGCCATTCCTTCTTGCCGTGGTGCTGATGCTCGTGGTCGCGACTTTCTCCGATCGCGTGCAGAATCGCAAGCTGTTCGTGTGGCCGTGCCTCATGCTTTCGGGCGTAGCGCTGTTTTGCAGCTTCGCAACCGCAGGACATAGTTTCTGGCTTGCGTATTTCTGTCTGATCGTTGCCGGCGGAGCGATGTACGCGCCCTACGGCCCGTTCTTCGCGATTATGCCGGAGATGCTGCCGGCCAACGTTGCCGGCGAAGTGGTGGCTCTCGTCAATAGTTGCGGGGCGCTGGGCGGTTTCGCAGGCACGTGGCTGGTGGGAGCCATGCAAGCGCTCACCGGAAGCGCGCGAGCCGGATACTTCTCGATGGCCGTGGCGCTGATGCTGTCCGGGGCGATCACGCTAACCCTGCGGACGCAAGGGGCGCGGCTCAAAGTGCATCACGCGTGAGTTGGCCGTCGATGAGCCGCATGATTCTAAGCGGATTCCCGTTCTTCAGCTCGTCGGGCAGCGATGCCAGCGGAAAATCCTGGTAGCAGACGGGTCGCACGAAGCGATAGATCGAATAGGTGCCGACAGAAGTGGCGCGGCTGTCGCTGGTGGCCGGGTACGGGCCGCCGTGGACCATTGCGTGGCAGACTTCGACGCCGGTGGGAAAGCCGTTGACGATGAGCCTTCCAGCCTTGCGCTCGAGAATGGCGATGAGGTCGGCGAAGGCGGCCAAATCGGCCTCTGAACCGTGCAGCGTTGCGGTGAGCTGGCCTTCGATGGCGCCGGCAAGTTCCATGAGCTGCTCACGGCTGTTGTAGTGGATTACGAGAGCGCTGGGGCCAAAGACTTCGGTGGCCAGTTCTGGATTGCTGAGCAGTTCTTTGGCGTCGATTTGCATGAGGACCGGCGCGGCATACGTGTTACCCGCCTCATTGGAAGCGGCTTGCGCTACCGTGTTCACGTGGCTGTGCGCCTGGCGGCTCGCAATTCCAGAGCGATAGCTCTTTGAGATCCCTTCAGTCAGCATGGGCAATGGGGAGGCTTTTTCGACCTGCGCTTTGAGCTCGGCGACGAGTGCATCGGCGTCGGCGTTGCGCGGCAGATAGACGAGGCCAGGTTTGGTGCAGAATTGGCCGACGCCAAGAGTAAACGAGCCGAAGAGGCCGGCGGCGATCTGCGTAGTGCGAGTATGCAGGGCTTCTGGCAGCACAAAGAGGGGATTCACGCTGCTCATCTCCATGAAGCATGGGATGGGCTCGGGACGCGCGGCCGCGCGTTGCATGAGCGCTTTGCCGGCGGAAAGCGAACCAGTGAATCCAACGGCTTTCACTTTGGGGTGGTCGACGAGCGCCGCGCCAATCTCAGAGCCTGCGCCGAAGAGGAGCGCGAAGACGCCCGGCGGCAGGCCGCACTCGCGGACGCTGCGGGCGATGACCTGGCCGACCATCTCGCTGGTGCCCGGATGGGCGTGGTGCGCTTTTACGATGACGGGATTGCCGGCAGCGAAGGCGGCAGCGGTATCGCCTCCGGCGACTGAGAACGCAAGAGGAAAGTTGCTGGCGCCGAAGACAGCGACGGGGCCGAGTGGCTTCATCATGGAGCGAATGTCGGAGCGCGGCAATGGAGCGCGGTTGGGCTGAGCGGGATCGATGCGCGCATTCACCCACGAGCCCTCTTCGACAACCTGCGCAAACAAGCGAAGCTGGTTGATGGTGCGCGCGGACTCGCCTTTGAGACGCGCTTCAGGCAGGGCTGTTTCGCGGTTGGCGCGGTTCACCAGCTCCGGCACGATGGCTTCGATGCCATCGGCGATGTGGCGCAGAAAGCGGCCCCGCTCGCGGCCGGAAAGTTTGCTGTAGGCGACAAACGCTTCCTCGGCCAGATCGGCGGCGTGATTCAGGTCGGCGAGCGAAGCGCAATGGTAGACGGGCTCGAGGCGTGCGCCCGTGGCAGGATCGACGCCATGAAAGGCGGCGCCGCCGGATTCGCAACTCTGGCCATCGACGATCGAGTAGCCGCGCAGATTCAGTTCTGTTTTTTGATCCAACATGATTCACCTTCTTTTTCGCTTCTAGCTCCTAGCTTCTAGCCTCAAGCTCGATCGTGCCGAGGTGAAGCGCCTCTTGCTGCCAGGGAAATATCGAAGGCTCTATTTTCATTTTTCGCCGATGTCTTCGTTCCAAATGTCAGGATGCCTCGAAATGAAGGTCTCCATCAACTCGCGGCACTCGCGATTATCGAGATCGACAACTTCGACGCCGTTCTCACGCAGCCAGTCGAGACCACCGGCAAATGTGCGGCTGTCACCGACCACGAGCGTGCCGATGCGGAACTGGCGAACAAGCCCGCTGCAGTACCAGCAAGGGGCGAGCGTGGTGACCATCACCAAGTTGAGGTAGCTGCGCTGGCGGCCGGCGCGGCGAAAAGCGTCGGTCTCGCCGTGAATGCTTGGATCGTCCTGCTGGACGCGGCGGTTGCGACCGCGGCTCAACAATTCGCCCTCGCGAGTAAATAATGCCGCGCCGACAGGAACGCCACCCTCGGCGAGGCCTATTCGCGCCTCTTCGATGGCCACCGCCAGCATCTTTTCGTGCAAGGTCACAAGTCCAATCTAAACCAGCGAGTCAGCAGGTCAGCGAGTCGGCAGGTCAACCAGCCAGGCACGATTTGGCAGGACGCGTTGTTTTGAGACCAAGCGGCCTTTCTACAGGCCGACGCGTCAACTGACGGTGAGCACTAACTTGCCGAAATGGCTGGCTTCTTCCATACGCTCCAGAGCCTCGCGCGCCTGGCGCCAATCGAACTCCTCACCAACAGGGCGCAACTCGGCCAGCGCGATGGCTCGATTCATCTCAACAAAATCCCTTCGGGAGCCCACGTAGATGCCGTGAATGCGCGCGATCTTGTGGAGGATGAGCGGAATCGGGAACGGGTCAGCGGATTGAGTGAGCACGCCCACCTGGGCCACCGTTCCGCCGGGCCGAATGGCCCTGAGCGAGCGCGGCAACGTGCCCGCGCCGCCTACCTCTACCACAAGGTCCACACCTTCGCCGCCGGTCTGGTCGAGCGCCCAGCGGTCCCAATCCGGGTTGTCGCGATAGTTGAGCCCGGCATCCAGACCCATGGCGCTAGCCCGCTCGAGCTTTTCGTAGCTGGAGCTGATGCCAAGCACGCGCGCACCCTTCAACCGCGCAAACTGCAAGGCAAAGATCGACACGCCGCCCGTGCCCTGGATGAGGACCGTCGAGCCCGGCTTGAGCTCACCGGTGGCCAGCGCATTCCATGCAGTGACGGCAGCGCAGGGCAGAGTGGCGGCTTCCTGAAAACTGAGATGATCGGGGATCGCAACCAGTCCGGGCTCTTTGAGCACGATGAAGTCGGTCAACATGCCGTCCACGTCGCCGCCCAAAGCACCACGGGCCCTGTTGGCGGTCAGCGGCCCGTCAAGCCAGTTCTGCATGAAGATGCCGGCCACGCGGTCGCCGGGCTTCCACAGTGTGACACCGGCGCCCACGGCCACGACTTCGCCGGCGCCGTCGGAGCAGGGGATGCGAGGGAGCTTTAATTTGGGGTTGTAGACGCCCTTCATGACCATCAGATCGCGATAGTTGAGAGAAACTGCCCGCACCCCCACCAGAACCTCGCCGGGGCCAGGCGCGGGTGTAGGCAGCTCGACAAACTCCAAAGAATCAACGCCAAACGAGGAAACTTGCCAGGCGCGCATGGTAGGCCTCTCTCTCTTTCGGGTTCCACCCACGTCATTCTGCGGGACGCAATGACGCGAAGCGCCCATAGAATGAAGATATGGCCCGTGGATGGGAAAGTAAATCGGTGGAGGAGCAGATGGCAAACGCCTTGGAGAGCCCCGGAACGAAACCCGGCAACGGCCTGACGAACGATGAGAACCGGCGGGCGGCCGAGTTGCTCCGCGCCGCGCGCGAACGGCAACGCCAGGTGCTGAGTTTGCAACGCGAGAATATTCTCTCGCAAAGGACGTCGAATCCCGGACGCCGCACCGCGCTTGAGGCGGCATTGGCTCATATCGAGGCGCAGCTCCAGTCGCTCGGATAGGCGGCCCGTCATCTCGGATCATTGGCGATGGAAAAGCTGCTTTCGCTACTGATCGCGGTGGATGAGGAGCGTGTTGGCCTGATTCACCGAAGTGAGCGAGACGCGAGCGATATTGACGTGCGCGGGCCGCGTGACCGCCCACAGAATCACGTCGGCAACATCATAACCGGTGAGCGGCGTGATGCCTTTGTAGACTTTGGCGGCGCGGCCAGCGTCGCCGTGGAAGCGGACCAAGCTGAAATCGGTTTCGACCAGGCCGGGATCGACGCTGGTGACGCGGATGGGCGTGCCCAGCAAGTCCTCGCGCAATCCGTCATTGATGGCGCGCGCGGCGGCTTTGGTGCCGCAATAGACTGCGCCGTTGGGATAGACAATCTCCCCAGCCATGGAGCCAAGATTGACCACGTGGCCATGGCCGCGCACCACCATTCCGGGAACCACGGCACGCGCCACATAGAGCATCCCCTTGATGTTGGTGTCGATCATTTCTTCCCAGTCTTCGACCTTGCCGGTGTAGAGCTTTTCCATGCCGCGGCTGAGGCCGGCATTGTTCACCAGGATTTCGATCTCCGCCCACTCCGGCGGGAGATCGTCGATGGCACGCTGCACGGCGTGGCGGCTGCGCACGTCGAGGTCCATGGAGTGCACGGCTTCGGCGCCCCGAGCGAGGGCCTTCGACGCAACTTCAGCCAGCTTGCCGGCACGACGGGCGGCCAATAGTAATCGCGCGCCCTCCGCCGCAAAAGCCATTGCGGTCGCCGCGCCAATGCCGGCGCTGGCCCCGGTGATGAAGACAATCTTTCCTTTCAGCTTCATTTGCTCCACATCCTACGAGCGCGGTTCGTTGCCCCGCTGTGACATACGGTACAAGCCCACGGCCCAATCCTCCTGGCTGAGGCCTGCAGCCTTGGCGCGGGCGAAGACTTCGGCGAGTGAATCGGCGAGACTGAGGCGGGTGCCGACGGCTGCCGCGGCTTCGCGCAGCAGGCGCAAGTCTTTCTCGCCTAGCTCGATGGTCGCGCCCGGATGCTGCGGCGGATGCAACATCACTTTGGCGTAGGCCGCGTAAAACGGCGACTGGAAGAGCGCGCTGTTGACGGTCTCGAGAAAGATTGCAGGATCGATTCCCTGCCCTTCCGCGTAGACGAAGGCTTCGCTGAGGGAGTGGATCATGGCGCTGATGAGGAAATTGCCTCCAAGTTTGACAGCGTGCGCCTGCCGCGGTTCCGAGCCAACGACTGAAATCCCGCGCGAGAACGATTCCAGCAGCGGACGCGCTTTGGCGACGGCGTGGTTCACGCCGGCAATGGCGATCCACAAGCGGCCTTCCTCGGCAATGTTGGGGCGGCCGAAGACCGGTGCGGCGACGAATTCGTGACCGCGCCGAGCGTGTTCTGCGGTCAACCGCTCGCTCAATGCGACGCTGATGGTACTGCAGGAGATGTGGAGCGCGCCCGGCGAAAGCGCGTCCATGAGGCCGTTGGCGCCAAAGATCACCTCTACATTGGCGGCATCGTCAAAGAGCATGGTGATGACGGCGTCTGCGCCCAATTCAGCCTCAGCTGGAGTGGCTGCGGCGATTGCGCCTTCGCGGATCAGCGGTTCAGCGCGCCCTTCGGTGCGGTTCCACACGCGTAACTCATGGCCGGCCGCCAAAAGGTGGCGAGCCATCGGTGCGCCCATCTTGCCCAAACCAAGGAATCCGATTTTCATGACAGTTGCCTTCTCCAGCAAATGCGTAATGATCAATCTTCAATTTCCAAATGATTGAGATGCGTCTCTTGCGCGACGGTCTTGCGGGTCGCGGCTAATTCGGTGTGCCCGTTGTCTCCGTCGCGGCGAAGGTGCACTCCTGGCATTGGCAGACGCGGCGCAGATATTCCCAAGAGTAGATTCCGCCGGAGTGGCCGTCGAGCCAGTTGAACTGGATGGCATAGCGGCCTACGGCATGCGCGCTGGCCGGCTTGGGCGGAGGCGCGTACATGGGCAGAACGGCAGCGGGCTTCGGTTTGGGCTGGCCCGGCTTGCGGCCTTCCTGCGCGCGCTCGTCGACACAGGTAGCGCAGGGGCAGGCGTCGCGCAGCCAAGCAAAGCTCCACGCGCTCTTGTGGCCGTCGGCCCAGTCGATCTCGAGGCCTTTGCCCTCGGTCATGAGCACGCGCACCTTTTCCGGCGTGATGGCGATGCGCGATAGCGGCCGGTTGGCCTGGTTGTCCCGTGCCTGTTCGTCTTTTGAGGCGATGCGGATGCCCTCGTGGCTCATAGATACAGTTTACAGGGGTCAGGTTTCAGGGATCAGGACAAGTAGTCAGCGGCGATTAGTGACGGGCCGAGCCGGGGCGTTCATAGCGCAGCGCGAGGGTGAGGATGGCGACGACGAGCACAAGGCTCAGGCTGTTGGCGGCGATCACCGAAGGGGAGCGAATGCCGATGCCATAGAGGAGCCACAGGCCGATTCCCAGGCCGAAGACCGCGAACATGGCAAGCGAAAGATCATGAGCGCTCTTCGAGCGCCAGATCCTATGAAGCTGCGGAACAAGCGAGAGAGTTGTGCAGAAACCCGCCAGCGAGCCAATGAGTTCCGTCATCCAGCGTTCGGGCATCCCAGGTGTGAGTCCTTCCGGCGCGAAAGTCGGCACTGCGCCATCCTTAAAATACGCGCGACGCGCGGCCCAGTATGTGCTGAGGCTCACTTCCGGTGCCAAGCAGGGCCGGGAGTGCGGCAATTGCTGACGGTTTCCGCAGCGGCCGGTTTACTGATGCCAGAAGAACCACGCGGCCATCCCGAGGCCGATGACCACGACGAGCCCGCGAAGCACAGGCTGCGGTACGCGTTTGGCCAGCCTGGCCGAAGCGTAGCCGCCGACGGCGGCAGCGAACATGGCCGCCAGGCAATAGCGCCAAACGACCTGGCCATCGACGATGAAGATGACGAAGGCGATGCCGTTAGCCAGCAGGTTGGCCACTACCTTGAGCGCATTGATGGCGTGGATGTCTTCATAGCCGAAAAGCGCCAGAAGGGTCATGAAGAGAAAACCTGCGCCGGCGCCGAAGTAGCCAACATAAAAACTGACCACGATTGCGGCAAGAAACAGCGGCATGCGGCGTGGCGCGCGCGCCTGTCCGGCAGCGGCGCGTTCGTGGCGGGCGAGCTTCAGATGTTCGAGCCAGCGCGAGACGGGCCCGCTGACGGCGAAGATCGATGCGGCGCCAAAGAGCAGCCAGGGGACCAGATGGAGGAACGTCGTCTGCGGGGTGTTGAGTAGGACTACGGCGCCGGCGGTGCCGCCCAGCAGGCCGGCGAACCCCATGAGCATCGCAGAGCGCAGGTCCTTTCGCACATCGTCGCGGTAGGCGGCGACGGAGGTCAACTGGCCCGGCCAGATGGCGACGGTATTCGTGGCGTTGGCCTGGACGGGCAGGATCTTCATGCTCAGCAGAGCCGGAAACGACAGGAACGAGCCACCGCCTGCCACCGCATTCAGCACGCCGGCAAGAAAAGTGGCGACGACAAGCCAGACCCAACGCCAGTTGATCGTCGCCGCCAATCCCAGAAAGTGCATGAAGCGGATTGTATTCGAGCAGGCCGGACGCGCAGTCTGCTGCGCAATCGAAATCCTCACCTCCGCATCCGCTCATCGAGCCAAAGAAATCTCTTCCGCGCCGGATTGCGCCATCGTATCCTCTCCTCATGCCCGCTCTTCCCTTTCGCCAGACTCTGGCAGCGGGTTTGCTCGTTGTCGCGCCCTTGATTCTCTCCGTTGCGCTGCCCGGTGCGCTCTCTGCGCAAACCATCCTCACCGTCTCGCCGCAGCAGTGCGTGTGGCGCGCGGGGCAAAGCGCCCCCTGGTCCGCCCCCGGTCTCGATGAATCGGCGTGGAAGCCCGACTTTGACTGGAAGCTGAACCCGCGCGAGCCCTACGTTTGGGTGCGCTGCCAGTTGGATGCCGAAACGCTGCGCGGGCTGGAGCATCCGGCGCTCCAGGTGCGGCTGGCCGCAGCCTACGAGGTGAGCCTGAATGACGCTGTGATTGGCCGCAACGGAAGCATAGAGAGCGGAGGGTTCACCCTCGCTGTCCTTCCCGATGGCCGGCAGCGCGTTCTGCTGGGCGATGTCAGCGGAAAAGGCGCGGCCGCCGCCATGGCCGCCACGCTGTTGCTCGGCGCAGCCACCGCGCGCGACTCGGATTCCCCCGCCGGTTTGCTTTCACACCTCAACCGCGTGCTTCGCGAAAACAACCTCAGCGGCTTTGCCACCTGCCTCTGCGCTGATGTGGCTCCGGATGGGGCCGTGACCGTCGCCAACGCAGGCCACTTGCCTCCATATCGCGAGGGCCGTGAGATCGTGCTCGATTCCGGTTTGCCTCTCGGCGTCGCGTCCGATGTAGAGTATGCCGAAATCACGCTTCGGCTCGACCCCGGCGCGACTCTAACTCTCATTTCCGATGGCGTCGTCGAAGCGCGCAACAAATCCGGGGAACTCTTCGGCTTCGACCGCACACTCCAAATCAGCTCTCAATCGGCCGAATCCATCGCCCATGCTGCACTGAATTTCGGCCAAGAAGACGACATCACAGTGCTGACGCTGAAGCTGGTTTCGGCCGCCTCCGAGGGCATTCGAATCGGAGAAACAGCGCCCTTTCCGGCCCCGTCCTGAACAAGCCAGCCCTCATGGTTTCCAGTATTTGATTGATAAATAACAACTTAGTTGATTTTTCATGATATTAGCGCTATGCACTCATATTTTATGAATCATTTGTGCTATAGTTTCATCAGATTGATTGAGCGGCGGGGGTTCTGCCCGGCTGCAATCGAATTCTCGAATCCATCAGGAGGAAGAAAATCATGGCAATCACACGTTGGGATCCGTTCCGTGAAGTTGTGTCGCTGCAGAATCGCATGAACTCGCTGTTCCGCGATCTGAACGAAGGGGAAGGGCCGATGACGACGGCCAGCTTTGTGCCGGCGGTCGACGTTTATGAAGACGAAAAGAAGGTCGTCCTGAAGCTGGAAGTGCCGGGCATCGAGGAGAAGGACCTGGACGTGAGCGTGGAAAACAACACGCTGACGGTCAAGGGCGAGCGGAAGTTCGAGAAAGAGGAGAAGGAAGAGAACTTCCATCGCATTGAGCGGCGTTATGGCAGCTTCTATCGCGCGTTCACGCTGCCGACAACCGTGGACACGGAAAGCATAGCGGCCAGCTACAACGCCGGCGTGCTGAAGCTGGAGCTGAAGAAGAAGCCCGAGGCCCAGCCCAAGCAGATCAAGGTGAACGTGAGCCGAGCGCTGGCGGCGTAAAAGCCAGGGCTCAGGGATCAGGTTTCAGGGATCAGTCGCCCCTCCAGTCGCGCCACGTACTATGCTTGCCAGAGAGCGAGTTTAGTGTCGCGGCGCTGGTCAAGGGACATCGGCTGATCCCGTTTTTCTGGGCCCTGACAACTGAAGGCTGACCCCCCGCACCGCAAAATCATTCACTGAGGCATCAAACCATGGCCATTCGATGGGAAAAATTGACGGTCAAGACGCAGCAGGCGATCCAGGAGGCGCAGTCGCGCGCCGCCGAGCTCAGCAACCCTGAACTGCAGCCAGTGCACCTGTTGCTGGCGCTCATTGAGGACCACGAGGGCGTGGTCCCGGCCGTGCTGGAGAAGATCGGTGTGCCCACGGAGCATTTGGAAAGCGACCTGCGCGGAATTGAGCAGAAACTGCCTCGGGTGGCCGGTGTGGCGGCACAGCCCAGCATGAGCCAGGGGATGAACAAGGTGCTTGAGCAGGCTTTTCGCGAGGCCGCAAACTTCAAGGACGAGTATGTTTCAACGGAGCACCTACTGCTTGGCGTGGCGCATTTGAAAGGCGACGCCGCGCGAGATGCGCTGGTGGCCGCCGGGGCCACGCACGAGGCGATTCTGCAGGCGCTGACCGCAGTACGCGGCTCGCAGCGCGTGACCGATCAGAATCCGGAGGAGAAATTCCAGGCGCTGGAAAAGTACGCCAAGGACCTGACGGAGCTCGCGCGCCGCGGAAAGCTCGACCCGGTGATCGGCCGCGACGAGGAGATTCGGCGCGTCATCCAGGTGCTCAGCCGTCGCACGAAAAACAATCCCGTTCTGATTGGCGAGCCCGGCGTGGGCAAAACAGCCATTGTGGAGGGGCTCGCACGGCGCATCGTTTCGGGCGACGTGCCGGAGAGCCTGCGCGACAAGCGCGTCATCGCGCTCGATCTGGGCTCAATGCTCGCGGGCGCCAAGTATCGCGGCGAATTCGAAGACCGGCTCAAGGCTGTGCTGAAGGAAATTGAGGAATCGAACGGCCAGATCGTGCTGTTCATCGACGAGCTGCACACGCTGGTGGGCGCGGGCGCGGCCGAGGGGGCCATCGACGCAAGCAACATGCTGAAGCCGGCGCTGGCGCGCGGCGAGCTGCGGGCGATCGGCGCAACCACGCTGAACGAATACCGCAAGTATATCGAGAAGGACAAGGCGCTCGAACGCCGGTTCCAGATCGTGTATGTGGGCGAGCCAAACGTCGAGGACACGATTGCGATTCTGCGCGGGCTGAAGGAGCGCTACGAGTCGCACCACAACGTACGCATCAAGGATGCGGCGATTGTGGCCGCGGCTACGCTCTCGCACCGCTACATCAGCGACCGCTTTTTGCCTGACAAGGCAATCGATCTTGTGGACGAGGCTGCCGCGTCGCTGGCGATCCAGATCGGCTCTGTGCCGACCGAGATTGACCAGCTTGAGCGCCAGGCCACGTCGCTCGAGATTGAGCGCGCCGCGCTGAAGCGCGAGACCGACGCTGCAAGCAAAGAGCGTCTGAAAGCGGTGGAGCGCGAAGTGGCGCAACTGCGCGAGCAGATCACTGCATTGCGGGCGCGCTGGACGAAGGAACGCGAGGCCATCAACCGCATTGGCGATTTGAAGAAGAAGATCGAGGCGCTTCGCTTCGAGGCCGAGGAGCAGACCCGCAAGGGCCAGCTTGATCGCGCCGCGCAAATTCAATACGGTGAGTTGCCGAAGCTGGAAGCGGAACTGAAGAAGCTCGACGCTGCGCAGGACGGCAAAACCGGCGCCCCGCGCATGTTAAAAGAAGAAGTCGACGAAGAAGATATTGCCAAGATCGTCAGCAAGTGGACGGGCATTCCAGTCTCGCGCATGCTGGAGGGCGAGGTGAGGAAGCTTGTCCAGATGGAAGACCGGCTGCGTGAGCGCGTGGTGGGCCAGGACGATGCGCTGAGCGTCGTGGCCAACGCAATTCGCCGTTCGCGCGCGGGCCTGAGCGATCCCAAACGGCCCATCGGTTCGTTCATTTTCCTTGGACCGACGGGAGTAGGGAAGACGGAGACGGCGCGCGCTCTGGCGGAGTTCCTGTTTGACGACGAACAGGCGCTGGTGCGGATCGACATGAGCGAGTACATGGAGAAGCACGCCGTGGCTCGCCTGATCGGCGCGCCGCCGGGATACGTGGGCTACGACGAAGGCGGCCAGTTGACCGAGGCGATCCATCGGCGGCCCTACGCGGTAATTCTGTTTGACGAAATCGAAAAGGCGCACCCGGATGTCTTCAATATTCTGCTGCAGGTGATGGACGACGGCCGGTTGACCGACGCCAAAGGCCGGACAGTTGACTTCAAGAACACGGTGCTGATCATGACGTCAAACCTGGGCGCGGCGATGCTCGCCAGTGAAAAGCTGAAGACCGAGCACGACTTCGACATGGCTCGCGAGAGCGTGATGCGCGTGCTGCGGGAGCACTTCCGGCCGGAGTTTTTGAATCGCGTGGACGACATTGTGATCTTCCGCTCGCTGGGCAACGCGCAATTGAGCAAGATTCTGGATCTGCGCCTGAACGAAGTGCGCAAACTGCTCGAAGATCGGGCTATCTCGATCGAGCTGACCGAGCCGGCGCGGCAGTTGATTCTCGCTGCAGGTTCGGATGCGGCGTATGGAGCGCGGCCGCTCAAGCGTGCGCTGCAGCGCATGATTCAGGATCCGCTGGCCAGCAAGATCCTCGATGGCGAAGTGCTCCACGGCGCGCACGTACGCATCGACGTGGACCGCAAGTCGAACCAATTGGTGTTCGAGCCGATGGGGCGGGAGGCGATGGCGTAGGGCTGGATTGACCTCCAAAAGCGAAACCTGGGCCAGCCGGCGGCAGGCGAGACTATTTTCAAACCCTGTTAATCACCTTCGGGGTATGTAGCGACATCCCAACTGTGTGCGCTGCTGGTAGCAGTTCGGTGATTACGCGAGGGTGCGGTTGCAGCGTTGGTTGCTTCGGCCGCACTTGGATGTCGGGACCAGGCGGCTTGCTTCCTGGTTTCCGTCGTGCACTCTTCTGATAGGCCTTCCGCTTCTTTTTTAGCCTCAACTGTACCTTAGTCAATTTCACTTTTGCCAAGCGTATTCCTCCATCCTAATGGACCTTCATTCAGAGCAGGAATCGATCGTACTTTAGGTGTGTGGTCGGGCGAACTACGAACGCGCTGCCTACTGCCTCAACTCTACCAGCGTTGCTCCCTGGCCGCCTTCGTTTTGCGGAGCTTCTTCGATTCCCGCGACGTGGGGATGAGATTTGAGGAATTCACGGACGCCGCGGCGCAAAATTCCGGCGCCGTGGCCGTGAATGACGCGCACGCGCAGCAGACCGGCGAGAAACGCGCGATCGAGGTATTTTTCGAGTTCGCCGGTCGCCTCATCGACCGTGCGGCCAATGAGATTGATCTCCGCGTGCAGTTCGTCGGAGTTCGCGCTGGTCACTGTAACGTGCACGCCCTTCTGTTTCCTAGCCGCGGCAAGAGGATCCGCTTTCCCTTGCCCGGACTCATTTCCAAGACCTGAAGCCTCGGAGAGCTCGTCCCGCTTGACGCGCATTTTGATCGGTCCGAGCGCAACCTCGAAGAGGTCTTTGTCGACTTCGCGCTGCACCACAGCGATCTTGTTCATCGATTTGATGCGCACCTGGTCGCCGGGAGCGATGTGGCGCAGCAGATGCGGCTGCGCATTGGCGTCGCCCTGGTCGGCCCCGGTGCGGTGCGCAACAACAGCCTGGTTGAAGCTCTCCTGAAACTCGCGCCGCAGTCGGGTGATGCGCCGCTCGGATTCTTTCGAGAGCTTTTGTTGGGCGGCGCGATCTTCGACAGCACGCACGTTTTCCCGCATCTGGAACTCGAAATCCTTGAGCAGCGAGGCCAGCTTTGCTTCAAGCTCGCGGACACGGTTACGCACCTCAACATCGCCCTCGCGTTCCAGTCTTTTCCTTTCCTGATTGAGCGTGTATTGCTGCTCGCGCGCTGCTTTGCGCTCGACTTCGAGTTGCGCCAGTTCGTTGTGCAGTTTATCGAGGAAGCGCGCGATGTCGGCCTGCTGCGAGCCCAGGCGTTCCCGCGCAGCCGCGATGATTTCGGCGTTCAGGCCCAAGCGCTCCGCAGTCTGAATTCCGGCTGATGCGCCGGGCACGCCGAGATGAAACCGATAGTTGGGAACCAGCGTCAGTTCGTCCACGCCAGCTGCGGCATTGCGCACACCTGGCGTGTTGGCCGCGTAGACCTTGAGTGAGGTGTGATGCGTCGAGATCAATGTCCAGGCGCCGGCCATGAGAAAATGGTGCGCGACGGCCACGGCCAGTGCCGCGCCTTCTTCAGGATCTGTGGAGGAACCAAGCTCATCGAGGAGCACGAGCGAGCGCGCATCGGCGAGGCGAGAGAGAAGGTCGAGATTGGTGATGTGAGCGGAGAAGGTGGAGAGCGCCGCCTCGATCGATTGCGCGTCGCCAATGTCGGCCAGGAACGCGGTGAACACCGGAAAGCTGACGCGCGCGGCGGGCACTGGAACTCCGGCCTGTGCCATCATCGCGAGGAGTGCCGTGGTCTTTAACGCCACCGTTTTGCCGCCGGTATTGGGCCCGCTGATGATGAGCTGACGCTCCTCCGCCGTCAGTTCCAAGATCAGAGGAACGGTCTTTCCGCCGGTTGCTCGCAGGCGCTTTTCGAGCAGCGGGTGGCGCGCGCCCTCGAGGACCAGCCGCTCAGGATTGAAGGTGGGCACGACGCAATCGAACTCGCGCCCAAAGCGTGCCCGCGCCAGCAGGCTATCGACCAGAGCCAGTACCTTTGCGCCCTCGACCAAGCTCAGCGCGTAGCCTGCGACCTGACGCGTGAGTGCGACGAAGATGCGGTGAATCTCCGCTTGCTCTTCTTCGATGAGCCGCACAAGCTCGTTGTTCTGCTCAATGGTTTCGAGCGGCTCGACATAGACCGTCTGGCCCGAGGAGCTCGCGCCGTGAATTACTCCAGTGACACGCCGCTTGAGCTCTGCGCGTACGGGAATTACAAAGCGCTCACCGTGAATGGTGATGACGTCGTCCTGTATCGCGTTTTCCGCGGAGAGCTTGCGCAGCGCCGCCCGGAGGCTTTCCTCAATAAGCTTCTGCTGGCGCTCCTGCTCGCGGCGGATGCGATTCAGCTCGGGCGAGGCGTCGTCGGCGAGCGAGCCGTCGGGCTGAATTTTGCGTTCGATGGATTCGGCGAGCGGCCGCAAATTCGTGGTGAGGGCCGCTGAAAGTTCGGAAAGTCCGGGCAATTTGCCGACAAGCCGCATCGGCGGCTCGCGCAGAAGAGCTTGCCATGCAGCGGCGTCGTTGGCAAGCCGCGCGATGCCCTGCAGTTCGGCTGCATCGAGCGCCGCGCCGGCAATCTGGGCCTTGGCCGCTAGTTGCGTGGGATCGAAGAGCCCGCCGAGCGGAACGGAGACTTGCTCTTCGAGAATCAACCGTACTTCGGCGGCCAATTGGTGTTGGCGGCCGATCCACTCTTCATCGCTTGAGGGATGTAATGCGAGGATCGATTCGCGACCGACCGGGGATGCGGCGAAGCCCGCGACCAGTGCGAGAAGCGGCTGCCACTCAAGCGCAGCCAGATCGGCGTGCTCGACCGGCGACGGAATGGGATCGAGGAGCGGCATTGTCAGGAACCATGGTAGCGTTTCGGAGCATGATTGCGGTGCAGCCCATTACCGATCAGTGCCGATCAGTTCGTGTTTGTATTGCGTGTCGTAGAAGGAGTCGACGTCGATCCGGAAGAACTCGCCGCTGCATTGCTCTTTTTGCCGGGGGATTTGGATTTGGCTTTGGTCTCCGACTTCGACTCGCCCGAAGTCGCTTCGGCCGACGAACTACCCTTCGACGCGTAGTCCGTCACGTACCATCCCGAGCCCTTGAACTTTAGTCCCGGCGCGGTTAGCAGACGTTCCAGAGCACCGCCGCACTTGGGACAAACCCTCTCCGGCTTGGCGTTGAAGCGTTGGATTTTCTCAAATCGATGGCCGCACTGAGTGCAGCGATACGGATAAAGCGGCAAAGTTTTTGTCCCCTCGGCGAGGAATCGTTCACGTCTACACTATTCTAGCGGGAGGGCGGCGACTGCAAGGAAAGTCGCCGCCCCTGGGCGGATGCCGGAGGTAACGGGTCGACCCGCTCTCAATGCACCAGGATGGGGACAGAGGCGCTTACGTTTTCCCAAGCGAGCGTCAGCGTGCCTTTGCCGCCGCCATTGTCGGTGATCGTATACGTCAAATCCTCGACGAGCGACGGGGGAGCGGACGTCGTCATCTTCGTCTTGCCGAGATCCTGCGTGCTGTCGTAGGCAAGCCCCCACTCGCCGTTTTTCTTGTTCACGATCAAGACCCAATTCGCGGGGTCGGAGATGTCGACGAACAGCGTGTAGGTTCCGGCGGGAACGCTGAGATCGCCGATGGTCAGGTCGGCGTCGGTTTTCAGGGTGGTGGCGGCGTTCGCGCCCGCGCGCCAAACCGGGTAATGCGGATCGTGACTGATGAGGCCGTCTGAGGTGAAGATGTGGCCCTGGCGGCCTTTCACTCGGGGTGAGTTGTAGCTAATCGTGATGGTTTTGCGAGCGATGGTGGCTGTTGCCGTGGCAGGCGGGCTGGCGGGCGGCTTTTGTTGAGCGAAGAGAACGGTTGCGGCGAACAACAAGCCGGTACAGATCAGAGCGCGCTTCATTGTGATGTTTTCCTCCAGGGAGAGCCTTGTTGTTTATGTGTAGGCCCCGACGCGATGATTGTCGCACCGCACGGGTATGTTGCGAAAGCGGCCTGTGTGAAAACCCTGTTATGATGCGCCAAAGGAAGATGCATGGCGGGCGGTGAAAGCAACAAATTGACGGGGGCGCGCTTCCGCGCGGCGCTCGAGGCAGAGAAGCCGTTGCAGGTGGTGGGCGCCATCAATGCGTACGCAGCGAAGCTTGCCGAGGCCACGGGGTTTCGCGCGATTTACCTCTCGGGCGGCGGTGTGGCGGCCAATTCGCTCGGCGTTCCGGACCTGGGGATCAGCACGATGGAAGATGTGCTGACGGACGTTCGGCGTATCACCGACGCTTGCCCGCTGCCATTGCTGGTCGACATCGATACCGGTTGGGGCGGAGCGTTCAACATCGCGCGGACGATTCGCCAGATGATCAAGGCGGGCGCTGCGGCCGTGCACATCGAGGACCAGGTGAGCGCCAAGCGCTGCGGCCATCGGCCAGGCAAGGAGCTTGTGCCGGCCGAAGAGATGGTCGATCGGATCAAAGCCGCGGTGGATGCGCGAACCGATGCGGAGTTGGTGATCATGGCGCGGACAGATGCGTTGGCAGGCGAGGGGTTGGCACGGGCGATTGAGCGAGCGCAGGCCTACGTGGCAGCCGGGGCCGACATGATCTTTGCCGAGGCGGTGACGGAAGCCTCGATGTACACCACATTTCGGAAGGCTGTGGGCGTGCCGATTCTCGCCAACATCACCGAGTTCGGCAAAACTCCGCTCTTTACACGCGAGGAGCTGGCAGCGGCGGGGGTTGACATGATTCTTTATTGCTGCGCGGCGTATCGGGCGATGAATGCCGCGGCGCTGAAGGTTTACGAGGCGATTCGCACCGAGGGAACGCAGAAAAATGTACTGCCGCTGATGCAGACTCGCGACGAGCTCTACCGCTATCTTGGCTATCACGCATACGAGCAGAAGCTGGATGAGCTTTTTGTTAAGGGCAGGAAGACAGAGTAGACATTCCCTATTTTGATTCGTTAGGTTAGTGCTCTTCGGGGGTCGAACCATGAGCGTTCAAGAGTCGAGCCACGGGCTAGGCGCCTTCAGGCCAAAGAAGTCGGTGGCGCTGTCCGGCACTGTTGCGGGCGAGACGGCTGTTTGCACGGTGGGCCAGAGCGGCAATGACCTGCACTATCGCGGATACGACATTGCCGACTTGGCCGAGCGCTGTGAATTTGCCGAAGTGGCTCACTTGCTGATCCACGGAAAGCTGCCTAATGCTGCGGAGCTGGCGGCATACAAGACACGCCTGCTCGGCTTGCGCAGCTTGCCGGCTGAAGTGAAGGAGGCGCTCGAATTGGTGCCCGCGCACTCACATCCAATGGACGTGCTGCGCACCGGCGTTTCCGTGCTGGGTTGTGTGCGGCCTGAAGCCGAGGACCATAGCACCGCCGGGGCGCGCGAGCTTGGCGATGCGCTGCTGGCTTCGCTGCCGTCGATGCTTCTCTACTGGCACCACTTTGCACGCAGCGGCAAGAGGATCGCAGTGGACGCCGACAGCGAGCCGCTGGCAGCGCATTTTCTGCATCTGTTGCACGGAAGGCCGGCGAGCGCGAAGTGGATCCACGCCATGCAGGTTTCGCTGATCCTTTATGCGGAGCATGAGTTTAACGCGTCTACATTCACCGCGCGCGTGATCGCCGGAACCGGCTCCGATCTTTACTCGTGCATTGTTGGCGCCATCGGCGCGCTGAAGGGGCCCAAACACGGCGGCGCCAACGAGGTCGCGCTGGAGATTCAGCAGCGCTACAGGACAGCGGATGAGGCCGAGGCCGACATTCGCCGCCGCATCGATCAGCGCGAGGTCATTATTGGATTCGGTCATCCTGTGTATACGGTCAGCGACCCGCGCAGTCACTTCATCAAGGAGCAGGCGCGCAAATTGGCGGTAGACGCCGATGGCCAGCGCCTTTTCTCTGTCGCCGAGCGGATTGAGAGCACGATGCACGACGCCAAGCGGATGTTTCCCAATCTCGATTGGTATTCGGCAGTCGCCTACCATTTGATGGGCATCCCGGTCGACCTGTTTACGCCGTTGTTTGTGATGGCGCGGACGGCCGGCTGGTGCGCGCACGTGATCGAGCAGCGGCAGGATGGAAAGATCATCAGGCCGTCGGCCATCTATACTGGGCCGGAGAATCTGAAGTTTGTGCCGATTGAGGCACGGGAATAGGAACGAAGGAGCCCGCGTGTCGTCGCACATCAGCAATGAACGCCCAGCGCCCGACAAAGTCCTCACCGACATCGCCGACTATGCGTTGAATTTCAAGATCGAGAGCGATCTGGCGTATACGACCGCGCGTTTTTGTTTGATGGACACGCTGGGTTGCGGGCTCGAAGCGCTTGAATATCCGGCATGCACAAAACTGCTGGGACCGATCGTGCCAGGAACGGTTGTGCCGAACGGGGCACGCGTTCCAGGCACCGGATTTCAGCTCGATCCCGTGCAGGCTGCGTTCAACATTGGTGCGATGATTCGCTGGCTCGACTTCAACGACACGTGGCTGGCAGCGGAGTGGGGCCACCCGAGCGACAACCTAGGCGGCATTTTAGCAACGGCTGATTGCCTGTCGCGCGAGGCCATTGCTGAGGGCCGGCCGCTGCTCACCATGCGCGATGTGCTGGCGGCGATGATCAAGGCGCACGAGATTCAGGGATGCATTGCGCTCGAAAACTCGTTCAACAAAGTCGGGCTCGATCATGTAGTGCTGGTCAAAGTGGCATCAACGGCTGTGGTGAGCCAACTGCTTGGGCTCGGCCGCGAGCAGACAATTAACGCGCTGTCGCTGGCCTGGATCGATGGCCAGAGCCTGCGCACCTATCGGCACGCGCCGAACACCGGTTCGCGCAAAAGCTGGGCCGCGGGCGATGCGACGAGCCGCGCGGTGCGATTGGCGCTGATGGCGCGCGCCGGCGAGATGGGTTATCCGTCGGCGCTCACCGCGAAGACATGGGGATTTTACGACGTTTCGTTTCGCGGCCAGGAGTTCAAGTTCCAGAGGCCGTATGGAACTTACGTGATGGAGAACGTGCTTTTCAAAATCAGCTTCCCTGCCGAGTTCCACGCGCAGACCGCGGTGGAAGCGGCGATGAAGCTGCGCGCGCGGCTCGATGTGATGGGCAAAACGGCTGAGGACATTTGCAAGATCACGATCCGCACGCATGAGGCCTGCCTGCGGATCATCGATAAGAAGGGACCGCTCTCGAATCCAGCCGATCGCGACCATTGCGTGCAGTACATGGTTGCGGTTCCGCTGCTCTTCGGCAGGTTGACGGCTGCAGACTACGAGGACTCCGTAGCTTCCGATCCGCGGATCGACGGGCTTCGCGCGAAGATCGAGTGCGTTGAAGAGCCGCGGTTCACGGCCGATTATCACGATCCGGAAAAGCGGTCGATTGCGAGCACACTTCGCATGGAGCTGAATGACGGAACGGTTTTGGAAGAGACCGTCGAGTATCCGATCGGCCATCGAAGACGCCGCGAGGAAGGAATGCCGTTGCTGATGGAGAAGTTCAAGACGAATCTGCGGCGACGCTTTGACGATGCGCAGCAGAAACGGATTCTTGACGTCTCGCTCGACGGTGAACGGCTGGAAAAAATGGCCGTGAATGAGTACGTCGATCTTTACGTGCCGCAAGATTGATGGAAAAAACGCGCTTGTTTGTTTCTTCCGAAATGCGCGAAAAAGAACCCGCGGAAAAATCAAAACAATCAAAAACGAAACTGTGGACTGTGAAACTGTGAAACTGTGGCTGCAAGTTGTTGATTCGGCGGGCTCCACAGTTTCACAGTTTCACAGTTTCACAAAACGGCATGGGGGGGTGGGGTCTGCGAAAGGGTGGGGGGGTGGGTGCCGGAGGCATGGGGGTGGGGTGAAGGCAGGGACTCCGAGACGTAGGGAGCAAGGGAGCGAGGGAGCGGGTGAAGAAGTGAATGAGTGAAGAAGTGAGCGAGTGAAGAAGTGAGCGAGTGAAAGAGTGAACGAGTGAAGAAGTGAATAAGTGAAGAGGTAAGCGGGGACCAAGGGAACGAGAGGAGCAAAGATCGAAAGGATAGTGGCCAGCGAAAAGTGGGCAGTGAACAGAGATGGCATCGAGTCGCGCGGGGCGGGAGGGGTCATGAAGAACCGCTCGGAATTTGGCAGAGATTTGCATAGCGCACCTCAGGGTGGTCAATGATTCGATTGTGCGCCAATTGAGCGTAATTATCTGCAAATGGAAGTGGTGAGAATGCAAGGGTTTAGGGGTCACACCTCTTGACAAGAAACGTTCGGTGGGCCGGGAAGGAGGATCAGGGAAGGCGGCGGAGACCGGGGACCCGCCCAGCCGACAATCATCACGGCACAAATCCGATTTCTGCACTATAGTGTTCCCAAAGCAACACCCAGCCAACAGGGGTGCTCCCATGCGGGTTCGTGTTCGTCCGCCTTTTTTTGCCATTTTCCTTATTGTTACAAGCTGCCCCGGCACGCTACCTGCGCAGCGCACCGCAAACGCCAACGCCGTTTACCAGCAATTGCGCGGGCTGCTGCCGGGAGGCGAGGTCATTACCGTCAAGAACCTCGAACTGAAGCGCGATGCGGCTACCTTCACCTTTCACAACGGCAGCTTTGCTTTCTACGGTCAGGTGAACGGCAAGGTGACGGGAGCGGTCTTCAGAGGCGAAGGCCACCTGCACATTACTCCGCCGACCGCCGAGGAGCGGCACAACCTCTCCATCCTGAACCAAACCGAGGAATTTGACGAAGATTTCGACCAGGTGGTGCTGCGCTTTACTGACTCGACCGCCGACGAGCTGCACAAGGCCGCGACGGGCGCAGGCCAGCCGGATAACGACTACATCAAGGCTGCTCAGGAGATGCAAAGCTTCATGCGGCGTCACTCCGAAGGGTCTGTGGCGGAAGACTCGATTATGTCCTACTACGAGAAGTTCTACGGAAACCTCGATCTGCGCCTGCTTCAGGACGTTTTGAGCCCGGCTCCGGGCGGGTACTTCATGGCCGCGATTCACGGTCACGTGAATCCTCACCTCTTTTTCATCTTTGACCCGCAAGGCGTCGATGAGGTTGCTCCTGAAGAGGTAGCGCTCGTCAACTGGAGCAGCATGCAAGACACGGCGACCTATCTTCTCGCGTTCCATCGCGCACCTGAGTACGCCGACGGGACCGCCAGCGGCAACGAACACAACGCGGCCTACACAATTCTGGGCGAGGACCTCGATGTCGGCATTGAGAAGAGCGGTTTCCTCACCAACACGGCAACCGTGAAGGTGCGCGCGGAACAGGACGGCGTAGCGGTCATCCCGCTGGATCTGTATCCGACATTGCGCGTGAGCCAGGTTGAATCCGGCAAGGGTGAACCGCTCGACTGGGTCCAGGAAAAGAAGGAGGATGATCCGGAACTTGGAGTTATACTGCCGGCCCCGCTCAAAAAAGGCGAAACTACTGCGTTCAAGGTGGCATATGGCGGAAAAGAAGTTGTGCTGAGCGAAGGGAACGGGAATTACTACCCCATCGCGCGCGAAGATTGGTATCCCAACTCCGGTCAGGGCTTCGGCGACTACGCCAACTACCACATGCTCTTTCACGTGCCGAAGGATTTGCAGCTCATTGCCACGGGGACCAAGATGAACGAGAGCACCGAGGGCAAAGTCACTACCACTGAGTGGAAGACCGAGACGCCGCTTCCAGTGGTTGGATTCAGTCTGGGCGATTTTGAGACCAAGGAGGCAAAGATCGGCAATCCCCTTTCGGGTCAGCTCACTGTCGACGCCCTTGCCAATAACGAACGGCCAGATGTCGTCGTTTCCCTCGTTCAGGAAATAGAAGCCTATCACCTTAGCATCGGATCGCTCGCCACGACACCGATGCTGGCCAATGAGCTGAGCCAGGGCGAAGTTGCCGCGCAGATTTACACCGACTACTTCGGTGCGCTTCCTTTTTCACACATAGATCTCACTCAACAGTGGGCCTGCAATTACGGCCAGAGCTGGCCCATGTTGGTGTACCTGCCCATCTGCGGATTCTTCGACCAGACGGAGCAGTATCTCCTTGGCCTACGACCTGAGGATATGTATTGGAAGATGGTAACGCCGCACGAAGTAGCGCACCAGTGGTGGGGTCATACGGTGGGATTCCGCGGCTACCGCGACCAGTGGATGAGCGAGGGCTTCGCGGATGAGTCAGCATCGATCTTCCTGCAGATCACGCGACCCAAGCCCGATGATTTTCTCCACTTCTGGCAAGTGGAACGAAGAATGCTCACCGAGAAGAATGCCTTCGGCTTCCGGCCTATCGACGTGGGCCCTGTGACCATGGGCATTCGTCTGGTTTCGCCCAATGTTGGCTGGGACGTCTACCGGAATCTCGTCTACCCCAAAGGCGCGTTTATTCTTCACATGATCCGCATGATGATGTGGACGCCGAAAGACGGGGATGCGCGGTTCAAGGCCACGATGCACGATTTTGTGAACACCTACCGGCTGCAGGCGGCTACCACCGAGGACTTCAAGGCGATCGTGGAAAAACACATGAGCCCCGGCATGGACCTGGAAGGCAACCATCGCATGGACTGGTTTTTCCGCGAGTACGTGTACGGGACCGATCTGCCTGCCTACCACTTTGAAGGGCAGGCGACGCCGAATGGCGACGGATGGAACGTGCACTTTAGGCTGACGCAGTCAGCGGTGGGCGCAAACTTTGTGAACACTGTGCCGATCTACCTGGAATTGGCTGACGGAAAAGTGGTGCGCTTAGGTTCAGTCGTCATTCACGGCTCGAAGACCATTGAGCAGACTGTGCCACTGCCCAAGTTGCCTGCAGCGATCAAGAAAGTGTCGATCAACTACTACTACGACGTCCTCTGTACGGAGAAGTAGGGCGGTTGATCCGGCATTGTTTGCGCAAAGAAACAGAACGCGGACCCTCGGGTCCGCGTTCGTTGTTGATTAGGATTCGATCAATCCTTACGCTTTGGCGAGCACTGGTTTGCCGAGCCGCTCGGCCATGATTTCGTGGGCGTGGGCGAAGAATTCGTCCTTCGTGATTTTGCCTGCGTCCAGGTCGGCGAGGATGGCCTTCTGCGCCTGGTACTCACGGTTGACGACGCCGGCTTTCGATTGCAGCATGCGCCATGCCTTGCGGCGCTCTACGCAGAACATGACCAGTTGGCGACTGACCGCGTAATAGATGGTTTTGCCGTCCTGGTCGAAAGTGATGTACACGCCGAAGTCGGGAATGAAGCTGCGGTGCTCGGGCAAGAGGTAGTAGCGGTAGACGACGTCCTGCTGCGTGATGCGGACCAGCATGTTGTCGAGGGGCACCATCTTGGCGGCTTGCTCGGGCTTGATTTTCTTCAGATGATTCCGGAAGCGCGCCTCGGTGACGCACCAGTGGGCGACCGTGTAGCGGTAGGGCTCGTTGGTGACCTTGGACTTGGTTTCGTACCAGTCGAGATCGATGGAGGGATTGCCCTTGATGTCGAGCGCCTCCGGATAGGTTTCGCCGAGGCGCGGGTTGAAGACGAACTCCGGCGCGCCGCGCGAGTCGCGCACGCGCTGCGCCTGGAAGAGCGCCATGTCGTCGGCCACGCCGTGCTCCGGCTGGCAGGTGGTGAAGCATTGCAGGAACATGGTGCCGCGATACTCGAGGCCGTCGAGGATGGCGCGGTAGAGCTTGGGCGCGTTGGCCATGGAGACCTGCGCGACGAACGGCGAGCCGTGGCCGGCGAGGAAGGTCTCGGCGACGGTCTTCTTCTCAGTGTTCTTGCCCTGCGTGGCGGAGCCGAAGGTGTTCATATCGCCGCCGCCGAGCATGGGCGTCGAATCGGAGTTCTGGCCGCCGGTATTTGAGTAAACCTGCGTGTCGAGCATGAGCACCTTGACGTTGGGCCGGTTCTGCAGCATCACCTTGGAAGTGTTCTGGTAGCCGATGTCGCCGATGCCGCCGTCGCCGCCGACGACCCAGACCTTGGGTAGCTCGACGATTTCCTGATCGGTCATGAGCGCATCAGTAAAGTGCGTGAAGTGGTAATACTCTTCGGCGCTGAGCCAATTTGAATCGCGCGTGAGGAGAATGTCTGCGAGGCGCTCGGGAAGAACGGAGCGGCGCGCGTGATCGACGATGAAGCTTTCGCCCATAAGCCAGCCCACGGTGACGCCGTCCTGGAAGAGCGAGTTCATCCAGGGATAGGGATGCGGATTGTTGGGCGCGGTGGAACCGTAGACGGTGTTGCAGCCGGTGTGCGCAGCCATGGCCATGACGCTCATGCCGTTGGCGAGACGCCCGTCAATGGGCTGCAGGTTCTTGTGGTTGAAGGCCTCGGTCAAGAGCACCGCGGCGATGGCCTCGACAAGCTGCGCGTCGGTGATGACGCCGTGCTCGGCTTCGTAGGCCGCGATGCGCGCCTTGGTGTCGGATTCTTCTTCGCCGCCAAGACCCATGACGAGATGCGCGATGGCCTGGCGCAGGCGCGCGTAATCCTCAGGGCAGCTCTCCTTAATTTCCGCGAGGCGGGCCGCGCCGTTCTTTTCGAGGTCGGAGGCTTTGGAAATAAAGCGATCGCTCTTGGCGTGGTAGACCGGGCGCATGTACGCCTCAGTGACGGCGGCAATGGAGCGCAGCACGCTCTTTTCGCCGCAGCCGGCGCAAGCGCCGTCACCGGCAACGAGCGCGTCGTAGTTGGTCCGCACCATGAGCATGTTGCGCAACGTGGCGGTCTTTGAGTCGGCAGGATTTGCGCCGTTATAGAGGCCCAGATATTTCTGCGATGTGTCGGGCAGGAGGTCGAGGAATGCCGTGCCGGTTTCGTGCTCGGCGTTGACCTCTTCGGTTTCCTGCACCATCTTGAGCGCCATGTGATCGCCGCAGGCGGTGACGCAAGCCGCGCAGCCTTTGCACAGGTCGCTGACGAAGATGGAGAAGATGCCGCCTGAGCCGGGCGCCTTGCGCTCAGGAGACGAGAAGATGGCGTTGGTTTTCTGGTAGGCCATCGGAACCTTGTCGACGATCGAGAAGAATTGCGCTTTGGCTTCGGGCGAGAAGCCGTCGACGGACTCGGTGACCTCGCGAATGATGGTGGGAAGCGGCGTGCCGATCTTCATGTCGGTCAACATGCGCTGGCGCGTGAGCTTTTCGATTTCGGGCAGCTTGTCGATCATTTTTCTGCGCTCTGCGGGATCGACAACGTAGCGCGTGACCGCGGTGCCGAGAATCGTGCTCAGGTCCTGCGAGCAGTTGGGGAGGGCTGTATCCGGGCAGACCGAGATGCACTCCATGCACTGCGTGCAATTTTCCGCGATGTAGAGCGGCGTCTCGCGGCGCGCGACGTATTTGGAGGCTGTGTCGCCAGTGGCAGCGGCAATGACGCCCATGGCAGAGAGCGGCGTGGCCGGCTGGTTGTAGCCGTAGTGCGAACGGAACTCCGCGTCGAAAACATTAATCGAAGAGATTGGCGTGCGGGGCCCCTGTCCAGCGGGAGGCGGTGTGCTGCGGCGCATTCCGGGCACGGCGCCTGCGGCCACTTCAACAAAGGCCGGCGCCTGGGCCAGAATCGGGAGCAGAGCCTGGCCGCGCAGGCTGGAGTGGTCGGCCGCTGTGATTGCGCCGATCGCGATCTCCTTGACGCGCTCGAAGCCCTGGATCATGACTTCCATGTTGGACTGAACGACCGCATCGCCCAGCTTGCCGAACTTCTTGACATATTGGTTGTGCACGACCTCGCGGAACTGCTCCTGGGTGATGCCGAACTCCTGCAGCATGGGGCTGACCGCGAAAAATGCACCGAGGAACGCGTTGCCCTGCATGCGCAGTTGCAGATCGGCGCGATCGGTGGCTTTGCGCGCGATTTCGAAACCGGGCAGCGTGAAAACGCGAATCTTTTTCTGGATGATCTGCTGACGAGCCCAGATGGGCAGGTTCTCCCACGCGTGCTCGCCGTCCACGTCCGACTCCCAAACCAGGCTACCGCCCTCCTGCATGCCGTCGAGGGGATTGGTGTGCGTGAAGGCCTTGGGATCGCAACAGAGAACAACGGTTACGTGGCGCAGATCGCAGTTGACGCGAATGCGCTCCTTGGCCGCGACCATGAAGTAGCTGGTGGGCGCGCCCTTTTTCTCGGAGCCGTACTTGGGATTGGCGCTGACGTGGATGACTTCCTTGGGATTGCCAAGGTCATCCTTCAGGCCATCGCGCTCAAAGAGCAGATCGTTCAGGTCGCCGAGGATGGCGCCGAGGTTTTTGCCGGTGGTGATGGCGCCCCAGCCGCCGATGGAATGGAAGCGCACGGCGACAGCGCCGTCGGGCAGCAGTGAAGGCGTTTCATCGGCGACGACCGAGTAGGGGTGGTCGATGCCGAGAACGATGAAGTTGACGTCGTCGGCTGCTGTCTTGCCGTCCTTGCGCGCGCGGCCGGCGGTGGCGAACTCGAAGGCTCCAATGATGTGCTCGGGGCGGAAGTCGCGCGAGCCCAGGCCGTAGCTGCCGCCGATGAAGCGCGGGACTTCAGCGAGGGTGATTGAGGGAAGGCCTTCCGTTCCCTGCAATGCTTTTGAAAACGCGGTGCGAATGTCGCGGCCCAGCGGGTTGTCTCCGGAAAGAGCTTCGTCGGTGCGCTCGAGGATGATGACGTTTTTCTTGCCCTTGAGCGCGGCGACCAGAGCAGCCTCGGGGAAGGGGCGAATGACGTTGACGTGGACGGAGCCCACGCTGGAGCCGCGCGTCTGGCGCAGATAGTCGACCGCGGCCTCGATGTTTTCCGCGGCTGAGCCGAGCGAGACGAAAACCGTGTCGGCATCGGATGTCTTGTACTGCGTGACCAGCCCGTAATAGCGCCCGGTCAGCTCGCCGAAGTCCTTGTATGCGGCCTCAAGGAAGTCAAGAATCGGCTCGGCAAAGTTATTGCGCCGCGCGACGACGCCCTGCATATAGTGTTCCTGGTTCTGCACGGGACCGAGGAGGATGGGATTGGTGAGATCCATCATTTTGGGAACGCGGCGGCGGGTGGGTCCGAAGAGAACGCGCTGCGCCTCGGTGGGACAGTCGATGATGTCGTCGGGAGCGCCGAGATACTCGCGGATCAGCTCGGACTCGTGTTTATAAAAAGTGCGCTCGAGGTGGGTGGTGAGGAAGCCGTCCATGATGTTCATGCCGGGCGTGAGCGAAAGCTCGGTGACGCGACGGAGAATGAGGGCCTGGTCGGCGGCCTGCTGGGCGTCCTTGCCGAAGAGCATGATCCAGCCGGTGTCGAGGGCTCCATAAATGTCGTCGTGGCCGCAGTGGACGTTGAGGGCGTGCTTGGTGAGGGCGCGCGCGCCGACCTCGAGGACCATGGTCGAACCCTTACCGGGGGCGTGGTAGTACTGCTCGACGCCGTATACGACTCCCTGGCCGGAGGTAAAGTTGACGACGCGCTTGCCGCAGACGGAGTGGGCGATGGCTCCGCCCTGGGCCGCGTGCTCGCCTTCCGCTTCGATGGCGATGGTGTTGTGGCCGAAGACGTTCAAGTGGCCTTCGGCGTAAGCCTGCTGGAAGAGCTCGCCGCCTTCAGTGGAAGGCGTGATGGGGTAGAACACGCCGGCGTCGGCGATGCGGGTCTCAGTGTGGTAGCTGACGAGCTGGTTGCCGTTGGCGGTAACGCGGATGCCTGGGTAGCGAGCCTTCATAGATCCCTCACATTGAAGCCTGGTTCGACGTCTTCAGATTGCATAGCTTGCGCCTGAGCGCAGGTGGCGCGAGCCAAAAGCATCCACGCCTGTTTGATGATCGCCGCATCTGAAGCGGTGCGCGTGTGACTGGCAGTGCGTCAGACAGCCTGGTCAAAGACCCTTATCAATTGTCGAGCAAGTCGAGCGGGCGGAGCGGCAAAAGGAGGCCTAAGGGGAAGGTTACTCCTTTATAGAACGGCCCATGATCAGTATGCGCCCAGTATAGAGACGGTGTACCGCCATATGAGATTGAAGGCGATGGCTAGGCGGACAGGGAGCTGCGGGCGAATTCGTTAGCGAAAGCGGTTGCGCTACCATAATGACAAGATTCGAGCGGTTCTCCAGTTATTATCAGAATCTTGATTTCGTGCAAGGTGGCTTTTCCTTGAGGAAAAAGCCACTTAGCAGTCAGGGCTTCGCCTTGCGGCAACTGGAGAACCGCTGAGAGGTTCTCATGTTTGTTGTGGTCTGGCAGTTTGAGATTGCTGAGGATAAGGTGGCCGGCTTTGAGGCTGCCTACGGGGCCGAGGGAGCCTGGGCGCAACTTTTCAGAACTTCACCCGAGTATCGGGGAACCGAGCTGATGCGCGACGCCTATGTTTCCGGGAACTATCTGACCATCGACCGGTGGACCAGCGAAGAGGCGTTTCGCGCCTTCCGCAAGGAGCACGATAGCGAGTACGAAGTATTGGACCGCAAGTGCGACGCGCTCACCAGCCGCGAGACGCGAGTGGGCGCCTACACGGTTTGAATTTCAAGGCGTCTATGAATCAAGAACGAGGACGTTCCGGCTGAACTCTGCTCCCGCCATATATTTGATTCCGCGGTCGAAGGTGACCAGCACACCGTTCTCCTTGATTGCCAGGCCGAGGAGATAGGCATCGGTCACCTGTTGATAACCGGTGATGCGGGACTCGAATGGTGCGGTCAGAGCAGCCCAACCCTCTGTCAGCGGCCAATAACGGTAGCCGGGGCGATTGGCGAGTTCCGCCAGAATGGAAGTCGCTTGTACGTGCGAGCGTGGACCCGGGAAAAAAGATGGATTGGTTGTGATCCGAACAAATCCGATTTCGGTGAGCGGACATACGCCCCAATTGTCCTTGCCCGATGATCTAAACCATTCCTGCGCCTTCTGGAAAGAGCCATGTCCAGGTTCAAGAAGGGCAATGAGAACATTCACGTCAAGCAAAGTTCTTCGGATCAAACTCTTCCTCCTCGAGTTTCTTCACCATTTCGGCCGTGATCGTTCTTCCGGTGGGAGGAAACATCGGCAAGCCGTTCGGACCGATACGAATGTCGGGTTTGGGCGCGGGCGCCGTCTCGGCTTTGCGGACAAGTTCGTTCATTGCTGCACTGAGGGTGATTCCTTTCGCGTTGGCATAGTACGAAGCGAATTCATGCACGTCATCATCGAGTGTGATTGTGGTCCTCATGCGTCTATTATGCATCAATTTTTGATTTGATGCAATTCTGCTATTTTGATGCGGTTCTATTGTATTGATGCATATCTCTCATTTTGATGCGTAATTGTGAAATTGATGCGCATTTCTTGAGTTGATTGTGCGCTCCAGCACATCTGTGAGCGGCGACGCGCATTTTCCCTCTTTCTTCGCCATTTTCTCCTTCTCTTCAGTGTCCCATCCTGCTACAATCCCATCGAAATCCAATTAAGCCCCTCGCCGTTTCCTGCCAGGAAAGCATGAGACTTGGCGGGCGAGCACTTTTTGAGGAGCCCTCCCAATGGCCATCGTCGACGACCGCGCCAAAGCGGTAGAACTTGCCCTAGCACAGATTGAGAAACAGTTCGGGAAGGGGTCGATTGTTCGGCTCGGATCCCGAGAGGCGCTGCTGCCGATTGCCGTGATTTCGACGGGATCGATCAGCTTTGACGCAGCGCTGGGAGTGGGAGGCATCCCGCGCGGCCGGGTCACGGAGGTGTTCGGGCCGGAGTCCTCGGGCAAAACCACCATCACGCTGCAGGTGATCGCCGAGGCACAGCGCGCCGGCGGGCTGGCAGCTTTTGTGGACGCCGAGCACGCGCTCGATCCCGGCTACGCGAAGAAGCTGGGCGTGGACGTGGACAATCTGCTGGTCTCGCAGCCCGACAGCGGGGAGCAGGCGCTGGAGATTACGGAAGCGCTGGTGCGTTCGGGCGCGATCGATGTGCTCGTCATCGACTCGGTGGCGGCGCTGGTTCCAAAGGCAGAGCTTGACGGCGAGATGGGCGACTCGCACATGGGCCTGCAGGCGCGGCTGATGTCGCAGGCGCTGCGCAAGCTGACCGGCACAGTTTCGAAGTCGCGCACCGCTCTCATTTTCATCAACCAGATTCGCGAAAAGATCGGCGTGATGTTCGGCAACCCGGAGACCACGACCGGCGGGCGCGCGCTGAAGTTCTATTCGTCGGTGCGCATCGATATCCGGCGCATCGCCGCGGTGAAGGAAGGCGACACGGTGGTGGGATCGCGGACAAAGGTGAAGATCGTGAAGAACAAAGTGGCCGCGCCGTTCCGCGAAGCCGAGTTCGACATTCTCTACGGCGAGGGCATCAGCAAGGAGGGCGATGTGCTGGACCTGGCCGTGACCCACAACGTCGTGGAGAAGAGCGGCGCGTGGTACAGCTTTGGCGGCGAGCGCATCGGGCAGGGGCGTGAGAACACCCGGGGCTTCCTGAAGGAGAACAAGGACATCTACGCGAAGATCGACGCCGAACTGCGCAAGCGGCTGAGCATTGGCGCAGCAAAAGCGGATGTGCCCGAGGCTCCGGCCGGCGGCGCGGCGGAGGCCAAGGAAGTGGTGCGCGGGCGGAAGGGCTGAAAGAGCGGCGGAGTAAGCCTTTTAGCAGGCTCAGGGGTAAGCCCCGGAAATCGTTGGCGGCTTTGCGGCAGTTGGGGATCAATCCCCGACCTACCAGCCGAGCCCTGATACAAAGCCCTCGGGGCGGGGTTCGTGCGATCCCACCGTGCCAGTGGTCAGTGATCAGTTATCAGTGGTCAGTTTTTCGCGGTCGACATTGGGTCGTGCGAGCCCACCCTAGGCGCAAGAACAAAAGCGCGCCGAGGGTGGGGCACCCATGCAATTTGCTTATCCAGCAAGAATGCAACCGCAGATCTCTCGACTCGGTCGCTGCGGCGACCTCGCTCAAGATGACAGTGGGAGGACCTGAGTTCAAGCGAACCCGTGTCTTTGGTGGGTTTGCGTGGTCTCCCGAGTTTCAAGGCCGAGACCTGGGGCACCCCGATTCTGGTGGTTTGCTTCCCTGAGGGACGGGCAACGCGCTACGTTTGTGATCATGGAAGGCCCGTAATGAATCAGGAATCATCAGCGGCGGCGGCATTGGGGCGCAAGACGAATTCGCGTCAAGGGGCGGCGAAGCAGATTGAGATGATCGGTGTACCGCTGGACCTGGGACAGCAGCGCCGCGGCGTGGATATGGGGCCGTCGGCGTTGCGTGTGGCGGGGCTGGAGGCCAAGCTGGAAGCGCTCGGCCATGCCGTTACCGATCGCGGCAACGTGCAGGTGGCGGTTGCGGAGACGATGCGGCGGGGCGACGCTCATGCGCGGTTTTTAAAAGAAATCGCCCAGTGCGACCAGGAAATTGCCGAACGCGTCGAGCAGGCACTGGCGCGCGGCGCGACGCCGATCGTGCTGGGCGGGGACCACTCAGTGGCCGCAGGCACGGTCGCAGGCGTGGCCCATCATTTTCGCGCGCTGGGACAGGCAGTGGGCCTGATCTGGATCGATGCCCACTCCGACATCAACACGCCGGAGACATCGACTTCAGGCAATGTGCATGGCATGCCGCTTGCGGCCTTGCTGGGAATGGGCCCGGCCGAATTGAGCAGTTTGCTCGGCTGGTCGCCGAAGGTGCTTCCACAGCACACGGTTCTGGTGGGCATCCGCGATGTGGACGAGGCCGAGCGGGAGAACGTCCGGCGCGCCGGGATTACGGCGTACACCATGCGGGACATCGACGAGCTGGGATTGCGCGCGGTGATGGAGAAAGCGATCAAGACAGCGGCGAACGGGACGGCCGGCTATCACGTGTCGATGGACATGGATTGGGTCGACCCTGAAGAGGCGCCGGGCGTGGGGACGCCTGTACCTGGCGGGGCAACCTATCGCGAAGCCCATCTGGCGATGGAGATTCTCGCCGATCACGGAGGGATGCTGAGCCTCGAAGTTGTCGAGGTGAATCCGATTCTGGATGAACATAACCGGACGGCGGAGCTGGCCGTGCAGCTGATTTGCTCTGCGTTCGGCAAGAAGATCTTCTAAGGAACCCCAAGCCAGTGGCCAGTGATCAGTGAACAGTGGTCAGTTTTTTGCGGTCGACATTGGGTCGTGCGATCCCAGCCTAGCCGGAAAAACAGAGACCCGGCGAGGTTGGGGCACCCGGGCAATTCACTCATCCAACAAGAAAGCAACCGCAGATTCTTCGACTCCGTTCGGCGCGCAATCGGCAACGATTACGCGCCGAACTGCGCTCAGAATAACAGCGGGGAAGATGGGGACCGAGCTAGGGGGTTGCGGGGGATTCGGCGAGCTCGGAGAGCAATTCGGCGTCGAGGGTGGGGTTGGGCTGGCCGTCGGAGGTGGCGATGAGTTCGCGGGGCACGAAGAGGATGGTGGGCAGGATGAGAGCGAAGACTGCGGTCATGGCAATGACGCAATAAAGGAAGCCGTGCGTGGGGCTGAGGCCGTAGATTTTTGTGCCGAGGACGTCGCTGGCGCGAGTGGCGAGATTGTTGACAGCGTCGGCGGCCATCATGAGGGTTCCCTGGAGGCCGGGCGGGCAGGAGCGGATGGCCAGATCGTAGAAGGCGCACTGGCCGAGGCCGCTCATCAAGCCCATGACGCCCGCGAGCAGGAGAGCCTGACGGCCGGAATGGATGAAGGCCAGCGGGATCATGGATGGAATGCCAACCATTGCGCCCCACCAGAGAAGCTTGCGCAGAGGGAAACGCGTGCAGAGGAAGCCGTAAAGCACAACGACGGGAATGTACGAGGCGTAGAAGATGCAGTTGAAGTCGGCGTAGACCGAGTCGGGCGCGTGAAGCTGGTTGGAGAGATAGAACTGCATGGGCGTGCTGAAGCCGGGCATGAAGTTCCAGATAAGGATGATGAGCACAGCGGGATAGACGGCGCGATGCTTTGCGAGGCGCTTGATGTCGCCGAGAAAAGTTGTGCCGCGCGCGTGCGGATTCGAGTAGGCGTGGCTGAAGACGGCGCGAGGCTTGAGAAATCCGTAGAGGCAGAGCGGGAGGGTGACCGCAGCGGCGAGGATGAAGGTCCGGCGGGGCGAAAGGTGTTCGGTGATGAAGCCGGAGGCGAAATAGGCCGCGATGAAAGAAATGTAGCGGAAGACCATCCAGAGGGCGCTGAGGCGGCCGGACATGAGCTCTTCCTGGCCGATGAGGCTGATGAGGCCGGAGTAGGCGGCCATGAGGAAGCGGAAGGAGATCATGGCGAGAAAAACGCCGATGAGAAGGCCCGAATACGAGAGGTGGGTGAGAGCGAGCCAGACGAAGACGAGAATGGCGAGCGGGCCGAAGAGACGGAAGTAGCCGCGATCGCGCCAGCCGAATGGATCCCAAAGGTCGCGGGTCATGCCAAAGGCGAATCCGACGTACATGGGGATTCCGGTGAGGAGGCGGAAGAGAGAGACCTGCGACGCCGTCGCATGCAGGTGGTTCTTGAGCATGAAGGCGGTGGGAATGTCGAGGAGGATGTCAGGCGTAACGGCGAAGATGATCAGCGTGAGCGAGCTGAAGTAGAGAAAGAGCTGCTGGTTTTTTGAAAGCTTGACCATGGAAGGGAAAACAGGGGTGGCGGTAGTTTAGCACGGATTTCAGAGATCAGAGAACAGAGATCAGAGATCAGAGAACAGAGATCAGAGGACAGAGCAGTTTATTCTTGCTGAAACCGAGGAGCCGGGCTTCAGGGCGGGAGGGAGCAAGAAGGCGAGGGAGCAAGAAGCGTGGGAACCGTTATACCGCTGGGAGACGCATCGCGACGGACGCGACGGTTTGCGTGGATGACGGCGCTGATCATCGCGGCGAATGCGTACGTGTTTCTGCTCGAGCTGGAGGGCGGCGAGGCGTTTGTGAGGCGGTGGGCGGTGATTCCCGTGCGGATTGAGCACGGCCACTACTGGATCACGATTGTTACCGCGATGTTCATGCACGCGGGCTGGCTGCACATTGTGGGGAACATGGTTTTCCTGTGGGCATTTGGTCCGGCGATTGAGGACGCGATGGGGCGGTTTCGGTACCTGGCGTTCTATCTGATGGGCGGCGTGGTGGCGATGGCGGCGCAGGTGGCGGGAAGCCCGGGGGCGACGGTTCCCTGCCTGGGCGCGAGCGGGGCGATTGCGGCGGTGATGGGCGCGTTCATTGTGACATATCCGCGAGACCGGATTCGAACGGTGGTGTGGATCTTAATCTTCATCCGGGTGACGTATATTCCGGCGGTGCTGCTGATCGGCTTCTGGTTTCTGATTCAACTGCTGAATGTGGTGGGGTCGGTGGCGACGGTCGAGACGGGCGGAGTGGCGTACCTGGCGCATGTGGGCGGATTTATTTTTGGAGTGGTGACGGCGCGGGTGTGGGTGAGAAAGACAGGGAGTAGGGAGTAGCTTGCGGAGCGTGGATGCGGGGGTTGGGGTAGACTCTCTTTCGGGAAGGTGAAGTATGCGGTCGCACGTCGCTGCAGTGCTGCTTATCGTTTGCTCGGTTGCTTTGGTCTCCGCGCAGAAGACTCGATTCGGACAAGGGCCTCCGAAAGCCAAGGACGGGGTCGATTATCCGATCAAAATTCATATCTCCGGAATTCATCTCAGGCAAGACTGCACTAAAGGTGCAACGGGGTACACGACCTGCGCTGACGTGATCTACGCCGATGCGCAGCTCGCCGGGCAAAAGATCGGGTTAATGGGGTTCCAAATCTGGCTTCCGGGACACCCGATTCTCCTGGTTACCGCGGATTACCAAGCTCGACTCCTGAAAGCGCCACATCCAGGAGGCCCGAACCCAATCGGCATGGAGTATGAGTTGCTGATGCCGGATCGCACGATCTGGCGCTCGACGGTGACCGGTTTTTCGGAGTAGCCCAGCCATCACGGGGCGATTGCCCTATGGCGCGCTGTCTGCCTTTATGATCGTCGGTATGCGGTTCGACATTGTGACCATCTTTCCGGGGTTCTTTGAGGGCGTGTTTGCGCACGGGATTGTGCGCCGGGCGCTGAAGGAGGGATTGGTGACGGTGGAGGCGCACGATCTGCGGGAGTATGCGCATGACCGGCACCGGACGGTGGACGACCGTCCGTTCGGCGGGGGCGAGGGGATGGTGCTGAAGCCGGAGCCGCTGGCGGAGGCGCTGGAGGCGCTGGGTGTCAAAAGCAGAGATCAGAGATCAGAGATCAGAGATCAGAAAGACGGGGATCAGAAGACGCGGGTGATTTTGCTGTCGGCGCAGGGGCGGCTTTTTAATCAGCAGGTGGCGCGGGAGCTGGCCGGCATGGAGCGCGTGGTGCTGGTGTGCGGGCGGTATGAGGGCGTGGATGAGCGCGTGAATGAGCTCTACTGCGACATGGAGCTTTCCATCGGCGATTATGTACTGAGCGGAGGAGAGCTGGCGGCGGCGGTGGTGGTGGATGCGACGATGCGGCTGATTCCAGGCGTGCTGGGGAACGAGGCTTCAGGCGAGTTTGAGAGCTTTGGCGCGGCGGATGCGGAGATCGATGTGGATGTGGAGGGGGTTCCGCGATCGCAGCACGGAGCGGGAGGGTTGCTGGACTATCCACAGTACACGCGGCCGGCGGAGTTTGGCGGGCTGCGCGCGCCGGAGGTGCTGATGAACGGCGATCATGCGGAGATCAGGCGCTGGCGGCGGGAACAGCAACTGCGCAAGACGCTGAAGAACCGGCCGGAGCTGCTGGAGCGGGCGGCGCTGAGCGCGGAGGACGTGCGGATGATCGAGGAGATGCGGCGCGAGGAGATGCGCGGCTGAGAGAAACGTGGCAGGGAGATGCGCCGTGGGGGAGGGGAGCACTCCTGATGCCGAAACTCCTGATGTGAGGGCCGAATTCGGCCTGATTCATCTTCCAGCGCCCGCGATGTTTTTGCGGAAGTTCGTCCGCCATGAGGGGCTTGCAAACGCTGGACAAGGATTCCAGCAGGAGAGTTAGACCATGAGAGTTGCGATTCGGGCCGCTTCTCTCGCGGCCTGCAAAGTTGGATTGTTATGCGGAGCGCTGCTCCTTGCCGGATGCGGCATTGTCACCAATCCCGTGCCCAGCATATCGAGCCTCTCTCCCGCTTCGCTGACGGTAGGAAGTGCGGCGCAGACGCTCACTATCAATGGCGCTAACTTCCTCGCCACTTCGGCGGTAACTTACAACGGCATTGCCCATGCCGTGACTTACATCAGCGCCAGCCATCTGACTATCACTCTAACTGCGTCCGATCTATATGCACTCGGCAGCTATCCGGTAGTAGTTGCCAATCCCGTACCCGGCGGCGGAGCTTCCTCTCAAGTTAGTTTACAGATTTACGGAGAAGCTCAGAATTCGACTGTCGTAGGCAGCGTAGTGCCTAGCTCTTCTTACGAACTTGACGCTTTCGACATTCAAGGGAATTACGCTTACATTCTAGGAGACAACGGCAATGAGGGTTCAGGATCCTCGGCTGCGCAATTCTATGTGGTGGATATCACGCATCCGGCAAGCATGGCCGTCGTCAGCGCGACGTCAATAACTGGATTTATCAACTACGGGCAGTCCGGGATAAGAGTGCAGGGGCAATACGTCTACCTCGTATCTTCTACAGGAACGGCGAGTACAAATCTATTGCAAATCTACGATGTATCGAATCCTTACGCTCCTGCGTTTACCGGCAGCGTTCAAATTCCACTGTATGGATTTGGTCTTTGGGTATCTGGGGAGTACGCCTATGTTATATCGTATGTAGGCGTGTCTTCCATAAGCACATTAGATGTCGTTGACGTTTCCAATCCTGAATCGCCGACGATTGTGGGATCGACCAATACGGGAACTGCCGGTCTGAATGTAGCCGACATCAAGGTAGTTGGAAAATACGCTTATGTGGCAGGGCAGAGCAACGGGCAATCCAAGATACTTGTATTTGACGTCTCCAATCCCGCATCGCCGTATTTGCTTAGCGGTTTACCGGTGGCGCACAGTCCGCAAGGCTTGGATGTCGAAGGAAGTTACTTGTATGAGACGTTTTACGATCAGTACTCGTTGAACATTTACGATATATCCAATCCGTCATCGCTTTCTCAGGTAGGCACGGCTTCATTGATCGGAACATGCAAGCCGCAAGACGTTACCGTGGAAGGAGCCACAGCGTATGTGGCATGTTATACAAATTCATCGGTAGGGGTAGTGGATGTGTCCAATCCAACTTCTCCAAGTGTGGATGGATACATATCTCTTCCGGCAACTTCTTATCCGCAATTCTTGGAGTCAAAGGGTCGATATGTGTATTCGATCTCAAACACCCTAGGTGGAATGTTATCAGTTATAGACACTGGTGGTGCGTAGCCAAAATTCCATCCGGGCGCATTGAGGTAAGAGTTTTGAACACGGAGGAATTATGAGGGTGATTTCGACTGTGGGAAGGGGCGGCTGGTGACCTTGATTCATCACGACAACACTGTCAGAAAGGCGGCGAAAGATCGGCGCTAATACCGATGGGATGCTGAGCTGAAGGTGCAGCTTTCCTGAGGGCGAGCCGGTTGGACTCGACCGATTGGGCTTTCAGACACAGCATCCCGACGGGTGGTGGCGGATTTATTTGGTGATGTTGACGACCAGGTTCATGTCGACGGGCGTGGGTTCGTTGTCGACGGTGCCAGGCTTGAAGTGGAACTCGCGAACTGCTTCGATGACGCGCGCGTCCCAGAACTTACTGTAGGACTTGGTGACCTGGATGTTTTCAGGCTGGCCCTTTGCGTTGACAGTGAGGGAGAGGCCGACTTGAACGTCGCTGGGAATAGCGTCGATCGAGTAGCCGACGGGGACGGTGAGGTAGGCGGAGTTGACAAGGGCCGGCTCAGTGACGCCGGTGCTTACGCGAATGGGGGTTGGGGCAGTGGCGTCGTCAACGGGCGTGCTGGCAAAAGCCGCTGCGGGGAGAGTCAGCGAGGAGAGCATCATGCTGGTCGCAAGTATACGGCGCATATAAAACCTCCATGGCGACAATAGCTACGCTTAGTATTCTCTCCCGAGAAATAGACAATTGTCAAGACAAATCGACAAACATTAAATTTGCAGCAACTTAAGTTGATTAGAACGATCTGAATGTTACAGATAATTCTCAGAATGGAGAAGTTTTCCACAGAGCGAGTGAGGCGTCGCCCGGCGTGGTGGGGATTCGCGCCGGGGGCCTTTCGAACAGGATGAGTGCGGCTTGAGGGAGCGCGCGGGGGGACGCGGGGCGGAGGTTTGGGCGGCTGAGATCGAGGTTGCCGCGAGAAGCAGAAGCCTCCCGCAGCGGCTAAAGCCGCGCTTGATGTGCAGATTTGCGGCACGGCTGAAGCCATGCCCTGACACTTCGTGCTTTCCTGATGGAATCTTTCTGCAAGCGGTGAGGGCCGAGACTTTCCAAGAAGAGCGTGCTCTTCGGCAGCCGGCCGGGGCGCTAGAAGGGCTTTACGGGCTCGGGCTGGACGGAGTTGATTTGGCCGATGGCGACGGCGGCGACGTAGAAGTTTTCGCCGCGTGTGGGCGAGCCGGCGAGGCGGCGGAGCATGGCGAGCTGGCCGACGTGGGTGAGCGCGTCGGCGACGGGGCCCTGCATGAGCCGCTCGATGGGCGCCTGAATGGGCGAGGATGAGGCGAGATAGGCGTCGAAGGCGGAGAGAGCGGCGAAGAAGCGCTGCTGCTCCTGGGGCCAGGCGAGGGGTTGGGTGTTGTGCCAGGCAGGGTTGCCCTGAGCCATGGAGAGCGCCCAGTGAAACAGGTCGCCCATGTGGGCGAGGATCTGCACGGGCCGGCGGCCTGCGCTGTCGAAGTTGGCGAAGGAGTCGGGGGCGTTTTCCAAGGCGCGAACGGTGCGATAAGCCAGTGTGGCAAGGGTGTGGCGAAGAAAATCTCGTTTTTCATCCATGGGGGAAATATAGCGCATGGAGCGGGCGCTGAAACACCTGCAAAATGAGGGGCCGGCGCGTGAGGCATATTGCGGCGATCTTTGATAAACTAAACATTCTGACTTCAATCGCTGACTTCAATCGCAGGAAACTAACATGTCAATCCATCCCGTAATGCAGCGCCTGGCTGACAAGCTGAAGCGCACCGATTTGCCGGCGTTTGTGCCCGGCGACCAGATTCGCGTTCAAGTGAAGATCAAGGAAGGCGACAAAGAGCGGCTGCAGGCCTTTGAGGGCCTGGTGATCGCCGTGAACCGCGGACCGCAGGCGACGTTTACCGTGCGCAAGATGAGCTTTGGGCAGGGGGTGGAGCGCATCTTCCCCTTCAACTCGAAGGTGGTGGACAAAGTGGAGCTGGTGCGCAGCTACAAGGTGCGGCGGGCGAAGCTGTTTTATCTGCGCGGGCTGCGCGGCAAGGCGGCGCGCCTGAAGGAAGTGGACCGCACGACCGGCAAAGTGCGGGCGTAGAGGCAGTGATCAGTGGACAGTGATCAGTGATCAGTAGGCCGCGTTCCGCGGCCAGAAAAGAGCCCCGGCTTCGGCCGGGGTTTTTGCTGCGCGGAAATCACCGTGGACGGTGGACGGTGAACCGTGGGCCGTTGACCGTCGGCGATGGGCCGATTTGGGTTGCGTCGATGCCCCGCGTGAGCCTTCACGGTGCTATTCGCTCGTTGTGGGATCGAAAACGGAGCGAACGCGTGCAATGGAGTTTGCCGGAAACCCTCCCTGCCGGGCGTGCTCGCGAATCGTATCCTCATCCGGGGCGATGTAGATGCAGTAAATCTTGTCGTCGGTGACATAGCTCTGGACCCACTGGATACGAGGCCCCATGGATTGCACCACTCCGCAGGATTTCTGGGCAATGGCGTGCAGTTGATCCGGTGTCAGCTTTCCGGCGCCGGGAATCTCTCTCTCGATCACGAACTTCGGCATTCCTGAAGACCTCCTATGTTGTTAGATAGGCTATCATCTGCCGGGGCGGTTTTGTCCCTATACTGTTCGCATGGCGATTGCAGTGACACCGGCGGCACCTTATTACGCGGTAATCTTTACTTCCCTGCGGACGGAGGGAGAAAACGGCTACTGGAAGATGGCCGAGGTGATGGAAGAGCTGGCCGCGACGCAGCCCGGATTCCTGGGGATTGAATCGGCGCGGGACGGGCTTGGAATCACGGTGTCATATTGGGAAAGCCTGGAATCGATTGCGGCGTGGAAGCAGAACTCGCGGCACCTTGTGGCGCAGCAACGCGGCCGCGACACGTGTTATGAGGAGTTCAAGGTGCGCGTGTGCCGCGTGGAGCGGGATTACGGGTTCGAGCGGGAATGAGCGGTTGACGTCCGGCTTTTCCACCCGATGATTCCGCGAGAATTCATATACTGTGTGCATGATCACGGCTCGGATGGTTCCGAGAGCTTCGGGGGCTCCGGTGTGCGGATGGGCGCTGGAGAACGCGGCGCGGCGAGGCGGAGCGCGGCGCATTGCCGGCCTCGATGAGGTGGGACGCGGGCCGATGTTCGGGCCGGTGGTTGCGGCTGCAGTGATTTTTCCTGAACGCTGCCGATTGCCGGGATTGACGGATTCAAAACTGCTCACGGAAAAACAGAGGAATGAATTTGACGCGATGATTCGCGCCAAGGCCGTGGTGTGGGCGATTGCGGCGGTGGATGTGGAGACGATCGACCGCATCAACATAAGGCGGGCTTCGCTGCAGGCGATGCGGATGGCGGTGGAGCAGTTGGCGGTTGCGCCGGATTCTCTGCTGCCCGACTATCTGCTGATTGACGGGTGCGACACGATCGACTGGCCGTGCGCGCAGCAGGCGGTGGTGGGCGGCGACACGAGGAGCGTTTCGATTGCGGCGGCGAGCGTGCTGGCGAAGGTGCATCGCGACCGGCTGCTGGTGGAGCTGGACGAGGTGTATCCGGGGTATGGGCTGGCGCGGCACAAGGGCTACTGCTCGCCGGAACATATGGAGGCGTTGCGGCGGCTGGGGCCGACGCCGCTGCACCGGAAGAGCTATCAGCCGGTGGCGCAGCGGATGCTGTTCGAGTAGGGCAGCGGGGTTAGCGGGTTAGCGGAGGTAGCGGAGGTAGCGGCACCCTACCCTAGAGCATTTTCGGAATACACGTAGACTTCCTGATTGCATTGAAAGGTGGCTTTTACTTCCACCCCACAGACGAAGACCTGTCTGCGGGGACCCCGGTTGAGGAAAAAGCCACTTGACTGTGTGCTTTCGGTCTATAGCAATCCCGAAAATGCTATAGCCGGAAAAACAAAGACCCGGTGCCCGGCCCAGAGGGCACCCCGCCGCCCAGGCGGGGCACCCGCGGGGTTGCGTCGCGGATCGTACAAATTGGTCAATAAGCATCGTGGTATCCCAGGTCTCATCCGCCGCGGCGGAGAGACCTGGGGCACCCATTTTTGTGCCGGAACAAGTGACCGGAGACCGAGGAGCGTCTAGACCTCGGCGGCGGCGCGGGCTTTGCGGCGCTGGAGCCAGGCGAGGATGGGGCGGGCGGCGAAGAGCACGGCGAGAATCACGGTGATGGTGATGGGGGTCAGCACGCCGGGCTTGACCTGCCACCAGTAGTGAATCACCCCACAAATTGCGGCGAAGTAAATGAGCTTGTGCAGGCGGTTCCAGTTCTTGCCGCCGAGTTTGCGGATGGCCCATGTGGTGGAGGTGAGCGCGAGGGGCAAAAGCAGAAGATAAGCGGCCACGCCCATGGTGATGAAGCGGCGGCGGGTGACGTCGGCCAGCATGGCATGCAGATCGAAGCCGGAGTAGAGCGCCACGTAAGTGAGCATATGCAGCGTGGCGTAGAAGAAGGCGAAGAGGCCGAGCAGGCGGCGGAATTTGATGAGACCGTTGAACTGCGCGGCGAGAGGCGGGACAAGACTCGCGCCTAAACGGCGGAAGGGCGTGATGGCGAGGGTAAGAATGAGGAGGCGCAGCGTGGTGAGGCCGGTGGAGAAGGCGATCCTGGCCGTGGGGTCGGGACCGAGGTTGTTGGTGACGGCGCCCCACACGAGGAGAGCGACGGGCGCGAGGCAGGCGAGCCAAACGAGGACCTTGAGGAAGATGAGAGTCGAGCGAGCCATAGTCGTTAATTCTGCGGAGCTAGCGGGGCTAGCGGAGTTAGCGGTTTGGCGGGTTGGCGAGTTAGCGAGTTAGCAAGTTAGCGGGTTGGCCTGCCGCTGCTAGCGGTTCGATTGCGAATTCTGAAGTTCAGCGAATCTCGTTTTCATTGAGTCAATTGCTCCGGTGAGAAAACTCGCGTGTTGTCGCGAAGGTTCATTGCATCAATCCGGCATCCCAACCGCAGGTCTTCCGACTTTGTCCGCCGCGGCGGACTCCGCTTAAGATGACACATTTATTTTTGCATCGAATTTGCGGGACACGACGCGAATTCCGCAAACACGCGCACAGTGCGGCTAGCTTAGCTTCAGTAATTTTTGCGCAGGTTCATGCCGGCGTACATGGAAGCGACCTGGTCGGTGTAGCCGTTGAACATGAGCGTGGTGCGGCGCTGCCCATAGAAGGGCAGGCCGATGCGGCGCTCGGTTTTCTGGCTCCAGCGGGGATGGTCGACGTCGGGGTTCACGTTGGAGTAGAAGCCGTATTCGTTGGGGGCCTGATCGTTCCAGGTGGTGGGCGGCTGCTTGTCGACGAAGCGCACAGTGACGATGGATTTGGCGGACTTGAAGCCGTACTTCCACGGGAGGACGACGCGAACGGGCGCGCCATCCTGGTTGGGGAGGGTTTCGCCGTAGAGGCCAAAGGTAAGCAGGGTGAGGGGGTTCATGGCTTCGTCCATGCGCAGGCCCTCGGAGTAAGGCCAGTAGATGGTGGCGTCCTCTTCGGCCCACTTCTCGACGTGGCGATCGTAATAAGAGAGGAACTGGACGTATTTGGCGCTGGGCAGCGGGTTGCACTGCTTGATGAATTCAGAGAGCGAGTAGCCGACCCAGGGAATGACCATGCTCCAGGCCTCGACGCAGCGATGGCGGTAGACGCGGTCTTCGAGCGGGTGCAACTTGAGCAGGTCGTCGATGCCGAATGTGAGAGGCTTGGCGACTTTGCCCTCGACTTTGACGGTCCAGGGGCGCGTGGGGAGGCCGCCGGCGTTTTTGGCGGGATCACCCTTGTCGACTCCGAATTCATAGAAATTGTTGTAGTGGGTGATGTCGTCGAGGCTGGTGAGCTGCTCGCCGGTGGTGGTGAGGGGGGAATAGACGGTCTGAAGCTTGGTTCCGGCGTGGACGGTGGCGCGGGGGAAGACGAGCTGGCCGAGGCGATCGGCGGCGAGCGCGGCGACGCCCGCCGCGGCCGCGCCTTTGAGGAAGCGGCGGCGGCTGAGGTAACGGAGGTAGGCGTCGCGTGAGGTGATCTCGGACGAGGGGATGTCCGGCGGTTTTCCGATGAGCATGTGTGACCTCGCGGTTTGGGGGAGGGCCGCTGCAATTATTAGACATGATGGAGGGGGAAGAGTTACAGGAAAGCAGGGACCAAGGGAACAAGGGAACGAGAAAACGGGGAGCAAGGGAGCGAAGGAGCGAGGGAGCAAGGAACAAGGGTCAGGGGTCCCGTGCTGAAGTGGGGTTAACCCGCATTTCTCACAGGTTCATTGCTGATTGCGGTGACGATAGACAGGAAAAGTGTTGGAAAGGCCGTCATTTCATGGCATAACTGCGTTGTCGAAGCGTAGTTGTAGCCGTGCGGAGGCGGCC
>JBEKSA010000024.1:0-56705 GCA_049517515.1 Occallatibacter sp.
GAAAGTAGGTCTGCAATGCTGACGTCCGATCAAATCAACGAAGTATGGAAAAGGCGGATTTCCGCCGAAGTGTATTCACTGTATTTCGGCGATCTTGCAAGCCTTTATTCCCTGCGAAAACAGTGGATTACTGGCCTCTCGTTTTTTCTGGCCTCCGGTGCCGTCTTCGCTCTGGTTGCCAAGTTACCAATTGGCGTCCCCATTTGGCTTTCTGTTCTTGTGGCATTGATGAATGCGTATGCTGTCGCAGTCAATCTGGACTCCAAAATCAGGATAATGGCGAAATTGCATTACGGCTGGAGCCTGATCGAGAGTGGTTACAAGAGGCTATGGAATCACACCTATAGTGATGAAGCAGCAGCCGAGCTTGAGGATTTGCAACGTCGCGAAGCGGAACTCTCCGAACTGGCGACTACCGACGCTCCGAACGATCCGAAGCGGATGGAGCGGTGGGAGGACCAAGTATTCAAGCTCAACAGGCTAATAAACACATGAGAGATTCCCCAAATGGCGTGAAGGATAGTTGGCCGCCAATGCCAAAGCCAATTCCTCCGCCACCAGCGCCCCCTCCGCAACCTCCGCCACCTCCGCCACCAAAGCCGCAGAAGTGATGCGGTGGAAATTGCGGGTAGTCCGCAAAGATTTTGAGAGATATTCGCAGAAATCACGGGCGGCCATTGGAGGCCAGAAACCCGTGATTCTGCGATAATTAGAGCAAGTGGTAGACAGTGAGTGAAAAACTCTCGATCCGACTTACAAGCAGGAAGTCGGGGGTTCGAGTCCCTCACTGCCCACCATCCACCGCCATCGCGCCGGCGCCGCTCACTGCGCTTGATAAACTCACAAGGTGGGCGCTCTCATCGTCAATGCCGACGATTTCGGACTGACGTCAGGCATCAATCGCGCCATTATCGAACTGCACTCCGCCGGCCTTCTATCCAGCGCTTCGCTAATGGCGCGTGCCAGCGCCACTGAAGAAGCCATCGACCTTGCCCGCTTAACTCCTGCGCTTGGAGTTGGTTGCCATATTGTGCTGGTGGACGGTGAGCCCGTGCTTCCGCCGGATCAAATTCCCACGCTGGTCGATTCGCGCACAGGCTGCTTTCCTTCCTCGCTCAGCACGTTTCTGGCGCGCCTTTTCACGGGCCGCATTCGAACAGCCGAAATCGAGGCCGAAGCAGGAGCGCAGATCGACTTCCTTCAGCAACGAGGCGTTCCCCTGACTCACATTGATACGCACAAACATACGCACGTCCTTCCAGCAGTTTTGCGCCCCCTCCTTCGCGCCGCGCGTGCTCGCGGAATCCACGCGGTCCGCAATCCATTCGAGCCCCAATGGTCTAGCCGTGCCACGCATCGCGCGCCGTGGATGCGCCTGGCACAAGTGGGCGCCTTGCGGTGGCTCGAGCCTGTTTGCCGCCGGATTCTTGACCAAGAAGCATTTGTGACTACCAGCGGCACCATCGCCGTCGCCGGGACCGGCGTCCTAGACGCCGCCACCCTGCGCTCCCTGCTCCAAAGTCTTCCCCCTGGCACATGGGAGCTCGTCACCCATCCCGGCTACAACGACGCCGACCTCGAACGCGTCCGCACTCGCCTTCGTACTTCGCGCGACATTGAGCGTTCGGCGCTCATCGCTCTCAAGGAGTTCCCTGCCATCGAACTCATTTCGTTTGCCAGGCTACAGCCGCACTCGCCTTGACCAGCGAACGACGCGCAATTATCGTGGACTCGCCGGCGTGCTCGCTTTCTGACTCTTTGCATCTTCCATCCACTCCCGCGCGTCCAAGACGTGGCGGCAAATCGAAACTCAAGAAGGCTTCATGCGCATCGGGATTACCTGTTATCCCACTTATGGCGGCTCGGGCGTCGTGGCCACCGAGCTGGGCATCGAACTTGCTGCTCTCGGCCACGAGGTCCATTTCATCTCGTATTCGCAGCCTTTCCGCCTCAACGGACGCGACGACGGCATTTTCTACCACGAGGTTCCCGTCTCCAGCTATCCGCTGTTTGAATTCCCTCCGTACGATCTGGCGCTGGCGTCGCGCATGGCGGAAGTGGCGGAGTTTAACTCGCTCGACCTGCTCCACGTGCACTACGCGATTCCTCACTCGGTTTCCGCGCTGCTGGCCCGCCAGATGCTGGCGGCGCGCGGCCGCCGGCTGCCTTTCGTCACCACTCTTCACGGCACCGACATCACGCTGGTCGGCCTAGATCGGAGCTATCTGCCGATTACGCGCTACGCGATCCAGGAGAGCGACGGCGTGACCAGCATTTCGAATTACCTGCGCGAAAGGACAATCGCCGACTTCGACGTTACGCGGCCCATCGAGACCATTACCAACTTCGTGAACTGCGACGTGTATACGCCGATCAAAGATGAGGCTACGCGCGCCCGCTGCCGGGCGCACTACGCAGCGCCCGACGAGTCGCTGCTGGTTCACCTTTCCAACTTCAGGCCGGTGAAGCGCGTCACCGATGTCGTGAAGATCTTCGCGCTTGTCGCCCGCGAGCGCCCCGCGCAACTCATCCTCATCGGCGACGGGCCCGACCGCTCCGCCGCCGAGTGGCTCGCACACGACCTCGGCATTCACGCCCGCATCCATTTTCTCGGCAAGCAGGAACGCGTCAGCGAGTTGCTCGCACTGGCCGATCTTCTCCTGATGCCGAGCGAGCTCGAATCCTTCGGCCTCGCCGCGCTTGAAGCCATGGCCTGCAAGGTTCCATCGATTGCAACGCGTGTCGGCGGGGTTCCCGAGCTCATCGACGAAGGGATCACCGGTCTGCTGTTCCCCGTCGGCGATGTCGAAGCCATGGCTGCCGGCGCCCTGAGCCTGCTGAATGATCGGTCCCGACTCGACGCCATGCGCGAGGCTGCCCGCCAAACCGCGCAAAAGCGCTTCTGCGCCAATCTCGTCGTTCCCCAGTATGTTCGCTTCTATGAGCAGATTCTGGGACAGTAAAAGGCCGCTAGAAGACCGGGCGACCTTAGCGATTTCGGGCGCGATTCAGGGCAAAAAGAATCGAATTTCACAAGAAAGTTCTTGCCTAATACTCCTCCAGTCGTCTTATCCTGCTTGCACTGGAGGTCATCCATGACGATCAGGAAAGCACTGTGTCTTGTCGCGGTCTGCTCGCCCATGCTGTTATTGGCGCAGGTAGCAGGCGGCCGTTTCGACGGCAGTTGGACTACGAACATGTCCTGCGAGGCGAGCACCCACATGCCTGCCTACACATGGACATTCGTCAGCACGATTGCCAACGGCAACTTTCACGGCCAGCACGGCGAGGAGGGAGGGCCGGGCTACCTGGTGATTGACGGAACGCTCGCAGCCGACGGCTCGGCGAAGCTCCACGCCAAGGGCACGGTGCAGGCAGGAAAGGCCGGCCTCGTGACTCAACTCAAAGGCAACAAATACGACTACTACATCGATGCGACATTCACCGACGCGTCCGGCACGGGTAAGCGCGAAGAAGGCGCGGGCATTCTGGGGCGCTCGTGCAGCTTCGACTTCACCAAGCAGACGGGGTTCGATACGGCGCCGGTACCTGCCACCCCGCCGCCGGCACAATAAACTTCGGGCTGCCCGCAGCTGCGCCGTTGCGCCCGCGTCGGCAGGTCCGATTGCCAGAACGGCCTAGAAGTGCGATAGGTCGAAGTTCGATCGATCAAGGAGAACGAAGAGGTGACCGCGCGCGCAAGCAAGGTCCACACGGAATTCGCTCGGACTGCAGCCCGGATCTTTGCCACCAACGATCGCCTGAATCAGATTCTTATCGAGAATCTTCCTTCAGCCGCGTGGAGGGCCACGCCGTCCGGCAAAGTCCGCACCATTGCGGCCATCTTCACGCACATGCACAATGTGCGCACGAAGTGGATCAGGCTCACGGCGCCGCACCTGGGAGTTCCCCCACAACTCAACCGCGCGCGCTGTACGCCACGCCAGGCTCGTGCGGCATTGACGCGGAGCGCCGATCGCTGCGTGGCGATGCTGGCCGAAGCGCTCGATACTCACACAGGGGGCGACGGCGGGCGCGTAAGAGAGTTTCGCAGGGACGGGTGGGCTCGGCCTTGGCCAGCCGGGCCGGAGATGCTCTGCTACATGATTTCTCACGAAGCGCACCATCGCGGACAGGTTTGCATGCTGGCGCACCAGCTCGGATCGCCGCTGCCGGACAAAGTGACCTCCGCGTTGTGGAACTGGGAGAAGCTGTGGAAAGAGTGCGGCTCGCCTCGCGGTCCAGGCTACGAATCCTAACCAACCGCTACAGCGTCCGTTTGAACAGCGGCGTGGCGATCAGCAGCGTCGCGATGCCGAATGTGGTGAGGAACAGAAGGTCGGGCCAGATGGCGACCCAGCCACCGTCTTTGAGAAGAACGGCCTTGAAGCCGTGAATCGCGTACGTGAAGGGATCGACCACGCCCATGGCCTGCATCCACTTGGGGAATGACACTGTGGGATACATGGCGCCCGAGGGATATAACAGGAGGATATTGAGCACGCCGAACATGGCGCGCGGAACCAGCGGATCGTCGACACGCACCATGAGCAGAAACATCATGCCATTGAAGGCAATGGAACCGGCGACGATAAGGCTCAACATCTGCATCATGATCATGGGATGAAAGACAATGCCCAGGCCCGCAATGAGCGACCCGATGACCCCGATCGATATTCCGCTCAGCGTGGCCTTCATGGAGCCGGCGATGTTCATGCCGAAGACCAGCTCGAGTTTCGTAATCGGGGTAACCAGGTAGCCCTCGTGCACGCCGCGCGCCTTGTCGTCGATGTAGAGCATGCCGCCGCCGATCATCACCGAGATATACATCGCCAGCGCCACTGTCATTGGCAGAAGATACTTCAAATAATTCACGTACGGGTAAAGCTCCACGATTTCCAGCGCGATCGACTTCGACAGCCGGTCCTGAATCTGGGGCGCATTCAATGCGTCGACCAGCAACTGCATCTCGGCTTCAAGACTGCCCGAGGTGAACAGGTCAGAGTTGTCGACGACAAAGCCGAGCTTGGGCGCATCCTGCGAATACACGCGGCGCGAGTACTGCTCGGGGATGATGACGGCGGCGTCGATTTTGCCGGTGCGCACGTCTTCGCGCGCCTGGACTTCATTGCTGTACTCGATGGTGCTGAAGGTCTTGATAGTGGCGGCGACGGCGGCGAAGGCCTCGCGCACCTTGACCGCCTGCGGTCCGTGATCATGGTCGATCACCGCTACGTGCGTGCCGACAATCTTGCCGCCGAACGCGTTGCCGATGATGATCAGCTGCAGAATCGGCATCATCAGCGACATGATCATCAGGGTTGGCGAGCGGAAGAACTTGCGCATTTCGCGCTCGATGATGGCAAACATTCTGTTCATGGCTGCGTTCCCGGCCGCGGAGGCATCAAAAAGTTGACCGGCTTCACCTGCTCATCGCGCAGTTGCCGCCCGGTGTAGTGGATGAATACATCGTCGAGGGTGGTGTTCTGCACGGTCAGCGAGGTCAGCGTCTCGCCCAAACTCGCCGCCAGCTCCACAATCTGCATGGTGGTTTTCGATCCCGACTTGGTGATCACCCGATAGAATCCCGAGCCTTCAGGCTGCACGCTGGTCACGCCCTCGAGCTTCTCCAGGCGTCCATACCACTCTTCATCCTCGCGGTCGAAGTGCACCTCGACGACGTTGGCGCCGGCCACGCTGTTCTTCAGCTCGGTTGGCGTTCCCAGAGCCATCAACTTGCCGTGGTCCACAATGGCGATTCGGTCGCACAGCTTGTCGGCTTCTTCCATGTAGTGCGTCGTCAGCAGCATAGTCAGGTTGCGCGACGCCTTCAGTTTGTTCAGCATCTCCCACACCGCGATGCGCGAAACGGGATCGAGGCCCGTGGTGGGCTCGTCGAGAAAAAAGATGCTTGGATTGTGCACCAGCCCGCGCGCGATCTCCAGGCGCCGCCGCATGCCGCCTGAAAGCGTCTTGGTCTGAGCGTCGCGCCACTTGGTCAGGTCCACGGCCTCCAGCACCTCGGCGATATTCTTCTCGCGCTGCGCGCGCGGCACGCTGTAAAGCTTGGCGTAGATACTCAGGTTTTCCTCGACCGTCAGGTCCTGGTCGCTGGTTAGCGCCTGCGGTATCACGCCGATCACCCGCCGTACATCGTCCGGATCCTTTGCCACGTCGTAGCCTGCTACGATCGCCTTTCCCGCGGTTACTGGGATCAGCGTGGTCATCATGCGGATCAGCGTGCTCTTTCCGGCCCCATTTGGCCCCAGCAGACCGAAGATCTCACCCTCGGCCACGCTGAAACTCACATCCTTCACCGCTTCAAAGTTGCCGTAGCGCTTCACGATGTGCTCCACCGCGATCGCAATCGGGCGCGAGGCGCCGTTCCAGTCCCCCGCCGGGCTGTAAATTGACGTCGCGCTCACTGCTTCACCAGCTTTGCCTTGGGGATATAAACCTCGGCCGTCATGCCGGGCACATACTTCTCGCCGGGATTGGGAATCAGCAGCTTCAATTGGATGGTCTTGATGTCGCGTTTCATGCCGCTAACGTCGCGTTGCGTGGCAAAGTCGCCCTCCGCCGATTTGGCGATGACCTTCCCGTACAACGTGTCGCCGCTCGGCATCACGACGCGCAGTGAATCACCGAGCTGCACGCTGTCGGCCTGCGTCTCCGGCAGTGGCGCGTATACCCAGGTCTGGGTCAGGTCCATGATGGTCACGATCGGCGCGCCCACGGTCACCACTTCACCCTGCCGCGCCGCCCATACGTCCACTTTCCCGCTGATAGGCGACACGACCTGCGCGTAGCTCTCCTCGACACTTGCTTCCTGGGCCAGCGCGCGAGCGTTTGCCTCTTCGGCTCGCGTCTGGTCCACGGTGCGCGCCGACACATCGGTCAACAGCTCGTGAGCACGCGCCTGGCGCAGATTGGCCTGCGCCGCGGAAAGATTGTCGCGCGCCGCGTTGACGGCCGCCTGCGCAGCCTGCAGGCTTGTCACGGCTTCATCGCGCGCCTGTGTGCTCATGATTCCCTGCTTGGCCAGCGCCACAGTCCGGCTCGTGTCGGCCTGCTGATGCGCGAAGTTTGCCTGCGCCTGGGCCAGTGCGGCCTGCGCGGCGTTCACCTGCGCCTCCGCGCTCACCGTCGCGCTCGTTGTCTCACCGCGGTTCTGCTCTTCCGTTGCCACCGTCCCGCTCAGCTTTGACTTCTCGCTCGCCGCTGTTGCCTCCGCCGCTTTGAGCGCAGCCTCCAGATCGTCGCTCTCGATGACCGCGATCAGCTCTCCGGCCTGCACATCCTGGCCCTCTTCCACCTTGAGAGTCTGGATGCGGCCCGGAATCTTGGAGCTCACCACCACCTCGTTGGCGTCGACAGTTCCGATGAGTTGCAGATCGCTGGTGCGCCGCGTGGTCAACAAATACCAGACCAGCGATCCCACGAGCAGTACTCCTAAAATCATGAAAACTCGATTTCGCGCGTTCACTCGCTTATCACCTCAAACCTTTAAAATCGGCGCATTCCGGCATCGGCGTGTCCTCCAGAATCTTCGCTGCCACCTCGGCGCCATGCCTGCGATCCTGAAAGATCGCTTTGCCCAGAAACTCCACCACGGCCACTCTCCGCGCCCGTAATTCCTTTTCGTCGAATGGTTCGAGGGCCAGCAGCTGCCGCCAAATCGGCGCGCTCAGGAAATAGAAAACATTGCCTCCCAGAGCGGCCAACACCATTTGGAACCAGTCCACCTCGATCAACTCGCCCGAAGAAATCCCTTCGCGCACCAGCGACTGAAACATCGCATGCAGCGGCGCGAAGACGCGCTTGACCAGGATGGGAAGCTCGCCCTCCTCGCCCTTGTGCAGCCGCATCATCTCCTGCTGCATGAGGCTCTGGAATTCGCGCTGCGTCAAAATGCGGTCAAAATGATCGAGCGCAGCGCGAAGCAGCCTCTCGCCCGGGCTGGCCTCGCGAAGAAAAACCGCCATCGAGCGGTCGCGCACCCGTGCCGACACCATCTCCAGCGCCGCGGAGTAAAGCTTCTCCTTGCTCTCGAAGTAGTAGTAGATCAGCGCCTTGTTCACGCCAGCAGCGGCGGCGATGTGCTCCGTCCGCGCTCCGGCAAGGCCATTGCCGGCAAATTCGCTCAGAGCAGCGTCCAGAATCCGGCCCCGCGTCTCCGCCGATCGCTCAGCCTGTGCTTCGGTTGTGGGGTGTGCGGTCATAATTAACTAACTGGTTAGTAAATTACACCAGACTCGATCTCAAAGGCAAGTCCCTCCGGGGGATTCGCTTCCACTTCTCTCTGTAACATTCAGATTCTTGACCTCTTACGGATTACGCGTGCCGCCCCTGCCGCGCCATTACCTGCCGGATCGGCTCATTGTCGGCATAGATTTGCCACTCCGCCATTTTGCCGCCTTCGATCCGTGCTCGGAACGCGGCTGGCGTTTCCCAGCGATTCTCGGCGGCGGTCCGACCGTCCACTGCATAGGTCCCCTGCGCCCTGCCGAGCATCACTACAACCGGCCCATCGCAGTAGGTCTCTTCCACGGCAATCGTGTAGTCGGGGACCATGCTGAAATAGCTCTTCCAACCCGCCCGCATCCGATCCCGGCCCTCGACAACATTTCCCAGCGAGTCGACAAACCGATGCTCCTCCGTCATCAGTTCGGCCAGCGCGCCCACATCCTGCCGGTTGATGGCGCGCACAAATGCCTGCGCAACAGCCTCAGCGGATTCGCTCATACGACCTCGCTTCCCGCCACGCCCTTTTCAATTCCCTGCTTCCTGCTCTTTACTGTCTGTCCTAATCAAACACCACCGTCTTGTTCCCATAGCACAGGATGCGCCGGTCCAGGTGCCAGCGCACTGCCCGCGAGAGAACCATCCGTTCCAGATCGCGCCCCCGGGCCACAAGGTCCTCCACTTGGTCGCGGTGGCTGATGCGCGCAACATCCTGCTCGATGATCGGCCCGTCGTCGAGCACCTCGGTCACGTAGTGGCTGGTGGCCCCAATCAGCTTGACTCCGCGTGCATGAGCCGCGTGATAGGGGCGCGCTCCCGTGAATGCCGGAAGGAACGAGTGGTGCACATTGATGATCGCAGCGGGAAACTGCGCCACGAATTGCGGCGAGAGAATCTGCATATACCGGGCCAGCACAACCAGCTCGACATCGAGACGCGCCAGAAGCTCGAGCTGCCGCGCTTCCGTGTCTGGGCGCGTCTGGGCCGTCATCGGCAAGTACTCGAACGGCACGCCATAGAAGGCCGCCAGATTTTCTGCTTCACGATGATTCGAAACAATGATCGGGATTTCGCAGACCAGCTCGCGGGTGCGCCAGCGATGGAGCAGATCGGCCATGCAATGGAGATATTGCGAGCAGAAGAGCGCAACACGCGGCGGGCGCTCACTCGACGTCAGCTTCCAGGTCATCCCCAGCTCGCCGGCCATGGGCGCGAACACCGCCTTGAAAGCCGCGAGATCGAAGCCGTTCAGCTCCCACTCCACGCGCATGAAGAAGAGGCCCAGCTCCTGGTCGCGGTGCTGGTCGGCGTGCAGAATGTTGGCACCGCGTTCATAGAGCAACCCCGATACGCGCGCCACCAGCCCCTTGCGATCGGGGCAATCGATGAGCAATACTGCAGAATCTTTCATCGTGAGTTCAGATTACGACATCGCGGGGCACCGAAAGGCTTATGCCGCCGCTTTCGGCGGCAGCGGAACGTTTGTGCTATCCAGGTCCCATCCGCCGCGGCGGAGGGACCTGGGGCACCCCTTTGTTGTGGTGGGGCTGCACTCCCTGGATGATCCGGGCCGGGCCTCAGTCGTAGTACTCTAGGCCGAGATGCGTGATCAGATCCGCGCCCATGATGTGGCGCAGGGTGTTCTTCAGTTTCATCGACTGGATGAAGAGATCGTGCTCCGGGTACAGGCCCTTCGCAGTTTGCGGCGACTTCAGGTAGAAGCTCAGCCACTCCTGAATGCCGAGGGATCTGAGTTCCGGCGTACGCTTGGCCAAATCGAGGAAGAGCACCAGGTCGAGCGCAATCGGCGCCGCAAGAATCGAGTCGCGGCACAAGAAATTCACCTTGAGCTGCATGGGATAGCCGAGCCAGCCAAAGATGTCGATGTTGTCCCACGCTTCTTTCTCGTCTCCGCGCGGCGGATAATAGTTGATTCGGATTTTGTGGTAGATGTCGCTATACAGATCCGGATAAAGGTCGGGCTGGAAGATGTATTCGAGCGATCCCAACTTTGACTCTTCCTTGGTCTTGAAGGAATGCGGCTCGTCGAGCACTTCTCCGTCGCGATTGCCAAGAATGTTGGTTGAGAACCAGCCCTTCACGCCGATCATGCGCGCCTTAAAGGCCGGCGCCAACACGGTCTTCATAAATGTCTGGCCAGTTTTGAAGTCCTTGCCGCAGATCGGAGCCGAATTTCGCTTGGAGAGCTCGATCATCGCGGGAAAGTCAACGGTAAGGTTCGGCGCGCCGTTGGCGAATGGTACGCCCTCCTTGAGCGCCGCGTACGCGTAGATCTGCGAGGGCGCAATGCCGGGGTCGTTCTTCTCGAGTCCCTTCTCGAAGGCTGCAATCGACTGATGGACGGCTGATGGTCTCAGGAAGATCTCCGTCGACCCGGTCCAGATCATGACGACGCGATCCACTGTCTTTTTGAAGGCGCGAATGTCGGCTCGCAACTGCTCGGCCAGATCGCGCTTGTTCTTGCCCTTCTTGACGTGCGTGCCATCCAGCCGCTTGACGTAGTAGCGATCGAAGACCGCGGGCATCGGCTTGATCTTCTGGAGGTATGGCTTCAGCTTCTTGAGCGTGTCGGGCTTCAACACTTCAGCGTGCGCGGCCGCTTCGTAGACGTTGTCTTCAAAGATGTCCCAGCCGGTGAAGACGATGTCCTTCAAATCCGCAAGTGGCACAAAGTCCTTGATCAGCGGCGAATGGTTATCGGTTCGCTTGCCCAGCCGGATGGTTCCCATCTGTGTGAGCGACCCGATCGGCTTGGCCAGTCTGCGGCGAACTGCTTCAACGCCGGCAATCATTGTGGTCGCCACCGCGCCCAGCCCAACCACCATCACGCCCAATTTGCCCTTCGCGGGCTCAATCATCGTTGCAGCGGTCTTGCGCCCCCCGGACGAGGACCTGTCCGCGGGGACCCCAGATTTCTGCCCCATCGTTGATGGGACCACGTTCTTCGCGCCGCCCTTTTTCTTCGTCGCCATTACTTCTCCTAACCTTCCTTTACGGATGATTTCGAAATCAATTTCATCGTTCGATCAAGCGCGCCAAAGAACCGCGCCGACTTGATCACTCCGACTTCTCTACTGCTCGCTCCTTCACGCCGCGTCCGGCTGTCTTGCGCGGCTGAGGTGCGACCAGACAAACCAGGCGATCGCTGCCATGAGCGCAATCTCCACGACAAGATGAAAGCGATGAAACACTTGCTCGAGACGCGGGTCGGTGTGCCACTTCTCTCCAAGCTTCATGCCCGCGTAAGCCAGGCAGGTGTACCACGTGATTGAACCCAAAGACGTGTAGATGTGGAAGCGCAGGCGCGGCATCCGGGCAATTCCCGCCGGGATGGAGATGAAGGTTTGCACTACGGGCATCATTCGCGCCAGCAGGACCGCGATCGATCCGTACTTCGAAAAGAACCAGCCCATGCGGTCCAGATCGTGATGGCTCATCAGAACCCATTTGCCGTAGCGTTCCACGAATGGACGCCCGCCTTTGGCTCCGATCCAATAGCCGATGGCCGAGCCGAGATTGCAGCCGACCATCCCCACGATCGCCACCATGAAGAGATTGAAGCGGCCGAGATAGACGAGATAACCGGAGAATGGCATGATGAGCTCGGAGGGGAGCGGAATTCCGGCTGAGTTGACGGCCATTAGTGCGGCAATGCCTGCGTAGCCCCCGGCGCTGATCACACGGGTCACGAACTCCACCAGCAGGGCCAGGATTCTTTCACTCATGAGCCTTCTCAGTATATAGGGCGGCGGTGCTCACGGTGCTCACGCGCTTTTGGGTTTTGGTGGTCTTGGCTGTGACAATCGGGCTGCACACGTCTGCAATTCTCATTTGTTAGGATGAGATGTGTTCGAGGGAGGTTAAGTGGCCGATCATCCGCCGGTTCCGCTGACGCTTGAAGGCTCAAGTGTGCTGCACCAATTTTTCCGGTTTGATTGGAAGGCGTGGAGGTCCTGCGCGGACGACGAACGTGGAAGCATTATCGCCAGTGCGGTTGCAACGCTGAAGACGCTTGAGCGCAAAGACGCGAGCGCACTGGTTCGCTCGGCTTTGTATTCGCAACTTGGGCACAAGGGCGATTTGATGCTGATCCATTTCAGGGACTCGCTGGAGGAGCTGAATCAGGTTGAGCTGGCTCTTGCGCAAACTCCGCTCTACGATTTTCTCGAGCTGCGCCATTCGTACGTGTCGGTTGTCGAGTTGGGGCTCTACGAGTCGTCTCGTAAGACCTACGAAGCTGCGACGGCCAAAGGATTCGAGGCATTTTCGGCAGGGTGGAACGCGGAGATCGCGGCGTCTCTCGAGCGTAGCGCGGAAGCGATGAAGCCGCGGCTGTTCCCTTCTGTTCCCGAGGCGAGATACCTGTGCTTCTATCCCATGGACCGCAAGCGCGGCGAGAAGTTGAACTGGTACACAGTGCCCTTCCCTGAGCGACAAAGGATGATGCACGAACATGGAATGATTGGCAGGCGATACGCCGAGCAAGTGAAGCAGATTATTTCCGGGTCGATTGGGATGGACGATTGGGAGTGGGGCGTCGATCTCTTCGCCGACGATCCGGTCGTCTTCAAGAAGCTGATTTATGAAATGAGATTTGATGAAGTGAGCGCGGTGTACGCGCTGTTCGGGCAGTTCTTTATCGGCGTGCGGTTGCAGGTGGAGAAATTGGGCGATTGGCTGGCGGGCTGGATTGGCTCTTAGACGTCGGCTTCAATTGTTCTTCGGGCCACGTTGCCTCCGCAAGACTGAATTTCACAATCGAACAATGCGCCACCCTGAACTGTAGGGATTAAACTCCTAGCCATGCAAGCTCGAAACTCACCGACCAAGAAGAAGACTCCTGCAAAGCAGACAGTGCGCAGGGCGCTTGCGGTTGAACGCGTCGACGCGATTCTCCGGGGACTCGATGAGGCGTATCCGAACGCCGTGTGCGCGCTCAATCATCGCACGCCGTGGGAACTGCTGGTGGCGACGATCTTGTCAGCGCAATGCACGGACGCGCGCGTGAACATGGTCACGCCCGAATTGTTCCGGCGCTTCCCTTCTCCACAAGCGATGGCGAAGGCGACGCTGCCCGAGCTCGAAGCGCTGATCCGCACCACCGGGTTCTATCGCAACAAGGCCAAGTCGATCCAGGGCGCTGCGAAAAAGATCATCGCGGACTTTGGCGGCGAGGTTCCGCAGACGCTCGCCGAGCTCATCACCATTCCCGGAGTCGCGCGCAAGACGGCCAACGTCGTGCTTGGAGTGTGTTTCGGCAAGGCCGAGGGCGTGGTGGTCGATACGCACGTCTTCCGCATCGCGCGACGGCTCGAGCTGGCCAAGGGCGACACGCCGGAGAAGGTGGAACAGGAGCTGATGCAGGTGCTGCCGCGCGATCGGTGGATCAGCTTCTCGTATCAGGTGATCCAGCACGGCCGACAGATGTGCCTGGCGCGCAATCCCAAATGCGACCGGTGCAACCTGGAGCCGCTGTGCGGGTCAAAGGACAAGACGTGGAGTTCGTGAAGGGCCAGCGAGTCAGCAGTTCGGCGAGTCAGCGAGCCGGCGAAACAGCGAGCGCACGGGCGACTGCCTGAATGAGGCCCGGAATGTCGGATGGGCTTGCTTCGGCGGCTGGCTCCCAGCCGAGGTCGAGCAAGGTCTTGCTGGTGACGGGGCCAATTGAAATGGCGGCGACTCCGGCGAAGGGGAACGCGATTCCGGCCTGACGCGCTGCGTCAGCGAGATGGGTGACGCTGGATGAGCTGGTGAAGGCCGCGGCGGCGATTCCCAGTTGAAGCGCTTCACGCAGGAGCGCGGGGGCGGATTCGGGCATGACGTTGCGGTAGGCGTCCACGACGTCGACCGTGGCGCCGCTGGCGCGGAGCGTATCGGGAATTACGTCGCGCGCGACGGCGGCGCGGGCCAGCAAAACTTTCTTCCCGCGCGTTTGACCCACCAGGCTCTTTGTAAGACTTTCCGCGACGTATGTGTCTGGAACCAGCGCGACCGCAAAGCCCGCGCGGCGCGCTGCGTCGGCCGTGGCGTCGCCGACCGCGGCGATGTTGAAATGAGTTACGGAAGTCAGGCTGAGGCCAAGCGACGCAGCACGGTCCTCGAGTGCACGAACGGTGTTGGCGCTGGTGAGGATGAGCCAGTCGTAGGAATCGAGTTGGCGGAGCGCCCGATCGAGGGGGCGAAGATCCTGAGGCGGGCGAATCTCGATGACCGGAACCTCGACCGGCTCGGCGCCGAGAGCACGCAGGCCTTCACTGAGCTTGCCGGCCTGGTGCGCGGCGCGCGTGACGAGGACGCGCTTTCCGGCAAGCGGCCGCGCGGTCATCAGGCAGCTCCGCCGGGGGCGCTGCTACCGGCTGCGAGCAACGGTCCCGCACCTTGTGCGAGGAGCATCTCGGCGGCCTCGTGTCCCAACGAAACGGGATCGGTGTTCTGGAGCGGCGCGTGAAGGTGGACGCGGACGATCTGGCCTGAGTCCGGCGAAGCGACGACGCCAAAGATCTCGACCCATGAGCCGCTGGAAGCGTTCTCGGAAAATGACGGACGGCAATGAATGCCGATGGGAACCTGGCATCCGCCGCCGAGAGCGGCAAGGGCCGCGCGCTCAGCCGTGACCGCGAAGCGCGTATCGGCGTGGTCGAGGAAAGCGACAGCGGCAAGCGTCTCCACGTCGCCGCTGCGGATTTCAATGGCCAGCGAACCCTGGCCTGCGGCCGGACAAAAATCCTGAGGATCGAGGCGCTCACGCACCCAATCGGTCTTGCCGAGACGGTCGAGACCGGCGGCGGCGAGCAGAATCGCGTCAACCTGGCCTTCGGCCAGCTTGCGCAGGCGCGTGTCGACGTTGCCGCGAAACTCGACGGCCTCAATGTCGCGACGCAAGGCCTTCAACTGCGCGCGGCGGCGCTGGCTGCTGGTGCCCACGCGAGCGCGGCGCGGCAGCTCGGCGAGGCTCGCGTGATTGACGGATACGAATACGTCGCGCGGGTCGACTCGCACAGGAGTTGCCGCAAGCGCGAAACCCGGAGGAAGCTCGGTGGGCAAATCCTTGAGCGAGTGCACGGCGAGATCGATGCGGCTCGCTGCAAGCGCTTCTTCAATCTCCTTGGTGAACATTCCCTTGGGGCCGACTTCAGCAAAGGTGACTTCCTGGAGGCTGTCGCCGGTGGTTTTGATGATTTCGATTTCGACTTCGTAGCCCTGGACGCGCAACAATTCTGCAATGTGGTTGGCCTGCCACAGCGCGAGCTGCGATCCGCGACTGCCGATGCGCAGCTTCATCGGCGGGCCTCCGCGCCAGTTTCGCTCGTGGTCGCGCTCTCGACGTTCTTGCGGGTGTCCGGTTGTTGAGAGCTGACGGTGCTCGCGACGGATTCCGCATTCGGGACCGCCGGGCTCCCTGCGGTGGACGGAGCTTCGCTTTGCCCGGCCGACGAGACCGACCACTCCTCGCAGAGCGCGTCGAGCTTTGCGGAATCGCCCTCGCGCGCCGCCTGCTTGAGCGCCTGCATGGGCGGGTGGAGGAATTTGTTCACGAGGCCGCGCGTGAGCGCCTCGACGGCTGCAAGTTGCTCCGCAGTGAGTACTCCGAGACGGCTGTGAAGACGCTCGATTTCGGCGACGCGAATCTCTTCGGCCTTTCTTTGCAGGGCGACAATCGCCGGAGCGACGTTGACGGTGCGCTGGCGCTGGTGGAAACGGTCGACCTCAGCGGCGATAAGCGCCTCGGCGTCGATAGCCTGGCGGCTGCGCTCTTCCATGTGCGCCACGGCCACCTGCTGCAGGTCGTCGATGTCGTAGACGAAGATGCCGTCGAGCTTGTTCATCTGCGGGTCGACATCGCGCGGGACGGCAATATCGATGAAGAACATGGGCCGGTTGCGGCGTTTGTGAAGAAATGCCTGGCCATGCTCGGGGCGGAAGATGGGATGCGGCGCGCCAGTGGAGCTGATGACGATGTCGGCGCGGCTGGCAGCGTCGTAGAGCTGGCCGTAGTCGATGACTTCGGGGACGACAGCGCCCTGGAACTCTTCGGCCATGCGGCGGGCGCGCTCGGCGGTGCGGTTCGAGACGAGGATGGCTCCGGCGCCTTGTTGCACGAGGTGGCGCGCGGCGATCTCGCTCATTTTGCCGGCGCCGACGAGGAAGACGGTGCGCCCTTCGAGCGAGCCGAAGATTTTGCGGGCTAGGTCGACAGCCACGGAAGCGATTGAGACGGAGTTCGAGCCGATGCCGGTTTCGCTACGCGCTTTCTTGGCGGCGGCAAAGGCGCTCTGCAGCAGGTGCTCGAGCTGGCCGGAAACGGTTCCGGCGGCGCGCGCGACAGCGAAGGCCTCTTTCACCTGGCCCAGAATCTGCGGCTCGCCGACAACCATGGAATCCAGGCTCGCGGCCATGCGGAAAAGATGGCTGACGGCTTCCCTGTCGCGGTATTCGTAGAGGTGAGGCGCAAGGACAGAGGCGTCGATCCCGAATTGGCGCGAGAGAAATGCGGCAACGGGGACGTCGTCGCCTTCAACGGCTGCGAGCAGCTCCACGCGGTTGCAGGTGGAGACGATCATGCACTCGGTGACTCCGGGCGTGGCGGCGAGAGAGCGCGTGGTCTCGGCCAGTTCGTCGCGACCGATGGCGATCTTCTCCCTCAGCGCGATGGGCGCCGTTTTGTGGTTCACGCCGATGAGTGCAAGCGTCATTGGGGACCGAACCTGTGCACCTGGCTGAAGAAATTGACGGCCCAAACGGCCATCATGACCACCAGCGCGGCGCCGGAAACATAGGCGGCCTTGCGTCCGCGCAATCCAACACCCCGCCGCACCCAGAGCAGCAGCACATAAACCGCCCACATGGCGAAGGACGCAAGGATGTTTGGGTCGAGAAAATAGGAGGCGCCAAGCGAGGTTTCCTGCACCAAAACGAATCCCATCAACAAACCGACGGTCATGCAGGGAAATCCGAATTCGAGAGTGGCGAGAGCCAGGCGCTCGAGCGTGTCCAACGGCGGCAGCCAGTTGAAGGGCGCCCAACGCCCCGATTGTCCCGGCTTGACCTTGGCCTTGATGCGCCGCTCCTGAACCAGGTAGAGCATGGAGGAGAGCAAACTAAAGCAAAGCGCTGCGTAAGCCAACAGCAGAGCGATGATGTGAGCGACGAGCCAGCTCATCCACACTCGCTGCGACGGAAACCGGTAGCTTCCGGGCCCGAGCGCAGGGATAAAGACAAGGAAAAACGTGGCCGGGAGAGCGAAGATGCCCAGCGAAATGGCGTCGTAGAGCCACCAAACGAGGAAAAACAGGCCGGCAATGACAAATCCCAGCAGGGACTCGATTTCGCGAACGCCGACTGGCATCCATCGGTGGGCGAGGACGAGCATTTCCACGACGGAGACGAAATGAAAGAAGAAGGCCAAGCCGCCCAGGTGGACGCAGGTCTTTCGCCAGGGGATGGAGTTCGAGAGCACCGCCGGGAAGACGGCGACACATCCACCGGCATAGAGAATGGCCGCAACTCGTAGCCAAAGCAGGTACATGGCAGCTTTTAAGGTACAGGCGTAACCATTCAGTATACTGTGATGCAAATCACCTTTAGTGGCGATGAAGCGGACGGGGTGATGAGGGATTGTCTAAGGCGAAAGGCCCGGTTTGCATGATGGCGCAGGAGCCTCGGTGTGCTATTGGTTGTGCGAGACTTCGCCCATCAGATGAAGCTCGGGCATCGCGCCGCGCCAGGAGTCCAGGAAGAAGCTTTGCGCACGCTCCTTTTGGATTTGGAGCAGGCAATCTTCGGCTTCATGGACGAGTCGGCGGAGAGTGCTGTTGTCGGCTGTGCCAATGGACCTTTCAATGGCGATGAGCTTTTGAAGCAGGACAGTGACGTTCATGAAACGTGGCCCTCGTGGTTCTGTAATCGAGGAAGCCAGTTTGCCCGGAAGATCGCCTGTTTGGATGTGATTTCAATCACTCGATCTGCTTATTAAGTGGGGCTGCGGGACTAGGCCCGCCGCGTTCATCGCGACGGGCTCTGGAGTCATGTAACTCGTTCATAATGATTCGGTTGTTACTACTGCTTGATTGCGGTGTAGGTGTCGACGCGGCCGGTGAGTTTGTCCGTGTCGACCACGGTCAGGGTCTTGCCATTGGCTGAGACGGTCATGGTCGAGACATCGATGACGGTGCCGTCGCGCTTGTCCGTCTCTTCGAAGGTGTGGCCGTTAATTTTCTTGAGCGATACGGCGTCATAGCCGTATGCGCCATGAACGGGGTAGTCGTTGCCGTCGAGCTTGGCGGTGTAGCCCGCGCCCGTGGGATCGGACATCGTGATCTCATCGCCGCTGGTTTTGTACGTGGTGAGGAGCTCACTGCCGCTGCCAGTCTGCTTGATGATGATCCAGTCGCCCGAAGTTGCATGCACGCCTGAAGGCGCGACACCGCTGCGCCGAGCCACGCTCTCGTAGGTCGAAGGCTGGCCTCCATTCATAGGGTGATCGACAGTCTTGACGGTGAGTGTCTTGCCGTCGGCAGAGACGGTGCGGGTCTGTTCGAAGATCACCGTGCCGCCCTTCTTGCCGACGGCAGAGATGGTGTGGTTGTCGACGATGGTGACGCTCAGCGTGTCGTAAGAATGGCCAGCGACGGGGTGATCCTGCCCGTCTGCGGCGATGTCGTAGGCCGGGTTGCAACTGCCTGTGCAGTGATACCAGCCCTGGCTGAGGTAGAACGTGAGCGGCTTGGGACTGAATTTGGTTTGCGCAAGGTTCACGCGCCAGGTGCCGTCGAGGGGTGACTGGGCTTGCGAAGCCGCGGCCGCGAACAAGGCGGCCATTGAAATTAGCGCGCAGACGAAATAGCGCTTGGTGTTGGACATTTGCATGTTCCTCCTCTGGGGATTTTGAATTTCGCGTTTTGACCGAAGGCCCGGTTGCGGGAAAGAGGCTCGGCCCGAGTGACCGAGTGATTCTACACGCTGGCGGCTGCTGCTGAGTAGTTTTGTTTTGCGGGGATGGGCGATGCCGGGGGCGGTTGGCGTGGGCGGGCGAGATGTTCGGGACACGAACGGTGGAATTTCGGGCCGGAACTCCGCTATCCATGGGCGCGGCGTCGCGATAGTCTAGAGTCGCGTGAACCAAAGCGACATTCGGCCCGGCGCGGTAAAGCCAACTTCTCTCATGGAGGAGATTCCTGCGCCCGATGAGTTTGCGCTGACCTCCATTCCTGCGAATGGCGGATCTGCCGACAAAGACGCGCGCGAACTGACACCATTCATGCGGCAGTGGGCCGCGGCTAAGCACCAGAATCCCGATGCTCTCGTGTTCTTCAGGATGGGCGACTTTTACGAGCTCTTCTATGACGACGCGGCCGTGGCCAGCCGCGAGCTGCAACTGACGCTGACGGCGCGGGACAAGGAACGCAATATTCCCATGTGCGGCGTTCCGTACCACGCGGTGGAGCAGTATGTGGCGAAGTTGTTGCGTAAGGGCTATCGCATTGCTCTCTGTGACCAGATGGAGGACCCGAAGCTTACCAAGAAACTGGTGAAGCGCGAAGTGACTCGGGTGCTCACGCCGGGCACGGCGCTCGATGCGGGGCTGGGCCAAGAGCAGAACAATTTTCTGGCGGCGCTGTATGAGGCGGACTCCCACTCTGGCGGCAACGACAAGAGCGCCGCGAGGGTGGGGCACCACGACAGGGTTTGCGCGCTGGCGCTGCTCGACGTTTCGACCGGCGAGTTTCGCACGATGGAGTTTCGTGGGGAGCATGCGCGGACGCTGGCGATTGATGCGCTGCTGCTGGCTGCGCCGAGTGAAGTGCTGGTGGCGACCAATGCGGAAATGCCGGCGCTTTTGGAGCGAATTCCGGCGCGGACACGGGTTGAGGACTGGGTGTGGACGCGGGAATACGCGGTACCGCTGGTGGAGCGGCAGTTGAATGTGCGGTCGCTCGAGGGATTTGGGCTGAACGGACACGAGCCGGCGGCGATTGCGGCGGGAGCCGTGCTGCACTACGTGCGCTCCACGCAGAAGAACGACGCGCTGCACATTGACAGCCTCAAATTCGAGGAGCATTCGACGGCCCTGGAGCTTGACCAGGTGACAGTGCGAAATCTGGAGCTGGTCGAGCCGCTGTTCGCGGGGCAGGACGATCGCGCGACGCTGTTTCGGACGCTCGATGCGTGCCTGACGCCGATGGGCAAGCGCCTGTTGCGGGCAACGATTTTGCGGCCGCTGAACAACGCCGAGGAGATTGAAGCGCGGTACGAGGCAGTAGCCGAGGCACACGGCGATTTGCTTAAGCGCGAAGAAATTCGGCGAGCGTTCAGCGGAATTCTCGATTTGGAGCGGTTGCTGGCTCGCATTTCTTTGGACTCGGCGGGACCGCGGGATGTGCGTGCGCTGGCGGCGAGCCTGGCGCGGCTGCCCGGAGTGAAGACGGCACTGAATGCGATGGATGCGCCGCGGTGGCGCGCGATTGCTGCGCAACTCGACACACTCGATGACGTGACTACGCGCATTGTGAAGACGCTGGTGGCCGAGCCGCCGCTGACGCTGGTGGATGGCGGCGCAATTGCGGCGGGAATTGACGCGGAGCTGGACGAATTGCGATCGATTTCGTCGTCGGGGCGACAGGCAATCGCGGCCATCGAGGACCGCGAGCGGCAGCAAACCGGAATCGGCTCGCTGAAGGTGCGCTACAACTCGGTCTTCGGGTACTACATCGAGATCACGAAGGCGAACATGGCGCTGGCGCCGGCCGATTACGAGCGCAAACAGACGCTCGTCAACGCTGAGCGGTTTACAACGCCGGAGCTGAAGGAGTACGAGCGGAAGATTCTTTCCGCACACGACCGGTCGATCGAGATCGAGAAGCGGATTTTTGCCGAACTGAGAAAATTTGTGCTTGAGGGCGCGAGGCGGATTCGGCGGAGCTCCGCGGCGGTGGCCGAGGCGGACCTGCTGGCGTGTTTTGCGCATCTGGCGGCGGCGCGGCGATATGTGCGGCCGAGACTCGCGGACGAGCCCGTGCTTGAAGCCGTTGCCGGGCGGCATCCCGTCATCGAGCAGTGGTTGGAGGAGACGCGCGAGGGGCGCTTCATCGCCAACGATCTCTACCTCTGCGCCCTTGATGAACCCTCTCCAAAGAGTAAAAGCGCGCAAGCGCCAAGCCTGTTGCTCGTCACCGGGCCGAACATGGGCGGCAAGAGCACATACCTGCGGCAGGCAGCAATGCTTGTGCTGATGGCGCAGATGGGGAGTTTTGTTCCGGCAGAGAGCCTGCGGTTGGGATTGGTCGATCGGATTTACACGCGGATCGGCGCGAGCGACAACGTGGCGCGGGGGCGGTCGACTTTTATGGTGGAAATGACGGAGACGGCGACCATCCTGAACACGGCGACGAAGCGGTCGTTGATTTTGCTCGACGAGATGGGACGCGGAACGGCGACATTCGACGGGCTCTCGCTGGCATGGGCGACGGTAGAGTACCTGCACGCGGAGGTGGGCGCGCGGACTCTGTTCGCTACGCACTATCACGAGCTGACGATGCTGGCGGAAAAGTTGCCGCGCGTGCGCAATCTTCGCGTGGGCGTAAAGGAGACGGCGAGCGGAATTGTGTTTCTGCACAACATAGAGCCGGGCGCGGCGAGCAAGAGCTACGGCATCGAAGTGGCGAGGCTGGCGGGGTTGCCGGCGGCGGTCATCGAGCGGGCCAAGCACGTGCTGCGGCAGCACGAAAAGCAGGAACGCCAGAGTGTCCAAGTAGAGACGGAGGCTGATCCGATGCAGTTGACGATATTCACGCCGCTCTCGCAGAAGATTGTGGACCGGATCGAGTCGACGGACGTGAACTCGCTGACTCCGCTGCAGGCGCTGAATCTGCTGGAAGAGCTGCAACAGGAACTGAAGGGTTCAGGGATCAGGGGTCAGGGGTCAGAAAAGCAGGCCCTCGAGGACTGAAGGACCTGGAGGCAGTTCATTAGATTTGAGGACGGCATGAACGGAAGTTTGCGACAGGCGGCGGGAGGTTTGCTCGTGGTCGGGCTGGAAGGATCAGCGCTGACCGCGATGGAGCGCGCGTGGCTTAAGCTCTTGCGGCCGGCAGGGATCATTCTTTTCCGGCGGAACATCGAGGACGCGAAGCAGACGCGGGCGCTTCTGGCCGAAGCGACAAAGTTTTGCACGCAGCCTTACACGGCATTTGTCGATGTGGAAGGCGGAACGGTGGACCGGCTACGGGATGCGCTCGCGCCGATCGTGCCGGTCGAGGCCGTTGCGGAGGCCGCGCGAACTACAGGGCGAGCGTCACTGGCGCGGGAGCATGGAGAATTGATTGCGCGGGCAGTGAAGGCGTTCGGATTTAACTCGCCGCTGGCGCCGGTGCTCGACCTTGAACTGCCCGCGTCGCAAGAAGTATTGGCAACGCGCTGCGCAGGTGGAACAGCGGCGACAGTCGTGGCGTACGCTCGCGAATTTCTGGCGGGGCTTCGAGCGCAGGGCGTGGCAGGATGCGGAAAGCATTTTCCCGGCCTAGGAGGCGGGACGCTCGACTCGCATTTGGAGACGCCGAAGATTCGCCGCATGTGGCAGAAGTTGTGGCAGGAAGATATGGAGCCCTACCGCGCGCTGCGGAACGAGCTGCCGATGGTGATGGTGAGCCATGCGGCGTATCCGCTGACGAAGGACAAGAAGCGGCCGGCTAGCGTGTCGAGCTTCTGGGTGAGCGAAGTGCTGAGGAAACGGATTGGCTATCGCGGCATGGTTCTCTCGGACGATCTGGAGATGGGTGGCGTTGCGAATTTCATGCCGATGGAAGACGCGGCGGTAGAGGCTGTGCGCGTGGGCTCGGATATGCTGCTGATCTGCCACCATCCGGAGCCGATTCTAAGGGTGTATGAGGCGCTGATCGCCGAGGGCGAGCGATCGACGGCGTTTGGCAGGCTATTGCTTGCGCGGGCGCGTGAATCGGGCCGGAAACGGGCGAGAACCTTTCGCGCGCGGATGCCGGCGGCGCTGAGCAAGCCGCAATTCGAGGCGCTGCGCACGCAGATTTTGCGATTCGGCGAAACCGTGGCGCAAACGGGATTGAAACAGGAGCCGACTGCACCATGAGTACGCGCGCGATGACGGTGGCGGGAGTGATGAGCGGAACGTCTGCCGATGGGATCGATGTGGCGATTGTGCGTATTGCGCCGGAGACCCACCCTAACCGCAAAAATCCGCCGCGACGGACGGCGAGCGTAGGGCATCCGACAAGACCGAATCTCAAGCTGCTGGCGCATGAGGCGTTTCCCTTCCCCGCTGCGCTGCGGAAAGCTGTGCTGGCGGCGATGGATGCGAAGGCGACCTCGACGGCGGAGCTGGCGCGGCTGAACTGGCGGCTGGGGCTGGCTTATGCCGAGGCGGTGAAGGAAACTGCGCGCAGGCACGAAGCGAAGCTCGACCTGGTGGGCTGCCACGGACAGACACTCTATCATCAGGCGCGCGCGGGAACCTACGCGGGGCGAAGGTTTGCCTGCACGTGGCAGGCCGGTGAGGCGCAGGCGATTGCTGCAGCGGTTCAGGTTCCCGTGGTCTCCAATTTCCGGCCGATGGATATGCTGGCCGGCGGGCAGGGCGCGCCGCTCGTTCCGCTGCTTGACTACGTACTGTTTTCAGACGCGAAGCGGGGGCGCGTGCTGCAGAACATCGGCGGCATCGCAAATCTGACGGCGATTCCCGCGGGCGGAGGCCCTGAGCAGATAATTGCCTTCGATACGGGGCCGGGGAACATGGTGATCGACTGGCTGGCGCAGAAACTGTTTGGCAAGCCGTTCGACCGCAACGGCGCACTGGCGGCGAAGGGATCGGTGCTCGAGCCGGTTTTGTCGGCAGCGCTGCGCCATCCATATTTTCGGTTGCAACCTCCGCGGACGGCAGGACGCGAGCAGTTTGGGCGCGCTTACGCGGCGGATTTCTTGGCCGCGTGCCGGCGGCACAGCAGGAGTCCGGAAGATGCGCTGGCAACGGCGACGGCGCTCACGGCGCAGACGATTGCTCGGAGTTACGCGCGATTTGTGCGGGCGAAGATGAAGGGCCGCGGCGTGGACTTTATCGTCTCGGGCGGTGGAGCGCGGAACAAAATGCTGATGGCAATGCTGGCTGCGTGGGTTGAGCCGATGGGATGCGCGATGGCCACGAGCGAGAAGTTTGGAATGCCCGCCGAGGCTAAGGAGGCTGCGGCGTTTGCGCTGCTCGCGTGGCACTCGTGGCACCGGCTGCCGGGAAATGTGCCCGCGGCGACGGGGGCGAAGCGGGCGGTGGTGCTGGGGCAGGTGACCTGTGCATAGGAGCGGCCTTGGCAAACGGTCCGGGGCTTTGCTACCCAACCCGACCGACGTCCGAAATGCAACCGCAGATCCCCATTCGACTTCGATCGCTCCCGCGATCTCCGCTCAGGGCGGGCTTTCGACTCGGTCGCCGCGGCGACCTTCGCTCAGGATGACAGCGCGAAATTTGAAAAGAGCCCCCAGGTTCCATCCTGCATGCATACTGGCGCTGGCGGCATTGCTTTTGCTAGCGGGGTGCAGCGCCCCGCAGCGTGATCCGGGAACCGTGGTGTTTCTCATCCAGAATTCGCCGGCGAGCCTCGATCCGCGCGTGGGGACCGATGAAGCTTCGGAGCACATCGACGAGTTGCTCTTCGACGGGCTGGTCCACAAGGATGCGCAGTTTCACTTCGCTCCGGCGCTGGCGCAGTCGTGGGAGCAGCCGGACCCGCGGACCGTCATCTTTCATCTGCGCAGCGGCGTGCACTTTAACGATGGGCGGCCGCTGACTTCGCGAGATGTAAAGTGGACGATCGATTCCATGAGAGACGGCGCGGTGATTTCGCCGAAGGCCGCGAGTTATGTATCCATTGACTGGGTTGAGGCACGTGACCCGCAGACGGCCGTCTTTCATCTGAAGCATGCCGACAATTTTCTGCTTTCCAATCTCGCTACGGACGCGATTGGCATTGTGCCGGAGGGCAGCGGGCGCGATTTCTGGCGGAATCCAGTGGGGTCGGGACCGTTCCGATTAGTGAGCCAGCGGATCGATCAGGACGTGGTGATCGAACGCAACCCGCTGAGCTGGGCGAGCGAGCCGAAGATCGAGCGCGTGCGCTTTGTTGTGGTGCCGGATGCAATCACGCAGTCGCTCGAGCTCGAGAAGGGGTCGGCCGACGTGGAAGTCAATTCCCTTCCCATGGATTCAATTCCGGTTCTGGCCAACCGAGCAAATCTGCAAATGGACGATGAGCCCGGAACGGAGGTGCAATATCTCGCGTTTAACACGCGCGATTCGATTCTGAAGGACGCGCGCGTGCGCCAGGCGATTGCCTGCGCCATCGACCGCGATCTAATCATCGCTACGCTGTACCACGGCCATGCGCGGCCGGCGCTGAGCTTGCTGCCAACGAATCACTGGGCGTGGACCGGCGACGTTCCGCGGTACGATTTCGATCCTGCGCGGGCGGAACGACTGCTCGACGAAGCCGGCTATCCACGCGGCGTGGATGGCGTGAGGTTGCACCTGGCGATCAAGTCGAGCACGGATGAGCGCGCGCGATTGCTGGCTGCGGTGCTGCAGCAGCAGATGGCTCGCGTGGGGATTGCACTCGACATTCGGAGCAATGAGTTTGCGACTTTTTATGCGGATGCGGTGCGCGGCGCTTTTCAGATGTATTCGCTCTATTGGATTGGCGGCAACGAGCAGCCGGACATTTTCAGTTTGGTATTCTCGTCAGCGCGCTTCCCTCCCAACGGCGCCAATCGCGGGCGGTACGCGAACCCGCAGCTTGATGCGCTGCTCGACGACGCGTACCAGAGCCAGGACACGGTTCGGCGGCGCGCCGATTACGTGGAGGCGCAGCAGATTCTGGCGCGCGATCTGCCTGCGATCAATCTGTGGTATCTGGATACGTTGGTGGTGCACAACCGGCGGCTGACGAACCTAGTTCCTTCGCCTTCAGGCAGTTATACCTTTTTGGAAACGGCGGGACTCGCGCCGGACTGACTCGGCACAGCGGCGACGCGGGGTTTGGCGCGCGTCGGATTTTTCCACGCGACCCTCTGCTACCATAGAACTGACTGCAGTCCACGCGGCCGGACTGAAAAGCGTGAGCGCGAAGAACCGATTTGCGTGAGCACCCAAGCGGCCGAAGCCAACACAAAGGAGAATTTATATGCCTCTCGTTTCAATGCGGCAGCTCCTCGATGAAGCTGCGAAGGGCGGATACGGCGTCGGCGCGTTCAACGTCAACGACATGGAACAGATTCAGGCGATCATGATGGCGGCCAGGCAGACCAAGTCGCCGGTGATCGTGCAGGCGAGCCGCGGCGCGCGGGCTTTTGCCGAGGACCTTTACTTATTCAAGCTGATTCAGGCGGCGGCTGAGCTGAACCCCGATATTCCGATCGCCATGCATCAGGATCACGGCAACAGCTTTGAGACCTGCAAGAGCGCCATCGCGCTGGGTTACACGAGCGTGATGATGGACGGCTCGCTGCTGGAGGATGGAAAGACGCCTTCGACTTTCGAGCAGAATGTGGACGTGACGCGGCGTGTGGTGGACTATGCGCACGAGCGCGGCGTGACGGTCGAGGGCGAGATCGGCGTGCTGGGCGGCATTGAAGACGGCCACGGCGCGGGCGGCACGGGTTTGGAGCACCTGACCGATCCCGACCAGGCGGTCGAGTTCGCTGAGCGCACTGGAGTGGATGCGCTGGCCATCGCCATCGGCACCAGCCACGGCGCATACAAGTTCAGCAAAAAGCCAGACGGCTCGGTGCTCAAGATGGACCTTCTCATCAAGATTCACGGACGCCTGCCGCACACGCACCTGGTGATGCACGGCAGCTCGTCGGTGCCCAAGGACCTGCAGGACATTATCAACCAATACGGCGGCAAGCTGAAACCGACGTGGGGTGTGCCGGTCGAGGAGATTCAGCTCGGCATCCGCAACGGCGTGCGCAAGGTCAACGTGGACACCGACAACCGGCTGGCGATGACCGGCGCCATTCGCAAGGTGCTGTGGGAGTCGCCGGAGAAGTTCGATCCGCGCGACTACCTGAAGCCGGCCCGCGAGGCGATGGCGAAGGTGGTGGCGCAGCGCATGACCCAGTTCGGGCAGGCCGGCCACGCCGGCGACTACGCGCCGATTCCGATCACCGAAATGGCCAAGGGCTACGCGAACGGCTCGCTCGACACGCGGCCTTCGCTGGCAGCGAAGTAGTTTGCACAATTCAATATAGAGAGAAAAGCGAATGCGCCACTTCTGCAAAGGGAGTGGCGCATTTTTGTATGTGCGGGATCGGACGAGCCCTACGCGATGAAGTCGCCGGGCGTCAGAGGCCGCGGTCTTCCTCGGAGTAATCTCTCTGCCTGGCGCTGCGACGCGGCGTGGAAATCGGCCCCACTTCGACGGGCACTACGACTGTCCGCTCCACTTCGTCCTTTGTCTGCATGGCTTGCTGAACGCCAAAGGTCATGGCAATTTCGTCGATCTTGTCGCCGTAGTGCTTGCGAAGCAACTCAAGCTCGCTGCGCAATTCGGCGCGACGTTCGGGCGCTTCATCGTCCGACGCCACCCATCTCGCGGTAAGAATGATGGAGAAGCGCACCGCGGCCAGTTCTTCGGTCTCATAGGTGAGGAGCTCTTCGCGTGTCTCGAGGACGTACCGCGACGCGGGGCCGATGGAGGCTAAGTCAAGGGGTGCATGAAGAAGTTGCGTGGACACTGCAGTCCTCCCTCCGTGGATTTGCCACGGGGCCGATCACAACAGATCAGAAGGAAACAAATCGTCATCATAAGCTCCGGTTCTTTGCCGGATCACACCAGTTCTTCTGCTGGATTGGCCTAGTGTCGGAGTATGGGCGTAGGACTTCTGTGAGCGAAATCACCCAATATGGGGAGAATCCACTTTTGAACGGACGGTTTCATAGCGGGAGACCCGCGCCCAAACTGGGATGCGTGGATAATTCTTTCTGGTTGTGCGACTTGCGGAGAATTATGGAAGTGACCTCTAGTGAACCAGCCCACCCGCAGGCTCCGCGGCTGCCTGCCGGGCGGATTCGTCGGCGTGGGCCGCGTTTCTGCTCTGCATCAGGAGCCAGTAGTGAAAGCCGTCCACGATGGCCATCAGCGCGGCCTGGTTGAGGTCGCTGCTGACGCCCGCGGTGACCCAAGGCTCGTGGCCGTCGGCGATGAAGCTGACGGTGACGCGGACGTGCGCCGCTGAGTCGTGCGCGCGGACATCGAGCGCAGCGACAGTGAATGTGCCGAGGTGCATCTGAGCCAGCGCGGGGTATGACGAATCGAGTTCGCGGCGGAGAGCTTTGGTGAGAGAGTCAACAGGGCCGGCGCCTTCGGCGCGTGTGGTGGCGACCTTCGAGTCGCCGAGCATGAGCGTCATGAAGGCGATGGCGAAGTGGTCGCCAACTTCGTCGCACTCGTCGAAGACGCGCCAGCTCTTGACGGTGAACCAATCGGGCAGCGTTCCCAGCGTTCGCATGCAAGCCAAGCGGAAAGAGACTTCGCTGGCGGTGAAGCCGCCGCCCTCGATCATGGCCTCGTTCGCATCCATCAGCGCCTGCGCCTGCGCGGAGTTGAGCGGGACGCCGAGCGATTCAGAGAGCAGCATGATGTTGGCCTTGCCCGACTGTGCGTTGACGCCGATGGTGGGGCTGGCGCCGACCAGCGCCGGGTCGCACCACAGATATGCGCCGGGATTCTTGCGCTCGCTTGAGCCGTGCATGCCGGCCCATGTGCCGAATGCGCCGGGACCGACGATGGGCGCGCCGTGCGGCGGTTCAAGACCGAAGGCCGCGTAGGCGGAATGCGCGAGCGAGGTGAGGCCGGGCAGAGCCAAGGGCGGAACGAACTCCGCTTCGCCGCGGAGTTGCATGGCGCCGACGACGGTGGTCAGGTTCACGTTGCCGCAGCGCTCGCCGATTCCGATGAGCGTGCCCTGGATATGACGAGCGCCGGCCAGAATCGCAGCGCGCGTGTTGGCGATGCCCAGGCCGCGATCGGTGTGGCCGTGAAATCCGAAGTGCGCGCCGGGGAAATCGCGAATGAGGCCGGCGATGACCCGCGTGACTTCTTCGGGGCTTGAGCCGCCGTTGGTGTCGCACACGACGATGCGGCTGACCTTCTGCTGCACGCACTGATTCGTCAGTTCTTGAAAGTAGTCGAGGCTGCGCCTGGTGAATTCCGGGTCGGTGGGATTGCCGTTTTCGCGGCGGCCGCAGCTTGCGTCCATGGCGTGCTCGAAATCGACGAGAACTTCAAGCCCGTGCGATTGCAGGCAGTCGATGGTCTCGCGGGTCATGAGCAGATTCTCTTCGGGCGTGGTTTCGAGCGAGCGCTCTACGTCGAGCAGGCGCGATTTGACGACGATGACGGCAGCGGGAATGCGGTGCTTGTGGCGGACGATGAATTCGACGTCGGGCCAATTTTCAACTTTTGCCCCGCGGCCCCTCGAACGCCCGAATAGCGCTAGCCGCATCGCGCCCGTGTCGACGGAGTCAAGCGCGGTGGTCAGATCCGCGACGAACTGGTTAGCGCCGGCAAATCCGATTTCCGCGTAGCGCACCCCGAAGGCGGCCATGCGCTGCAAGAGCAGGACCGCGTTAGGCACGGAGATCTCGAGGTCCGGCTGCTGCAGGCCGTCGCGCAGGCTGGTGTCGAACAGCTCGACTTTTGGGGTCGCGTTCTGGGTCATTGAGATTTGCAATTCTCCGCCAAAAATCGGACGGGAGCGCGGAAAGCATTCAAAATTACATCATATCTCGACGCGCGGTCCTTCTCCGGGTCTAAAGGCCCGCGAATAGGCCAATTGGTTTCAGGGGCCTGAAGGCCCCCGCTCCCTCCGGCCTTTGAATTCGGCGTCGCGTGATGCGGTTCTGGAGACCCGCACGACAGCCGGTCAGGAGACCGGCGCTACCGACCGATGCGCGGGCTAGATCGCTTGAGCGGGAGAGGGCTCGGGCGACGGCGGCGCGAGGAAGCCCGTCTCTTGATCCTTGTACTGGAGTTGGTAGAGCTTCCAGTAGAGGCCGCGATGCGCCAACAGCTCCTGGTGCGAGCCCATCTCGCGCAACACGCCTTTGTGCATGACGAGGATGGTGTCGGCGCGCTGAACGGTGGAGAGACGATGCGCGATGAGCACGCTGGTGCGGCCCTCGACCATGCGCTCAAGCGCGCCGCGAATGCGCAGCTCGGTGTCGGTGTCGACGCTGGAGGTGGCTTCGTCGAGGATGAGGATGCGCGGGTTGTAAGCCAGCGCGCGGGCGAAGTTGATGAGCTGCTTTTGGCCGGTGGAGAGCGAATTGCCACGCTCGCGGACGGGCTCGTCGAAGCCGTGCGGCAGGGTCTCGATGAAATCGAGCACGTTGACGTCGCGCGCGGCGCGGCGCATCGTTTCGCCGGTGATGTGCTCGTTGCCGAGGCGGATGTTCTCGCCGATAGTGCCGGAGAAGAGGAAGGGATCCTGCAGGACGACGGCGAAGTGCCGGCGCAGCGCGGTCAGATCGTGGTCGCGCAGGTCAACTCCGTCCAATAAAATGCGGCCCGCGGTGACCTCGTAGAAGCGCATCATCAGGCTGGTGAGCGTGGTCTTGCCCGCGCCGGTGTGGCCGACGATGGCGACCGTCTGGCCCGGCTCGATGGTGAAGGAAACGTCCTTCAAAATCCACTCGATGCCATCGAGGGCCCCAAGTCGGTCGGCCATAATTCTCGGATCAGAGCCATTCATCTCCGACATTTTCTCGACCAATTTGATTTGTATCCTTTGCTCAGGCGTCAGTTTTTGATAGGTGAACCAGACGTGGTCGAATTCAATTCGATTCGACCCGTCGCCCAGAATCGGATGCGCGGGGCTGACGATCTGCGGCTGCGAGTCCATGAGCTTGAAGATGCGCTCGCAGGCCGCCATGGCCGCCTGAAGGATGTTGTATTTGTCGCTTAAATCCTGGATGGGCCGCCAGAAACGCAGGGAAAACTGCGTGAACATGATGAGCACGCCGATGGTGACCGTGGGCGGAAGATGAAGGACTCCGAAACCGCCGCGCCAGACGACGAGCGCGATGGCCACCGACGACAGAAAGTCGACCGCGGGGTAATAGAGCGCGTAGGCGAAGATGGTGTCCTTGAAGGCGATCATGTGCTGGCGGTTGACGTCTTCAAAGTCCTTGTAGGCGCGCTCCTCGCGATTGAAGAGCTGCACCACGGCCATGCCCGAGATGTGTTCCTGGGTGAAGCTGTTGATGCGCGCAATGGCGGTGCGGACGCGGCGATAGCTTTCGCGGACGTGGTCGCGGAAGATGCGGGTGACGATGAGAATGAGCGGCAACACGGCGAAGGCGAGCAGAGCCAGCCACCAACTGATGGCGAGCATGACGACAGCCATGATGGCGAGCATGAAAGCATCATTGACAATGGCCAGCACGCCTTCAGTGAACATGTCGTTGATGGCGTCGACGTCGGAGGTGAGGCGCGTGACGAGGCGGCCGACGGGGTGAACATCGAAGAATCCGACGTCCATGCGCTGCATATGGCGAAAGATGTCGCGGCGCAGATCGAACATGATTTTCTGCCCGATCCATTGCATCAGGTAAACCTGTATGAATTGGAGCAGATAGGCCGAGACCAGCATGGCGAGGTAGATGGCGGCCAGCCGGGTGACGCCCTGCACGGCGCCCTGCGGAAGCACATGCGCGAGAGGGCTCTTGACAGCGACCCAGTGAGCGACGGCGTTGGAGGGATCCTGATCGCTGGCTTCCGGAGCGAGGTAGCGATCGACGGCCACCATCACGAGGATCGGCCCGGCAACGTCGCACAGCGACTTGAGGGAGACGGAGAGCGAGGCGATGCTGGCCTGCAGCCAATAGGGACGAACGAAGTGGCCGAGGCGGCGCATCAGTTGCGCGTCGTAGACTTTGCCGACGACTTCATCGTCAGGCTTGCGCTTCGGCTGGACAGATCCGTTCTGGGGTCCGTTCTGGGATCCGTTCTGCTCGGTTTGATTGTCTTCTTTTTCCGCCATCGGCCAGGTGGGGTGTGCTTCCTTCTTTATTGTACGGGGACAGTGGCCGCATTGGCCCGGCGGCGCGGTGCTGCCAGGTGAGTCACTTGCTCTGGCCGCCGCTTTCGGGTTTAGACTCGGGTTTTGATTCAGGCTTGGGCTTGGGCGCGGGCCGAGACACACCCATGCTCAGGAGCACATAGCCGAAGCCTTTGCGAATGAGATCAGTCAAGCTCATGAGAGGCCGTCTTCCCCGGTGCGTGGTTCGTGAGTCGTGGTTTGTGGATCGTGGTTTGTAGATCGTGGTTTGTAGGTCGCGGGTGCATTAATGTCCCGCAGGCGCAGCGAGTGCGGCTGGTGCAGCCGCTGGCAGCTCGTCGTGCACGATGGAGACCGCCGCGGGCGGCAGCGGCCTATCGGCCTTGGCGAGCAGCAGGGTTACTTGCCAAATTTGCGTGTCAGAAAGCGTGTCCTTGAAGGACGGCATGCCGGTAAGGCGAATGCCGTTGGAAACCTTCCAGTAGGTCTCGCCCGGCGGGTCGTCGCTCACGCCCACCACATTGCTGTTCCTGTGCTGTTGCCAAAGCTGAGGAGCGCCCGGAACCATGTGCGCGGCAAAGCTCGAGGGCTTGCCGTAGAAGCCGTGGCATGCAGCGCACTTGTTGCGGTAGATTTCAGCACCGGCAACAAGATTGTTCTCGTCGGACTGGATGGGCGGGTTGCCGGGCATCTCGCGAGCGATGCGCGCATTGAGCGGAATCTCGACGATCTGCCTCTCCATTGGAAACGGCGTGTCAGCCACGGCCACAGGCGGGTGTCCAAAACGAAACCACGCCAGCACCGCAAGCGGCACCAGGACCAAACACAAGAAGAATCCAACGAAAATGCGTCCCATCTTTCTTTGCGCCTCCCATGGCTATCATCGCAGAGAAAACTCCCCTCCGATGCCAAATGATTGGGGTTTTCGGCAGTGCCGGTCCGCGCCGGCATGCGTCTAAACTGCACGTCAGCTCACAAGTTTCGGGGCGGGTTGGGGGCTGGGCTCACCCCCGAGGTGATTTAATACCAGATGGGGGAAGCACCGCATCGAGACCGCCCTGAAAGCACCAATCAAAGCACGAAACATGGGGAACGAATCCGCCGCAGCGGACGTTCCAAATCCAGATTTGGGCAGGTCAGCGCGCGAGCTTTCGCACTCCCATGGAGGAAATCCGAACCCGATGGTCTCATTTCGCCGTCTTGCAATTTTGCTGGCGCTCAGTTTGCCGGCGATGCTCGCCCTACAGGCGCAAAGCTCGAGCAGTTCCTCATCGAATCCAACACCATCCAGCGCAACGCCGGATCAGAACCAAACCCTGGCGCAGAATCAGCCTTCCGGCGATGCGCAGCAGACGTCGGGCGAGACCCAGGGACAGATCAGCGTGCAGGAGCGCATTCGCCAGCGGCGGGCGCAACGCCGCTCAACGGCGATCCACGACGCCTACGACCACAGGTGGGAATCGTACATGGACATGGGCTACCTGCGCTTTACGCCGGGCCCATCGCTGCAGCGGCTCACCTACTATGCGTGGGAGACGGGCCTGACGAGATTTTCGAACGAGCGGCTAGGCTTTACACTCGACGGCCGGGGCTATTTTGGTACGGCGTACGTGGGCCTGAACACTTACAGCCAGGGCCACTTCACCCGGCCGGCGATCAGCCAGTACGATGTAATCGGCGGTCCTGTGTATCGCTTCTATCTGCAGCCGAAGTTCTCCATCTCCGGCCGCGCCATGGCGGGCTGGGCGCACGGCAACTTCTCCGGTGACACCAACGGCATTCCGCCGCCGCTGCTCGGCTTGTATCCCGACGCCAACACTTTTGCCGTCAGCGCGAGCGTGATTGGCGAACTCAACGTGGCTCCGAACATTGCGCTCAAACTCGCTCCTGAATACTTCTTCACTGGCTTTGGATCGACGGTTCAGGCAAGTCGAGGCTTTACGGGCGGATTGGTCTACCGGTGGGGAAAGCAGTAAGTGCAGGTTTCAGGGATCAGGGGTCAGGGATCGCGTGGATCGTGAATCGTGAGTCGTGGCGCACGGGGCTGCGCGACAAGCAGAAAGCGTTGAGGCGATGAAGAACGGATTGTCTCGCCGGGGATTTTTACAGTCGGGCACGGCTACGGCGGCCTGCACAGCAACGGGCATTGTGCCCACGCTGATGGGCGCTGCAGCGGCGGGCGCGGAGGCGATTCCGGCCTCGGGCAAGTTTTCGCCGCTCAGCCTCGGCCTGGCCAGCTACACCTTTCGCAACTTCACGCGCGCCGAACTGATCGGCTTCATGAAGCAGCTTAACGTCGCCGACCTGAACTGCAAAGACGTGAAGGACCATTTGCCGATGGACCCCACGCTCGAGGCACAGGCTCTGGCCGACTACGCCGCCGCGGGGATCAAGCTCCACGCGGCCGGTACGATCTCCTTCCCCAAAGACGATGACGACGACATTCGCGCGAAGTTCGAATACGCGAAGCGCGCGGGCATTCGCGTCATCGTGGCCGGCGATCCCGCACCGGCGACGCTGCCGCGGATCGAGAAGTTTGTGCGCGAGTACGACATTCGCATTGCCATCCACAACCACGGACCCGAGGACAAGCTCTACCCCTCGCCGTTCGATGTGCTCAGGGTGGTCAAGGACATGGACCCCCGCATCGGGTGCTGCATCGACGTGGGCCACGCCGCCCGCGCTGGTACGAACCTTGTAGAAGCGATTCACGCCGCCGGGCCGCGCCTCTACGACATGCACGTGAAGGACCTGACGAGTTTTTCGAGCAAAGAAAGCCAGGTGCCCGTGGGCCAGGGCATCCTTCCCTTCCGCGAGATGTTCGAGGCGCTAATCAAGATCGACTACCAGGGATTCATCGATCTCGAATACGAGATTCACCCCGACGATCCGATGCCCGGCGTGATCGAGAGCTTTGCGTTCATGCGCGGCGTGCTGGACGGGATGGGGTACTTGACGCATGCGTGAAGCGGCGGAGTTAGCGGAGTTACACGATTCGCGCTGAACGCCGGCAGCTGTTTCCTGCTCCCGGCCCCCTACTCCCTGCTCCCTACTGCATGTTCCCCGCCTTCACTGCAGGATCGGGATGCCGGCGATGCGCTGCTGCCATTCGGCAGGACCGGTCTCGTGCACGCTGGTTCCCTTCGAATCGACGGCCACGGTGACGGGCATGTCTTTCACGTCAAATTCAAAAATAGCCTCCATGCCCAGGTCCTCGAAAGCCAGCAGGCGCGAGGCGCGAATGGCTTTTGATACGAGATACGCGGCACCGCCGACAGCCATCAGATACACCGCGCCGAATTCGCGGATCGCCGCGATGGCCTCCGGTCCGCGCTCGGCCTTGCCCACCATGCCGAGCAGGCCAGTTTCGGCGAGCATCTGGCGAGTGTACTTGTCCATGCGCGTGGCCGTGGTGGGTCCGGCGGGGCCGACGACTTCGCCGCGCACCGGATTGACGGGGCCGACGTAGTAGATGAAGCGATCACTGAGATCGACGGGGAGTTTTTCGCCGCGGTTGAGCATGTCGCTCATGCGCTTGTGCGCGGCGTCGCGGCCGGTGAGCAGCTTGCCCGAGAGCAGCAGGACTTCGCCGGGCTTCCATGTGGCGGCTTCGGCGCGCGTGACAGTGTCGAGATTGACGCGGCGCGCTCCGGAGACGTCGTAGGTGAGCTTGGGCCAGGCGTCGAGCGGCGGAGGATCGAGAAAAACCGGGCCCGAGCCATCGAGCACGATGTGCGCGTGGCGCGTGGCGGCGCAGTTGGGGATCATCGCTACTGGCAAATTGGCCGCATGCGCGGGCGTGTCGACCACCTTCACGTCGAGTACGGTAGTCAGGCCGCCGAGCCCCTGCGCGCCGATGCCGAGGCGATTTACCTTATCGAAAATCTCGACGCGGAGTTTTTCGGCGGTGGTCGCGGGGCCGCGGGCGATGAGCTCCTGAATGTCGATGGGGTCCATGAGCGATTGCTTGGCCAAAAGCATGGCTTTCTCAGCGGTGCCGCCGATGCCGATGCCGAGAATTCCCGGCGGGCACCAGCCTGCGCCCATCGTGGGCACCGTTTTGAGAACCCAGTCGACGACCGAATCGTTGGGATTGAGCATGACGAACTTCGATTTTGCTTCTGACCCTCCGCCCTTGGCCGCAACGGTGACTTCAACCGTTGCGCCGCGCACGACTTCGACAAAGACGGCGGCCGGCGTGTTGTCTTTGGTGTTGATGCGCTTGCCCGCCGGGTCGGCCTGCAGGCTGGCGCGCAGCTTGTTGTCGGGATCGAGATAGGCGCGGCGGACGCCGGCGTCGATCATTTCCTGCAAATCGAGGGGCTCTTCGCCGGGCTCTGGCTCGAAGCGAACGTCCATGCCCAGCTTGACGAAGGCGTTCACGATGCCCGTGTCCTGGCAGACGGGGCGGTGGCCCTCGGCGCACATGCGGCTGTTGATGAGGATCTGCGCCATGGCGTCGCGAGCGGCGGGCGACTGCTCGCGCTCGTAGGCCTGGGCGAGCGAGCGGATGTAGTCGACCGGATGGTAGTAGCTGATGTACTGCAACGCGCCCGCAACGCTGGCGATGAAATCTTCCTGGCGGATGACGGTCATGGGAAACCCCTCTGAACTCTCTAGGGTATTCGATGCCGCATGGCGTCTCAAAAACAGCAGATATTTCGCCCATAGACGAAGAAGCGTCGATGGATTGGATTCGATAAGCGGCGGACGAGAAAAGCGCGATGAAGCGGCGGGCGGTACCCTGCGGCTTCACCGCAAAGAGAAGCAAGGTTTCAGATGCGCGTACAGAAAGCTTGAGGTGTGCAACAGGATTGAGAATCGACGCAGCGAAGTGCGTTGGCGCCTGGCGGCGCGATCGTTCGTTGCTGTCGCGCGCGCGCATTGGCGGCCGTGCCGATGCATGGCGCTTGGCGGCACAGCGGCCCCGAACGCGCCGAGCACACGCCAGCTCGCAACGCTCAGCTCGCGGCGCGGGCGGCGAGCGGAGCGCTCAACTGCTGGCGCAGGCTGCCGGCCAGATCGGCGACCACGCGGAGGCGGTCGGCAACCGGCGCCGGGATTTCGCTGCCGCTGAGGGCCAGCTGCGAGTGAAGAAGCAGGCCCGCGACCGTGGACTTGAGCTCTGTCTCGATGGCTGCCGCGGCGGCGCGGCGAGCCACAGCCTGCTCGCGCTCACGGCGATGGAGCGCGGACCGAATCTCGCGGATGAGGCGAGCCGCTCCCGAGACGGCGAAGTTGATCTGCAGCGGAATGGCGAGGTCGGCCTGCTCGCAGATGCGGTCCGCGGCGGCCGGGTCGCACTCGGCCAGCGTCTCGTCGATCACCACGGCCAGAAACTCGCGCTTGCGCAGGCAGGCGAGCGCCTCGCTGCGGCCTTGGGCCACTTCAACTTCCATTCCCAATTGCGCGCCCACCACGGCGCCGCAGTTGCGGGCGCCTTCGATTCCGGTCACCAACAGAATGCTCATGTCCAGCTCCTTGTCCCCGATCTTCAATCTTTCGTCGCGAGCTTCTAGCTTCTAGCTGCTAGCTTTTCGCTTCTGGCTTCTGGCGCTTTGCTCAAAAACTTCCGGCTTGTTCCCGATCAGAACGATCTTCGAGGATGACCTCGACTGTTCGCGGCTGCAAGATAGATCTGGAAGCGAGCAGCTAGCGGCTAGAAGCTGCTTCTTCACTCTTCGTGCAGCGGGTCGGTGATGCCGTATTCCTTAAGCTTGCGGTAGAGCGTGGTCTTGCCGATGCCCAGCAGCTTTGCGGCCTGCAGCTTGTCGCCATTCAGCGTGCGGATGGCGCCTAAGATTGCCTCGCGCTCGAGGTCGGCCAGAGGCTTGACGCCGGGCGCGGCAGCAACGCCAGCCTCTTCGCCGTCGCCGGCGTGGAGCGCGTCGTGGTTCTCCTTGAGGCCCTGCTGTTGCAACTGCGTGGGCAGATCGCCCAGATGCAGCACCGGGCCGGAGGAGAGCGCGGTGGCGCGCTCAAGAGAATTTTCCAGTTCCCGCACGTTGCCCGGCCAGTCATGGCGCATCATGGTGCGCAGCGCCTCGTCGCTCAGGGTGAACTTGCGGTTATGCTCGCGGCTGATGCGGTCGAGAAAGTGCGCCGCCAGGAGCGGAATGTCTTCGCGGCGGTCGCGGAGGGAGGGCAGGCGCAGGTTGACAACGTTGAGCCGGTAGAAGAGGTCCTTGCGGAAGGTGCCCTTCTCGACCATGGCGGCGAGATCCCGATTGGTGGCGGCCACGATGCGAGCCTTGATCGGTATGCGGTGCGTGGCTCCGACCGGCCGGACCTCTTTCTCCTGGAGCGCGCGCAGAAGCTTGGCCTGCAGGTCAAGCGAAAGCTCGCCGATCTCGTCGAGGAAGACGGTTCCGCCTTCGGCCGAAACCAGCAGGCCGTCCTTGGAGTGATTGGCACCGGTGAAGGCTCCCTTGACGTAGCCGAAGAGTTCGCTCTCGATGAGCGTGGGCACGAGCGAGCCGCAGTCGACGGGCAAAAAAGGCTTCTGGGAATTGGGCCCGGAGGCGTGAATGGTGCGCGCCACCAGCTCCTTGCCCGTGCCGCTCTCGCCCAGGATCAGGACGGGGTGCGTGCTCTGCGCGACTTTGGAGAGGATGCGGTAGATCTTCTCCATCTCCGGCGAGCGGCCGATCATGGAACCCAAACCTTCAGACAGGCGCAGACGCTCGCGCAATTGGCGGGTCGCGGTGTCGGTCATGTGGCTCTGCGCGGCACGGTCGAGCACGGTCGAGAGCTCGTCCATGGCGAACGGCTTGGTGAGGTAGTCGGACGCGCCGCAGCGCATGGCTTCGACGGCCGCATTCACCGAGCCCGTGGCCGTCATGGCGATCACCGAGGTGTCGGGATAGAGCAGCTTGACCTCGGAGACCAGCTCCAGGCCCTCATTGGAACTGGAGGGCAGGTTGACCAGCAGAATGTCGGCGATGTGGCCGCGCAGCAGGCTCCTCGCCTGGCCCAGGTCGCCCGTGCTGTCTACCGCATATCCCAAACTGGCGGCGATCTCGGCGCAGGCCGAGCGCACCGCTGCGTCCGCATCCACTACCAGCAGGCGCAGGCGGATCGAGGGTTCGGCAAGGTGCGGAATGAACTCCATCTCTCGTGTGTTGAAGACTGTATCCAGCATTGTATTCGCCTCTCGCGTGTTAGAAAAATCGAATCGGTCAGCCGACAGCTTTAGCCAGCTGCCTGTAGCTCTCGGCTCTCAGCTCGTCTTGCGCAGCGGCAGCTCGATCGAGAAGCGCGCTCCGCCCTGCTCCCGGTTGCAGGCTGTGATCCGTCCTCCCGCGCCTTCGACGATGGAGCGAGAGATGGTGAGACCCAGACCGCGATGGCTGAGGGTCCAGTTGCCGTACGATCCTTCGCTCTGGCCTTCGCTCATGCCATGTGAGGTGTAGCCGGAGGCGAAGATCGTTTCCTGTGCATCCGCGGGGATTCCCGGACCGTTGTCCTCAACGGTGACGAAAAGGCAGTCCGCGGCGCCCTGGGCAGCCGGCTGCTCGCGCAGGCCGATGTGGATGCGCCCACCCGAGGGCATGGCCTCGGTCGAGTTCTTCACCAGATTGACCATGACTCGCGTCAGGTCTTCCCCGGTGAGCCGGACAGGCCGCGCACCGCCCTCGGCGTGGACGGTGAGCGCGATGGACGGCCCGGCCAGAGCCGCCAGCAGGTTGCGGTTGGCGAGGAGTTCGGCGGCCAGGTTAGAAACCGGCACGGCGGGCAGCAGATCCCAGCGGCGGTTTGAATTCGCGGCCGAGTTTGGGCCGGGTGCGCGGCCGCGGGTCTGGGCGCCGACCTGATCTGTCTCCTCGTACGCCGCGCTGATTGCCGCTGGCGCAAGGCCAAGCGGCAACGCGGCTGCCCGAGCTGGGCTTTGCGCGCCGGTTTGCGGGTCTTGTTGCGCGGCCTTTTGCGCACTATTTTGCGCGTCGATCGTGACAATCTTTTCGACCAGCCGGCGGCTGGCCGCGGCCACCAGCCGCAGCTCGTGCCCGTAGTGCAGGAAGGGAGTAGCCAGTACGCCCGGCTCCTCCAGGAGATCGCAGTAGAGGCCGAGGGCAGTGACCATGTTCCGCGCGTCGTGCGCCACCTCGGCGAGGGTCTCGCCCCGGCTGTGCAGCGTGGCGAGAGTCTCAACAACCGTCTCCACGCGCTTGCGGTTCTGGCCGTTTTGCTTGCCGTCCGTGCGATTCGCCTTCAACTCCAGACCCTGGTGCTTGCGGCCCGCACTTTCCCGTTTTCGTGCCGTCCCTCCTAATGCTTCCGCCTGCTGCATATGCCGGTTCCTTTCTTGCAATGGACAGTGAACAGTGGACAGGGGTCAGTTTCCAGTTGTCAGTTGTCAGCAACGATGAGTCTTTTTGTTCCCCGCCCACTGGTCCCGCTCTCCTAACTTTGTTCGCCCCTTGCCTAACTTCCCGTTTCTGCGTTTGCATGTGGGTTTTGTCCTGTTTTCATACACGTTGCGTGCCAAACGGGGACGTATTTCCTAAGTTCTTGATCATGGAAGGGATAAGTCTCCAATGGGCCAGTCGGTGCGGAGCATCACAGCGGCCGAGGGTTCCGAAATGGAATAGACGACTTCTGACTGGCGCGCAAAAGAGTATTCTTATCAGTTCTTTACGGGAAGATTCCTCTTCCGGCACTTGAATCTCCCGGATTCCCATTGCGGAACCGGCTTCCCTGCCCGGTCCCGCTCCCGGCGGCGCTCCCTTACAATCCGTCTATGAAGGAAATGGGGAACGCAACGGGGCCAGCAAGCGGAATCTCACTTCGTCCCGGCGGCAGAAGCCACGCCCAGCTTCGGCCGCTTACGCTCACCCCCGGCTTCGTGCAGACCGCCGAGGGCTCGGTTCTGGTCTCGCTCGGGAACACACGGGTGCTCACCAACGCCACCATCGAGCAGGGTGTTCCCGGCTGGCTGCGCAACTCGGGGCGCGGCTGGGTCACGGCCGAGTACGCGATGCTGCCCCGCTCGACCGTCACCCGGACCCCGCGCGAAAGCGAGCGCGGCAAGATCGGCGGGCGCACGCACGAGATTCAGCGGCTCATCGGCAGGAGCCTGCGCTCTGTTGTCGACATGCAGGCTCTGGGCGAAAGGACAGTGATCCTCGATTGCGACGTGATCCAGGCCGACGGCGGCACGCGCACCGCGGCGATCACGGGCGCGGCGGTCGCGCTGGCTCTGGCGCTCCATGCGCTGGTCAAGGCGGGAACGCTCAAGACTTCGCCGCTCCGGCAGCTCGTGGCCGCCACATCGGTGGGCTTTGTGGGCGGCGAGGCGCTGCTCGATCTTTGTTATGAAGAGGACGCGCAGGCCGAGGTAGACATGAATGTCGTCATGACCGCCGATGGGGGCCTCGTCGAGACGCAGGCCACAGCGGAGAAGGGCAGCTTTTCGCGGGCGCAGTTGAACGGCCTGATCGATCTGGCGGAGGCGGGTTTGAAGGAGATCTTTGACGCGCAGCGGGCAGTGTTAGCCAGTAGCCGGTAGTCAGTAGCTGGTAGCTCTTAGCTTATGAGTCGCTGGCTACAGGCTACCGGCTTTCAGGTGCGCACGAAAATTGTTGCATCGGCAGGACTCGCGTTCGAGTCCACTCGATCGAATTGCCAGTTTCAATTCCGATTAGCCAAGGAGAATGATTATGGCCACGAACAAGCGCGCTACCGCAGCCGACCGCGACGCGAGCCTGCGACAACATCTGCTCGAATTGCTCCACGGCGGCCACGCGCACGCGGACTTTGATACCGCCGTCCGCAACATGCCGCAGGCGCTACGCGGCAAGCGGCCCAAAGGCGCCGAGCACTCGCCGTGGGAGATTCTCGAACACCTGCGCATCGCGCAATGGGACATCCTCGAGTTCTCGCGCGATGCCGGCCATAAGTCGCCCGATTGGCCCGGCGGCTACTGGCCGGCCACGGCCGCGCCTCCCGATGACAAGGCCTGGGACAAGAGCGTGCGGGCCTTTCGCCGCGACCTAAAGGCGATGAGCGATCTGGTGGCGAATCCGGCGACCGACTTGTTCGCACGCATTCCGCATGGCAGCGGCCAGACCATTCTGCGCGAGGCGCTGCTCGTGGCCGATCACAACGCCTACCATCTAGGCGAGCTGGTGCTGGTGCGCCGGCTGCTGGGAGCATGGAAAGGATGAGACAGGGAGTAACTATTAGGGAATAGGAGCTTTCAGCCTTCAGCTTTCAGTACAGAGAGTTTCACACGTTGCGGGCGGAGAGCCGGTTTGAGGGTTCGCAGGCCGTCCATGCGATTCTAGAGAAGATGGTGGAGAGCCGGGACAAAGCCATTGATCTCCAATCCGGCCGGCTTTTCCCTACTGGCTACTGGCTATTCCCTATTCCGGGACGGGGTTTCAACCTTTTGACGGAGTGGTTCGTCTACGCAATGAGGGTTGGTGCGTTCCTTCTCCGCCGGCGCTCGAACGTTGAGGAGCAAGAACTTATGCGATTTGGTACGAAGATGCGTGGAGCCGGCCTTGTGGCGCTCGCGACGCTCTGGGCGGCAGCCGCGCCCATTGCGCAGGCGCAAACACAGCCCCCGCAGGCACAGGTCGTGCGCTACCTGGGCACGGTGACCGCCATCAGCGGCGACACGCTGACCGTGAAGACCGACGCAGGACAGGTGAACCAGGTTGAGGTTTCTGCAACGGCGCAACTAAAGCGCATCGAGCCGGGCCAGACGGACCTGACCAAGGCCGAGAATCTCGACTTCTCGAGCATCGCCACCGGCGACCGCGTGCTGGTGACGCTCGATCCCAATTCAACCGGAGGCACGCCGGAGGCGCTCAGGATCATCGCCATCAAGCAGGCCGACGTCGCCAGGAAGCAGCAGACCGAAGCCGAGCAGTGGAACCAGGGAGTGCATGGCCTGGTGAAGAGCGTCGATGCCGCAGCCAGCGTCATTCTGGTGAATACCCGCGTGGGAGCCGTGACGAAGGAGGTCACTGTGAACACCACACAGGCCACGGTGCTCAAGCGCTACGCCCCCGGCTCGGTGCGCTTTGATCAGGCGCAGCCCGCGCCGATCACGGCGATCCAACCCGGCGACCAGTTGTGGGCGCGCGGAACGAAGAACGCCGATGGAACGGCGATTGCGGCGGACGGCATCGTTTCCGGCACCTTCCTCAGCGTCGCCGGGACAATTCTCTCGACCGACACCACTGCCTCGACGCTTACGGTGAAGGATCTGGCCACGAAGAAACCGACAACCATCCGCATCACCGCAGACGCGCAACTGCGGCGGCTCGACAGCAACCTGGCCACGATTCTGGCCGCGCGGCTCAAGGGGGGACCGGGAGCCGCGGGCACAGGCTCCGCAGGCAACGGGGCTCCGGCCGGCGGAGGCGGGCAGCGAAGCTTCAATCAAGCTGGCGGCGCGTCGAGAATGGACCTCGAGACCGTGCTGGAACGAGCGCCGGTGATTCAGCTCGCCAGTTTGCAGAAAGGCGAAGCGGTGATGATCGTGGCCACTGAAGATGCTTCAGGCGTGAGCGCGGTGAAGCTGCTGGCCGGTGTGGAACCGCTGCTTGAGGCGCCGCAAGCGCAGGACCTGCTCTCCAGTTGGAGCCTGAGCCAGGGTGATTCCGCTGCGGGCGTCGAGTAATTCCATCGAGTTTTCATTCATCCGCAAGTGAGGACATTTTGCATTCAAAATCGTATTCCCTGATTGCTTTCAAGGTTGCTTTGGCGCTGGCATTCACCGGCGCAGTGGTGCGGGCGCAAACGACGCCCGCCAACCCACTTCCCGCGGCAGCACCCGCACCGCAAGATCAATCGGCGCCGGCCGCAACAGCGGCACCGCCGCAGGCCGCACCCGCATCGCCGTCAGCAGCCGCCGCTGCGCCGCAAAACACGCCGCCTCCAGCCACACCGCCTGCACCGGCCTCAGGGGCACAGGCGGCGCCAAATTCCGGCGCGCAGAGCGCGCCAGCGGCAACGGGAACGCTGCACGGCCACATCCTCGACCAAACGGGCGCGCTGATTCCTGGCGCGCAGGTGACGGTGACGACGGCAGCGGGCAAGAACGTGGGCAACGCGACCGCCGACGCCGCCGGCGGCTATCAGGTTCGCGGTCTTGGCGCAGGAAGCTACGTGATCGAGGCCAGCTTCTCGGGCTTCGCGCCCTTCGTCTCCGCGCCAATTCCGCTGAACGCCGGACAAACCAAGAACATCGACATCAAGATGGCGATCGAGGCCGCCCAGCAGCAGGTTGTGGTGACGGATGAAGGCGCACCGGCGGTGAGCACGGAAGCCGGCTCGAACGCCAGTTCCCTGGTCCTGAAAGGCAGCGACCTCGATGCACTGTCCGACGATCCCGATGAACTGTCGAGTGAACTCACCGCGCTTGCCGGCCCCTCGGCAGGCCCGAACGGCGGGCAGATTTACATTGACGGATTCACCGGCGGACAACTGCCGCCCAAGTCGGCCATCCGCGAGATCCGCATCAATCAAAATCCATTCTCAGCCGAGTTCGACAAGATCGGCTACGGGCGCATCGAGATCCTGACCAAACCGGGAACCGACACGCTGCACGGGCGAGTTTACAGCCAGGGGAATGACAACGTCTTCAACACCGGCAACCCCTTCACCACCAATCTGCCTTCCTACTACAGCTTCCAGTACAACGGCACGCTGAGCGGCGCGCTCTCCAAATGGGCCTCGTTCTTCCTCAGCGTAGAGCAGCGGAACACGCAAACCGACAATGTGTATTCAATTTCCGGCGGTCCTGTATACAACGCTTCCACAAACACTTGGTCGATCAGCTCCGGCACGGTTGCAGGGAGCCTTTTCAGCCCCACCAACCACCTGGAGGTCTCGCCGCGCATCGACCTGCAACTGGGCCAGAAGAACACGCTCACGATGCGCTACCAGTTTTCCAGGAACAATGTGCGCGGCTCGCTCGGCCAAACGTCGCTGCCCACCACGTCGAGCACCGCCGACTCGTTCGGGCACGACATTCAACTGGACGATACGCAGGTGATCAGCGACCGCATCGTCAACGAGACGCGCTTCGAATACAGCCGGGCCAATTCCTCGTCCGTGCCGGTGAGCACTGCGCCCGGCTTTGGCGTACCCAGTGTTTTTTCCGGCGGCGGCAACGGGAGCCAGTCGTCGAGCATGCACTCCGACCACTTTGAGCTGCAGAACTTCGTTACGCTGAGCGCCGGTAAGCAGGCCATCAAGATCGGCGCCTGGCTCCGCGATGACCGAAACGCGACCTCGACGGACGGAAACTTCAACGGGAGCTTCACCTTTCCGTCGGTGACAGCCTTCGTGGACACATGGAACGGAATTTACGCCACCATTCCGCTGAGTTTTGCCCAGATCGCAGCGGCATGTCCGCCCACGCAGACGGGCGGATGTCTTCCCACGAAGCTGACCTATACCACCGGACCGATTGCCTTCAAGGGGAACGTGTTCAACGCCGCGCTTTACTACCAGGACGATTGGACGGTAAACAAGCTTCTCACGCTCTCCGGCGGGTTGCGCTGGGAGTCGCAAAACCACATTGCCGACCACGACGACTGGGCTCCGCGCGTGGCCTTTGCATACGCTCTCGACGGCCACAAGAAGGGCGCCGTGCCCAAGACCGTCCTGCGCGGCGGATTCGGCTTCTTCTACGACCGGTTCGGTGTCGGTAGCCTGATGAATCTGGAGGATCTGAATGGCACCGCAAAGAGCCAGGTGCAAACCACCATCGCCGATCCAAGTTGCTTCAACGGCACCAGCCTCAGCGCCATCAGCGGCGGCGTGTCGTCCTGCGGCTCGGGCACCGCGGCGACGCCGGTGATCTACTCGCGCTCGCCCACGTACCGGTCGCCCTACATGGAACAGCTCGGCGTAAGCCTGGAACGGCAAGTGACCAAGGCAGCCACGATCACGTTCACCTACATGCACTCTTCAGGCTTTCATCAACTGGTGGTGCGCGACTCGAACGCCTATTTGCCCGGAACGTTTCAGTATGGAAGCACGACCCTGACCGGCACGCGCCCAAATTCGTCGCTGGGAATCGTGAAGCAGTATTTCCCTGAGGCGGTCTTCAACGAGAATCAGCTCATTGTGAACGTGAACGCCCGCATTTCAGCCAAGCTCAGCCTGACGGGCTTTTACGCGGGGAGTTGGGCCAACTCGGACGGCGGCGGCGGATCGAGCCCCTCCAACTCGTACAACCTGCGGCAGGATTACGGGCGCGCAGCATTTATCCGGCCGCAGTGGCTGTTCCTGATGGGCAACTACACCGGCCCGTGGGCCATCACCTTCAATCCATTTCTCATCGCTCAGGCCGGGCAGCCGTACAACGTCACATCGCCGTACGATCTGACCGGCGACGCATTTTTCAACGACCGGCCTGCATACGCGGGACCGTCGGCAATCGCGAGCAACGTGGTTCAGACCGGCTTTGGCGCTCTGGACGTCGTTCCCGAGTCCGGCGAGACGCTCCTTCCAATTTCGCTGGGCAATAGCCCGTCCTCGGTCGCGGTGAATTTGCGCGTCGGCCGGTCCTTCGGGATCGGCCCCAAGGTCGAATCGGCTGGCGCTCCGCCTCCGGGAGGTGGTGGCGGCGGTCGTGGAGGAGGCGGCGGGGGCTTCGGCGGCGGCTTTGGCGGCGGGCCCTTTGGAGGCGGCGGCGGTGGACCTCGCGGCATGGGCGGCGGCGGCGCGAACACAAACGCGAAGAAGTACTCGCTGAACTTCAACGTGCAGGCACTGAACCTGTTCAACGACATCGACCTGGGTAAGCCGGTGGGGGGTATTCAGCCGACCTTCAATCCAACCACCGGGCTTTATGGTCCGGGCCCCCAGTTCGGCAAATCGAGTGGCCTTGCGGGCGGAATCTTCTCGACGAGCTCGGCAGCGCGGCGGGTCTTCTTCCAGGCAGCGTTCCAATTCTGAAAGCAGGGACTAAGGGACTGAGGGACTGAGGGAACACGGATCAGGGAACAAGAAAAACAGCTGTTAGCTCTCAGCGTTTAGCTGCTAGCTCTTGATTGCCGTTCACTGATCGTTCGCAGTGAGCAGCGATTCGTAAAGCGAGAGCCACGAGTCAGCGGTGGCGTCCATGCTGAACTGGCGCAGCACGCGCTCGCGCGCCGCACGGCCGCATGCAACGAGCGCTTCCCTGCTCTCCTGCATCGTGGCGAGCATCGCTTCCGCCAGCGCTCGGGAGTCTTTCGCCGGAACCACCACGCCTGCGCTACCAACCAGCTCACGCACGCCGCCCACATCGGTGGCGACTACGGGTTTGGCCATGGCCATCGCTTCGCCCACGGCGAGCGGCATTCCCTCCCACGCGGAACTCAGAACAAACGCATCCGCTGCGTCGAGCAGCGCGGGCATATCGCGGCGCAGGCCAAGCCAGCGGACGGCCTCGTCGATTCCCAGCTCCTTCGCGTGTGCATCAAGCGGCTTGCGCTCGTCTCCCCGCGCGTCGCCGGCGACCCATAGCTGTGTCTCCGGTTTCTGGGAACGGACAGCGGCGAAAGCGCGAAGCAGATTGGGATAATCTTTCGCCGGAGCGAGGCGGCCCACGGCGAGTCAGACGAACGCCGCGCTCTCGATTGCGATTCCCATCTCCGTGCGTACGCGATCCCGCCGGCTGCAATCGGGAGCCAAGCTGTCGGCGTCGATTCCGTTCAAAATGACGGAGCACTTGTGCGGCGGTACGGCGTTGAGCAGGATGAATCGCTCTGCTGCGGCTTGGCTCACGGCAACGGTATGGCGGCTCAAGGAATCTGTGAGCCTGTAGGCGAGCATGCGCCACCAACCGCCCTCGTAGACGTTATGCACGGTGGAGACCACAACAAACGGTGGATCTGCCAGGCGAAGCAGGCGGGCGAAAATGTTGGCGTGAAAGCTGTGGCTGTGCAGCAGATCGGGGCGGAATTCGCGCAGAAAATCGCGCCCGTGCATGAATCCCTTAAGCGCGCTCGCCGGCGTCTTGCGCACATCAAGGTGAAGGGTGCGAATCGCGGTGGGCCACTCTTCCGCGAGGCGCGGCATCAGCATCAGGAGAGCGACCGTGTGGCCGCGCTTCGCCATCCGCTCTGCGACAGCCAGCGCCTGCTTTTCTGCCCCGCCCACGCCGAGCGACGTGAGCAGGTAGACGATGCGCATGGGACCCGAACCTGACTTGACGCTTATCTTTGCTTGAACATCGACCGGATCGATGATACCGCAGCGTGTGCAGCTCTGGCCGGCGGCGACAGCCGAATAGCGATCAACGTGTCGAGTGCATACAGACCCGGACCCAGAATCAGGATCAGCAGCGCGGCAAACCAGTAGGTATACGGCGTGGCGTTGTAGAAATCGCTGGGATTCGAAAGAATGTGGGAAATATTCACGCGGTCGTCGGGAACGCTCAGGTAGGCCATTGTCATGTTGACAAAAAGAATCAGCGAGACCAGCCGCGATCCAACTCCGGCCGCGAACAGAATGCCGCCAACAAGTTCCACCAGCGACACGAAGAGCGCAGTCCCGTGCGGCATTGGCAAGTTCAGCGTGGTGAAGAACTCCGTGACGCGACTGAGGTGCGTCAACTTGCCCCAGCCGTCCTGCGCGAACTGCCATCCCCAGTAGAGCCTGATTGCGAGGAGCAGCGGACTCTGCAGCTTGTTGAGAAACATGCGCGCGCCACCGTACGCGACGGCGACGGTTCGTACGAGAGCTGACATAACACTCCTCTTTCATTGCAGCGAGCGCAACGCGACTACTTGCGAGTCGAGCCGCACAATTCAAGTCGCACAAATTAAGCTGCGGAGATCAACTCTCGCGAATTCAAGCCTGGCAAATCCAACCCAACTCGGCCCAACTTGCAAACCATTCCTGCACGCGCTCGGCATGGAGCCGCTCGGGAATGCGCGAGCCCAAAAATCCAGCCTCGATCGCCTCGCCGAGCGGGGAACCCGAGTGAAGCGCCTCGAGGGTCTGAAACTCCTCGCGCCCGATGCGCCGATAGTAAACCGAAAGATCGACGCGATGCACGGCAAGCCAGATGGGACGCGGCTGCAACTTCGGCACCGCGGTCGGCGCGCCGGAGTCGTCCTCATGCGCGACTCCCGCTTCGCTGGTCTGGCGTTTCTCGCGGCGGTGCAACTCGAGAACCAGATCGTCGGCGGGGTAGTGGAGCGCGACGAGCTGCAGATAGGGCTGCAAGGCGAGCTTCGATTCTCCTTGAAGCGCCGCAATCTGGCGCTGCGTCAGCGGTGCGAGCTCCGCTGCATCAAAGGCTTCGACGAACGCCCACTCCATCGCCACCACGTCCACTGCCAGGCGATGACGTCGCCCGGCGAGCTCGGGATGAGCGGCAAGCCACGCGGGAAGTTTAGAGCCGAGGTTGCGCAAAGTGAACGAGCGGCTGGGATGCTCGGTGAGATAGGCGATGCTGAGCGCTTCAAATCGACGGCTACCGATGACAGCGCGAAGCGCGGGAAAATCTTCAGCCAAAGCGCCCAGAACGCGGTACCAATACTGCCGGTTGTAGATTTCAAGGCGCTCGAATGCCGTGAGCCGCGAGTTGGGCGCGATGAACGCTTCCGCGACCTCAGCCATCGATCGACCATCCGGCGTGGTCGCGCGCATGTTCTCATCGTGCGTCAGCGGCTGCATGACCGCGGCGGCCATTTCGCGCTGCAACTGGGCCAGATCCATCGGACTTTGGTCCGTCTGGGGGCTCGTCTGGGCGTTCGGCTGCGCGCTCATTTCGCCACTCCCACAAGCTCGGTTGCGTGCGCATGCAGGAATCGCTCCGCCTTCTTCGCCTCCGCGTGCACCTCGTCGAAGCTCGGAATGTGGTCGTTCCACTCGAGCAGGGTGGGCGTGGGCCCGCAGCGCTCGATGGCGCGCGCATAAAGCTGCCACACGGGATCGATGACCGGATGATCGTGAGTGTCGAGAATGTACTTCACGTATTTCGAGTGGCCTGCGATGTGAATCTGCGCCACGCGGTGCGCGGGTACGGCGTTCACGTAATCCAGCGGATTGAACTCGTGGTTCATCGCTGAGACGTAGACGTTGTTCACATCGAAGAGAATTCCGCAATCGGCGCGTTCCACCACTTCCGTCAAAAATTCCCACTCGGTCATCTCGGAGCCAGTGAACGCGGCGTATGAGCTTACGTTTTCGACGGCGACAGGAATCTCAAGATAGTCCTGCACCATGCGCACGCGCTCGACGGTGCGTTCGACGGCCTCCCAGGTGTACGGCAGCGGCAGCAGATCGTGGGTGTAGGTGCCATCGACCGAGCCCCAGCAGAGGTGATCGCTGAGCCACGGAGTTTTGGTGCGACGGACCAACTGCTTCAGGCGCTTTAAATGCTCTGGATTGGGCGCGAATGCGGAGCCGAAATACATCGACACGCCGTGCTGGACGACTCTGTATTGTTCCAGGATGCGATCGAGCATGGCCAGCGGGCGGCCGGCATCGCACATGTAGTTTTCCGAGATGATTTCAAACCAGTCGACAACCGGCTTGCGGGAGAAGATGTGCTCGTAGTGCGGAATGCGCAGGCCGATGCCGACGCCGCGGTCTTGAAACGCATTAAAGCGATTGCCGGGCATAGAGAGACAGGGACCAAGGGACCGAGGGAACAAGGGAACAAGGGAACGAGGAACCAGAGATCACAGATCAAGGTTCCAATGCAGCGGTCAGCAATCAGTCGTCAGTGAAGGGTGGCCGGCACGGAAAACGCGCCTGAATGACGCGAGTGCCAGGTGCCGACCACCGATCACTGACAACTGACCACGGTTTTTAGGCGAGGTTTGGCATCGGGGAGCCGTCGGTGGCGCAGCCGCCCTTGCCCTTGCAACTGTTCTTGCCGGAGCAGCCGTTGTCGCCGGACTTGCAACCGCCCTGGCCTTTAAAGTCGTTTTTGCCTTTACAGGAATGCTTGGCGGTGTCGTAGTTCGAACCGCTGTAGCGAAAACCAGCCTTCATGACCTTGGCGGAGTTTGCGTTGACGGAAGTTTGCGTGGCCGCGTGGGCGGCAACGGCGCTGCCACCGGCCAGGCCGGCGAGCGCAGCCGAGAGGAGCACTGCGTTGAGCTGGTTTTTCATAAGTTTTTTTGACCTTGTTGGGGAATGGCGCGGATCTTCTCCGCGGGGTTGGGGAAGGCTGGATGGTCAGAGCGGTTCCACCCCGCAGAATTCGGTGGTACGCAACCTTTGAGTGCCTGCGCGGGAAAAGGTTACAGGGGAAACCGCGCGGCAAGATGAATTTATCACTTTGGGCCGTAACCCGGCCTGTGACATTTTCGTGTCATAGGCGATCGGCTGCTGCGCGCATCGTGCGCCGCCCTTGCTTCTCAGAAAGGACTATACCGTGGCCCTCCACAAGGCCCTTTGGACCCCTGGGAGGCCTCATTTTGCCCCGCCTTTTGAAATTCGAGAAGAATCCTTGCAAAAAAAACGTGCTTTGGGCTGTACAATCCCACACAAGGAGTCCTATGGCCGGAGATATGCAAATTACGTGCAGTGACTGTGGGCAGGAATTTACCTTCAGCTCTGCCGATCAGCAGTTTTTTCAGGAACGCGGTTACTCGACCCCAAAGCGATGCAAGCCTTGCCGCCAGGCAAAGAAGGCCGATCAGGGGGGATCCGGCCACCGTTCGGCTCCTTCACAGGGAACACCTGTGATTTGTTCGGGTTGTGGCCAGCCTACTACTGTACCTTTTGAGCCGCGTGGCGATCGCCCGGTCTACTGCCGGGACTGCTACACGGCGCGCAAGGGCACCGGCGGCGGTGGGCGGGGGCGCTAGGGCGGGTAGCGCGACGGCCGGTTCGCCGGCTGAGCAATCTACCGCCTGACCATTCCTATCTGCATTTTGACGGCTGCGGCATTACTGCTCGACGCCCGCGAGAGTAGATTTGTGTCTCCATCGCCACGGCTGAAGGCAGCGATGTGGCCGGTGCCGATCCTTTTCCTCCTGATCGCGAACGGGCATCGCGCGAAAGCCCGATTCACTTGCCGAATGCGGGTTAACTTCGCTTGTTCGAATCGCGAATGAGCGCGAACTCGTGTTGGACAGAAGCCCTTGCGCTCGATAAACTAACGTTCACGGACCCCCCTCAACATCCGTGTACATAAGGAAGCTTTTTGAAGGCCATGGCCTCCCAGCTCTCGTTCACCGGATTCGCCTGGAAAAACCTACGGCGCCGGCGCCTCAGAACACTGCTCACCCTGTGCGGGATTACGATGGGTATAGGGGCATTTGTGGCTTTAGTAGGATTCTCGCGCTCGTTTGAACACGAATGGCTGCGGCTCTATCAGAGTTCCGGCACCGACATCGCCGTCCTCCAATCGAGCTTATTCAATAGCTCGCTGGATGAGTCGCTGGGCGCCAGGATCCGCGCTCTTCCTCAGGTGGCCGCAGTAGCGCCGCTGGTCTTCAATCTAATCGATCTGACGCCGGACGTGAATGCGCTGGTCTACGGATGGCCGGCCGATTCCTACGAGTTGGATTCACTTCGATTCACTTCCGGCACCCGCTTCCGCGCCGGCCAGCCTGAGGTCGTGCTGGGAGATCTGCTCGCGCAAAACCTGAACAAGAAACCCGGCGATACGATCACCATTCTGGGAGAGACCTTCACAGTTACGGGAATCTTTCACGGGGGCACAGCGCTAGAAACCGGAGCGGTGATCATGCCGCTCGATCAGATGCAAATCATCTCCAGCAGAGAAGGACAAGTGACCGCGTTCCATGTGCGGCTTCGCCCCACGCCGGCGGGCGAATCTTACGACCACTACGTCAAGCGCGTGCAGACGGAGATCGAAGCCCTGGAGCCCGGCGTCCGCGCCGAAGCCGCCGCGGAACGCGCGGGCAACAATCAGATTGTGGACCTGGCGCACTCGGTGGCGTGGGGCACGTCATCGATCGCGCTACTCATCGGCATCGTGGGCATTGCCAACACCATGGCCATGTCAGTGTTCGAGCGCACGCGCGAGATCGGCATCCTGCGCGCTCTGGGCTGGAAGGGCCGGCACGTGATTCTGCTCATCCTTACCGAGGCCGCGGGTTTGGGCTTCGCCGGCGGCTTGCTGGGCATCGTTGTGGGATGGGGCGCCTTACGCATTCTTTCGATCATGCCGCAGACCGCGAGCGTGGTCTCGACTTCCGTCTCGCCGGTTCATCTGTTCGAATCGCTTCTCATCGCCATCGGCTCCGGGCTTGTCGCTGGGGCGTATCCCGCATGGCGCGGCGCGCGGCTTTCGCCGGTGGAGGCATTGCGCTATGAGTAGCCCCATCCTCGAAGGGCGCGCGCTGGTGAAGAGCTACGACGAAGGGCGTGTCGCGGCCCTGCGCGGCGTGGACATCACGATCGAGGCCGGCGAATATGTCACCATCAGCGGACCGAGCGGAAGCGGTAAATCCACTTTGCTGCATATGCTGGGCGGGCTCGATGTGCCCAACAGTGGCGAGGTTCTGTTCCGGGGATCGCTTCTGGGGAAAACGGTCGATCTGGACACCTTTCGTTCCTGTCAGGTTGGATTCATCTTTCAGGCATTTCACTTGTTGCCCACGCTCCGGGCCGTGGAAAATGTGCAGGTGGCCATGCTGGCGATGAATAGCCGCGCCAACCATCGCCTGGAGCGAGCGACGGCGCTGCTTGAGGAGATGGGCCTCAAGGATCGCTTGAAGCATTTTCCGAATGAGCTCTCCGCGGGCGAGCGGCAGCGCGTAGCGATTGCACGCGCCCTGGCCAACGATCCGACCATCCTGCTTGCCGACGAGCCAACGGGAAACCTCGACAGCGTCAATTCGGCGAACATCATGGAGATTCTGCGCGGCATTCGGGAGCAACGTGGCATGACGCTGGTGATCGTGACCCACGAGAACGAAATTGCCGCGAGCGCTCCGCGTCACATTCGCATCCGCGACGGAAGGATCGAGGCATGAGGGCCCTGCGTGCGGCCCGGTATGCGGGACTGATTGCCGCGCTCCTTCCGGCGTTGTGGGCGCAGACTGCAAATGTCAATGATCTTTTCGCCACGGCTCGCAAACAGATCGAATCCTCCGACTTTCGCGTCACCGGCCATCTGGTCGCGATCGACGCGACTGGCGCCCGTGTGAACTATCCCGTCACCATCAAGACGCACTGGTTTCCCGGCGTGCTGCGCATCTTCGTCGATCTGGGGCAGCCGCCCTCGACGCACGGCGATCTGCGCGAGCACATTCTTCTCTATATGAGCGCCCACGGCGACCACACGATCCAAATCGCTCATCCCGGCGAAACATCCGCCCATATCGTGCCCTTTGAAAAGTGGAACGCTCATCCGCTCGGTCCGGGATTCAACTACGAGGACTTCCTCGAGCAGCAGTATTTCTGGCCCGGACAAACCTCCGAGGGACAGGCCAGATTCGGCGCGCGCGATTGCGACGTCATCAAGAGCACGCCCGGCCCCGCCGACCGAACGCACTACGGACAAGTGAAAACATGGATCGATCCCAGCATCGGCTTCCCGGTTTACGTTGAAAAAACTGTCAAAGAAGCGGGAACGGTGAAACAATTCACATCGTACGGCGTGCGCCAGGAAGAGGGCCACTGGTTCGCGCACCAGATTGAGGTCACAACGCGCGGCCAGCAAGGATCGACATTGCTTATCTTCGATCGCGGCAGCGCCAAGGCAAAACTCACCGTTGCCGATTTCAGCCCGGCCGCGCTAACCCACTTCTAGGAGACTCATGCACGCCGCCCTTTGGATCTTCGCCATCGCAGCAACCTTGCTCGCGGCCGGTGTGCTCTACCAACAGATCGGCGATTGGCGCGACCGGCGGCGCTATGCCGGATCGGGGCGCTGGGTGCCCATCGCGAACGGAGCCAAACTCTACCTCTTTGAAATGGGCATGGGCGAACCCACGGTTCTTTTTGAAGCCGGCATCGGCGCCACGCATCTCAACTGGCGAGCCATTCAGGAAGCGATTGCTGAGTCTTCGGGCGCGGTCGCGTACGATCGCTGCGGTTTGGGCTGGAGCAGCCGTTGCCGCACTGCCCGCACTCCCGGCAACATTGCTCACGAATTGCACCAGATGATCGACCGCGCCGGGCTCAAACCGCCCTTCATTCTGGTTGGGCACTCGTTTGGCGGGCTCGTGATGCGCCGTTACGCGTTGCTTTATCCCGGCGAGGTCGCCGGCGTTGTGCTCATCGATCCCATGCGCTGCGATCAATGGCCGCCGCTTGACCCCACAAAGCAATCGCAGCTCGATTTGGGCCGCAGGCTCATCCGCTTTGCAATGCCCGTCGCTTCATCTGGCATCGCGCGCCTGCTGGTCAGCTTGTTGTTCTGCCGCGCAAGCCAGGTTTCGGATCAGATTGTCGGAGTTGCCGGCGTCCACAAGCTCCACGTCCTGACGCGGATCAAGACCGAAGTGAGAAAGATGCCGCGCAAGGTGTGGCCAGCGGTTGCGGCCCACTGGTCGCGCCCCGGATTCTACGCTGGAATTCGCAGCCATATCGTTTCGATTCCCGACACCGTGACGGAAATGGACGCAGTGCCGCCAATCCGTGAAATTCCCGTCACCGTGTTGACGCCCGGCAACTCAGCGCCGCTCTCGCAGGAACAGCTCGATCGCATTGGCGGCTCTGCGCGCCAGATCATCGCCCAAAAAAGCGAACACTGGATTCATCTCGACGAACCGGATCTGGTGATCGATTCCATTCGCGCCATGGTGGCCGCCACGGTGGCTGAAACCACCGCCGCCGACTAGAGCATCTGCTGCTCTCCCAGCGCATCGCATTCCAATCAGGGGGAAAACTCGCTATCCTGTAACAAAGCTCCTTCTTCATGGCTTTGTTGAGATAGGAAGCGTGTGCCTTATGGAAGTAAAGGTGTCGCAAGTTGAAGGCGTAAAGTTGGATATTCAGGCGCGGACGCACAAGATCACGTGCGATCAGCCGGCAGAGAATGGCGGCGCAGACTCCGGCATGACGCCGCCCGAACTGCTGCTGGCATCGCTCGGCTCCTGCGCGGCTTTTTATGCCGCGGAGTATTTGAGAACGCGCAAGCTGGCGCAGAGCGGAGTCGAAGTTTCGGTCACAGCCGAAAAGCTGCTTAAGCCGGCGCGGCTGGGCAACTTCCATGTGCAGGTTACGAGCCCAGTCTCGCTCACCGCGGAACAGACCGAAAGCATGATGCGTTGCGTGCACAGTTGCCTGGTTCACAACACGCTCCTGTCTCTGCCTGCAGTCAAAATCGAGATTGCTGCCGGCGCCCTTCTCTAGAGCATTTTAGGAAATAGTATAGACTGGTAATTGGCGACACTCCGCGGCGCAGAAGATATGGGGCGACCCTATGGGGATGATTTGCGTCGTAAGTTTCTATCTGCCTACGACGAAGGCGAGGA
>JBEKSA010000025.1:0-56585 GCA_049517515.1 Occallatibacter sp.
CCTCGCCTTCGTCGTAGGCAGATAGAAACTTACGACGCAAATCATCCCCATAGGGTCGCCCCATATCTTCTGCGCCGCGGAGTGTCGCCAATTACCAGTCTATACTATTTCCTAAAATGCTCTAGCCTTCATGCTGCCTGGGCCACACTGAGACGGACTACGAAAAGAGAGTTGAGGCGGAATCGGGTTTCCTTCGCTTTATGTGGCCGTGGGTGAGGGTGACTTCCTACTCCCCGCAAGCTGGTCTGGCGTTTACCAGGATTTAAAGGACCCCGCTGCGTAACTATTGCAGCGCATCGCTGCGCGAGATCGTATGATGGGTGCAGGTTTCGAAGCTGAAGGCTTCCCCCAAAGTCCCCCAATCCAAAAATGAGAAGGCTCAAAACTTATGGATGCGAGCGATGTGCAGGACTTCAAGGAGAATGTGCAGCAGGCAGCGAACGAAGAGCCACTGCGGCCTGTCGCCTTTACGATGAGCGTGCTGGCCGTGCTGTTGGCGGTGACCACGGTGCTGGGCGGGCGCACGCATGAGGACGCGGTACTCAACCAGAACAAGGCAACCGACCAGTGGAATGAGTATCAGGCGCAAAAGATTCGCGCCAACGATACGCAATTGGTGGCCGATCTGATGAGTGTTGTTGCGCTCGACAACAAAGATGCCACCGCCAAGTTGGTGAAGAGCTACGCCGACCACGAGAAGAAGTGGGCAGACGAGGTGAAGCAGGATCAGGTAACGGCCGTGGCACTGCAAACCAGCGTGGACCAGGGAGAAGCGAAAGCAGATCGCTTCGATTTGGGCGAGGTGTTGCTGGAGATTGGCCTGGTGATCGTATCGATCACGCTGCTGACGCGGAGCCGCGTCTACTGGCACGTGGGTCTTGCTATTTCGGCGCTGGGCGTGGCGGCGGCAGCCTCGGCTTTTCTCCTTAAGTAGGGGCGGATTTGCATGAAGACCCATTTGGTGCGGGCTGGCTAGCTATAGACTGACCGGCGAACAAGAGGCAACCGGATGCGAACTCACCTTGTAGTTGCACTTGTTGCATTTGGTTGGGCGACGCTCTTTGCGCAAGGGCCAGGGCCCACGGCGACCCCTGCGAACACGGCTGCGCCGCCCCCGGCCACGCAGGCTGTTGCGCCCACAAGTCCGTTGGCTCCCACGTTGCCGCCTCAAGTGCAAAGGGACGATATCGGCTTCAGCTACAGGCTGCCGGCCGATTGGGAATTTGTGGTGCCGCCTCCGGCTCCAAAGGCCGTGACGCCTTACCCGGCACTCGCCGCTCCCAGAAAGGGAGATGCTTGCGTGGAAGTGGCGTTGACCGCCAAACATGGGACTCGCGCGTCGGTCGTGGTAGTGCTGGCGCTGCCTTTTGCGTGCTATGGGCAAACCATGACGGCGAGCGATTTGGCAAGCTTCGGCGCGGGCGCAGCGGAGGGAATGAAGCAGACGTTCGAAATTACCGAGCCGGTGGAGGCGAACTACTCGCTGGGCAGCCACATCGTGTGGATCGAGCGCGCCAAAGGAACCCCCAAACACCGTCCCGAAAGCCCGTTCACCTTTGAGATTGCATGCACAGTGCTCAGGAAGGGCGCTGCATGCTGGATGACGCTGGCGGCGGACGCAGCGGCATTAGAGACGTTCGAGCAGGGCACAGTGTCGCTCGAAGGTGAAGCTCCGGCTGCGCTTGTTCCTGCATCGACGTTCGCTGCGGGCAAGCCCATGTAATCGGCGACTGCAGCTATTCCGTCGAGAGATGCTCAAGCTGGCGGACGTGTTCGGCTGCGCGCCGCGGACGGACCTGTGCCGTGGTGAGAAGAAATACTGCGAGGATGACTGCAGCCATGCCCGCGAATTCCTCTGCCGGTGGCCGCTCGTGAAGCACGAGGATGCCGAGCAGCACCGCGACAACAGGGTTCACATATGCGTACGAGGCGACCTTGCCGACGGGGACATGTTCGAGAAGATAGATGTACCCGCTATAGCCCAGCAGCGAGCCGCAAGCGATGAGATAGGCCTGGGACCAAAGCGCTGCGGAGTTCAGGTGGAACCGCGGCCATTGGCCAAGAAGCGTGCCCAGGATGGTGCTGCAAGCTCCGGCAGCAAGCATCTGCCAGGCGGCAGCCACAAAGCTGTTGACGCGGAGGCGCGCGCGGCGGGAAACGACGCTGCCAACACTCCAACAAAGCGCACCGGCCAACAGCGCGACTATGGCCCAAAGGCGGGCGCGGTCGCCGGCCAGGCCGTGACGAAGCGAAGGCCACAAGAGAGCGACGAGTCCAGCGAAGCCGAGGGCCATACCAAGCCATCCACGGACGGGGAGAGGCTCGCCACCGGGGAGGAACATCTCAATGAGCGCGACGTAGAGCGGGATGACCGCGTAGAGCAGCGAAGCGAGGCCGCTGGGGACCGCATGCTCCGCGTAGACGAGACCGACATTGCCCGCGCCGAGGAGCAAGAGGCCGATGAGGGCGAGAAGGAGCATGTCTTTGGGCGGCCAAACCAGGCGAAGGCGGCGCCAGCGGCACCAGGCCAAAAGAATTGCGCCAGCGATAAGGAATCGCGTTCCGGCGAGCAGCAGCGGAGGCATTTGCGTGACGCCGACACGAATGGCGGTGTAAGTGGAACCCCAGAAGATGTACACGCTGGCAAAGGCGAGCACGATCCGGGCAGCGGTTGCGGCAGGATGTTTCCCGGGGCCAGGATGAAGTGAAGTTGCGGACATGGAACTTGTTCCATCGTAGCCCGGATCAAGTACCTGCGTGGCAGCGGCGATGGATGGCGTGATATTCTCCAACTTAACGGAGAATCCATGCAGATGCGCGCCAACCGGGAGTTGCCGCAAGCACCAGCCACCAAGCGCTGGTCGCGTTCGCGCGCGCAACGGATGTGCCCGCGGAAACACCTGCGCGTGCTGCCCACCCGCACTCGACCTAGCCTCTTCGGCGGCGATTAGCAACCCTCCGCCGAAGATCCTCGCCTGCGAGGGGCCCGACAGGGCCCACAGAAATCACAGGTCCCACACATTGGGATCCGCGGCCGTGATCCATCTGGCGCCGGTGGACGGACAGATGATGCGCCGGTCCGCGACAACCGAATCTGCCGAGGAGAATGTGCGATGAGTCAACATGCGATGAATAAGCAAGAGCTGCATGCGCAATTTGGACCGAAACTGGTTTGTCCGCTACCGGGACCGAAGGCCAGGGCCGTTGTTGAAGCCGATAAACGGCTCATCTCACCGAGCTATACGCGCTCCTATCCGCTGGTGGCGAAGCGCGGCCGGGGAGTTCGCATCGAAGACCCGGATGGGAACGAATTTCTCGACTTCGCGGCGGGAATCGCAGTAGTTTCGACAGGCCACTGTCATCCGGAAGTGGTGGCGGCGATCCAGAAGCAGGCGGCGGAGCTGATCCACATTTCGGGCACCGATTTCTACGATGAGCATCTGACGGATCTCGCGGAGCGGTTGTCGGCCGTGGCGCCGATGCCGGGGCCGCACCGTTTCTTCTACGGCAATTCCGGAGCCGAAGCGATTGAGTGCGCGCTGAAGGTGGCGCGCTATCACACGGGACGGCAGCAGATCATCTCGTTTTTCGGCGCGTTCCACGGACGCACGATGGGTGCGCTGTCGCTGACCGGCTCAAAGCCACAGCAGAAACGCAGGTTCTCTCCGCTGATGCCGGGCGTGACGCACGTGCGGTATCCCTACGTTTATCGTGGCTGTACAGGCGGGCCAGAGGAGCAAGAAGCGTTCAGCCTGGGCTGCGCACGGTACATCGAGGAGAAGCTGTTCAAGACGATTTTGCCGCCGGAAGAGGTGGCCGCGATTTTCGTTGAGCCGATCCAGGGCGAAGGCGGATTTGTGCCGGCGCCGGCAAATTTCTTGCGCGAGCTGCGAGCGATCTGCGACCGGCACGGTATTTTATTGGTTGCGGACGAGGTTCAATCGGGTTGCGGAAGGACCGGGAAGTGGTGGGCCATCGAGGACTCGGGCGTGGAGCCGGACATTGTCTGCATTGCCAAGGGCATTGCGAGCGGGATGCCGCTGGGCATTTGCATGACGAGGGCGGAGATCATGGATTGGGCGCCGGGGTCGCACGCGTCAACATTTGGCGGCAATCCGGTGTCGATCGCGGCGGCGCTGGCGACCATGAAGATCATTGAGCGCGAGGGGATTGCGAACGCCGCAAGCGTGGGAGAGTTCATGCTGGAGCGCGTACGCGGCTGGAAGCAGAGCCATCCACTGGTGGGCGACGTGCGCGGGCGAGGATTGATGATCGGCATCGAGATCGTTAAGGACAAGGAGACTCGAGAGCCGGCGGCGGAGCTGCGCAATCGCATTGAGACGCTGGCCTTCGAACGCGGCTTGATCATACTCGGCTGCGGCGAGACGTCGCTGCGGCTCTCGCCTCCGCTCATCGTGAGCAGAGAGGAAGCGACCGTCGCGCTCGACATCCTGGAAGATGCGTTGACCGTCGCTGAGAAGGATCATGAGCAGAGCGCGGTGGCAGCCGTGACGGCGTAAGCGGGGCCATTTGCTCGCCTAGGTTCATTGCATCGCGGCCGCGACGTCATTCTTGCGGAGCGATTTGCCTGCACCCGGCATTCGGGCCGACAATGGTTGCCGATGGAACGGGTAGCACACGTACGAGCGGGAATCTTCGACCGAGTGCTGGCGGGCCTGGACTGGGTTGCCGCGTGGCGAGGCCGAACCGCAGCCATCCCCGCCCATTTGCGCACCGGAATAAAAGGCGAGGATGCGGCTTGTTCGTACTTGCGTCGCAAGGGCTACGTTGTGGTGGCGCGCAGGTGGTCGGGCGGAAACTTACGCGGCGATCTGGATTTGATCGCGTGGCAGGGTTCGCTGCTTTGTTTTGTCGAGGTGAAGACGCGCACTGCGCACGATATGGCGCCTGCCGAAGCCATGGTAGACACTCACAAGCGCAATGTGCTGCGGCGGCTGGCGCGGCAATACGTACGTCAGCTACCCGGTGAATCCTTCCCAAACGCACGCTTCGACGTCATCAGCGTGTACCTCTTGCCGGGTGCGGCGCCCGAATTCTTCCATTTCGAGAGCGCATTTGGCTGGAGAGAGCGGCCTTGGGAAGAGCGTTCGGGCTGGCGATGAATTCGAAGGCGGAGTTCCCTCGATTTGCCTTTCCCGTGTTGAGTCATTGGCCAATTGGATATCCAGACCGCCGAGAAGAAACGATAGACGGCGGACAGACTCCGGCGGAGAAAGGTGAATGCGGCGATCCGGGGTGATTTGGCTTCGTCGATCAAGCACGCAGGGATGCGCTATACTCCAAGGGCAGTGAGGAACAGGAGGATTATGATGCGTTTGCAGGCGATGACTCGAGTTCTGGCGGGCGCGACCATCATGGCCGCGCTGGGAGGGTCAGGCTGGGTGGCGGCGCAGTCCGGGGTCAATACTGTGCTGAAGCCGGCCGACCTGGAAAAGCTGTTTCCGGCCACTGTGTACTACTGCGGGCAGAGCGCACCCGCGCAGTTGCGCAACTCCGGAGGCGTGAAATTCGGCGACAACCATTACGTGCTGGCCAGCCTGGTGGACACAAGCGGGTACTCGACGGGAGTGGCGGCGAAATACCAGGGGTATTTGATCGCAGAGGTTCCGATCATCATTGGAGGGAAGCACCTGCCTGCGGGCGCGTACGGCTTCGGCTTCCTGGACGGCGATCGGTTCGTGGTGACCGATCTGGGCGGCAAGGACGTGTTCACGGCCCACTCGGCAAAGGACGCAGACCTGACTCGGCCCCGCCCCTTAGATGTGACCGATGATCCAGCCGGCGGCTTCCGCCTCTATGCCGGCCGGAGCTACGTGCACTTCGGCCGGTAAGTCGAATGGCTGTGGGCTTCAAGCAGCCAAGTCTCCGCGACAAATATCGGTTGCGGGCCGTGACGAGCAGGACGTTGCTCCCGAAGATCACCCGATACGCGTCCGCATTGTTGCTCCTCGGCGGAGCGGCTGCTTTAGCCGCGCTTGAGCCCTCTACACCGCTTGCCAATTTTGGCCGCCAAGCATGGGCCATGGAGAATGGCCTGCCTCAAAACACAGTCCAGGCACTGGCTCAGACTAAGGATGGATTCCTCTGGTTGGGCACCGAGTCCGGCTTGGTGCGCTTTGACGGCGTTGAATTCCAGACCTACGACCGCAATTCCAGTCCTGCGCTGCCGGGAAGCGACATTCGCTGTTTGCTGGCAGCCCCGGATGGGGCGCTATGGATTGGGACAAACGCCGGGCTGACGCGGTGGAAGGACGGGGCGGCCAAGGTATTCACGACGCGTGACGGGTTGCCGGGTGACGGCGTCTTGAAGCTGAGTGAAGGGGAGAACGGGGCGCTTTGGGTGTGGACCGAACAGGGCCCGGCCAGGTTGTCAGAAGACCGGTTCCTGCCAATGAGCACTGTGGATGCGTTCCCTCGCAGCGCATTTCCTTCGCCGGGAGAGTCCCCTAGGGCGGTTCTCTTCGAAGAGCATTTGTCGAATGGCTGGATCGTCACGGGAGACAGAAGCACTTTGAATCTTACTCAGGGCAGAAAGCCCACGGGGGATTCAATGCGCTTAGCGGTGGGCAGGGAACTTCCCGGAAGCAGGATTCAGGCTGTCTTTGCCGACCGGGAGAACGCGCTCTGGATCGGAACCAACGAGGGTCTGGTGCGGTGGGTCAAAGGCAAGGTCGAGCGCTTTCCGATTACCGATCCTCTTTCGACCGCATCGATTCTCACGTTGATGGAAGACCGCGAGGGCAGTCTGTGGGTGGGGACTGAAACTGGCGGGCTGGATATTCTGCGCGATCAGCGATTCCGCACCATCGACACTCGAGATGGGCTGACCTCCGACCGTGTCACCACCGTGGTGGAAGACGCAGCCGGAACGCTGTGGGTGGGGACGCAGGAGAACGGACTGAACGCGCTTCTCCGTGACCAAGGCACGGCTGGATTGCGTGTCGTGCGCAGTCTTTCAGTGAACAATGGCCTCGCGAGCAATGTGATTCTGTCGCTGGCTGCGGCGCCGAATGGCGACCTTTGGGTAGGCACACCAGACGGGCTGAACCGGATTCGTGGAAACAAGGTGGACACCTTCACCTCAGCCGATGGGCTGCCTGACGATTTTGTGCGCTCATTGCTGATTGACACCGACGGGTCACTTTGGATCGGCACCCGGCGCGGGTTGGCGCACTGGGCGGTGGGGAAGAGCGAGCTGAGTCGGTCAGGTTCCGGCGCAGGAATGGAGACCTACACGCATGCGAGCGGGTTGGGCAGCGACCTGGTGGGCGCGATGGCTCGGGACACACACGGCGACCTTTGGGTAGCGACACTAGCCGGGTTGTCACGCCTGCACGGCAACGCAATCTCCAGCTTCACGGCAGCGAATGGGCTTTCGAGCAATGTGGTGACAGCGCTGCTGCCACGGGCCGACGCGACACTGCTGATCGGCACGCAGGACCACGGCTGGGATGTGTGGGATGGAAGCAAATTCTCCAAGTCGATGCGCAACGGCCTTGAGGAGACGACGATTCACGCCATTCTGGACGATGGCGAGGGGCGTCTTTGGTTTGCAACCGGGGACGGCATAGCGCGCTGCGACTGCAATGAGATGGCTGGCGCAGGCCCCGCGGGGAGTTGTTCGCACTGGATGGAGTTTGGGACCGCTGATGGTCTGCACAGCCGGGAGACGGCGAACAACAGCCACCCTTCGGCGTGGCGTTCGCGCGACGGGCGTCTGTGGTTTGCCACACCAAAGGGGCTGGTAGAAGTGGACCCGGCGCACTTTCCCGTGAACATGATTCCACCGCCGGTCTCTCTGGAACGCTTTCAGGTGGACGATGTGGCCCAGAGCTTGCCGGAAACAGGCTCCCGGCTGAAAGTTCAGGCTGGACATGTGCATTTTGAGTTCGACTACGCCGGGCTGAGCTTTGAGGCGCCGCAGAAGGTGCGCTACCGCTATATGCTCGAGGGCTTTGACCGAGGTTGGACTGATGCCGGAACGCGGCGCACCGCCTATTACACAAATATTCCGCCGGGGCGGTACACGTTCCGCGTGCAAGCAGCGAATAACGATGGAATTTGGAACACAACCGGCGCGGCGCTCAGCTTCGAGTTGCAGCCGCATTTTTATCAGACTCTGTGGTTCTACGGGTTGTTGTTGTTGGCGCTCGCGGGGACAGTCTTACTGCTGCTCAAGCGGAGATTGTACGTGGCAGAGCGCGAGTTCAAAGCGGTGCTGGCCGAGCGCAGCCGGATTGCGCGCGAGATTCACGATACGCTGGCCCAGGGGTATGTCGGTGTCTCGGTCCAACTGGAGGTTCTGACGGAGCTGCTGCGCCAGCGAAAACTGGAGGATGCGGCCAAACAACTCGACCAGTCACGCGACTATGTGCGCCACGGGCTGGCCGATGCGCGACAGTCGATCTGGACTCTACGCACGCAGGATGCGAACGAGACAACAATGCCGGTGAAGTTGCGGCGCATGGCGGAAGCAGCAGGGGGTGATGGACTGACTGCGCGGTTCAGCCTTTTCGGAGCTTATCGCCCGTTGCCTGTGGAGACGGAGCGCGAAGTTGCGCGGATCGCGCAGGAAGCGATTCATAATGTGAAGAAGCACGCTGGGGCCAGTGAACTTTCGGTTCAATTGGAGTATGGACCGGAGGCAGTTACGCTCGAGATCAGGGACGATGGACGTGGTGGCGCACTGGACCGGACGGCGGCGGCTTCGCCGGGTCACTTTGGCCTGACCGGCATGAGAGAACGCGCGGCTGAAATCGGGGCAACGCTGGAAGTGAGTAGCACGCCGGGTGAGGGTACTACGATACGGTTGAGGCTACCGGCGCGGGGTGAAGTGCGCGAACAGGCGGAGGTGAAATAGTGACAACGGAATCGATCCGAGTGCTGGTTGTCGAAGACCACAACGTCGTTCGCCAGGGACTGGTGGCGCTGCTGAATGTGGCAGGCGGTCTGGAGGTGGTGGGCGAGGCTGCAGATGGAGTTGAGGCTATCGCTCAGTATCGCAAGCTCCAACCGGATATCACGTTGATCGACCTGCGGATGCCAAGGATGAGCGGCGTCGACGTCATCGAGCGTGTCCGCATGGAGACGCCCCAAGCCCGGTTCATCGTGCTAACAACCTACGACGGGGATGAAGACATTTACCGCGCGTTGAAGGCGGGCGCACGAGCGTACCTGTTGAAGGGGATGACAAGCGAGGACCTGATCAGCACGATTCGAACGGTTCACGAGGGGAAGTCACATATACCGCCAGCGATCGCCGAGAGGCTCGCCGAGCGCATGGGGGCCCAGGATCTGACTCCGCGCGAGTTCGATGTGCTGGAGCAGATTGTGTACGGCAAGAGCAATCGGGAGATTGCGGCCGAACTGGAGGTTTCAGAGGCGACGGTAAAGACGCACATCAACAGTCTGCTTGGCAAGCTGGGAGTTACCGACCGGACGCAGGCGGCAACCGCCGCGATCCAGAGGGGAATTGTTCCGCTGGAGTCACTGAGAAGGCCGAAACCATGACGATGAAGACATTAGGAGTCGCGTTTTTTTGCGGAGTTTTTTTGTCGTTGCTGGCGCTCGAAGCCACGGCGCAAAAACCAGCCTGGCGGCAGGCCACGCCGGCGGAGCTGGCGGCGGTGCTGCCGTCGCGGGCGCCAGTGGAGAGTGAGCACATTGAGACGGAGATGCGCACCGCGTCGGGGATCGTGGATGAGCACGGGCACTTCATTGCGGGGGTGGTGCTGATTACGGCGGGCTATTCGGCGGAAGGCAAGTATTCGCACTACCTGATCGTGCAAGCACCGGTCGAGATTGGAAGCGTTAAGCTGAAGCCGGGCGAGTATGCCTTTGGATGGAACCGGGAAGACGGCGGAGATACGCTGACTGTTCATTTCAACCAGGCGGCGACCGGAGCGCTGGTGGGGACCACGGATGCGCACAGGATTCCGGGCTCAAGCAGGGTAGAGAGCCTGCACATCTGGCCGCCGGGCGAAAAGACATTGATCCAGATTGGCCGGTTTGGGATCCCCTATAAAGTGGGCGACCGATAGCGGCGGGGTTGACGGATTGCGAAGGGGAGGGTTACGAAGGGAGCCCAAGCGTTCGCAAGTGGTGTCTATAGCGGTTGTTTGCCGGGTTCGGCTCGGTGGCTCCCTCCAACTTTTGATTGATACTTCCTTCAATCTCGCCCCGTATACTTGCTGCCATGTTCGAGTCACTGCGCACGGCCACTCTCTGCGGACTGCTGGCGGGAGGGATTCCCGCGTTGGCCTCCGCGCAAGTCACAAATTCAGCCACTCCCACCTCTGGGCAACAAACTCCAACGACCGCCGAGGCGGCACAGGAGCCGTTATCGGGCGGAACGAGTAGCGGGCCTCCGCGCCCGGCCCAGTTCGACGAGCAACACCGGCCGATCACTGCGGGCGGCTTTGTGCCGAGCGGGCCGGTGATCTTCGAGGACATATCGGAGCCGGCAGGACTGACCCATTGGACCCACAAGATGGGGACGAAAGACAAGAAGTACATCATCGAGACCAACGGATCGGGCGTGGGCTTGATCGACTACGACAACGACGGCTGGCTTGATATTTATGTGGTGAACGGCTCGACCTTCGATGCGCTGGACGGCAAGGAGACGCCGCCCCACGCGGCGCTGTTCCATAACAACCACGACGGGACCTTTACCGACGTGGCGGCTAAGGCTGGCGTAACGAACGACCGCTGGGGGGTTGGCGTGGCTATCGCGGACTACGACAACGACGGATGGCCGGACATCTACGTGACCAACTGGGGAAAGAACCGCCTGTACCACAACAATCACGATGGAACGTTCACTGATGTTGCGGAAAAGGCGGGCGTGCAGTTGGGGAACTGGTCGACTGGCGCGACATGGGGCGACTACGATGGCGACGGGCGCCTCGATTTGTTTGTGCCGGGATACGTCCATTTCGAGCGCGACCATTTGCCGTCGGGCGGGGAGAACGGCGTGCCGGATACGTTCTGCACCTTTCGCGGCGTGCCGGTGAACTGCGGTCCAAGAGGGCTGAAGGGAGAGCCGGATCATCTGTTCCACAACAATGGCGACGGAACGTTTACCGATGTGAGCGTGAAGGCGGGTGTGGCCGATACGCCAGGCTACTACGGGCTGAGCTCGTTGTTTGTGGACATCAATAACGATGGCAAGGTGGATCTGCTGGTAGCCAATGACTCCACGCCAAACTATCTCTATATCAACAGAGGGGACGGGACGTTTGAGGACGACAGCTACTCGTCGGGCTATGCGCTGAACGAAGCCGGGCGAGAAACCGCTTCGATGGGCATTGCGGCAGGAGACTTTGAAAACAACGGCATGGAAGACATCTTCAATACGACTTTCTCCGATGACTACAAGGTGCTTTACCGCAACGACGGCGACGGGAACATGACGGATGTCAGCTACCAGATGGGAATCGCCGAGATTTCAGTGCCATTTCTTGGCTGGGGTGACGCCTTCCTCGACTATGACAACGACGGGTGGAAAGACTTGATGATGGCCGACGGGCACGTTTATCCGCAGGTGGATCAGCACCCGTGGGGGACAAGTTGGGCCCAGCGGCCGATGCTCTTCCACAACATCGGCGGCAAGAAGTTCGAAGCGGTGCCGGCCGTGGAAGGTTCGGGGCTGGCCGACGTCATCGGTGGGCGGGGAATGGCCGTCGGCGATCTGTTCAACGACGGAAAGATGGACGTGGTGATCAATGTGATCGATGGCCACCCGGTGCTCTTGCGCAACGTGAGCCCGGACAAGAACCATTGGCTAGAGTTGAAGCTGGTGGGCGGACCCAAAAGTCCCCGTGACGCTGTGGGCGCCACGGTGTATGTGACTGCGAACGGCATGAAGCAGCGCGGGGATGTGCTGAGCGGCGGCAGCTACGCGTCAACCAGCGATCCGAGGCCGCACTTTGGGCTGGGGCAGGCGACGAAGGTGGACGACATCGAAGTGCACTGGCCGAGCGGCAAGCTGGAACACTTCACCGTGCCGGGCGTGGACCGGATTGTGACGATCACCGAGGGATCGGGGAAATAGCACGAGAGGCTTCCGATTAAGGAAACCTCTCTTTTCGAATCCGCAAAGGGAGATGAAGACAACTCCAAGCCGCGCGGCAACGCACAACTCTAGAACGAGAGACGAGCGCTTAACTGGATCTCCCGTCCAGGGGTGGCAACCTCGGTGATGCTGCCAAAGCTGGATGTGTTGACGAAGCGGTTGGGGGTTCCAAGGTTGGTGCGGTTGAGGGCGTTGAAGAATTCGGCGCGAGCCTCAAATCTGGTTTTTTCTGCCAAGCTGAAACTGCGGTCCAGCGCCAGGTCCATGGTCTGCATTCCGGGGCCATAAACCGTGTTGCGGCCAACGTTGCCAAAGGTGTAGGCGGGAGGCGCGGCGAATGCGCCGGGGTTGAACCATGTGGTCGCATTCCGTGTGCCCGATGGGAAGATTTTCTGGCCGGTGAGGTTGGCGCGGATGGGGTTCTCGCCCACGACGGTTCCGGCATTGGCTGTATCGCCAAAGACGGAGATGGTCATGGGGAAGCCGGTCTGAACCTGATAGACGATCGAGCCGCGCCAGTCGCGGGTCAGATCCTGAACCAGGTGGTTGGCGCTAACGGTGGGTGAATTGTAAACCGCGCTTACGGCGGCCCGATGGCGGACGTCGCAGCCGGGACCCTTCTCCGCTTTCAGGTCGTAGTTATTCTGCGGAGTTGCTGCTTCGAACATCGGCGAACGGAAGTCCGGCGCGCCTTCCAGCGCCTTGGCGAAGGTGTAGTTGGCCAGGAAGCTGAGGCGGTTGGTGGCGCGGCGCCGCACGTTGACGTAGCCCGCGTCATACCAGCTCTGGGATGTGTTCTCGAGCATGTTGATGGTGGTCGCGGGGAACGTGGAACTGGTCATGGTGCTGGCTACGGCGGCAGGAAACACCGTGTTGCTGACAAAGCTGATTTTTGGAAACGGACGGCGGGGCTGTATCAGGCCGGGTCCGGGCTGCGCGTTGTTGATGAGGTGGGAGCGCTGCAAGTGGAAGCCGCCCGCGCCCAGGTAACCGATCTCGACCGTAGTCTCGGCTCCCAACTGCCTTTCGATCGAAGTGCTCCACTGCTGGACGTATTGCGCCGGCGCATGCAACTGAAGTGCGGTGAAGCTGACCGCAGTGGTGCCGAGCACGGGGGTGGGGAAGTTCAGGGTCGTGATGGAGGGAATGTAGGGATCGCTCTGCGCGGTCTCAGGGAATACATAGGGCACATTGTGGCGCTGATTGCACCATGTGTTCATATCAACCGGCGTATAGAAAATGCCGTAGGCGATGTGGGCCACAAGACCCAATCGCGGGAGGCTCTGCGCCAGTCCAAGCCGCGGAGCAAATTTGGCAAGGTTTGGATACATCAGGCCACGCGGATAACCGTTCTGGCCGCCGATGAAGACCTGCGGCGCGCCGCTGGAGAGGTCGAGGTTGCTGTTTGTGTAGTCGAGATCGACTAGCGGGCTCATGAATTCGTAGCGGAGGCCGTAGGTCAACGTGGTCTTATTGGTCAGGCGCCAGGCATCCTGCGCAAAGCCGTCGGCATACCACTGTCGCAGCTGCATCTGGGGCACGCCGGCCTGGCCCTGCCGTGCCGCAGGCAGGCCGAGGAGGAAGCTGGCCAGGGCCGACCCCGTGGCGCCGTCGTTGAGCGCGTATTGAGTGGTGTAGCCGTTGGTGTACTGGTAGTAGCCGCGATTCTGGAAGAAGCCCCACATGGGCCAGATGAATCTCTGATACACGGCGCCGAATTTGGCGCTGTGACGGCCGATCTGCCAGTTCAGCGCGTCCCGGCCTTCGATCACGGTGTCCCAGGCGTGCATCGGCGTGGCCAGGTAGTTGTCGCCCAAAGGCGAATAGCCCTGGACGTTGAAATAGGGTGCTCCCCAGGCGTTGGGACCGCCGAAACCGGTCCCGGTGATGCCCAGTTGATCTACGATGTCGTTTTTAGCCGCGCTTTCGGTGGAGTGCATCATCACCAGGCGTGAGATGGCCGCAGACGCGAGGTTGACCATGTGCGGCGAGAGAACGCGGGTCCAGGCTAGGACGCCCTGCTGCGAGAAATTGTCGTGATACAAACCGAAACCAGGCAGGCCCTCCGGCATGAATCCGTATTCGCTTCCCGCGGAGTAGCGAAAGAAGGCAGTGTCGCCGTCGGCGAAGCTGTGATCGACGCGGACCGTACCCTGATCGTCGGTCATGCGTTCCTTGCGCGTGTCCAGATAATTGTTGGCGTCGTTTCCCGCGCCGATCACAGTGGGCTGTCCCATCATAGTCATACTGCCCATATTCATCGTGTTGGGCTGCGGCGTGTACTGATTGAGCATGATCGATGCAGCCTGCGTAAGCCGATTCGGCGGAATCACATTCAACACGCCGTTGTAGGAGAACTGCTGGCGGATGTACTGCGGATTGGATGGGCTCGCCGGCAAGCTGGGGTTGTAGCTGGGGTTCGCAGTTGTGGTATTCGGGTCGTAAATGTTTACGCCGCTCTGGCTGAAATCGCCGGAGTCTTCGGCCGCGGTGGGCACCGTGTCGACCATGACGTCATCTTCAACGTGGCGCAGGGCTTCATAGTTCATGAAGAAGAACGTCTTGCCGGTGTGCTTCACGGGGCCGCCGAGCGAGGCGCCAAAGTTGTTCTGCACCAGGAAATTCGACGTGCCCATCTGGTTGAAGGAGTGGGCATCCATGTCGCCGTTGCGCAGGAACTCGTAAGCCGTGCCGTGGAAATGGCTGGACCCGGAGCGCGTGACGATGTTGATCTGGCCGCCTCCGGCGCCGCCCATGTCGGCCGAATAGCTTCCGGTCTCGACCTGGAACTCCTGCACCGCGTCGGGCGAAGGGCTCAGATTTTGAGTGCTGAAGGTCGGGTCGGTGTTGGTGGCCCCATCCAGCAGAAAGTAATTCGCATTGGGGCGGCTTCCGCCGATGCTCACCGCCGACCGCTGGCCCGGCCTCCAATAGAGGGAGTTCATGTCGCCGGTTGCGGCGCCGTGACTGATGTGAGCCCCCGGCACAGTGAGGATCAGGTCGATCAACATACGGCCATTCAGCGGGAGGGAATCGACTGAGCGCTGATCCACCACTTCGCCCACGCTCGCATCCTGAGTTTTCAGCAATTCACCCCAGGCCTGAACCGTGACACTCTGGTTTTCTGAGCCAAGGCTCAATTGCCAGTCGAGTGTGGCCTGCTGGCCAACCTCGAGGTTCACCGATTGGGTGGCCTGCTTGAATCCGGGGTGGTCCACGGTGAGCGTGTATGCGCCTGGTTCCAGACCCGCGATCTCGTAAAGGCCAACCTCGTTGGACACAACATCGCGTGTGGCGCCGGTTGCGCGAGTCAAGATGTGGATCTGCGCTCCAGCGATCGCGCGGTGCTCCGGATCAAGAATCGATCCACTCACGACGGCGTAGTTGCTCTGAGCATGAACGGCAAATGCGGCCGCGAACAGGCAGGCGAGAACGGGGAAGATCTTTCTGATCATTGGCTCTCCTTAGGGTTGCAGTCATCCACCGGATCCAGGCATGGCGTTTCCTGCCGGATCTTGATATAGCGTGTGCAAAGGTTTCACGTCTTGTGCGCGCGCTGTCATTGTATGTGCGGGTTCAAGATGTTATGGCGCTGGGAAGAGCGGCGGCTGAGCTGTGCTCAGCACCTAAAAGACCACTAACCCCAACCAGAATCAGTCGAAACGCTCGAATGGTGGACAGATCATCATTAATACCGGGTCGTAGTTCTGTCTTCGCCCCATAGAAGGATTGCCACATCAACCGTTCGGTGGAGGGCGCTTCTCTTCCGCCCGAGGGCGGATGCGGGGTTCCCTCGAAAGCTTATAGAATTGTTTGCGCGATGCTTCCCCGCCTTTTCGCCACTCGAATTTTGCACATTCTCAGCAGTTTTCTGCTGATGAGCGCGGTTGCGTGTGCCGTCATGTCGTGGCGGACACGGACAGCCTATGCGGTCGACGATCAGGCAGCACAGCGTTCGCAATACTCGCAGAGCACCGCTTCGCATTACAACTTCCGCTTTGGGGCGGACAAGCCGTTTCTTCCTTCCAATGCCACGACGGATACGGGAGAGTTCATCGATCCGAACAGCTTTCTCACGGCAAAGTACTGCGGCCACTGCCATCAGGCGGCATACGCGCAATGGCGCCAATCGGCGCACGCGAACTCTTTCCGAGCGCCCTGGTACGTCAAGAACGTTAACCTGCTGATCCACGGAAGAGGGATTGAGTATGCCCGCCACTGTGAAGGGTGCCATAATCCTATCGCCCTGACATCCGGTGCGATGACTGAGAACTCGCCCGTGAATCGCAAGTTCGACGCGGACGGAATTACCTGCACGGTCTGCCATTCCATCCAGAAGGTGGATGCACGCGGTACAGGGAGCTATGTGATCGGTGTGCCGGCGGTGCTGGTGGATGCCGACGGCAAGCCAATCTACGGAGAAGTTTCGGATAAGGAGATCCTGGCGCATCTCGATCGGCACTCCGAAGCTGTGATGAAGGACTTCTATAGCACAAGTGAATTCTGCGGCGCTTGCCATAAGGCTGCGTTGCCCAGAATGTTGAATGGCTACAAGTGGCAGCGTGCAATTTTTCTTTCCGACGAGTGGCAGCAGGCTTCCTTTGCCAAGCAGTCTCCGCTCCCGTTCTATGTGAAACCGCAGGTATCAACGTGCCAAACCTGCCACATGGCTGAGGAGACTATCGAGCAACCGGATTATGGAACGGAACAGGGCAAGCTGATGTCGCACCGCTGGTTGGGCGCGAATACGGTGCTATCGAAGTACTACGGTTACGATGAGCAACTGCAAAAGACCATCGCCTTTCTGCGGAACGGGGTTCTCAACGTCGATCTTTTCGGGATCGAGCGCAATGGCAGCAAGCTAATTGCGCCGCTCGGAACCGAGCCCTTCGACATCGCCGCCGGGGATGTTCTGACTGTTTCCGTGGTGATCCAGAATAAGGGAATCGGACACACACTGGTTCCTGAGCAGCGTGATTTCTACGAATGCTGGGTGGAATTCCAGGCCAAGGACGCGACCGGGAACACGTTGATGGACTCTGGCGCGGTTGGGCCAGACGGTGCGCTCGATCCCACGGCACACAGCTTTACAAACCGGTTGGTAAATGTTCGCGGGACGCTGAACGATTTGCATCAGGTGTGGGACACGAGGGTGATTCCATATAACAACACCATTCAATCCGGCCGCTCACAGATTGTGCGCTACGAGTTCAAGGTTCCGGAGAATGCGTCCGGGCCGATCACCATCACCGCCAAGGTCAACTATCGGCGCTTCAATCAGCATTTCATCGACTTCGGCTTGGGCAAGCACTATGAACTGCCGGAGGTGGAGATGACATCGCGTACGCGGACGCTGGCGCTGGGCTCCAATCCTGCCACGCCGCCCGATCCCGCGGACAATCCGGTGTGGATGCGATGGAACAACTATGGCATCGGATTGCTGGACGCGCAACAATACGCGGAGAGCGCGCGAGCCTTCGAACAGGTAGTACGGTTGCGCCCGGATTATGCGGATGCCTACACGAATGTCGCCATCGCCGACTTCTCGTGGCAGCGCTACGATGACTCGCGAGTCAATCTGGAGAAGGCTCTCCAGCTCGCCCCGCACAACGCGCGCGCGCTTTACTATCTGGCATTGGTTGACCGCATTCAAGGCCATCCGGACGCTGCGATTGCCGATTTGCTCGACGTGATTACTCAGTTCCCGCGTTCCCGCGACGCGCACCGGGAGCTGGGTTTCTCGTTCTATCAACAGCACAAATATCAAGAGGCGCGGACTGAGTACGAGACCGTGCAGTCAATCGATCCCGATGACCTGTCCGCGCATTACATCCTCTCGATTGTCTATCGCCGACTGGGCATGAAGGACGATGCGGCGCGCGAGGCAGCGGCCTTTGCGGACCAGAAGGACGATCCGACGGCAAACACATATGCGCTGGAGTTCCTCAGCAAACATCCTGAGGTCACCTCGGAGAGCGTGCCCTGGCATATTCATAGCAACGTGACGGCAGATAGCAACGCGCATGGCGGCGGGACCGGTCAATGAGATTGCTGCTGTCCGTCGCTGTCTCTGTTCTGGCACTTTGTTCTTTCGCGCTTGCTTCCTCGCGTAGCCAGCGGGAGCACGGCGCCGCAGTCTTCAGCGAGAGCGGATGCCAGCACTGTCACAGCATAGGAGGCGTTGGCGGGCACAAGGGGCCCGATCTCTCGGCCGTGGGAAGAAGGAAGTCGAAAGCAGCGTTGCGGCAGCAGATCGTTTACGGCAGCAAAGTGATGCCGGCCTTTGGAGACGATCTTGAGCCGGACGAGCTAAAGGATCTAATTGCCTACCTGAAATCTTGTCGTCAGAAGCCGGCGAAGGCTCCGCATGTGGACAATTCAAACTAACGGCCAGAGCGGTCAATTCAAGCAGAGCAGATGATTGCCGCGCGAAGTGCGTCTGCTACTTCCTGCAGCTGGCCGGCCGTGATGCGGTTGAAAAACGGCAGGGCCAGCGTGCGACGCGCGATGGACTCAGTGACAGAGAAATGGCCTGCGTCGGCCCCGGTCGAGGCCCGCCATGCAGGCTGCAGGTGGATGGGAGCGAAGTAGCGGCCCGTGGCGATACCGTGCCGTGCGAGGGCCGACCGAACGCGGTCGCGATCTACGCCGAACGGCAGGCGGACGACATAGGTAAACCAACTGAGTTCGCGGCGCGGAAGCAGGAGAGGCGGACGCTCGAGCCCGGGCACATCCGCGAGAAGGGCATCGTAACGCTCGGCGGCCCGGCGACGGAGAGCGAGGATCTCATCGATTCGCTGCAACTGAACGCGGCCAAGAGCGCAAGCCAACTCCGAAATCCTGTAGTTGTAGCCCGGCTCGGCGTGGTCGAGCCAATCGGCGTTTGGATCGCGGCCCTGATTTCTGAGCCTGCGCAGGCGTGCGGCGTGAGCTGGATCGCGGGCCAATACCGCGCCGCCCTCACCGGTGGTGATCTGCTTGTTGGGATAGAAACCGAGAACTGCAAGATCGCCAAAACTGCCGGCGATGCGCCCATCGAAGCGCGCACCGATGGCCTCGGATGCGTCTTCAATCAAGGCCAAATGATGGCGATTCGCAAGATCTTTGAGGGTGTCCATTTGCGCGGGGATGCCGAACGTATGAACTGCAAGAATGGCACGCGTGCGCAGAGAGATGGCGTGCTCGACGGCTGCGGGGTCAAGATTGAGCGTGACGGGAGCAATCTCGACAAGGACGGGCGTGGCGCGCACCTGGAGCACCGTATTGACCACGGCTACGAAGGTAAAAGAAGGAAGGATCACCTCGTCGCCCTCGCCAATTCCAAGCGTTAGCAACGCCAGATGGAGGCCGGCGGTGCCGGAACTGACGGCCACCGCGTGGTCCACGCCGTGATAGGCGGCCAGATCCGCTTCGAAAGCCACGAGCTCCGAACTCTGACTGAGGTACGGCGTGCGCAAAACGGCGGTGACTGCAGCGATCTCCGCCTCGGTAATGTCAGGGGCCGAGAGGGGAATGCGCGCGGTCATGAGCGTTCCAGTTGCGCCGATTCGGCAGGTGATGGAAGCGGCGCGGGCTGCTTAACCAGCAGGCGGTCCAGCTGAACAGAAGCCAGCACACGGGCAATGGTCTGAGCTGCGGTGCCGTCGCCGTAGGGATTGGTCATACCGGTAAGACTCTCGCGGAAGGCAGGACTGAGAGCGCGATCGAGCGCGTCACGGATGGCGGAAGTTTCAGCGGGCACGTCGATCACGTTGCAGGCGCGTTCACGACCCTGCTGGCGAATGCCCACGTTGACAACAGGGAGAGCGAAGGATGCCGCCTCCATGATGCCGCTGGAGGAGTTGCCTGCAAGCGCATCGACGTGCCTGAGCAGACTCCAATAGGTAACAGCGCCAAGGTTGACGAAGACGTGAGTGTGCGCGCGCATTGCCGCAAGAGATCGGGCGCGCTCAATGAGCGCGAGGGCGCCGGCGTCGGCATTGGGGTAAACGAAGACGATTTGACCCGGCGCATGGCTGAGCGCGGCGAAGAAGGCATCCGCTTCGGCGTTGGTGTCGCGCAGGATGGTGACGGGATGCCATGCGGCAACAAGCGTGGGCGGCATGAGCGATAGGCCCAGGCGCGCCTCGATAGCTGCGCGATCGAGCAGCTTAGAGCGGCGCAGGTGATCGAGCGAGGGCGCTCCAGCGCGGTGCACACGCCAAGGCTCTTCGCCCATAGCGATGACGCGGCGACGTGCGGTTTCAGTCGAAGTGAAGTGGATGTGCGCGAGCTTGGTCAAAGCGTTGCGCACCGCGTCGTCGATGGCGCCCTGGCTCACCTCGCCGCCTTCGATGTGGGCGATCGGAATACGCAGAGCCAGAGCCGTCGCGGCAGGGGCGAGCATTTCGTAGCGGTCGGCGATGAGTAGTAGTAGATCCGGCCGCCACGCAGTGAGTGCATCGGCAAGGCCCAAAATGGCCAGGCCAATCGTCTTGGCCATTCCGGTGTCAGTGTCGGAGCTAAGCAGGCACTCGATGCGCGCCTGGATGGGAAAGCCATCGCGCTCGATCTCCTGCAGCGTGTTTCCGAATTGCGGCGAGAGATGGGGCCCAAGAGCGAACACGCCCAGCTCGATCGCAGGATTGCCGGCAAGCTCACGAAGGGGCCAGTAGAGATGGCTGTAGTCGGCGCGCGAGGTGGTGACGACGCCGATGCGGCGCCGCGCGGCGGACGTGGGAGATTGCGCGGGAAATCCCCACCCGCCCTCTTGATTTTTGGGTGCAAGCACAGGAGAAGTATAAATTGAACGCTCGACCAATCTTGCTTGCATGGTGTGAGCCGCTCTGCCGCAGGGTCTCTTGCTCGCGTACACTGGATGGTTCCGTGATGAGGGGAGAGTTGCATCCGTGAGTGGAAGAACGATGCGGGGAACTGGGTTGTGCGCGCTTGCAGTTCTTGCCGGCATTCCGGCACTCTGCGCGCCGCAGAAGCACTTCGACGCCGAAGCGATCCAGTTGAACAATCGAGGCGTGGCGCTGATGGGCCAGCAGTTCACCGAGCGTGCCACGGAGAGCTTTGCCGAAGCATTCAAGAAGGACCCGAGGCTGGCGCAGGCATCCGTCAATGAAGGCATTGCGCTCTTGGCGCAGCAGAAGCTGGACGAGGCCAAGAAAGCGCTCGAGCAGGCCATTGCACTTGACCCGGCCAGCGCCCAGGCATGGTACAACCTGGGTTTGGCGCAGCATGGGGGTAATGAGCTAACGGATGCGCTGGCCAGCTTTCAAGAGGTGGTGAAGCTCGATCCCCGAGATGCAGACTCGTGGTATTTCGAAGGCGCCTGCTACCAGGAGATGCGGCAGTTCGACAAGGCGATTGCAACCTTCGAGAAGACACTGGAGATTAACCCTCTGCACGCTTCGGCTGAGTTCGCTCTGGCGAGGTCGCTGCAACGCACGGGCCACACAGCAGAGGCGAAGGAACACTTTGCGCGGTTTCAACATTTGACGAGCATCAAGATCTCATCGGCGCTGGGGCTGTCTTACGGCGAGCAGGGGCATTATTCGACGGTGACGGCAGTCAAAGAGCCGGAAACGATCCAACACGCGATGATTCCGGTCCGGCTTGTGGCACAGCCAATAGTTGCGCCCGGCTCTGCAGGCGCTTCGTCGTGGACGACGACCGGCGGGGCATGCATGATCGACGCGATGGGCTCAGGGCAGATGGATCTGGTGCTGATGCAAGCAGGCGCGCAGGCCATACGCATCCTGCACAATCGTGGCGGCGGCAGCTTTGAGGAACTGGATACGGCGGCAATGGGGCTGGGGGCGAGCGGCCACGCGGTGGCATGCGCTGTTGGCGATTACGACGGCGATGGATTGAACGATCTGGCTGTGGCTCTCGAGGGCCGCGTACTTCTATTTCACAACCTCGGTCACGGGCAATTCAAGGACGTTACGGCGCAATCGGGACTTTTGCCGCGCAATCGCCCATCGGGCATTACGTTTGTGGATTATGACCATGACGGCGATCTGGACCTGCTCCTGACCGGCGCGCCGTTGAAGCCGGGCGATGCGCCGAATGTTCTGTGGCGCAACAATGGCGACGGGACGTTCACTGAGCAAACGGAGCCGACCGGGCTGGGTGGAAGCGGCAAGACCGCGGCAGCAATCCTCACCGATTTCAATAACGATCGCGCCGTGGATCTTGCGGTGACAGGCGATGGACCTTCGCCGCTGATTTATGTGAATCCGCGCGAAGGCAAGTATCTCAAGCAGCCGCTGTACGCGAATGTGAAGCTTTCGCCAACAGTTGGCATTGCGGTACTCGACTACAACAAAGATGGCTGGATGGACATTGCGGTGACGCATGCTGGTGCACCGGGACTCACGTTGTGGCGAAACGTCGAGGGGCCGGATTACATCGGCCGACGCTTTGAACGCGTTACGCTGCCGCTCGGAGACGCAGCGCGCGGATGGGGTCTGACGCCCATTGACATCGACAACGATGGCTGGATCGACCTGGCGGCGATTGTGGAGACAAAGGCCGGTCCGCGGGTGAAGGTCTTTCGCAACCGCGGCGATGGCAGTTTCGAAGATGTGAGCTATGCGCTGGGCCTGGACGGCGCGCGGCTGGCGGCGCCGCGTGGACTGATTGCTGCCGACGTGGACGGCGATGGCGCGCCTGATCTGATCGTGACCCAGGAGAATGCGCCTCCTGTCCTGCTGCGCAATGTAGGCGCAAACAAGAACCACTTTGTGCGCCTCGACCTGACCGGTTTTGCGGACAACAAGACCGCGCTGGGTGTGAAGGTGGAAGTGTTTGCCAACGGACTTTGGCAGAAGTGGGAGCTTGCGGGCGCGTCGGGCTACCAAACGCAGGCTCCGCCGCAGATTCTTGTGGGCCTCGGGCAGGCGCCGGGCATCGATCTGCTCCGAATCTTGTGGCCCACGGGCGTGTTGCAGGACGAGATCGATCTGCCTCAACAGCGAGTGATTGCGATGAAGGAGGTGGACCGTCGCGGCAGCTCGTGTCCTGTGCTGTTCGCGTGGGACGGGCATCGCTACAAATTCGTCACCGACGTGATTGGAGCGGCTGTGGTGGGCCATTGGTTCACGCCCACGCGGCGGAATACGCCGAATCCCGGCGAATGGGTGAAGATTGACGGCGTGAATCTCGCGCTGGTGGCCGGCAAAATCAGTGTGCGCTTTATGGAGCCGATGGAGGAGGTGAACTACATCGACCAATTGCGAATGGTCGCGGTCGATCATCCGGAAGATGTGGAGGTGAATCCTGACGAGCGATTCCTCGACGATCCGCCCTTTGCCTCGGGGCGCGTGGTGGCGAGTAAAGAAACACGCCCGCCAGTCGGAGCGTGGGATGGCGAGGGACGGGATGTGCTCGACAAATTAACCCGCCGGGATCACGTATTCGCCAGCGGATTCACGGCGCTGCCATACGACGGGTTTGCCAACCTGCACGCGCTGACACTTGACCTTGGTCAGATCAAAGCGGACGCACCGCTGCGGCTGCTGATGACCGGCTACGTGAACTACTTCAGTGCGACTTCGCTCTATTCCGCGTGGCAGGCGGGATTGAAGGAGATTCCGCCGTACGTTGAAGCGCAGCTCCCGGATGGCACGTGGCAGCGAATTCCCGGCGACGCGGGCTTTCCGGCAGGGTTGGAGCGGACGATCGTGGTGGACCTGACGGGCAAGCTTCCGGCGGGAACGCAGCGCATTCGTCTGATGACGAACCTGCAAATTTTCTGGGACCAGGTCTTGATCGATCAGAGCGTGGGAGCGCAGACGCGGACAACGGAGATTCCTCTGGCCAGCGCAAAGATGCACTTCCGCGGCTATCCAAAGCAGATTGAAGGCGCGAGTCCGGGTGACTTGGATTACGACTACAATCTTGTGAGCCTAACCGGACCCTTTCAACGCGAGCGAGGAAACTATACGCACTTTGGCGACGTGACCCCACTGCTCGAGAACATCGACGACAGGTTTGTTGTGTTTGGCAGTGGCGAGGAGATTGCGGCGGAATTCGACGCGGAGAATCTGCCCGCTTTGCCCGCACATTGGAAACGCGATTACCTTTTCTACGCTAATGGGTTCGTAAAAGACATGGATTGGTGGGATGCATCGCCATTCACAGTGGCGCAAATGCCGTTCCATGGCATGAGCACTTATCCCTATCCGGCGGGCGAGAAGCATCCCGACGATGCAGCCTCGCTCGACTACCGGTTGAATTGGAACGACCGGTTCGATGCGGGCGAGCCGGTGCGATCGTATCGATTCAACTATCAATTGTTGCCTTCGGCGCCACCAGAGATCGGAACGCCGCTATTGGCGCCCGGAACGCAGCAATGAACGATCTGGTGTTGGCCCCGGCGGAGAATCAGCTTGAGCTGGTTCGCACGGGCGAGATTTCCGTGACTGAGCTAGCCGAAGCTCATATCCAGCAGATCGAACGGCTGAATCCGGAATTGAACGCATTTGCCGACTTCGATGCAGAGCGTGTGCGCGCACAGGCTCGGCAGCTCGATGCGGTGCGAGAACGGCGCGGCGCATTGCATGGTTTGCTGGTGACCATCAAGTCGTCGATTGCGACCGCGGGTTACCGATGCGAGATCGGCAGCCTGCTGCACAGAGGCGAAGTTCCGGCGGAGGATGCCGTCGTTGTGGCGCGGCTGCGCGCAGCAGGAGCGGTAATTCTGGGCACGACCAACTGCCCGGAGTTTCTGATGGCGTATGAGACCGCGAACCTGCTCCATGAGCGCACGCGCAATCCATGGGACCTTGACCGCTCGCCGGGCGGATCGAGCGGCGGCGAGTCGGCAGCCATCGCGGCGGGAATGTCCGCAGCGGGATTCGGCAGTGACAGCGGAGGTTCCGTAAGAGTGCCAGCGCATTTTACGGGAATCTGTTCGCTGAAACCGACGCCGGGACGGATACCGGGACGAGGGCATCTGCCGCCATGCGTGGGTCCGTTCTCGATCCTCGGTGCGATCGGACCGATGGCCCGCACAATGGGCGACGTTACGCTGCTGTTTCGAGCGCTCAGCGGACAGGATCCGTTGGACCCCGTGAGTCCTCCCGTTACGCTAAGAGACCCGAGCCCCGATGAATTGCGAGCGAACGCGATCGGGTTCTTCCAGGACGATGGCCTTGTTCCAGTGACGCCGGAGACGTGCGCCGCGGTGAGCGACGCTGCGCGAGCGCTTCGTGACGTCGGCTTTCGCGTGGAGCCGTTTCGCCCGAGGACGCTGGAGCCATTGCGCAAATTGTGGTGGAAGTTCTTTGTGCAGTGCGGGGCCATGTTCTATAAGCCAGAGATTCGCGGCAAGCGTGGGAAGCTCAGCCCCATTTTCAAAGAGTTCCTGGGAATCGCGGAAGCTGCCGGGCCGCTCAGCGCGATGGAGTTACTCAACGCGTGGGCCGAGTTGGACCTGCTGCGCGCGAAGACACTGGCCGAGATGAGTGAATACCCGGTTTTGCTTTGCCCGGTGGCCAGCATTCCCGCATTTCGCCATAACGAACGCACCTGGACGATCGATGGCAGGTCCGTCGATTACCTTGATGCCATGCGGTACACGCAGTGGTTCAACGCGCTGGCTTGCCCGGCCGCAGTGGTTCCGGTGGGCGCCTCACCCGAGGGGTTGCCGATCGGCGTGCAGATTGTCACGCGGCCCTTCGAGGATGAGATCGCGCTGGGCGTCGCGGCCCAAGTGGACGCGGCATTTGGTTATCGTCCGCCCCCGATGGCGCGGTCATAATTCGGGCCAAGCTGTCCAAATCTATCGCACACAATCGATTGGATGTTCCTCCGAATGCGGCATCGGACGCCGCGGGGCACCTGCGCGTATCCACCTTTCGATTGAGGCGGTTCTCAAACGATCGCGGTACACTGACGCTTCCCCGAGAACTGGAGGCCAGATGGAGCGCTCAGGGTGCGTGAAAGCTGGCAAGAAAGGTTTGCCGAGACCCCCGATGTTCTGCTAGGCGCGCGGCGCCAGCGGACGATTGTGCGGGTGCGCGATCTTGCTGTCGGCGGGGACGAGTTCGTCACCATGGCGGGTCCGTGCTCGGTGGAAACCGAGCACCAGCTCATGGCCACCGCCTATCACGTGCGCAGCGCAGGGGCGCGTGTTCTGCGTGGCGGCGCGTTCAAGCCGCGCAGTTCTCCTTATTCATTTCAAGGGCTGGGTCGCGAAGGCCTGAGACTGCTCGCCGCGGCGCGCGAGGAAACCGGGCTGGCCATTGTGACCGAGGTGATGTCGGAGGACGACGTCCCGTTGGTCGCCGAATATGCCGATATCCTACAGATCGGGTCTCGGAGCATGGAGAATTACACGCTGCTGGAGGCAGCAGCGCGATCCGGCAGGCCGATTCTGCTGAAACGCGGCATGATGGCGACCATCGCCGATCTCCTGCGCTCGGCACAAGTGATCCTGAGCAACGGCAACCCCAACGTCATGGTGTGCGAGCGCGGCATTCGCACGTTTGAGACGGCGATGCGCAACACCTTCGATGCCGCCGGTATTTCGCTGCTCAAGCAGATCACACATTTGCCGGTTATTGCCGATCCCAGCCATGCGGCCGGACATCGCGAACTGGTTCCGGCACTGGCGCGCATCGGAATCGCCGCCGGCGCGGATGGCCTTCTTGTCGAAGTGCACCCTGATCCAGACAATGCATGGAGCGACGGCGAACAGTCTCTGGACTTTGAGGGGTTCGCGACCATGATGGCGATGCTCGAGCCGTGGATTGCACTGCGCGGAACGTCGCTGTCCGAAGAGAAGCTGGAACAGCGCGAAAATGCCGGCCTCCGTCTCGAGGAGGCGGTGGCATGAGGTTGCCCTTTGCGGCGCTGGCGGTTGCGGCGCCGGTTGCGTTGATCCTTTCTCCAGTCTGTGGGCTCACGCCTGATGCGGCGCGGGAGGTTCCTCCGGATTTTATTGTGACCGCCGCTCCCGCCTACCAACCGCTGGCAGCGTTGCGTGGGCAGGAGCGATTCCCCGAGGGAGCGCAACTACTGCTTGTCCACGCCGGCAAGGCAGAGCCGCTGGTGACCGGCTTTGCAGCTTCAGCGGACGCGAACGTTTCGTTCGATGGCCATACGGTGCTGTTTGCCGGCAAGCGGTCAGCGGGCGATCCTTGGCAGATTTGGGAACTTGCCCTCAAAGATCACTCCGTGCGACAGGTGATGGCCACGGAGACGGATGCTGAGCGTCCCCTCTATCTGCCGGGCGGGCGAATGGTCTGGGCGCAGCGGACGGCAGCGGGATTTCAATTGCAGTCCGGCGAAGATGGACATCCGACTCCCAAGTTCCTGAATCCGACGGCGGGGCCGGGGATGTTGCCGCTTGCGTACACGCGGACCAGCACATTCCCCGCGGACGTGCTGCGCGACGGGCGGATTCTGTTTGAAGCCGGTTTTCCGCTGGGCAAGGGGTCGACGCCGGAGATGTATCTGGTTTATGCCGACGGGTCGGGTGTAGAGTCCGTGCGCTGCGATCATGGGCGCGCGCGCTGGGGCGGAACGCAACTGGCATCGGGGGACGTGATCTTTACCCACGGAATGTCGCTGGCTCGTTTCACCTCGGCGATGGCGCATGAGGCGCCGGTTCAATCGCCGCGCGGCACCTACGACGGCGCGATTGCCGAAACCGCTTCAGGAGCTTGGTTGCTGAGTGCGCGGGCGGCGACAGACGCGAGATATGCGATCAAGATGTGGACGCCAGGCTCGGCTGAGATGGACACCGTTTTGGCGAGGAGCGGAGAGGATCTGGTTGAGCCTGTACTGATTGCCCCGCGCGCGCGGCCCAATCGGCATCCATCAGGACTGCACCCATGGGACTACGCGAACCTTCTCGCATTGGACGCGCGGGTTAGCCGCGAAGGGGATTTGAGGGGAAAGCCCGTGTCGGTGCGGCTGGAGGCGCAAGACACCGCGGGCCGCGCAATCGCGATGGGAACGGCGCCGGTTGAGCAGGACGGATCGTTCTTCGTGAAGGTGCCGGCCGACCGGCCGATCCGGTTTGAACTGCTCGACTTCAAAGGCACTGTTCTGCGGCAGGAGCACGGATGGTTCTGGGCTCGCGGCGGGGAACAGCGCATTTGCGTGGGCTGCCACGCGGGGCCGGAACGCGCCTCGGAGAATCGCGTGCCAGCCGTGCTGATGCGAACGACCGTACCAGTGGATTTGACCGGCGCAAAGGCTGTTGCGGCAGCGCCGGGAGGCAACTGAAATGAAAACTGCTGTTCTTGTTGCACTTTTCGGCGCGCTGGCAATGACGAGGTCCGCCTCTGTCGCGCAAACAACGCCAGCGCCGCCAAGCGTACCCGTGGAAGCGACGGCTGCCAGTGCTCAGGAGCCACTCCGGTCCGCCATACGCTTTGAAGACGCGACGGACAAATCGGGTATTGAGTTCACGCACAGCTTCGGGTCGGCAAAGCTGGGATCGTTGCTGGAGGGCACGGGAGCGGGCTGCGTCTGGTTCGACTACAACAACTCGGGGCGTCCATCGCTCTACGTGGTGAGCGGCAGGCCGCTGGACGATTCGATGCACCCCTATCCGTTAAAGGAGAAGCCCAACCCGGCTCCGCACAATCACCTCTATCGCAACGACGGCAACGGCCACTTCACAGACGTAACCGATCAATCGGGCTTGAGCCCGGACATGTATTCGATCGCGGTGACGGCGGCGGACTACGACAATGACGGCTACGAAGACCTGCTGGTGACAGGCTACGGCAAGGTCGTCCTTTATCACAACGACGGCAACGGCCACTTTACCGACGTGACCGAGAAGGCCGGCATCAAGGTGGATGGATGGGCGATCAGCTCCACCTGGCTCGATTACGACAAGGATGGTTGCCTCGGTCTGTTTGTCGGCCGCTATGTCAAGTTCGATCCCAAATATCGCAACTATTATGCCGCGGATAACTATCCCGGGCCGCTCGACTACGAAGGCGAAACCAACATGCTGTTCCATAACAACTGCGATGGAACATTTACCGACGTGTCGGACAAGTCGGGCATTGGCGCTTACGTGGGCCGGACGATGGGAGTGACGGCGGCAGACTTCGACAACGATGGCTGGGACGACATCTACGTGACCAACGACCGGACGGAGAACTTCCTCTTTCATAACAAGCACGATGGAACGTTCGAGGAGATTGCCACCGAGACCGGGACGGCCTACGGACAAAATGGCGAGGCGACTTCGTCGATGGGACCTGTGTTTGCCGACTTCGGGGGCCGGGGAGTGCTTGATCTCTGGGTGAGCGACGGGAACTATAACCGATTTCTGAAAAACTTAGGAGGCCCGACGGGCGGGCCATCCGCCGCGCAGTCGAACGCTACCAAAGCTGGCTTTGAAGACGAGGGCGCGTCCAACGGCATCTCGCAGACCGACGCGCAGTACGTGAGTTGGGGCTCGGGGGTCTACGACTTTGACAACGATGGGCTGCTCGACATTCTCGTCTTCCATGGCGGGCTGATTCACTTGATTCCGCAGGAACACACGCTGTTCCGCGGGCTGGGGAACGGCCGGTTCCAGGATGTTTCGCGCGATGCCGGTTCGGTGATGGAAGAGCGGACAGTGGCGCGCGGGGCCTGCTTCGCCGACTACATGAACGATGGCAAGGTCGATGCCTACTTGGTGAATCTGGGCGCAGAGGGCAAGCTCTTTCATAACGTCTCCACTGACACGGGTCACTGGATCGAAGTGAAGCTCGTGGGCGCCATGCGCCCCGGCGATCGAAATTCAGCTCCCGGCCCCGCCGCAAAAAGCAACCGCGACGGGATCGGCGCGCGCGTGGAAGTGCTGGCCGGTGGCAAGAGATGGACCGCCGAGCGAGTGGCAAGCACGGGGTACCTGTCGCAGGATGATGGACGGTTGCACTTCGGGCTCGGAGCGGCAGCAGTGATCGACAAACTGATCGTTCATTGGCCCAGCGGGCGCGAACAAACACTTGAAAAACTGAACGTAGACCGTGTGCTCACAGTGGAGGAGCCAAAATGAGCCGCGCCCCGCAAAGCAGCCGGACAAAAGCTGGTCTGGCGATGTTTTTTTGCGCGCTTGCGGGGGCGCTGTTCTGCGGTGTGCCGTGGACAGGCGGAAAGGTTCGCGCAGCGGCGAGCGACAGGACCGGAGAGCATCTCGACTATGCTTCGCCGCTTGAGGTTCTGCTCTCGCCTGACGATGCGAGGCTTTACGTGCTCTGCCAGCAGAGTGAAGATGTGCGCGTGCTCGACGCGAACAGCTACGAGGTGATGGGAAGGGTCGCTGTCGGACGCGTGCCGCGCGGCATGGCGCTCTCTCGCGCGGGCGATCGGCTTTTTGTCACGAACTCCTGGGATGACACAGTTTCAGTGATCGATACGCGCACACTGACTGTCGCTGCCACCTGGAGCGTGGGCTTAGAGCCCTCCGGAGTAGTCGAGGACGCGGCGGGTAGATACGTCTTTGTTGCCAACCGAATCTCCAGCGACATTGCCGTTCTGGATGCGCAAACGGGCGCAGAGGAAAAGCGTCTGCTGGCAGGGCGTGGCGCGAGTTATCTGGCGCTCTCGCCCGATGGCAAACGGATTTATGCGACACATATCTACCCCAATCTTCCACCGCTGCGCACAGGCCTGGAAAACCGCACACCGCCCGAGTCGGAGATCACAGTGATCGATGCACGAAGCGCGGAGGTGGTGGATCGCATTCCGCTGCACTCGATCGCGGGCGTCTTTCACCTGGCCATTTCCGCCGACGGCCGCCTTGGCGCCGTGGCCGAGTTTCACCCGAAGAATCTGGTGCCGTTGGCGCATTTGGAACACGGCGGAGCGTTCGCCTACACGCTCACGCTCTTCGGCGCGGACGTAGGCCAGCCGGTGGAGATTCCTCTCGACGAGTTGGATCGCTACGCTTCGCAGCCGTTCGGCGTGGCCATCGCGCCTGACAGTTCGCGTCTATACGTCACTCTTGGCGGCTCGGAAAGTGTGCTGGCCATCGATGTGCCGCACCTTTTGCACTTCATCCACACACGCCCACGGCCCGAGTCCGGATCGTTTGCGCAGGATCTTTCGGCCAGCGGCAATTATGTGGCCGCACGAATTCCCGTGGGTCACAATCCGCGCGGGCTTGCGCTGAGCGGCGATGCACGCAAGCTGTTTGTGGCCAACCGGCTCGACGACACCATCAGCGTGATCGATACAAGCACCCTGCGCGTGGCCACGACCATTGCTCTGGCGGGGCCAAAGACCGTCAGCGCGCTGCGTCGGGGCGAACAGACGTTTTATTCGGCCCACTATTCCTTCCAGGCCCAAATCAGCTGCTCCAGCTGCCATATTGATTCTACCTTCGATGGACTGCAGTGGGATCTGGAGCCGGACGGCTTCGGAATCGACATTGTGGACAACAAGATGCTCGAGGACATCAAGGACATCGCGCCGTACAAGTGGAACGGAGGCAACCCCAACCTTCCCACCGAGTGCGGGCCGCGCACGGAGAAATACTTCTGGCGCTCGGAGAACTACGACGATCTGACGCTGACCGATCTGGTGACGTATATTCGCAGCCTTGCTCCGCGGCCCAATCGCTGGCGGCTGCCGGGCCATGAGCTCAGCCCGGCCCAGGAGCGCGGCAATGCGCTCTTCGAACGCGACGTGGACAAGTTCGGCAAGCCGATTCCACTGACCAACAGATGCTCTTACTGCCATAGCGGCCCCAAAGGGACCAACCAAAAATTATTCGACGTGGGCACACGCAAGCCCACCGACAGTTCCGGGCTTTTGAAAACGCCGCAACTAACAAACATTGCGCTTACCGGACCTTACCTGCACGATGGCTCGGCGCGGACCCTCGAAGAGATCTGGACCATTTACAACCCGGAGGACAAGCACGGGCGCACCAACGACCTGACCAAAGACGAGCTGAACGACCTGATCGAATACCTGAGGACGCGATGAAGAAGTTTGCCAACAAGAAATGGCTTGCGATGGCGCTGCTGGCGTTCGCGTTTTTTGCGGCTGAGGTGCGGTGCGGAATCGCTCAGGCAACCCAGCCTCATCCTCACGGCGCGTCAACGGCGGCAGCCGTTCCACTGATGCCGCGCTTTCGTTTTGAAAACTACACGACAGCAGACGGCCTTCCCGACAATCACGTATATGCGGTGTTGGTGGATGGTGACAGGATTTGGGCGGGCACGAACAACGGCCTGGGCTTTTACGAGGGCGGAAAGTGGACGACCTATACGACGAAGGACGGTCTGGCGCATCGCGCCGTACTCTCGCTGGCTCTGGACAAACGCACGGGCGATGTGTGGGCCGGCACCATGGGCGGGCTGAGCAGGGTCTCTGGCGGGCGCATCGTCAGTTACACGCAGCTGAACTCGGGGCTGAGCAACGACGTGGTGTACGGCGTTTCAGTGGAAGGTGAAAATGTGTGGGTGGCCACAGCCGCCGGCGCTTGCCGGCTCAACCTGCACACCGGCGAGTGGTCTCTCTACAACGAGCGCAACACGCCCATGCGTGAGATTTGGGTCTACGGAGTTTCGGCTACCGCGACCAAGGTCTACTTCGCCGTTTGGGGCAGCGGGCTGCTCGAGTTCAATCAGAAGACCGAGCGCTGGGATATGTATGCGGATCCCGATGAAGAAAACGAATTGGTGCTCTTCAAAGACCAAGGCCTGATTCACGACATCGTTTCTTCGGTAAGCTACGTTGACGGCATCGTGTGGGCGGCGACGTATTTCGGCGACAGCCGGTACGACGGCCGCTACTGGCACAATTTCCTGACGAAAGACAGCGGACTGCCCTCGAACTTCACCAACTACGTGAAGGGCGTGGACGCAAATCATGCCTGGTTCTGCACCGATAAGGGACTGGCTTACTACGATGGCGCAAACTGGGCCGTCTACACACGCTCGCTCAGCTCGCATAAGCCGGTGATGACGGTGCGCGATGCGAAGGGGAACGTCACGGAGGTTCCGGTGACCAGCGGGCCGGCGCACAACTACATTCTTGGCATCGACTTTCAGGGTGACGACATATGGGTTGCTACCGCCGAGGGGCTGAGCCATGGAATTCTTCAACGGTAAAGAAGGAAGGAGCTAATGCCATGATCGCATTTGCAGAAATTCTGGAAACCATCGCGCACGCACCGGTAAGGAAGCGGGCTATCACCAATCACGAGGTACTCAACGAAGCCCATGCCTACGCTAAACCAAGCTCGTTCTCACGCGGGATGAGGATCGATCTGAATGGTTTGACGATCCTGCTTATCTCCGGTACAGCGTCGATTGACGAGAACGGCAAAAGCGTGCACATCGGCGACTTTCGCGGCCAGATGCGGCGCACGCTTCAAAACATCACCGGACTGCTGGCCAGCGAAGGCTGCACTTGGCACGATATCGCTCGCACTACGTGCTACCTGCGCGATATTGAACGGGATTATGAGGCCTTCAACGAGGAGCGCACGGAGTTCTTCAAGAATCAGGGGCTCGACCCACTGCCCGCATCGACTGGCATCCAGGCGATTCTCTGCCGGCCGGAACTGCTCGTGGAGATCGAGGCGATTGCCATGTTCCGGACGGACAAAGCCGACAGCGGCAAGGAGTAAGCATCATGCGCCATGGAGTTTTACCGATTGCGCTCTGCGCGCTGGCAGCGTGCGCCGCTGTGCCCCTATTGGCGCAGAGTGGCGGCGTGTGCGAATGCGGCAAGCATCCGCCGGGACCGCCGCGCGACCGGACTGTGGCGCCATATGCAGGTGAGCCGCAGGATTTGAGGCCGTTCGCCAAGTTTGAAAAACCGTACTACGAGAACTATCTCGGACCGAATATCTACACCGGCGCCGGCCGCGACATTCCCGATCCCAAGGACATCACCGAAGTGAGAATCGGCTTTTTCGGCCCCGTCGATCCCAGCCCGGATCAAGTGGACGGTTTGCACATGCTGCGTGGGGCGCAAATGGCCGTGGATGAGGCGAACGCGCGTGGCGGTTATGGTGGCAAGACCTTCAAGCTCATGGTGCATAACGACTACAACAATTGGCAGGCTAAAGCAGTCTATGGGAGCAGCCGCCCGACCGACCCAACAATCTGGGGCTCGGCGGCGGACGAAGCTGTGAAGATGATTTACGACGACCAGGACTGGGCGATCTTCGGGTCGATCAGTTCCGAGTCGACTCATATTATTCTTCGAGTTGCTCTTAAAGCCGAGATTCCGATCGTCAATTCTGCCTCGACCGATCCCACGATTCCTGAGACGTATATTCCGTGGTACTTCACGGATCTGCAGGATGATCGCGTGCAAGCCTATACCCTGGCTCGTCATATCTACACGGAGCTTGGCCTGAAACGGATTGCGCTGCTCAGGGTGAACAACCGCTATGGACGAATGGGCGTTCCAAAATTCCGGGGTGCATCAGTCCGCTTGGGCCACCCAGTGGTGATTGAGCAGAAATTCCTGCCGGGCGACACGGACTTTTCGCGGGAACTGCAGATCATTCGTGACTCACGCGTTGACGGCATTGTGCTATGGGCGGATGAAAGCGAGACGGCGGGTATCCTGAGGCAAATGCGCGCCATGGGAATGAAACAGCGCGTCTTCGGTTCCTACCGCACGCTGGGGCCCGATCTGCTGGCTCAAGCCGGCGCCGACGCCGAGGGCTTCGAAGCCGTTTTTCCATACGACCCGACACGCAAGGACCCGCGCTGGCTTGACTTCAACCGCCGCTTTGAGGCTCGCTTCCATGAGCAGCCAGAGCAATTTGCTTCGCTGGCCTATGACGCCATGAATGCGTTGCTCGACTCCATCTGCAAGGCCGGTCTGAATCGCGCGCGCATTCACGACGCACTCGCGGATATCGAAGAGTATGACGGGGTGACCGGGCACATGGTCTTCGATCCCAACCAGAAGAATGTCGCGCCGATGTACCTGGGAACTGTTCTCGATGGAAAGATTATCTACCGACTTGCGGGCATGGAGAAGCGGCCGCCGGCGCAACACGCTGCCGACATGCAAGGACCGTCTGATGCGCCAGGGACGCCGTATGCGCGAGTGGGAGAAGATGGGGTGAGCTATGCGGGCCCGCGATCCGCGGATCTGGCGCCGGGACCGGTACGCGTGGCTCTGTTTGGACCGAATGCGGCGGAGATTGCGCAGTCGCCAGAGGTTCTGGCAGCACTGCGCGCTGAAATGCCGGCTGGCCGGGGGTGGGTGGTGACGCCAGTGGAGAGCAAGCAGAATTGGGGCGCAGCCTCGACTCAATTGGTTCACGCCTTGATGGACGAACATGCCTTGGCGATTGTGGCGCTGGATCGGGACGCCGGTCACCTCTCAGAACAACTGGCATTGAAGTGCTTTGTCCCGGTGGTGGCTTTGAGTGCCGACAAGTCGCTGACTTCAGCCAATGTCCCCTGGATTTTCCGGCTGCCGCCCGGGGCCACACCTGCTGAGGCATTTCGCTTGTTGCGTCAGGCTGCCGCGCGGTCCGGCGTCAACTCGGTGAGAGTCAGGGACGAACTGGCGTCGGGAGATGCGATTGATGGAATGGCCTTTCTGCCGACAGGAGAGCCACGCGGGCAGTAACCTGAGCTCATTTTCATGGTAAAAGGGTGGGTCAGAATTGACCCTCCTCGCGATTCGACAGAAGGCGTATGAGGCCCTTCCCCTTCCAGCGCTGGAGTAAATCATTCCGTTGATCCAGGCCAGAATCGCGGTGTACCAGAACGCAAGTCTGCATTGCTCTTCCGGCCTTGGGGTTGTCCCGTGCTTGCGAGCCGCAAAGCCGCTCGATTAATCTCGACGTTAGCTCTTCAGTCCCGAACCGCAGATGAAGCCTGCGCGTGGCGGCATATTTTCCTAAGATTGAGGCCGCTTGAACCCACGGTCTCTGAGAAGCGCAGAAGTGAAAATGTGGTGGCGAATCATGCATCGTGCTGGTTTGCGGAGTGCGGCCGGAAGCTTGTCCATGCATCGGGGTCTCGCCAGAATCGGATTCATCGTTGCTGCTTGCCTGGCGACGGGCAGCTTAACCATCTGCCCCAGCGCATGGGCGACGTGCACTGGCCCGGCTTCGCTTGAGGCCCGGATCGAAGTGCGGAACGGGGCCCATCCAGATGCCGATGCTTATGCCGCTCTGGGCGCATGGTTCGATCAGAAGCGCCAGACGGAGTGCGCGGTGGAGGCCTATCGCGCTGGGTTGAAGCGGGTCCCGGACTCGGCGCAGCTTGACTATCTGCTAGGCCGGAGCCTGTATGCGGCCGGCCGCCTGCAGGAGGCCATCGCGCCCTTGGAGCAAGCCGCCCGGCTCGATCCCCAGCAATTGAAGACGCACTTGCTACTGGGCGCCGCGCTAGCCCAGCTCGGCCGCAACCAGGAAGCCCGGATCGAATGGCAGGCCGCGCTCAAGATTGATCCCTACTCGAACGCCGCGCTCGACGGCCAAGCTAAAAGCCTGATGGCCGCCGGGGATTACGAAACCGTGATCCGCAGCTTGCGCACCGCGGCGCGCGACGAGAGCATGACTGTCGATCTGGCTCTTGCCTACCGAAAAGCGGGCATGCTCGACGAAGCCGCGCAGACGCTCAATTATGGTTTGAGCACCGATCCCGGCTCCGACGCGCTTACCGCAGCTTTGGTCTCTCTCCTGGTTGACGAATCGCACTATGAGGCAGCAACCACACTGGCGGAAAAGATCGCCCATACGAAGCCGAGCGACCTGGAAGCGCAGCGGATTTATTTCCGGACTCTGGTCATCACCGGCGACAACGATCGCGCCGCCGCGCTCGGCAGCAAGCTGCTGGTTCTCGCCCCGCACGATGCCGATCTTCTCAATTTGAACGGCCTGCTTGAGAAGAAAGCAGGGGACTATCAGGCTGCCCGCAAGCATCTTGAAGAGGCAGTGGCCTTAAGCCCCAGAGACTATAACCCGCGCGTGAACCTGGGCGTGGTGTTGGCGGCGCTGAATGATCCCGCCGGGGCAAAGAACCAGCTGGAACAGGCGCTCGCTCTTGGCACCGACGAGCCTCAGGTCCACTTCGAACTGGCCAAGGTTCTGCGCACGCTGGGTGAAACTGCTGAGGCGCAGCATCAGCTCACCCTCTACCAGCAGAAGCTGAAGCAGGAGTCGGACCGGACCTTTGCCGTTTCAAAGGCCGCCGAGGCCGCGCAGGCCGCGAAGGCTGGAGACAACCAGAAAGCCGCCGATCTCTACCGTCAAGCCTGCGCCGCGCAGCCGAACGATGCCGCGATGGCCTACCAATTGGCTCTCGTCCTCGACAATCTGGACGAGCTGACTGACGAACGTGCCGTGCTGCAGCGGGCCATCCAGGCCAACCCCCATTTTGTTCTGGCGCAGTACCAGCTCGGCTATATGGACTTCCAGGCGGGTGACAACGCTGGAGCCGAGCGGCAGTTCCGGCTCACGGTCAAAGAAGTTCCGGACAACGTCCAGGCGTGGATCTCGTTGGCCGCCGCCCTGGGTGCCCAATCCCGCTTCGACGAAGCACAGGAGGCCGTGGCCCACGCTCTCAAGCTCGATCCGAACAATGCCGCCGCTATGGATCTGAGCAGAAAGCTGGCCGCGAGCCAGAACCAGCGCTGAAGCACGCAGAAGTTCTTCGCGCGAGGAGATACACGGCGTGACTGGCGAGAGGCAAACCGGTCATTGGACGCGCCGCCGCGTGTTGCGCACCGCACCCGCCGCCCTTGCTCCGGCGCTGATTCCCGGCGGGCTGCGTGCAGCCGTCCCGGCGCAAAAATCGGCGGCGCCCTTTTCCCGCTTTGTCGATATAGCCCAGGCCGCCGGCCTTACTCAGCCCATCATCTACGGCGAGCCCGACAGCTTTACCTACATCATCGAATCCATGGCGACCGGCTGCGCCTTTTTCGACTACGACAACGACGGCTGGATGGATCTCTTCATCCTCGGCGGACGCACGCTCGCCGGGACGCCTCCCGGCTCCGGCAACCGGCTCTACCACAACAATCGTGACGGCACCTTCACCGACGTGACCGCCAAGTCCGGGCTCTCCGACCCCGGCTGGGCCCAGGGCGTCTGCGTGGGCGACTACAATAACGACGGCTGGGAGGATCTCTTCCTCACCTACTACGGACAGAATCGCCTCTACCGCAACAACGGCGACGGCTCCTTCACCAACGTGACCGCCGAAGCCGGCCTGCTCTACCCCAAGACTCGCTACAGCACCGGCTGTACCTTTGTGGATTACAACCGCGACGGGCATCTGGATCTTTTCGTTTCCAACTATCTTGAGATCGATCTGGCCACCGCTCCCAAGCCCTCGCTCGACGTGCCCAACTGCAACTACGAGGGCGTGGCCACGATGTGCGGCCCACTGGGCCTGCCCAAGGCCCAGCACTACCTCTACCGCAACAACGGCGACGGCACCTTCACCGATGTCTCGCGCGAGTCCGGCATTGCTGCACTGCGAGGCTCCTACGGCTTGACGGCAGTCAGCATCGATGCCGACGAGGACGGCTGGCCCGACATCTTCGTGGCATGCGACATGACCCCCTCACTGCTGCTGATGAACAACCACGACGGCACTTTTCGCGAGGAAGCCCTGATCCGGGGCATCGCTCTGAGTGGCGAAGGCCGCGAGATGGGCGGCATGGGCGCGGGGGTGGGCGACTACAACCTCGACGGCCATACCGACATTGTCAAGACGCACTTTTACAACCAGGCCAACGGCCTTTACCGCAACGACGGCAAGGGCAACTTCGACGACGTCACGGTGGAGGCAGGCCTCAACAAGGAAACCCGCTTTGTCTGCTTTGGCGCCGGCATCGTGGACTTCGACAACGACGGCTATCCCGACATTCTGCTCACGTCCGGCACCGTTTATCCCGAAGTGGCCCGTGTTTCGCCGCGCTTTCCGGAGCGCAGCCCGCGCATTCTCTTTCGCAATCAGGGCGACGGCGCCTTCGTTCAAATGAGCGCCGATGCCGGCCCGGGCATCGACGCGCCCCATTGCAGCCGCGGCGCCGCGTTTGGCGACTTCGACAACGACGGCGACATGGACGTCCTCATCATGAACGTCGACGAGCCGCCCACGCTGCTGCGTAACGACGCTCCCTCCGGCAACCACTGGATCAAGGTTTGCCTGGAAGGCACCAAGAGCAACCGCAGCGCCATCGGCGCGCGCGTGGTGGTGCGTTACGCGGGCAAGGTGCAGGTCCAGGAGGTCGTGAGCGGGTGCAGCTTTTGCTCGTCCAACGATCCGCGCCTGCACTTCGGCCTGGGCGCGGCAACCACTGCGGACATTGAGGTCCGCTGGCCCTCCGGACTCGTCGAGCACATCCACGGCGCGGCTGCCAACCAGCTCCTCACCTTGCGTGAAGGAGTGGGGCAGGTGAAAGGCCGGCCGTTCCGGTAAATCGACCTGGGGCTTTGCCAGCAAGAGCTCCAACGCGGCAAATTCACCCTTGAGTATGTGTCGCTATGCGGACAGGCGTGCAGCGCCGGCATTCGCGGATGCGGATTTCCGGAGAAAATGCGGATCGTCGAGGTCTTCAACCTTTGGTGTCAGCAACGCCGCCAACATGAAGAACACTCCGCCCGCAACCACCGCGGCAAGGCGATTGTTGTTCAGCAAATGGTCCATCACCCAGCCGAACCCAAGCGATGCCACAATCTCCGGAATCACCACGAAGGAATTGAAGATGCCCATGTAGACACCAGTCTTTCCCGGCGGCAGTGATCCGGAAAGAATGGAATAGGGCATGGAGAGCGTACTGGCCCAGGCGATCCCAACGCCGGTCATCGAGAGTAATAGCGGATATTTGCTGTGAATCACAGCCACGGAAAGCAGCCCAAGGCCGCCGCATATCAGGCACACGCTATGCGTTGCCTTGCGGCCAAGCTTGAGCGCAATCGCAGGCAGCGCCAAGGAAAACGCGAAACACACCAGCGAATACATTCCGAAGCAAACGCCTGCCCACTCCGCTCCCGCGGAATAAAGGGGAGAGTTTGTGCCGGAGGCGCCGAAGACGTTGCGCGGCACGGCGACGGGAAAGTAGAGCCACATGCAGAACAGCCCTAGCCAGGTGGAGATCTGGACCCAGGCGAGTTGCCGCATCGTGCGCGGCATCTCCCGGACCGAAACCAGGATTTCACGAACTCCAGCCGCTATGCCCGCTCGCTCGGCCTTTTGCTTGCGAAACTCCGCCATGTTTTCCGGTGGATACTCTTTGGTGGTGAAAACGGTCCACAGCACGGCGCACAAAAAGGCCGCGGCGCCTATGTAGAAAGAAAAGCGCACGGTGAAGGGAATCGTGCCCGCGACCCGAGTCTGGGCCATGTGAAATACGTTGGTCAGCAGGAAAGGCAGCGCCGAGGCAATGACCGTACTGAGGCCAATGAGAAGGCTCTGCATGGCGAAGCCTTGAGTGCACTGGGATTCGGGCAGCAGGTCGGCCACAAACGCGCGAAAAGGCTGCATGCTGATGTTGATGCTGGCATCAAGGATCCAGAGCAGCCCCGCCGCCATCCACAAAGCGGAACATCGCGGCATCAGGATCAGCGCCGTCGAGCTCAGAATCGCGCCAGCCAGGAAGTAAGGCCTGCGTCGGCCCAAAGGACCCCAGGTGCTGTCGCTGGCCTGGCCGACGATCGGCTGGACCAGCAATCCTGTAAGCGGCGCAGCCAGCCACAGAATCGGAATCTGGTCGGCCCGCGCGCCCAGATATTCGTAAATGGCGCTCATGTTCGCCATCTGTAATCCCCAACCAAACTGGATGCCGAAAAAGCCGAAGCTCAGGTTCCAGATCTGCCAGAACGTGCGTGGTGGTTTTTCCATGAATTCGGCTCTCCAGCTTCCATTTAGAGGATTCTACCTAGCGATCGTAGAGCGCGGTCAGGGATCGAAGCCTGGCGCTCAATTCGCCGCTCAATGCGCCTGGACCGTAACGCCATCTCCAGTTTCCGCTTACCGTGCCGGGAAGATTCATGCGCGCTGCACTGCCCAGTCCCAGCACGTCCTGCAGGGGAACGATCACGACGCCGGCGACGGAGGCTTCCACCGCGCGAATCATGATCCAATTGATCTCCGCATCGTCATGGAAGTTCAGATAGGCGCGCGCGAGTTCATGCTCCTGGCGCACATCCTCCGCCGTACGTGTGCTGTCGGTCGCGCCGGAACTCGACCACCAGCCGACCACGGTATCGTTGTCGTGGCCTCCGGTGTAAGCGACCAGATCGCGGCTGTAATGATGCGGACGAAAAGAAGATCCCTGCGGATCTGTGCCAAACGCAAACTGCAGGATGCTCATCCCCGGAAGGCCGAATTCTTCTCGCAGTTGCTCCACCGGCGGAGTGATCACGCCCAGGTTCTCGGCGACAATCGGCAGTTCGCCGAATTCGTTCCGCAGTGCCGACAGAAGTTTCTTTCCCGGCGCCTTAACCCAGCGCCCGTGGATGGCGGTTGCCTCTTTGGCCGGAACCTCCCAGTAGGATTCAAAGCCGCGGAAATGATCGAGCCGCACCAGATCGAAGAGGGCCAGCGAGGCGCGGAAACGCTCAATCCACCATCTGAATCCGTCGGCCTCCAGCACATCCCAGCGATAGATCGGATTGCCCCAAAGCTGCCCGGTGGCGCTGAAGTAGTCGGGGGGCACGCCGGAAACTACGGTCGGATTGCCCCGATCATCGAGATAGAAAAGTTCCGGGCGGGCCCAGACGTCCGCGCTATCGTGCGCGATGTAGATGGGGATATCGCCCATCAGGCGGATGTCGCGCTGCCAGCAATAGGTCTTGAGGTCATCCCACTGGCGGAAAAACTCGAATTGCCAATACTTGATGGCACTCAACTGAGGCGCAAGCCGAAGCGTCCACTCGCTGACGGCGCGCGGGTCGCGGCGGCGAATCTCTTCGTCCCATGTGGTCCAGGCTGTTCCGTCGTGTACGTCCTTCAGGGCCATAAAGAGCGCGAAGTCATCGAGCCACGAACTGGCACGTTCACAAAAACGTTCGAAGGCCGCGCGATCCGCGCGAGACGCATCAGCAAAGAAAGCCTCTGCTGCCCGGCGCAACGCCGGTCTCTTAAACTGAATCGTCGCGCCAAAGTCGATCGAGTTCTCTGGAAAGGGCGGCGCCTGAGCCAGGTCCGATTCCTGGAGCAGACCCTGATTCCGCAGGCGCTCAAGGCTCAACAACAACGGGTTGCCGGCAAAAGCGGAGAAGCATTGGTAGGGAGAATCGCCGTATCCAGTGGGATTCAGTGGCAGCACCTGCCACAACTTCTGACCGGCAGCGAGTAGGAAGTCAGCGAATTCGTAAGCACATGGCCCGAAATCGCCGATGCCAAAACGGCCAGGCAAAGAAGTGCAATGCAACAAAATTCCGCTGATTCGTGGGAGTTTCACGCCGCAAACATACGCTGGCCGCAGTTGCCCGGTCAAGCTCAGGGCGGAGCCCGCACATCCTTCGGATTCTTTCAGCGTTCGTTAAGGTCGACTTCATAGAGGTTGACCGCAGGGGTGCGTGCGGTAACGACGGGTAGATCACCTGGGGCAAGACCGATGAGGCGGTAGTCGATGGCGGCAATGGGGCGCAGATTGTCGATGGTCGCCACCTGTTGCGGCTTGCCGGCGGGCACGGCGACGCGGTAGATGGGCTTTCCCGTCGCGAGGAAATCCTGGAAATAGATAGATCGGCTATCGTACGACCAGGTCGGGTCGCCGACGCCCTGGGCAGCAAGAGTGGTCCAGCGGTTCGTATTCCGGTCGAATAGGAGCAGCGCACGCTGATCAAGCGGCATGGCGGCGATGTAGCGGCCGTCAGGCGAGAGGCGTGGGCTGAAGAGGCCGGCCGAGCCGGAAATCTCGGTCACTTTGCGGGTTTGAAGATTGAGTAGATAGATGGCCTTCGGCTGGCCATTGTCCATGCGATCAGGCAGGCGGCCAAAGACGATCGATTGGCCGTCGGGCGACCACGCCGGATCGGCTTCGTTCCGGTCCTCATTCAGCACTGGCGTGAGTTTTCCGCCCTCGGCATCGATGAGATAAATCTTCCACGGCTTGCCCGGCTCCAGGCCCATGACGGCCAGGCGGCGGTCGTCGGGCGACCATTTCATGGTGAAGATGCTCCGCAATGGGGTAGTGAGTTCGATGCGCTCACTGCCATCCACGCGGCTGCGCCAGAGCGAATTGTCAGAGGCGTTGATCCAGGCAATCCATTTGCCGTCGGGCGAGTACTGTGCCAGCGCGGCTGCGCTCAGGTTCTGGTCCAGGGTGGTGAAGGTGGAGGACTTGGGCACGGCGCGGAGCAGCTCATATTGCATGGCAGCGCCGATGAAATAAATGCGATCGCCGCCCGGCGCAGTGCTTGGAGCCTGGTAATCGAGCGGACCGTTGGTGATCTGCCGCGGCTCGCGATCGGCCAGGTACCAGGGCCGCTCGCGCCGCACCCAGATCTCGCTGTGGTCATTGTTGCTGTGTGAGGACTGAAAGACGAAATACTGGCCGTCGGGGGTCCAGTTTCCGCAACACTCCGATGCGGGCTGGCTCCAGCTGGGAAAGAGCGGATGAGGGTTGGAGCCGTCGGAGGCAACCTCCCAGAGCTCCGAAGTCTGGCGTTTGGAGTCGCGCACCGTGAAGCGCAGCCGCTTGCCGTCGGGCGACCAGCGCAGCCAGAAGGCCAGACCCTGGGCGGTCAGCAGCCGGTGTGGATCGCTGCCGTCGGCTCCAACGATGGTCAACTCGTTTCCGCTGGCAACCAGAAGCCGCTGTCCGTCCGGCATCCAAGTGGCGTCGTGCGCCAGCACGTTGGGAACGCGGCGGGCGTCCCCACCCAAGGTGGGCACAATCCACAGCGGTTGCTCCGGCTCGGCTTGTAGATGGCTGCGCACGACGAGCTTTGAACCGTCGGGCGAAAGCGAACCGATCAGCGGCGCGCCAATCTCAGAAGGCAGGCGGAAGTGGCTGATCTCGCCGTTGGCCACCAATGCGACGGCTAGCACGGGATTGCCGTTGTCCATGTGGGAAAAGTAGATGCGCGTGCCGTCGCTGGTCGAACTGGAGAAGCTCTCGACGTCGAGGTCGTTCGTGAGCACGTGACCGGAAAAAGTGACCTGAACAACGCGGTAAGGTCGGCGAACAGGCTGGCGCACGAGGAGGAACAAACCCAGCAGCATGCAAACGAGAGCCAGAGATCCAGCCAGCCACCACGCAAGGGCGACGCGTGCTCGCGCCGGGGGCGTAGAAGAATCCGCGGGAGCGGCTTGCGGATCGACCAACTTGACCGGAGCGATGAAGCGGTAGCCGCGCTTGGCCAGCGTTTCAACAAAGCGCGGGTTCTCAGCGGAATCGCCCAGGGCCTCGCGCAGCTTGTTCACGGCGATCCCGAGGCTGTGGTCGAAATCGACGGTTGTGTCCGCGCCCCAGAGTTCCCGTTGCAGCGCCTCGCGGGAGACTACCTCGCCGGGGCGTTCCAGCAGGGCCGCCAGCAGCTTGAAGGGTTGGCTCTGCAGATGGACGCGCACCCCCGAGCGGCGCAACTCCCCCGCTTCCAGGTCGGCTTCAAAGATGCCGAACTGCACCCGCGTGGCGCCGTTTCTCTCTGCTCCCGTGTTCATGCCCGCACCAGCAACCCAGGGTAACGGAAATCGTGTAGAAGAATTGCACCCAAAGGGTACAAATCGCAAGAGGGGAGGCGCAAGATCGACCGAATAGCCGGGAGATATAGCAAGATAACCAGCTTTGAATAAACAGCTTATCTAATGATGCTCAATTGACCGTGAATTGGCGACTTGTGGATTGACCGGCGTCTATACAAGGGCGTTTTCTGATCCGTGGTTAAGAGGAAAGGCGTTCAACCCAGCCGAATTTCTCGCGAGAGAGTCAACGCTTGTCAACGTAGTTTTTTGGAGGACATTGTGATGTTGAAAAAAAGCAGCTTAGTACCCAACTGCCATCGCCACATGCGTTTTACGCTGATGGCGCTTGCGTTGTTCCTGGTGTCTCTGGGCGCAACCAGCTTGTTCGCACAGACGGATACGGGCAACATTGCTGGAACAGTAACGGATACCACGGGCGCAGTAATTCCCGGTGCAAACGTTCTGGCCACCAGTACGGATAACGGGCTCAAGCTCAGCGCCGTATCGGACGCCACGGGCGGATTCACCATCCTGGCCGTACCGCGCGGCAACTACACAGTGACCGCCTCAGCCAACGGATTCCAGAAGCAATCGGCAACGGTAACGGTCATCGTAACCTCGACCCAGACCGTGATCTTTCAACTGAGCGCGGCCGGGACATCCACGACCGTCCAGGTGACTGGATCCGCCCCGCTGATCGACACCTCCGACGCGACTGTCGGAGCGACGATCGAGGGCGCACAGGTGGCGGAGCTGCCTCTGAATGGCCGCAACTTCAGCCAGCTTGCCCTAATGACTCCCGGTGTTACCCGTGGCGCCTATGGCGACGTGGCCAGCGGCGGCGGCAGCGCCAACATGACCGAAACCATGCGCAATAACGAGAGCGGCGACGCCGCCATCTCGGTGAACGGCCTTCGCCCCCAGGCCGACAACTACATCCTCGACGGCGTGGACAACAACGACGGCCTGGTGAACACGATTCTGTTCTTCCCTAACATCGACGCGACGCAAGAATTCAAAGTCAATACCAGCGTAGCTCCAGCCGAATACGGACGCGCGGGCGGGGCTATCGTGGTCAGTTCCATCAAGAGTGGGACCAACCAGTACCACGGCTCGGCCTTCTGGTTTTACCGCGACCAAGCTTTCGATTCCAACAATAACTACCGCTTCAACGGCGCTCCCGCCTCCAAGCCCGGAGGCTTCCTCCGCAACCAACCCGGCTTCTCCCTCGGCGGGCCGATCTTCAAGAACAAATTGTTCGCCTTCGGCGACTACCAGGCGCTGCGCGAGGTTATTGCTGTCCCCGCACACTACCTGACGGTTCCCTCTGCGCTGATGCGTACAGGAGACTTCAGCGAGCTGCTCACTTCGGCAAATTCCGGCGGGAACGGTTTCGAGACCCAGTATCCGCGCTGCTATCCCGGCATTGACCCTTCCACGGGCAACCCCTATGCCGGCGAGACCAGCCCTGGTTTGATCTTCGATCCCACCACCTGCCCCACTACCAAGACAGGTCCGCCGCCCACGCAGTTTAGCTACAACGGACATCCCAACGTCATTCCACCGAGCCGGCTGAATCCTGCCGCAGTGAACTATCTCAATGCATATCCGACGGTAGTACCCGCGAACGACCCGAGCGGCCGCTACATCAACAATTACCTCGACACGCAGTCGGAACACAACAAGTACAACACCTTCGACGGCAGGATCGACTGGAACGCCACGCGCAACGACATGTTGTTTCTCCGCTTCAGCTACGACAATTCTGTCAATTCCAAGACATCGGAGTTCCAGAACCTTCCCGCGGGCGGCGGAACCGGCAACAATCCCACCCATGCGCGCGGCTGGGACCTGGGCTACACCCACATCTTTTCTCCTAACGTCGTGAATGAAGCGCACATCGCCTATAACCGCGACAACTACGGCTATCAACCGCCCATGTATGGCGACTACGTGTCAAAGAATCTGGGCATCGTGAACGCCAACATCAACCAGGAAACCACCGGCGGAGCGCTGATCGGCGGCTGGAAGGGCAACCTCGAGTACACCGGCGACTATGGCCTCTACGCGGTGCCTCAGAATACCTATGAGGTGACCGACTCGGTGAGTATGGTGCGTGGAGACCACACCCTCAAATACGGCGGGACATTCATCCGCCGCCAGGTCGAGTTCTTCAACCCGCAGGAAGGCAAGGGCTACTTCTGGATCGACGAAGGCACGGTGGACTTTACCGGCTATGAGGTTTCAGAACTGCTGGCGGGCGGCATGGATCAATACGAGATCGGCTCGCAGGCCGGCTACTTCGGCAATATCGGCCAGGAAGACGGACTGTTCGTGCAAGACGAATGGCGCGTCAATCATAAACTGACGCTGAACTACGGCATGCGCTGGGACTTTCTCTCGCGTCCCTACGAGGCGCACGACCAGCAGTCCGCTTTCAACGTGGATACCGGGACGGTGATGCTTGCCGGCAAGAACGGTATCTCGCGCAGCATCATTGCGCAGCAATATCACAACTTCGGCCCGCGCGCGGGCTTTGCCTATGACTTGACAGGCGATGGCAAGACCGTGCTCCGCGGCGGATTCGGGATCTTCTACTTCCTCGATTACGGCGGCATCGACAACCAGCTTGGCGAGCAGTCGCCCTTCGGCGGCAGCAGCGACTATTTGTCCACCAACGGCTACTGCACCACGTTCACTGGCCAGCTCTCCACATCACCGACACCGATGGCGTGGGACGGCGGTTACAATTGCACCGGCTATACCTCCCCGAGCACGGTCGCTTACAGCGCTACCGGGGACACCGGGATCGCTCTTCCGGCCCGCGGCTATGTCGGCTTCAACCCCAACAACCCTCCGGCCGGCACCAACATGATCGCCGTGAATCAACATAGCAAGACCAGCTCAGTAGAGGAGTGGAACCTGCAGCTGGAGCGGCAGTTCGGAGCCAACAACGTTGTGAACATCGCTTACGTTGGAACGTCTGGCAGCAACATGTCGACTTATTACCCATATAACCTCTACCAGTTCAACACGGGCCAGCAGAACTTCCCGACCCTGGGAAGCATCAACTACAACAACTACAACGGCATCTCGAACTACAACGGCCTGCAACTGCACGTGGAACACCGCATGACCACAGGGCTGACCGCAACCGGCTCCTACGCGTGGTCGCACACGCTGGACGACTCGCCTGGAGCTTTCCAGGGTCAAAGCGCGGCTCTTTATTACGATCCGATGGCGGGTTATGGCAACTCCAGTCAAGACCAGCGCCAGGTGTTCAGTTCATCCATCCTCTATCTGCTGCCCTTCGGCCGCGGACAGCAGTTTGGCCGCAGCGCCTCAATCCCGATGGACTGGCTGATTGGCGGCTGGCAAACCAGCTTGACCGCCCTGGTTCAGTCGGGCTCGCCGACCGACCTCTCCACGGGAACAGCCGAACCCGGAAACCGTCCCGACCTGATTGCGCCCATTAAGTATCCCAAGAGCATCTCGGGCCATTGGTTCGATCCGACCTCGTTCGCCAATCCTCCAACGGTTGCCGGCAGCGTGTCACACGCCACCACCTATACACGCCTCGGAACCCTGCGCCGCAACCAGGTCTACGGGCCCGGATACCGTGTGGTCAATTTCAGTCTCCAGAAAAACCTCCACCTAGAAAGGTATACGCTGGAATTGCACGGAGATGCTTTCAACATCTTCAACACCGCGGAATTCACTAACCCGAATTCCAGCCCCAACGGGAACTTCGGCCCTGGAAACTACGGCGGCAACTTCGGCCAGATTGAAGGTGTTCAGCAATACAGCAATCGCGAGATTCAGTTGGCGGCTCGATTCACCTTCTGATCGCGCTGTTGGATTCGATGCGCCATGGCGGCTCTATGTCGCCGTGGCGCAGAGAATGCCTCTCGCTTTTCGGTCCTGCGCCCAGCGCGTCGCCGATACTGTCCACATAGATGAAAGGTGATGCAATGAAGCTCCCCAGGCGGCTAGTTGTGATTGCTGTGTCTGGGCTCGCCTGTGGTCTTTGGGCTTCAGGGCAAACACCGCCGGCGTGTTCTCCGGCACAAAACGCAAGCGGTCCATGTATCGACAAGATTGACCCGCCAGGCTGGTGGGCCGGCCTTCCCGACCCTATGCTCCTCGTTCATGGCGAGGGACTGAGCCATGCGCGCTTTACTCTCAGCGGCAAGGGCGTGACCCTTGACCACACCCAGGCCTCGGAAAACGGCCACTGGGTTTTCCTGTGGCTTAAAACAAAATCCGCGGCGCCGCAAACGTTGTGGATTACTGCAAGCAACGATCGGGGCCAGTCGCGGCGGTCCTTTGCGCTAAACCAACGCTCGCACCAGGCCGATGGCCACAGCGGCTTCTCTTCTGCCGACGTGCTTTATCTGATCATGACCGACCGCTTCGCTGACGGAAAGCCGGCCGACGATCCCACCGGCGACAATCGGGCCGCCGCGCGCGGCTGGCATGGCGGAGACTTGGCCGGTATCGAGCAGCATCTGGATTACCTCAAGCAACTGGGTGTAACGGCAGTGTGGACCACGCCCGTGGCTTCCAACGGCGCAATGCCAGTGGCCTATCACGGCTATGCTGCTACCGACCTTTACGCAGTCGACCCGCACTTTGGCACGCTCGCGGACTACCAGCATCTGTCCGATGCGCTGCACGCGCGCGGTATGAAGCTGGTGGTTGACCTGGTGCCCAATCACATTGGCATCAAGCATCCGTGGGTGCTCGATCCTCCCGCGCCCGACTGGTTCCACGGCACGCTTGAGCATCATAGCGCCGTGAAGAACGACTTTTATGCGCTGGTGAACCCGCACGCTCCGCCGCAGGCGTGGCGCGATGTAACCGACGGCTGGTTCACGGACGAAATGCCCGATCTCAACCAGGAGAATCCGCTGGTGGCGCGCTACCTGATTCAAAACGCGCTATGGTGGGTTGAAACAGCCAACCTCGACGGCATCCGGTTGGATACGTTTCCTTACGTGGACCGCGCCTTCTGGCATGATTTTCACGCCACGCTGCATAGCGTGTATCCACACCTGACAACGGTAGGCGAGATCTTCGATCGAGATCCGGAGGTCACCTCTTATTTCGCGGGCGGCGTGGCGCACCAGGGCATCGACACAGGGCTGGACACTCCCTTCGACTTTCCCGTCTTCTTTGCACTGCGTGACGTTTTGGCCCACGACAAACCCATGACCGAACTGGCCAATGTTCTTCGCCAGGACGCGCTCTATCCCCACCCCGAACGGCTGGTCCCGTTTATAGGCAATCACGATACCTCGCGCTTTTTTACGGAGGCTGGCGGCTCCGTTCCCCGGCAGAAATTGGCGCTGGGTTTGTTGGCCACGTTGCGCGGAATGCCACAGCTTTATTCCGGAGACGAGATTGGCATGGAGGGAGGCAATGATCCCGATAACCGACGGGACTTTCCCGGTGGTTTCCCGGGGGACACGCGCAGCGCCTTTACCGGAGCGGGCCGCACGGCCACTGAGCAGCAGATATTCGCCTGGACCTCAGGAATGCTGGCGCTGCGGGCGTCGCATCCAGCGCTCGAGACAGGGCTCGAACAGGATCTTTTCGCCGACGATGATGTGTTTGCATTTATTCGCACATCAGGGGCGGGGAGTTGTTCGTACAGCCGCTCCGCCGATCCGTCGACGGAGAGGCTCCTCATTATCGTAAACAAGGCAGAACAAAGTGAACTCCTGAAGCTGCCGGTGGAAGGGACCGCGCTTGCCGGGTGTACGAAGTTTCAGGCAATGGCTCCGGCAACGGGAAGTGCGCCGGTCGCAGCTGGTGGAAAGCTGAATATCGAAGAGCCGGCCGAGTCGATAACCGTGTATGAAGTGCGGTGAGCTGCCACCCGTCGGCTTGGCCCGCTCTCCTTTGCGCGTACGCGGCATGCCGCTATCAATGAACTCGCCCGCACTTTGTGCAGTTGGAGCAAGCAGAGAAGCTCGCGACTTGCCAAATGGCAGTTTCACACCCAGGGTCTGGGCATTCGGGCATTCTTGCTCTGCACAGATGGAGTGATAGATTGCCGATCTCGAGATGCCTCTATGCGGAAGACGAGGCCATTTTCCGCCCGGATGGAGTCTTGGCGAGGCACAGGGTTTGCGCACTCTAGCAAGGCGCAAATGTCAGGGAAATCGCCGTGTTTTCGGGCGGTGTGAAGGGAGCCTCCGATCTCAGAAAGGCGTGCTCGAGGTCGATTCCGTTTATGATGCCAGCATGACAAATGCAGAAAGGGGCCGGTTCTCTGCAAGGAGGTTGGAATACGTCGTGAAACCGTGCTCCATAGCCGTCTGCTTTGTGATTGTGGCGTTGTTGTGGACTTTCCCGCTGCAACACGTGATCGCGTATCCATTCGTTTTTCTATTCTTTGGCGCCGTCATGGGGAGTGCCTGGTTTGGAGGAGCGATCGCCGGCTTTGTAGCCGTCATGCTCTCTTCGCTCCTCGTCGGCTATTTTTTCGTTCCCCCTCTGTTTTCGATGAAGATCGCCAAAGAATCGCAGAGTTTCTTCGCTGCATTCATTCTCTGCGCCATTGCGATCACCGTTGTGAGCTCCGCGAGAAAGCGGGCGGAGAATGCGATTCGCGACGCCCGCGATCAGCTTGAAGCGAAGGTGCGGCAACGCACAGCGGAGCTGCGGCAAACTCCCCATGGGAACCGCCAGATCTGAGTTCTCTCGCGCGAGCGCACACACGCGCGTTATGGCATGACAAAATTCGGATCAGGACGATCCCCGCTCGCGCGCGCACACGCTCGCACCTTGTTGCAATGTGCGGCTCTCTCCAAAAAAGGCGCGGGCGCGCTCGCACGCGCGCGATAGCACTTTGAACGTAAGCGTCCGAACAAATACACGGTTGACGGATTGGCGGGGTGGTGGATAGGTTACTTTGGTGGTTGGTGCCGTAGGCGATTGAGGTGAGCTGCGCCAGACTCTGGATGGAGCGGTTGGCCATTTCAGGCATGACATCTGCCAAGTACGAACTGATAGTCGTCTCGAGGCGGCGCGAGGACGTAATCTCCTTGGGGAGAGGAAGCTCTATTTATTCTGATTGCTTGACTTGAAGACACAATCTATTCCATGCATTTTTTGGATGTCCGACCGTACGATGCGAAAGAGTGTGTGTTCCTTAACGTTGGAGTCAAATCACTTCGCGCCAGGAGAAAAGGAATGCGCGCTCGACTCTTCACTCTGTTCGCGTTATGCTTCTACCCGGCTGTTTTGACCGCTCAGGTTGAGACTTCCGCCTCCTATCAAATTTTCGGCGGATTCACTTCTCAATCCAATTCTTTCAATGGTGTCCCAGGGTCCCGTCAGCCCTTGCTCGGCTGGGAGGCAGCCGTTGCTTTTCCCGCCTGGCATCACCTGCGGCCAAAACTTGACTATTCAGCTTTGCACGGAACCAATCTCGGCGCTCCGCAGCATGCCTTTTCCATCATGGTAGGAGGCGAGTACGAGCACTATGTCGGCAAGGAGAGGCTCTTCACTGACGCCCTATTCGGCGATGTGGGTCTGAATCAGAACTGGGGTGCAAACGGTTCGCCTGGAGGCAACGCCTCCTTCTCCACTTTCTTCGGTGGTGGTGCGGACACTCCAGTGAGCAAGCATCTCGCGATTCGTTTTGAAGGCGGGTACCAGTACACGAATTTCGCTTTGTACCAGAACCTTAGCTATAAGCTCCCCTACCGGATTCCGGGGCTGCCCAGCAACTTCGGTCGATTCTCCACCGGATTCGTTTGGACTCCCAATCTCAAATCTGTGTCCGGCGGCGCCGACGGCGGCAACCGCCACCAACCTCGGCCGGTTGAAAGCGAGTTGGTATTCGAAGATATCGGCTCCTTCGGTCACTTCCACGTCTTCGCCAAATCCTGGTGGAGCAATCTTCACATCGCAGGGGTGGAGTATGACCGGAACTCCTGGGGAAAGTTCATCGGAGCGCGGATGGACTATACCGCCGATATCCTGCCGGTGGCAATCCTCACCCAACCCAGTAAAACTGACGAGTGGGGAACTCCGCTGACAACGGATCGTGAGCACGTTGCGGGCTTAGAGATCTCGCCCCTCGGGCTGCGCATGATGTGGAGAGACGGCGAGCGCATCAAGCCTTACTTCCTGATGAAAGGCGGCATGATCGGCTTCACAAAAAAAGCGCTCACGGAGAACGCGTCGTACGAGGACTTCACGGTTCAATGGAGCCTGGGTGCTCAGTTCAAACTGACCGATCGATGGGATTTTCGCGCCGGGTTCCTTTTCCTCCATTTTTCGAATGCGTGCATTGTGCCGATTAATCCGGGACTCGACTCGCTGACCTATAACGCCGGACTTAGCTATCACTTGGGGAAACAGAAGGCCGGCCGATAAAGCATGAACGTTACGTGCACCGAAAAGATTCTCGCCTCTGATATCGTCAGGAACCTAGGAACATAGGAACCTGAACCTGGGGACGAACCTGGAACCTGGGAACCTTGGGAACCTGCGAACCTGGGGACAGACGGAACCTGGGGACAGACGGGACGTTCCCCACAACCCCAGCGAAAAGCCGCTACTGCTCAAAAAAGCTCGCCTTGCTGTTCCCCCTCAACCAACTTTGCGTGGCGGCCTCCCTTTCGAGGAGCTAGAGGCCGCTTTGTTGTCTCCTTTAGTTCATGGACAAACTCCTCGGTCCCCAGCGGGCGTCCAGTGTGCGTACACTGCCGGACGGCCATCCTCTCCGATTCGGCTTCTCCGGCGGCGAGAAATTCCCTCCAACTCGAGCCATCCCATCGCCCTTGCCATTCTTGCATCGTCAGCCATCCGTCCGCAGCTGTCGCCCCGCAGTGAACCACGGCACTCGACCAGATCCAGGCATCCGCTTCCGCAACCAGTCCCGCCCGCACTGGATTCAATTCCGTGTAGCGCAATGCTTCCCACAGGTGCGGCCTATCAAGCGGGCAAGAATAATACCTTCCCTACCACACATGCCCGCTCGATCCATGTTTCGCATTCCAATAAGCAGCATATCTTCCGTGGGTATGCTTGGGGGTTGTGGCCAGAGCGTCGGCTCGGTGAGGAACCATGACTAGATGAACATGATTGGACATCAGGCAGTAGCCGATCAAGGAGGCACCATGCTCTTCTATGTTTTCCCGCAGCAGGCTCAGATACACTTCTCGATCTGCGTCGCTGTTCAAGATAAACTGCCGCGCGTTTCCACGCTGTGTCGCATGATGCGCAACTTCTATGGCTATCACGCGGGCGAATCGTGCGATGCCTTTCAACTCACTTGACGAGAGTTTACCGCCGAAGATGCGCAAGCTCCGGCCGGGATTGACGTTCCTAACAGCCTACCCCCGCAACAGGCAATCGCCGCCGATGCATCAGTACAACGAAACTGGAATGAGAAGCTGGTCGGGGCGGAGGGATTCGAACCCCCGACCCTCTGCTCCCAAAGCAGATGCGCTACCAGACTGCGCTACGCCCCGATAACCTCTTTCGATTGTAACCCGCTTTTTGCTGATCCTGAAGCGGATCTGTTATGGATGCAGCAGCCAAATGATTAGCCACACTACTAGCACCACGGGGATGGCAAAGACCAAACCGAGAATGGCGGCCAGGACCAGAAGGAAGGCCCAATCGCGCCAAGTGTGCTGCCGAGGTTCGCCGAGGTGACGAGTGAGCAGGCGATAATTGCGGCGGTTGACCTTCCACGCGATGTCAAAGGCGTCGCCCAAGATCGGAATCGAGCCGACAAGCACGCCAATGCCGAGGTTCGCCGCCATTCGGACCAGCGTTACATAAGGCACGCCGCGAATCCACGCAGTGAGCGGGATCAACAGAGAGGCTAGCCCGCCCAGTACGTCGCCGATGCCGGGAACCAGGCCGATGATTGCATCCAGGCCAAAGCGGATGTGGGTTCCGGGAATGAGAAAAGCCTCGTCGAGCAGAATTTCGAGTTTGCGCAGGGTCTCGTCGCGGAAGATCCACGCGCCACGATTCCACCGGTCTGAAGAGGCTGTGCTCGACTGGGGAGCGGCCTTTTCAGAGGTCGCATTTGGTTCGCGCTGCTGCACTTTCGCTCCTCTCTGGCCGGTTTTGGAGATGTGCTTCGATGCTACAATCGAAAGGGTAGACGGCGGCTATAGTTCAGCGGCAGAACGCCTGACTGTGGCTCAGGATGTCGTGGGTTCGATCCCCACTAGCCGCCCCAAAGTCCCCCCGAAAAAGCTACAGCGGAATCCGAGTACATATACCCTGAAAGCACGTCCGCCAAGTGGCCTTTTCCCCAGGAAAAGGCCACATTCAAGACACACTGAGGGGGCACGTTTACTCGGATTCCGCTCTAAATCATGGTCATGGTCCGTCTTTCGCATTCAGGGGGTAATCCTTGGTAACGCAAGCTGACACGCTGGTTCAGGCACAACAGGCGCTTCCCGCCTGGCTTACTTCGTTTGAGCCTCATCCATGGCTCACGAACGGTCATCTCCAAACCATTGTCGGCAATTTTCTTCCTCGCCCAGCTTTTGAGTTACGAGATGTGGTGGAAACCGTAGAAGTCGACCCGGCAGACGGAAGCCGCGTCCTCTGCCATTGCCACTGGCAGCCTGAGGCCGTACGCGCAGAGTGCCTCACGGTGGTGCTTGTGCATGGTCTGGAGGGCTCATCAGATTCCCGCTACATGCAGGGCATCGCCACGCGCGCCTGGGACGCCGGAATGAACGTCGTCCGCATGAATATGCGAAACTGTGGCGGCTCCGATGCACTCACGCCGACGCTCTATCACTCCGGACGCTCCGCCGATGTGGGTGCGGTAGTTCGCCACTTCACCGAGCGCTTCGGCCTCGAGCGGGTGGCGCTGGTTGGCTACTCCATGGGCGGCAACATGGTGCTCAAGCTTGCCGGCGAGTGGGGCGCACGTCCGCCGTTCGTTGCCGTGGCCACGGTCTGTTCGGTCATCGATCTCGCCGCCTGTGCCGATGCTCTCCATGAGCCGGCCAACCGCATCTACGAATGGCATTTTTTGCGCGGGCTCATGCAACGCTTCCGCCGCAAAGCTGAGCTCTTTCCCGGCATCTATCAAACCGACGGCATCGGACCGGTGCGCTCCATCCGCGAATTCGACCAAAAGATCGTCGCTCCCTATTGCGGTTTCCGCGATGCAGACGACTATTACTACCGCGCTGCCAGTGCTCGGGTGCTCGACCGCATTGCCGTTCCCGCGCTTGTCCTCCTCGCCGGGAACGATCCGTTTATCCGCCTTATTCCCGAAACCCGCGAGCGAATTCTTGACAATCCCCATATCGACTTCATTGAGCCGCGCCACGGCGGCCACTGCGCATTTCTCGGCCGTCAAACCGCCGACGGTGTCCACTGGGCCGAAGCCACCGTCGTGCGTTACCTTCAGACCGTGACTGATGGCAACCATCCCCAGGGCCGCGCCGCCTGATTCGAGCCCCGCGCCGCCCCAATCGGTGACTTCGCAGATACAATAATGGAGAGCGTGGGCGAGTAGCTCAATCGGATAGAGCACCGGCCTTCTAAGCCGGGGGTTGTGGGTTCGATTCCCGCCTCGCCTACCATTTTAGAATCAATAAGATACAGCAACCCGCCGAAAAGCCAATCGCAAGTGGTCGCAAATCGTCCATCGGGCACTATGGGGGAAATCTGTAGGACCCTGCGACAGACGCCTAGAGTGGAAAGCCAAGCTCAGGTCGATGCGCGTTCCATCACCGGACCGGAACCAGCCCTTGAAATCAGCGCCCCAGACCCGGTTCGGCCCCACCGCATGGCCGAGCGGCTCGGTGTAGGGCTCGGTGCGGCGCCGCTTCTTGCGCGCCACCACCAGTCCGGCACGCTTCACGATCTCGCCCATGGTGCTGGTCGCCGGC